>NZ_JAUYFA010000098.1 GCF_030691135.1 Phreatobacter sp.
AAGACAGCCCTTGCATCCAGCGGACGACGCCTGTCGCCCGCAGCGCAGTCACGCCGGGCGCGTGAGCCTCGCCAGCCGTTGCAGCGGCGCGAGCAGTGCTTCGTATTCGGCCGGGCCGAGATGGTCGCGGACGCGATCGACATGGGCCTGTGCCATGGCGTGCAGGGTGGCGAGGAAGGTCTTTCCCTCCTCGGTCAGCGTCAGATCCACGGACCGCCGGTCGCGCGCGGAGGGCGTCCGCAGCACCAGGCCCCGCGCCTCCATCCGGCGGATCAGGGGCACGAAATTGGTTTTCTGGATGCCCAGCGTCTCGGCGACCTGGGAGGGGCCCGCTCCGGGATTTCTGTCGATGACGGTGAGCACGGCATAGTCCGCCGGCGACATGGCGTGCGCGGCCAGAACAGCGCCGATGTCGGCGAAGACGGCAAGCTGCGCCCGGCGCAGGAGATAGCCGACATGGCCGTCGAGAGGCCCCAGATCGAGCGCCATCACCACCTCGTGAAACCCGGTCGCAACGAGACAGGGAGCGGTATAGGCCCTGCCCCATTGACACAAGCACGGCGCTGGAAAATAGTTATCTCAAATAACCAATAATGGTTCCCTGGGAGCAGCGTCCGTGACTGACCTTTCACCCTGCCCGGGCCTGGCGGTGCATGTCGAGGATGCGATCGCCGTCATCCGGCTAGCGCGCCCCGCCAAGCGCAATGCGCTGAACGAAGCCATGGTCGCGGGCCTTTCCAAGGTCGTTTCCAGTTTGCCAGTGGCGGTTCGCGCGGTGGTGCTCCACGGCGAGGGCGACCATTTCTGCGCCGGTCTCGATCTCGGCGAGGTCGACGGCGAGCCGGACCTCGCCGCCGCCATCCACCATTCGCTCGGCTGGCACCGCGCCTTCCAGGACATCCAATTCGGCCGGGTGCCCGTCATTGCGGTGCTGCACGGCGCGGTGGTCGGCGGCGGATTCGAACTGGCTGCCGCAACCCATATCCGCATCGCCGAGCAATCCGCCTTCTTCGCTCTGCCCGAAGGTCAACGTGGCATCTTCCTCGGCGGTGGCGGCTCGGTCCGCATTCCCCGGCTGATCGGCACCCCGCTGGTCCAGGACATGATGCTGACCGGACGCACGCTCTCGGCCGATGAGGCGAAGGCGGCCGGCGCCTGCCAGTACCGCGTCGCCGACGGCGCCGGACTGGCCCTCGCCATGGATCTCGCCTGCAAGGCGGCCGGAATTGCCGACATGACCCGTTTCGCGGTGATCCACGCCCTGCCGCGCATCGCCGAAGCCGATCCGCATATCGGCTACCTGACGGAGGCGCTGATGGCTTCGGCCGCCCAGACCATGCCAGAGGCCAAGGCCCGCGTCCGCGATTTCCTCGCCAAGCGGGCAGCCAAGGTCTCCCGGCCCGACTGACAGCGGCCGGCGGGCCCGAGGCCCCCGGCCAAGTGCATACCGCATGTCCCCCAACGCCTCGCCAGCCACAGGCGGCACCCCCGGAGGCTTCGATGTCGCTTGTCGCCCCCCGTCAGACGATTGATGCCGATGGTGACGGCTGGCACCGGCTCGGCCGCCTCGAGCCCGTCATCGAGGAGCGGGCCGACGGCGTCCGGCTCGTCTCGGTGCGCCAGACGATCGGTGCCTATCCGCGCGCGCTGCCGGACCGTCTCGTCCACTGGGCGGCGGCGGCGCCCGACCGCATCTTCCTCGCCGAAAGGACGGCCGATGGCGCCTGGCGCAGCCTGACCTATGCCGAGACCCTGCGGCAGGTCCGGCGCCTTGCCGCGGGCCTCCTGCGCCACGACCTCTCGGCCGAGCGGCCAGTCGCCATCCTGTCGGGCAACGGAATCGACCATGCTCTGGTCGCCCTCGCCGCCATGATGGTCGGCGTGCCCTATGCGCCGATCTCGCCGCCCTACAGCCTGGTGGCGCGTGACTTCGGCAAGCTCGCCTATTGTCTCGACCTCCTCACCCCGGGCCTGATCTTCGTTGCCGATGCCCACCCGTTCCGGGCGGCACTGGCCGCCGTCGCGGGACAGGACCGGGTGCTCGTCGCAGCGCAGCGGGCGGAGACCGGCGGCGCCCTGCCGCTGACGGAGCTCGAGGGCGAGGCGGGCGATTCCCGGGTCGACGCGGCCTTCGCGGGGATCGGTCCCGACACCATCGCCAAGTTCCTGCTGACCTCCGGTTCGACCGGCGAGCCCAAGGCGGTGATCAACACCCAGCGCATGCTGATGGCCAACCAGGCCATGCTGGAGCAGTGCTTTCCCTTCCTCACTGCGACGCCGCCTGTCTTCGTCGACTGGTTGCCGTGGAACCACACCTTCGGCTCGAACCACAATTTCGGCATGGTCCTCAACCATGGCGGCACGCTCCATATCGACGAGGGCAAGCCGGTGGCGGCGGGCATCCTGCCGACGGTGCGCAACCTCCGCGATATCGCGCCGACCGCCTATTTCAACGTGCCCAAGGGCTATGAGGCGCTGCTGCCGCACCTGCAGGCGGACACCGCCTTCGCCCGTCACTTCTTCAGCCGTCTCGACATGCTGTTCTATGCCGGCGCCGGCCTCGCACAGCCGGTCTGGGACGGCTATCGCGACCTGGCCCGGGAAGTCGCCGGTCGCGATATCCCCTTCGTCACCGGCCTCGGGGCCACCGAAACCGCCCCCTCGGCCCTGATGAACCTGCGCACCACCGGTCAGGCCGGAGCGATCGGCCTTCCGATGGCCGGCGTGACGATGAAACTCGTGCCGGTCGACACCAAGCTGGAGGCGCGGGTCAAGGCCGAGACGGTGACGCCCGGCTATTGGCGCCGGCCGGACCTGACGGAAAAGGTCTTCGACGAGGAAGGATTCTACAGGTTCGGCGATGCCGTGGCCTTCGCCGATCCCGCTGATCCGGCCCAGGGCTTCCTGTTCGACGGCCGCCTGTCGGAGGATTTCAAGCTGGGCACCGGCACCTGGGTCAGCGTCGGACCGCTACGGCATCTGATCTCTTCGAGCCTCGACCCGCTGATCCGCGACACGGTCATCACCGGCCACGACCGCGATGAAATCGGGGTGCTTCTCGTACCGGACCGCGAGGCCTGCGCGGCCTTCACCGGTCTGCCGCCCGGCGATGCCGGCCTCTATGCCCATGCCGGGCTGGTTGCCGAGATCACGCGGCGATTGGCGATTCTGGCGGCGGCAGCCACGGGCTCGTCGAACCGCGTGGCGCGGGCGATGATCCTCGCAGTGCCGCCATCGCTGGAGGACGGCGAACTCACCGACAAGGGCTCGATCAACCAGCGCGCCGTGCTCACCCGCCGTGCCGATCTCGTCGCCGCCCTTCATGCCGAGCGGCCGCCGGCTAGCGTCATCGCCTTGAATTACCGTGCAGGAGTTGCCCCATGAAGGTCGACGATCTCGTCGCGATCGACATCCACACCCATGCCGAAGTCTCCTGCCGGCAGGAGCCCGACCCTTACTGGGCACCCTACGAGGAGGCGGCGGGCAAGTATTTCAAGGTCGGCAAGCGGCCGACCATTGCCGAGACCATTGCGCATTACCGCGCGCAGCGGATCGGCCTCGTGATGTTCACCGTCGACACCGAGACGCAGATCGGCAACCGGCGCATTCCCAATGACGAGATCGCCGACGCCGCCCGCGACAATGCCGACATCATGATCGCCTTCGCCTCGATCGACCCGCACAAGGGTCGGCTCGGCGCGCGCGAGGCGGAGGAGCTGATCAAGGGCGGCATCGTCAAGGGGTTCAAGTTCCACCCGACCTGCCAGGGCTTCTATCCCAACGATCGCATGGCCTATCAGCTCTACGAGGTCATCGCCCACTACAAGATGCCGGCGATCTTCCATACCGGTCATTCCGGCATCGGCACCGGGATGCGCGGCGGCGGCGGTATGCGCCTCAAGTATTCGCAGCCCATCCATGTCGACGATGTCGCAGTCGACTTCCCGGACATGACGATTATTCTCGCTCATCCGTCGTGGCCCTGGACCGACGAAGCGCTCTCCATGGCTCTGCACAAACCCAATGTCTACATCGACCTGTCGGGGTGGATGCCGAAATATTTCCCGCCGCAGATCGTCCAGTATGCCAATGCGCAGTTGCGGACGAAAATGCTGTTCGGGTCAGATTTCCCGCTGATCGCGCCGGAACGCTGGCTCGCCCAGTTCACCGAGGTCGGCTTCAAGCCGGAGGTGCACGAACTGATCATGAAGAAGAACGCCATGAAGGTGCTGGGGCTCGGAGACTGACCACCGACCCTGCACGGCGAGGCAGTGCAGACCATACCGCGGCGACCGGACGACCAAGAACCGGCGACCGCTTCACCAGAGGGAGGAAACCCATGACGACCATGAACCGCCGCCGCATGCTCGGCCTGTCGGCCGCAGCCCTGACCGTATCCACCCTGCCCGCCCCCGCCCAGCTCATTCGCGGTGTCGGCCGTCTCCTCGTCGGATTCCCGGCGGGCGGACCGACCGACACGCTGGCGCGGCGCCTCGCCGAAAGCCTGCGCGGCACCGTCGCCGACAGCTTCGTCGTGGAGAACAGGCCCGGCGCTTCCGCCAGGATCGCCATTCAGGCGGTGATCGAGGCCCAGCCCGACGGCCGCACCATGCTGGTCAGCCCGGACGCCATGTTCACCATCTATCCGAGTGTCTACCGGCGCCTGGCCTACAATCCGGCGACCGACATCACCCCCGTCACGCCGGCCACCTATGTCACCTTTGCCATGGCGGTCGGCCCGATGGTCCCGGCCGAGGTCAGGGACGTCGCCTCCTTCATCGCCTGGGCCAGGGCCAATCCCGACAAGGCCGCCTTCGGCTCGCCCGCCGCCGGCTCGTCGCCCCATTTCATGGGCGAACTGCTGATCGCCTCGGCCGGCCTGCAGCTCCGCCACGTGCCCTATCGCGGCTCGACCCCCGCCATCCAGGACCTGATCGGCGGCCATGTGGCCTCGACCATCACGCCCATCGGCGATTACCTGCCCCACGTGGCCGGGGGCGTCCTGCGCGTCATCGCGGTCGCCGACCGGGAACGCTCGGCCTTCCTGCCGAATGTCGCAACCTTCGGCGAGCAGGGTCACGCCAAAGTCGTCGCCCGTGACACGTTCGGCTGCTTCTTGCCGCGGGGAACCGCTCCCGCCCTTGCGGCTCAGATGGCCGGCCTGATCGGCGAGGCGGTGAAGGTGCCGGCGACGCGCGACACGCTGCGCGCCGTCGGACAGGAGCCGTTGAGCATGACGCCGCCGGACTATGCGGCCTATCTCGAGCAGGCCCGGCGGAACTGGGAGCCGATCGTCAAGGCGTCCGGCTTCTCCCTCGACGATTGAGCCCAAACGGCCGGGCCGGGCGATGAGCCCGGCCCGTTCGCGTCCACGTCCACAACAGACCACACATTCACACATCTCGCATGCGCATTTCCGCTGCAGGCCTTCCATTCGCTGGGGCCATCCCGCAGCGGCTACGCGAGGCGCTAGTCTTCCGCCGGCGGGGCCTGCCCCGTGATCCGCATCACAATCACAAACGCGGACGAACATCGGAGGAAATGTGATGAAACGCAGAACATTCATGGCCGGAAGTGCAGCGGGCGTCGCCGGTGCCGCGGTCGCGACGCCTGCCATCGCCCAGACCATGCCGGAGGTGAGCTGGCGCTGCGCCTCTTCGTTCCCGAAGTCGCTCGACGCGCTGTATGGACCGCTCGACACGATGACCAAGCAGATCGCCGAAGCCACCGACGGGCGCTTCAAGATCCAGTGCTTCGCCGCGGGCGAGATCGTCGGCGCGTTCCAGACGCTCGATGCGGTCTCGGCCGGTACGGTGGAGATGTGCCAGTCACCGGGCTATTACTTCGTCGGCAAGGACCCTGTACTGGCGCTGATGGCCGACATCCCCTTCATCATGAACGTGCGGCAGCGCAACGCCTGGCTCTACCAGGGCGGCGGCCAGCAGCTGATCAACGACTACGTCAGGAAGTACAACGTCCACACCGTGCCGGGCGGCAATACCGGCACGCAGATGGGCGGCTGGTTCCGCAAGGAGGTCAGGACCCTCGAGGATCTGAAGGGACTGAAATTCCGCATCGCGGGTCTCGCCGGCCAGGTGCTCGCCAAGCTCGGCGTCGTGCCGCAGCAGATCCCCGGCGGCGATACCTATTCCTCGCTGGAGCGCGGCGTCATCGACGCGGCGGAATGGGTCGGTCCCTACGACGACGAGAAGCTCGCTTTCGTGCGGGTGGCCCCGTACTACTACTATCCGGGCTTCTGGGAGGGCGCACCGACCGTCCATTACTGGATCGGCACCGACAAGTGGAACGCCCTGCCGAAATCCTACCAGATGATCTTCAACAATGCGGCGGCGGCCAACAATCTCGACATGACGGCGATCTATGACGCCCGCAATCCCGCCGCGCTCCGGCGCCTCGTGGCGGCCGGTGCACAGCTCCGCGGCTTCAGCACGGAAATCCTCGATGCCGCCTACAAGGCCGCGAACGAGATCTACGCCGATATCTCGACCGCAAACCCGGACTTCAAGCGGATCTACGAGCACATGCGCGCCTTCCGTAACGAGGAATATCTGTGGTGGCAGGTCGCCGAATACTCCTTCGATACGATGATGCTGCGCCTGCGCCAGCGCGGCTGACGCGCCGGATTGATCAGCGACCCGACTGATCGGGACGCCGATTGGTCCAGACACCGGCCGCGCCGGTCCGAAGCGGGACCGGCGCGGGACAGCGGCGGATCGCGGCGGGGACGATCGAGGCCCTTCGCCGCGGCGCTTCTCGCGCGGCAACCCGCCCCTTGTGCCACGGGCCTTATGCTCCCCTGACGTCGCGAGTCCCATGGACGTCGCAAATCTCCGCCCAACGACGGGACCGTCACAGCCGCCGACCGGTCGCCCCTTATATCTGGCGACGTCGCGAAGCCGTGAGGAAAGCGCCGCGCGGCGCCGCCGTGCCGGCCCGGCGGCACACCTCGACCGAGGTCGAGGATACAGACATCAAACTGCAGCAGAGCACCAATAAGAACGTCACGTCGGGTGCGGCTTACCAGCACCCTGTTAGACGACTAATGGAATAGACCATGTTTTCGCTGCAGGGCCAGAAGGCATTGGTGGTCGGTATCGCCAACGACCAATCCATCGCCTGGGGCTGTGCCAAGGCCCTGCGTGTGCAGGGAGCCGATCTCGCGGTGACGTGGCTGAACAGCAAGGCGGAGCCGCATGTCCGCCCGCTGGCCGAGGAGCTGGGCGCCGACATCCAGATGCCCCTGGACGTGTCGCAGGCCGGCGACATGGAAGCAGTCTTCGGCGCCATCGCGCAGAAATGGGGGCGGCTCGACACCCTGGTCCATTCCATCGCCTTCGCGCCGAAGGCGGATCTCCACGGCCGGGTGATCGACTGCTCGCCAGAAGGCTTCGGGCTGGCCATGGACGTATCGGTCCATTCGTTCCTGCGCATGATCCGCCTGGCCGAACCGCTGATGACAGAGGGCGGCACATGCCTCTCCGTATCGTTCTTCGGCTCGTCGCGCGTCGTGCGCCACTACAACATGATGGGACCGGTGAAGGCGGCGCTCGAAAGCGTCGTGCGCTATGCCGCGTCCGAGCTCGGTGAGAAAGGCATTCGCGTCCACGCCCTCTCGCCGGGTCCGCTGGTGACCCGCGCCGCGAGTGGCATCGACCATTTCGATGAACTGCTCGCCGCCGCTTCCGACCGTGCGCCGACGCACCAACTGGCCTCCATCGCCGATGTCGGCGCCGTGGCCGCCTTTCTCGCCTCTCCCGAAGCACGCAACCTGACCGGCGGTGTCCACGACATCGACGGCGGATTCTCCATCACTGCCTGAGGTCGCCACCATGGCCAACGTTTTCGATCTTCTCGACCCCATGCGCCAGCCCGCGATACCGCGGCCGGAAGGAGATCTGCTCGACAGTTTGCGCCAGGCGATGCACACCGCAAGTACCGAACTCGATGCTTCCACGGCGACGGCCAACATCCTGTCGGTCGCGTCGTCGCGCCATACCAAGCGCATCTCCGAAAACCACGTGGCGAGGGCACACGAGGTCGTCAGCCAGGCCGAGAAGCTGCTGGACGGATTGCGCCAGGCACAAGCGACCGGCCAGCTCGCCGAGATGTGGAGTTCCTATGTGCGGGACGCCGCCGAGCGGGCCGTGCTGACCGTGGATACGCTGCGCAAGCGCGGCGACATCTTTCTGGAGCACGAAGCTGCGGGATGCCCGCCTGTCCTCATCTACGATTATGAAGAGGTGATGGACGGCAAGGACCTGCCCTTCCCGTCCAACTACGTCCTCTTGAAGATCAAGCCGCCGGCCGGCGTGGAGATCGTCGACAAGAAGCGGCCTTACATCATCATCGACCCCCGCGCCGGGCACGGGCCGGGCATCGGCGGGTTCAAGGCCGACAGCCAGGTGGGCGTCGCGCTGCGCGACGGCCATCCCGTGTATTTCGTATCATTCCGCCGCGCGCCCGAGCCGGGACAATATCTGTCCTATGTCACGCGTGCCGAGGCAGCCTTCGTACGCGAGGTGATGCGCCGCCATCCGGAGGCCGCGCGGCCGGTCGTCACCGGCAATTGCCAGGGCGGCTGGGCGACGCTGCTTCTCGCCGCCACCAACCCCGATCTGACCGGGCCGATCGTCATCAACGGGGCGCCGGTCGCTCCCTGGTCCGGCCGCATCGGCGAGAATCCGATGCGCTACAATGCCGGCGTCATGGGCGGCACCTGGATCCCGATGTTCCTGTCGGATCTCGGCGGCGGCATTTTCGACGGCGCGCACCTCGTCCAGAACTTCGAACTGCTGAACCCCGCCCGCACGCTGTTCCGGAAGTACACGGACCTGTTCCGCGACATCGACAAGGGTGACGCCAGCTTCCTCGAGTTCGAACGGTGGTGGGGCGGATTTTTCCTGCTCAACGAACCGGAGATCCGCTGGATCGTCGAACAGCTGTTCGTCGGCAACCGGCTCGTGAAGAACGAGGCGCGGCTCGAGCCGGGCCGACCGGTGGATCTAAAAGCCATCCGAGCGCCGATTATCGTCTTCGCCAGTCACGGCGACAACATCACGCCGCCCCAGCAGGCACTGAACTGGATTGCCGAGACCTATGCCGACGTGTCCGAGATCCGCATCCGCGGCCAGCGCATCATCTATATGGTGCACGAGCAGGTCGGCCATCTCGGCATTTTCGTGTCGTCGCAGATCGCCAACAAGGAACACAGCGAAGTCGCATCGACGCTGAAGACGATCGAGGCGCTGGCGCCGGGCCTCTATGAGATGCTCATCGAGGACGTGACCGAAAAGGACGGACGAAAACATTTCACCGTCGGCTTCGCCGAGCGCACGTTCGAGGACCTCCGCGCCATCGACGACGGGTTCCACGATGAGCGGCCCTTCGCCGCCGTGGCGCGTGCCGCGGAAGTTCAGGCCCAGATGTACGACGCGGTCGTGCGACCGGTGGTCAAGGCGACGGTGACCGGCACCGGCGCGGAAATGAGCCGCGCCATGCACCCGCAGCGGCTCAGCCGCGCCCTGATGTCGTCGCGCAATCCGGCGATGTCGTCGGTCGAATCCATGGCGGACAAGGTCAACGGCGAGCGGAACAAGGCAAGCGCGGATAACCCGTTCCTCGCGGCAGAGGCGCTCTGGGTTCAGTCCACCGAGCAGATGATCGACCTGACACGCGACCTGCGCGACATGTCCTTCGAACTGATGTTTTATTCGATGTGGGGTAATCCCTGGGCGCGGGCCTTCGGTCGCACCCATGAAGCGCGCCGCACCCTGAAGAATTCCGACGAGCTGCGCGGTTTGCCTGAAGTCGCCCAGGCGCTCTTCATGATCGAACAGGGCGGCTTTCCCGAAGCTGTGATCCGGATGCTCGTCCTGCTGGCGGAGAACCGGGGTCAGGTGCGGCGCGACCGTCTGGAACGGTCCTCGCGGGTCCTGACGCAGGATGAGCCTTTCCGTTCACTCGGCGCCGACCGGCGCGCGATGATCATTCATCAGCAGACGCTGATTGCGACCTATGAGCGGCAGCGCGCCATCGAGACGTTGCCGCTGCTCCTCGGCGACCGCGACGAACGCGAACTGGCGATGAACGTGGTCCAGTTCATTCCCGGTGCGATCGAGGAAATGTCTCCCAGCACCCTGTCGATGCTGCAGCGTTTCCGCGACGTGCTGGATCTGCCGCCGCTGACCGGCACGGTCGACATCGATCCGCTCTCGCCGGAAGCGTTGAAGCCGCCGGAAGGTCCGGGCGAGGTCGCAAAGCCGGCGGTCCGTGCTCCGCGCGCGAAGAAAGAGGCGTGAGATGCGGCTCACAAACCGAACCCTCGGCGAACTCCAGGTCGGCGACCGGGCGGAACTGCAGCGTCTGATCACGCAGGACGACCTGTCCGTCTTCGCCGTCGCCTCGGGCAATTTCAACCCGATGCACCTCGCAGACTCGGATCTCGACGGCGACGGCCAGCCCGAGCGCGTCGCGCCGGGGCTGTTCATCGCGTCGCTGATCTCGGCGGCGCTGGGCACCAAACTGCCGGGACCGGGCACGCTCTATCGGCGGCAGACCCTCGATTTCCACGCCCGTGCCCATGCGGGTGAAGAGGTGACGGCGGCGGTCGAGGTCCTGGAAAAGCACGCCGATGGCGCGGTCCGTCTGTCGACCAGCGTGACCCGGATCGCCGATGGCGCCCTGATCCTGTCCGGCGAAGCAACGGTCCAGGCGCCGACCGAAAAGTTCGACCGGGACGACATCGACGTGCCTGGCCTCATCGTCCAGCGTCATCGCCATTTCGAGGCGCTGCTGGAGCGCGCGCGGCCGCTACCCGCCCTGGCCACGGCCATCGTCTGCCCGGACGATGAAAACTCGCTGGGCGGCGCCTTGCTGGCCGCCAAGGAAGGCATCATCACGCCGATCCTGATCGGCCAGGCGACGGCGATTGCGGCGGCCGCCGCCGCCAGCGGCGCCGACCTTTCCGGCATCGAGATCATCGACGTGGACGGTGATGTCGCGGCGGCTGCCAAGGCCTGCGAACTGGTGCATGCCGGCCGCGCCGCGGCGATCATGAAAGGCCATCTGCATACCGACGACCTCCTCAAGCCGATGCTCGAGAAGGGCACCGGGCTGAGGATCGGACGGCGCTTCACCCATGTCTTCGTGATCGACGTCCCCGGCCAGCCGGAGCCGATCTTCGTCACCGACGCCGCCATCAACATTGCCCCCGACCTCGCCACCAAGATGGACATCTGCCAGAACGCCATCGATCTGGCGCTCTCGCTCGGCATGGATCCGCGGGTCGGCGTGCTCTCGGCCGTCGAGACCGTCAACCCGGCGATCCAGTCCTCAATCGACGCGGCCCTGCTGTCGAAGATGGCCGATCGCGGCCAGATCCGGGGGGGCCAGGTCGAAGGCCCCTTGGCGATGGACAATGCCGTCGATCTCGCGGCGGCGCGCACGAAGGGTCTGAAGGGGAATGTGGCCGGCCGGGCCAACATCCTCGTGGTGCCAGGGCTGGATGCCGGCAACATGCTGGCGAAGCAACTCGCCTATATCAGCCACGCGGAAGGTGCGGGCCTGGTTCTCGGCGCGAAAGTTCCGGTGATCCTCAACTCGCGGTCCGACAGCCCGATGTCGCGGCTCGCGTCCTGTGCCGTGGCCGCCATCCATCATTTCGCGCGGGTCGACAAATGACGCATGCCATTCTCACCCTCAATGCAGGGTCATCGTCGCTCAAGGTCTCGCTGTTTCCTGCCGACGGCGACCAGCCGATGGCGAGCGGCGTCGTCGACCGGATCGGTGCCGCGGCCGAGATCAGGCTCAAGGACCGGGACGGACAGCCGATCGCCACCGAGGGCTCGCTCGCCAGCCATGCCGAGGCGATCTCGACCGTCATTGCCGGGTTTCGCGGGCACTGGCCCGACCTCGCCTTGCTGGCGATCGGCCACCGGGTCGTCCATGGCGGACCGAGCCGCACCGCACCCGTCGGCGTCGACGAGGGATTGCTGGTCGAACTCGAGCGCCTCTCGTCCTTTGCACCGCTGCATCAGCCGCACAATCTCGCCGGCATCCGCGCGGCGATGGAAGCCTTTCCAGGCGTGCAGCAGGTCGCCTGCTTCGACACGGCCTTCCATCGCAGCCAGCCCTGGGTGAACGACGCTTTCGCCCTGCCGCGGCAGCTGTTCGACGAGGGGGTCAGACGCTACGGCTTCCATGGGCTGAGCTACGAATACATCACCGGCGAACTCGCGCGCATCGCGCCGCAGCTGGCCGAAGGCCGGGTCGTCGTGGCCCATCTCGGCAACGGCGCCTCGATGTGCGCCATTCAGAACGGCCGCTCGGTCGCCTCGACCATGGGGTTCTCCGCGCTCGACGGATTGCCGATGGGCACGCGCTGCGGCCAGCTCGATCCGGGCGTCCTGCTCTACCTGATGGATCAGAAGGGCATGAACGCCGCCGAGATTTCGGACCTGCTCTATACGAAGTCGGGACTTCTGGGGCTCTCGGGTCTTTCCAACGACATGCGCACCCTGGAGGCCGCCGGCACGCCCGAAGCGGGTCAGGCCATCGACTACTTCGTGTTCCGCTGCCAGCGAGAGCTCGGCGCCATGGCGGCAGCGCTCGGCGGCATCGACGCGCTGATCTTCTGCGGCGGGATCGGCGAGAATTCACGCCTCGTTCGCGCGCGGATCTGCGAGCGTCTCGCCTGGATGGGCATCGAGATCGACCATGGTCGCAACGCCGCCAACGAACGGGTCGTCTCGTCGGAGCTGGCGCGCACGACGGTGATGGTCATTCCCACCAACGAGGAACTCGTCATCGCCGGCGGGGCTCGCGCGATCGCAGGGCGGTTGGGGCAGGAGGCAGCATGAAGGGCGCACTGGACCCGCAGGCCGCAGCCGAGCTGATCCCCGAAGGCGCCAGCCTGATGATCGGTGGATTCATGGCCGTCGGCACCCCCGAGCGGCTGATCGACGCCATCGTGGCGCGCGGCATCGGCGGCCTGACCGTGATCGCCAACGACACGGCCATGCCCGGCAAGGGGATCGGGAAACTGATCTCGGCGGGGCTGGTACGACGGGTAATCGCCTCGCATATCGGGCTGAACCCGGAGACGCAGGCGAAAATGATCGCGGGCGACATCGTCTGCGATCTCGTGCCGCAAGGCACCCTGATCGAACGGATCCGCGCCGGTGGCATGGGGCTCGGCGGCGTGCTGACGCCCACCGGGCTCGGCACCGATGTCGAGGAGGGCAAGCAGGTCGTCGAGGTGGACGGCCGGCGTTTCCTGCTCGAAACACCGCTCACTGCGGATTTCGCGCTCGTCGGTGCGTGGCAGGCCGATTATATCGGCAATCTCAGCTACATGCTGACCGCCCAGAATTTCAATCCGATCATCGCACTCGCGGGCCGCACCGTGATCGCCGAGGCTGAAAGCATCGTGCCGGTGGGGGTGATTCCGCCCGATGCCGTCAGGACGCCGGGCGTTCTCGTCGACCATCTGCTGATCCGCGCGATCTGACGGGGGACGGGATGGACGCCAAGGAACTCATCGCCCGCCGCGTGGCCCGGGAGGTCAGGCCGGGCTCCCTGGTCAATCTGGGGATCGGACTGCCTTCGATGGTGGCGAATTTCGTCTCCGCCGAACTCGGCGTGTTCTTCCAGGCCGAGAACGGCGTGATCGGCCTCGGGGCCCGCCCACCCGAGGGGATGGAAGATCACCACCTCACCGATGCCGGCGGTGGCTTCGTCACCGCGGTTCCCGGCGCGGCCAGCATCGACAGCGCCATGAGCTTCGGCCTGATCCGCGGCGGTCATCTGGATATGACCGTGCTGGGCGGGCTGCAGGTCGACGAGGCCGGGCATCTCGCCAATTGGAAGGTTCCCGGCAAGATGGTGCCCGGCATGGGCGGCGCCATGGATCTGGTCACCGGCGCGGCGCGCGTCGTCGTGGCCATGCAGCACGCCGCTAAGGGGCAATCCAAGATCGTGCGGCGCTGCACCTTGCCACTGACGGCCGTCCGCCGGGTCGACCTCGTGGTCACCGATCTCGCGGTGATCGAGCCCGGTGAGGCGGGTCTCGTCCTGCGCGAGCGCGCTCCCGGCGTGAGCGTCGAGGACATCATCGCCGCCACCGAGGCCGCACTCGTCGTCCCCGACGACGTGCCCGAAATGATCCTGACCTGAGGCCTCCATGACCCCACCGCGCATCGCCATCGTCACCGGTTCCACGTCGGGGATCGGCCTAGCCGTCGCCCGCTCGCTCGCCGAGGCGGGCCATGCCGTGATGATGAACGGCTTCGGCGACCCCGCCCAGATCGAGGCCGACCGCGCCCGGATCGAGACCGAGACCGGGATGCCCGTCGCCTTCCACGGTGCCGACATGTCCGACCAGGCGCAGATCGCCGCTCTGGTGACCGCGACCGAGGCGCGCTTCGGCCAGGTCGACATCGTGGTGAACAATGCCGGCATCCAGACGGTAGCCCCGATCGAGGACTTCCCGGTCGATCGCTACGACCTGATCATGGCGATCAACATGTCGGCCGCCTGGCACCTGTGCCGCGCGACGTTCGGTGGCATGAAGAGCCGCGGCTGGGGGCGCGTGATCAATGTCGCCTCGGCGCATGGCCTCGTCGCCTCGCCCTACAAGTCCGCCTATGTCATGGCCAAGCATGCCGTCGTCGGCCTGACCAAGACGCTGGCGCTCGAGGGCGCCGAGCACGGCATTACCGCAAACGCGATCTGCCCGGGCTATGTCCTCACGCCGCTGGTGCAGAAGCAGATCCCCGAGACGGCGAAGGCGCGCGGCATCAGCGAGGAGCAGGTCGTTCGCGATGTCCTGCTCGCCGCGCAGCCGACCAAGACATTCGTCCAGCCCGAACAGATCGGTGCGCTGGCCGCCTTCCTGTGCACGCCCGCCGCCGCCCAGATCACCGGTACAGCCCTGCCCGTCGATGGCGGCTGGACCGCCCATTGATGGAGAGTGCCGTGACCGAACTCCGCAAGATCGGCGTCATCGGCGCCGGAACCATGGGCAACGGCATCGCCCAGACCTGCGCCGCCGCAGGCTTCGACGTGGTGATGCAGGATCTGTCCGATGCCGCCCTGGCGCGGGCCCGCAAGACGATGGAGAGCAGCCTCGCCCGACAGGTCCGCAAGGGCACGCTGACGGAAGCCGGGGCGGTCGAGACCCTGGCGCGCGTCGTCACGTCGACGGAGGTGACCGCGCTGGCCGACCGCGACATCGTCATCGAGGCGATCGTCGAGAAAATCGAGGTCAAGGCCGCCATCATCGCCAAGCTCGACGGCATCTGTCGGGAGGATGCGATCTTCGCCTCCAACACCTCGTCGATCTCGCTCACCGAACTCGCGGCCGCCTCGGCCCATCCGGGCCGCGTCATCGGCATGCACTTCTTCAATCCGGTTCCGGTGATGCAACTGGTGGAGATCATCCGCGCCCTGCAGACGACCGATCCGGTCGCCGTTGCCGTGACCGACCTGACGCATGCCATCGGCAAGACGCCGCGTGTCAGCAAGGACAGCTACGGGTTCATCGTCAACCGCCTGCTCGCCCCGCAGATCAATGAGGCGATCAATTGCGTGGCCGAGGGGCTTGCGACCCCCGAGGACATCGACAGCATGATGAAGCTCGGGGCCAACCACCCGATGGGACCGCTGGCGCTCGGCGATCTGATCGGCCTCGACGTCGTGCTCAACATCATGGAAACGTTGTACAACGGGTTCGATGATCCCAAGTATCGTCCCAGTCCACTGCTGAAGCAGATGGTTGCGGCCGGCTATCTGGGCCGCAAGACCGGCAAGGGGTTCGCTGAGTACCATCAGACCTGACAGCGATTCGAGTGAGGGGAATGGAGAGGTTCCGGGCCGAGGACGGAGCGAGGCTGGCCTATCGCGACGAAGGCGATGGACTGCCGCTTCTGGCACTGGCCGGCCTGACGCGGGACGGACGGGATTTCGACTATCTGGTGAGGCGCCTCCCCCACGACGTCCGCCTGATCCGGCTCGACAGCCGCGGGCGCGGGGAGTCGGACTGGACGGGGCCCGATACCTACACCGTCCCGCAGGAGACACGCGACGTCCTCGCCCTGCTCGATCACCTGAACCTCGCACAGGCCGCGATCATCGGGTCCTCGCGCGGCGGCCTGATCGGCATGGTCATCGCCGCCATGGCCAAGCACCGGCTGCTGGGGCTCTGCCTCAACGATGTCGGGGCCGTCCTCGAACGCGCCGGACTGGAGCGGATCGCCACCTATGTCGGCGTTGAGCCGGCAGTGGCGACCCTCGACGAAGTGGCCGATCGTCTCCCGGCGGTGATGCCGGGGTTCGTCGACGTGCCGGACCTCCGGTGGGCCGAGGAGACGGTGCGCCATTTCGTCCAGCGCGAGGGGGCCGTCGGGCTCACTTACGATCCTGCACTGCGTGACGCGGTACAGGCCGCAATGGCCCAGCCTCTGCCCGAGTTCTGGTCGTTCTTCGAAGCCTGCGACGGCCTGCCGCTGGCTCTGATCCGCGGCGAGGCCTCCGACGTCCTGAGCAAGGCGACGGCGACCGAGATGCGGCGGCGGCGGCCCGACATGGCCTTCGCCGAACTGAGAGGTCGCGGACACGTCCCCTTCCTCGACGAACCGGAAGCGATCACGTGCATCGTTGCATGGCTCGGGGAGATCAAGCTGCGCATGGCGGGCGAGCGCCCGGATGTTCCCGGCAAAGCGGCCGGCATGGGACCATAGCCGGCCGGACTCTTGCGGGCCCGGCGCCGTGATTCCGGGCAGCCGGGGCAGGCATCACTCCCCCGAGCCTTTCCCGCCCGATCGCGCTGGCCCTATCGCGGCAGGCCCCAGCCCTTTCGATCTTCCCTGGCGTCGTCGCCGAGGCCGAGGCCCTTGCCGGCATCCGTCTCGCCGGTCGATCCGCCGAGATCGAAGCCGGGCCGGTCGACGGGCTCCGGCGTACCGGCATCGTCCTGCGAGCTGTCCTTGGACGGGCGTTCGTCAGACGTCCGTTCCGACGCTGACTGCCCCTCGTCGCGCGGCGGCCGGCGATTGGCCGGGTTGTCCTTGTATTCATCGACCTGAAGGCCCTTGCCGTCCCGGCCTTGTCCAGGCCGCCGCTGCGCCTTGTCGCGATTGCTGAGGATGTCGTCCTTCCTCACCTTCTCGTCGTCGAGTTCGGTCATCGCCCCGGTTCCGCTGCTCTGTCCTGCCGGCATCGTGCGTCCTCCCTTCGGCCCCACAGCGATTGCGGCGCTCGCGGAAAAGGAACGCCGGGCAGGAGTGAGGGTTCCCGGAGGGGCGCCGACGCCTGAGCGGATGACGCGGGATGGCGCGCCCCGCCCGGCTACTCGCCTGCGGGCACGGTCCGGACCGGCGCGGAGGCCCCCGCGACTTCGCCCGGCCGACGGGCGCGGAAGATGCGGAGTACGAGGACGAAGAACACCGGCACGAACAGCACGGCGAGCACCGTGCCCGCGACCACACCGCCGATCACACCGACGCCGATCGCATTCTGCGCGCCCGAGCCCGCGCCACTGGCGATGGCGAGTGGAACGACGCCGAGGGTGAAGGCGAGAGACGTCATGATGATCGGCCGCAGCCGCTGGCGCGCCGCATCCTCCGCAGCTTCGACCAGGGAAAGGCCGCGGTTGAACCCCTCGCGCGCGAACTCGACGATCAGGATGGCGTTCTTCGCGGTCAGACCGATCGTAGCCAGCAGACCCACCTGGAAGTACACGTCGTTGGCCATGCCGCCATACAGGGAGGCGAGCACCGCCCCCAGCACGCCCAGCGGTACCACCAGCAGGACGGCGGTCGGGATCGACCAGCTCTCATAGAGCGCCGCCAGGCACAGAAACACCACCAGGAGCGAAAGCACGTAGAGCGCCAGTGCCTGGCCGGAGGATTGCCGCTCCTGGAACGAGATGCCGCTCCACTCGAAGCCGAAGCCGCCGGGCAGTTGCGATACCAGTCGCTCCATCTCGTCCATGGCCTGACCGGTGGTGAAACCGGCGGCTGGCAGGCCCTGGATCTCCCGCGAGGCGATGCCGTTGAACCGCTCGAGCCGCGGCGAGCCGAACTCCCACTCCGTCCGACCGAAGGCGGAGAAGGGCACCATCTGCCCCTGGGAATTTCGGACGAACCATTTGTCGAGATCGCCGGGCACCATGCGGGCATCCGGCTGGCCCTGCATGAAGACCCGCTTGACGCGCCCACGATCCATGAAGTCGTTGACGTAGGTCGATCCCCAGGCGGTGGCCAGCGTGGAGTTCACCTCGGTGACGGACAGGCCGAGAGCGCTGGCGCGTTCCCAGTCCACGATGAGGCGGAACTGCGCCTCGTCGTTAAGGCCGTTGGCCCGCACCCGCGCCAGCACCGGGCTGGCCGACGCCAGACGCAGCAGCTGGTCGCGCGCGGCCATCAGCGCCCCGTGGCCGAGACCGCCGCGGTCGAGGAGCTGGAGGGCAAAGCCGGAGGCGTTGCCCAGTTCGCGCACCGCTGGCGGAGCGGAGGCGATGATGAGGGCGTCCTGATAGCGCGCGAAGCGCGCGTTGACCCGCTCCGTCAGGGCCTGGACACTGTTCTGCGGCCCGGGCCGCACATCCCAATCGCGCAATGTGATGAAACCGAGCCCCGAATTCTGCCCGCGGCCGCCGAAGCTGAACCCGTTGATCGCGAAGAAATTGTCGACGACGGCGCCTTCTTCCTCACGCAGATAACGGCCCAGTTCGTCCAGAGCGCGCTGGGTGCGGTCCGCGGTTGCGCCGGGGGGCGCGGTCACCTGCGCGAATGCGATGCCCTGGTCCTCATTCGGCAGGAACCCGCCGGGCAGGCGCAGGAAGCTGTAGCCGAGGGCTCCGAGCAAGGCGACGTAGATCACCAGCATCCGCGCCGGCCGGCGCATGCTGGCGCGAACGCCGCCGACATAGCCGCGGGTGATGCGGTCGAAGCCGCGGTTGAACCAGCCATAAACGCCGCGCGTGCCCTGGCCCGGCTTGTGCGGCCGCAGCAGGGAGACGCAGAGCACCGGCGTGAAGAAAATCGCCACCAGGACCGACAAGGTCATGGCCGTGGCGATGGTCACCGAGAACTGCCGGTAGATGACGCCCACCGATCCGCCGAAAAAGGCCATCGGCAGGAAAACCGCCGAGAGCACCAGGCCGATGCCCACCAGGGCACTGGTGATCTGGTCCATCGACTTGCGCGTGGCCTCCAGCGGGGAGAGATGCTCTTCCGCCATGACGCGCTCGACATTCTCGACCACGACGATGGCGTCATCGACCAGCAGGCCGATGGCCAGCACGAGCCCGAACATGGTCAGGGTATTGACGCTGAAACCCAGCGCCTGGAGTACCGCGAAGGTGCCCAGCAGGACCACCGGGATCGCCATGGTAGGGATCAGCGTCGCGCGGAAGTTCTGCAGGAACACGAACATCACCACGAAGACGAGGGCTACCGCCTCGAGCAACGTCATGATGACGCTCCTGATGGAGCGCTGCACGAAGGGGGTGGTATCCTGCAGATAGGCGACGTCGAGCCCCGGCGGGAAGCTGGGGCGGAGCCTGTCGATGGTGGCGCGGACCGCCGCTGCCGTGTCGAGTGCATTGGCGCCGCTGGCGAGACGGATGCCGATGCCGCTGGACGGCTTGCCGTCCAGCTGCGTCGTGATCGAGTAGTTCTCGCCGCCGATCTCGACGCGCGCGACGTCGCGCAGACGCACCTGCGATCCATCGGGGCGGACGCGCATCAGAATGGCCCCGAATTCATCCACGGTCTGCAGGTAAGAGGGGCCGACGATGGTCGCGTTCAGCTGCTGGCCGGACACGGCCGGAAGCCCACCCATCTCGCCGCTGGAAACCTGCACGTTCTGGGCCCGCACAGCGGCGGCGACGTCCGAGGGCGTCAGCCCGAAATTGATCAGTCTCGCTGGGTCCAGCCAGATGCGCATGGCGAACTGGGCGCCGAAGACCTGGAAGTCGCCGACGCCGGCGGTCCGGCTGATCGGGTCCTGCACATTGGCGACGAGGAAATCGGAGATGTCCGTTCGTTCCATCCGGCCATTGGTCGATATGAAACCGACCACGAGCAGGAAATTGCCGGAGGATTTGACCACGCGCAGGCCCTGCTGCTGCACCGTCAGCGGCAGACGGGGAACGGCCAGCTGCACGCGGTTCTGGACCTGCACCTGGGCGGTGTCGGAATTGGTGCCCGGCGCGAAGGTCAGCTGGATGCGTGCCGCGCCGTCCTTGGTGGTCTGGGAATCGAAATAGAGCAGGTTGTCGATGCCGCTCAGCTGCTGCTCGATGACCTGCACCACCGTGGTCTGGACCGTCTCGGCCGATGCGCCGGGGAACACGACATTGATGGAGATGGCGGGCGGAGCGATGGCCGGGTATTGCGCGACGGCCATGTTGCGCAAGGCCAGCAGTCCGGCCAGCATGATGCCGATGGCGATGACCCAGGCGAAGACCGGTCGATCGATGAAGAAGCGAGCCATGGCGCGGTTCTAGGTCCCGGCCGGAGTGGCGGGGCGCTCACTCGCCTGGACACGGGTGCCCTGGCGGATGCGCTGCAGCCCCTCGATGACCACGCGCTCACCGGCCGCGACGCCGTCCGTCACCAGCCAGTCGTTGCCGACGGTGCGGCTGGCGCGCAGCACGCGCTGGTCGACCACCCCTTCGGCGTTGACCACGAAGGCCATGGGCTCGCCGCGCGGCGTGCGCAGGACGGCGCGCTGCGGGACGAGGATGGCGCGGTCTGTCACGCCCTCCTCGACGCGGGCACGGACGAACATGCCGGGGAGAAGGAGTTGGTCTGGATTGGGAAACACCGCCCGCACCGTGACCGAGCCGGTGCCCTGGTCGACGATCACCTCGGAGAACTGGACCTCCCCTGCGTGGGGATACTCGGAGCCGTCCTCCAGCAGCAGCCGCGCCACAGCGCGGTCCGCCGAGTCACGGCGAAGCACACCGCTCGCCACGTCCCGCCGCTGCTGCAAGAGGACGGCGCTGGGTTGTGTGAGGTCGACATAGATCGGATCGAGCTGCGTGACGGTCACCAGCGCGGTGATCTGGTTGGCCGTGACGAGCGCGCCCGGCGTCACCGTGGCACGGCCCGTCCGCCCGTCGATGGGCGAGGCGACGCGGGTATAGTTGAGGTCGATGCGCGCGGTCTCGAGCGCCGCGCGGGCCGAGATGATGTCGGCCCGGGTCTGGCGCAGCGTCGCCTCGGCATTCTCGAGGTTCTGCTCACTCACCACCTGCGCCCGAGCCAGAGTGCGCAGGCGGTTGGCGATGCTCGATGCGGCCTGTTCGGCGGCCTCGATGCGGGAGAGTGCCGCCTCGGCGCGCCGCACCGCCGCCTCGAAGGGTGCGGGATCGATCTGGAACAAGGACTGGCCGGCCCTCACCGCTTCGCCCTCGGCGAAATGGCGCTCGCGCAGCAGACCGCCCACCTGCGGACGGACCTCAGCCGCGCGGTAGGGCGCGGTTCGGCCGGGCATCACCGAGTTGACAGGGATTGCCCGGCGCTCCAGCGTCACGACCGTCACCGCGACAGGGGCCGGCGCAGCAGTATTCGCGGCGGCGCGCGTTGGTTGGTCGTTGCAGCCTGCCGAGGCCATCAGGATCGCGCCGAGCGCCAGGATCCCGAGCGGCCGGCCTGGAGAAGCCCGACGGGGCACGGCGCCCAGCGGCTTTGCTCCGGAAATTCGTGACATGAAGCCTCGTTCGCAAACTGACGGGTTCGGACCTGCGGGGGATACTGGGAAGTTTCCCCCGAGCGTCAACCAGTTTCCGAGGCAGGACATCTGGAAACCGTGACCGTCGCCTGGGCCTGACGCGGATTTGTGCACGGACGGCCCGGGAAGGCGCAATGCCGCCACCGGCTGCCTCGTCATCGGGCACGTCGAAAAGGCCACTGCCAGCGGAGCAAATCGGCCGCTTCACGATCGTAGGGCGGCAACCCCGCCGGATGGTGCTCCGGTGGGCCACTTGTGCATGCATTGCCGCCTGGGGACCGAGCCATTTCCCGATCACGATCTTTTGCGACGCACTGTCCTCGCGTCCGGCACGATAGGGCCCTCGTCATGACCTCCCCCGCCCCTACCGCATGGCAGACTTGCAGGAGCCCCGCAAGCGGACGAGAAAACACAAAAACCCCTTTCTAATCAGATGCTTGCCTGCTTTTAACCCACCCTCACATTGCCGTGGATTTCACGACATTACGCAAAGTCATTTTTAATCAAATTCGTGCCTTTTAGAGCCACTGCTGCAACGGCGCAGCGCAGCCGCGAAAATGCGGCATCCAGCTCCATATTGCAGCGCTTACTGCGTGAAATGGTGCGGCTACCCTGAAAGAACAGAAGCGACCGATCATGCAAAGCCTTCTTCGTAATCTGTCTATCGCTCCCAAGATATTCTCGGCCGTCGCACTTCTCCTCGCAACATCTGTGATCGTGGCAATGCTCGCCTTTTGGAATTTCGCGACCATGGACGCTGCGACCCGCGAAGTCGCGGCCTCTGCCACACGGGTGGAGGCGGGAGGGCGGGCGACGGCCAACCTGCTGTCTTATGCGCGCGCGGTGGAATTCCTGCCAATCGAGATGCCGGTTTCGCAGCGGGAAACGTTCGAGAACTCCCTCAACGACGAGTATCGGCGGTTCCTGGTCCAGGTCACCCAACTCGAGCAGACGTCGCGCACGTCGGTGGGCCGTGAGGACGCAGAAAAAATGCGCCGGCTGGCGGCGCAGCACCTGGCCGAAGCGTCAAAGATTCGAACCTTGTCGCGTGACGGGGCCTACGACGATGCTGGCAAGATCGCCTTCACCACCGCGCCGGTCATCTCGCAGATCAGCGAGGTCCTGCGCGGTCTCGAGCAGCGTGCTTCCATTCGGCAGCAAGATGCCGTGAAGGCGGCCGCTTCCGCCTATTCGCAAGCGACGTGGATGATGATGGCGGCGCTGGCCATCGGTGGTTCACTGAGCCTGGCGCTGACTGCATGGCTCGTCATCGGCTTCATCACGCGGCCGCTCGGTGCCATGACCAGCGCCATGCTGAAGGTCGCCGACGGCGATGTGACCGTCACCGTCCCGGCGCTCGGGCAACAGGATGAGATCGGTAAGCTCGCCGGCGCGCTGGAGACCTTCAAGGCGAACCTGATCGAAAGCCGCCGCCTGGAAGCCGAGCAGGCGACCGAGCGCGCCGCCAAGGAGCGCCGTGCGAACGTGGTCGCCGTCGCGGTGTCCGAGTTTGAAAAGTCGGTGAGCGAGATCGTCTCGACCGTGACCTCGGCCTCGGCCGAACTCGAGGCTGCCGCGGGCACCCTGACCAGCACCGCCGAGGCGACGCAGGCGAAGTCGGGCATGGTGGCTGCGGCCTCCGAACAGGCCTCGGGCAATGTCCAGGCGGTGGCTGCCGCCACCGACGAGATGACGTCGTCGATCCACGAGATCGCCCGCCAGGTCATGCACTCGACGGAAAAAGCGAATGGCGCGGTCGCCGAGGCGAAGGCCACCGATGCGAAGGTCTCGGCACTCCTGGACGCTGCCGGGCGGATCGGTGAGGTGGTGAAGCTCATCACTGCCGTGGCAGAGCAGACCAACCTGCTCGCGCTCAACGCCACGATCGAGGCGGCACGGGCCGGCGAGGCTGGCAAGGGCTTCGCGGTCGTTGCGTCAGAAGTGAAGGCCCTCGCCGGGCAAACCGCAAAGGCCACCGATGCGATCGGCGCCGAGATCGCTGCCATCCAGACGGCGACACGCGAGGCGGCGGCATCCATCCGGTCCATCGGGACGACGATTGTCGAGGTTGCCGATACCGCGACCGCCATCGCAGCCGCAGTGGAGGAACAGGGCGCCGCGACCCAGGAGATCGCTCGCAATGTCCAGGAAGCGGCGAAAGGGACCGTCGAGGTCGCGTCCTCCATCGTGGAAGTGAACCAGGGCGCGGTCGAGACCGGCTCTGCCTCGGCCCAGGTGCTCTCGGCTTCCCAGGAGCTGTCGCAGCAGGGCAGCCGGCTCAAGACCCAGGTCGACACGTTCCTCGCGACGGTGCGGGCGGCCTGACGGCCGTTCGCAACTCCTGTCTGAAGGCTAAGCCGGGCCCCGGACCGGGCCCGGCCGGAACTTGGCCGTGCGGCCACATCACCGGGACACCCCGCCTTATCGGTGCTCCGCAGGAGCGCCAAAAGCAGCATCAATCGGTCGGAGGCCATCGCCAGCCGGCCGGGCATTCGCGGCCTGCTGATCCACGGCCATGCCGGTGAGAACTTCCTGCCCGACAGTTCCGAGAAGCGCCGGGTGATCGCGATCGCGCGTCAGGTTGCGCCCGGCGACTGCGTCATTTGCTCCGGCAACCATCCGGAAACGGGCCTGCAGGCGGCCTGCAATGCCGCCGATGCCGAGCGGGCCAGCGCCGCATTCCCACACGACAGATTACCTCACTCCGACCATAGACATTTACCGCGTCGCTTTTGCTCTATACTGGCGCATCTGCGTGATATGTTGCGACATTTTGCCTCATTCAATAGATAATACAGCTTAACTTTTGAGGATGTACACAATTACCAGTATTTTACACTTCGCAAATGGAGAATAGTATGCTGCCGAAGGTCTTCCGTCCGCTGCTCAATGCTATCGATCAATCGCAGGCCGTCGTCGAATTGCGTCCTGACGGGACCATCGTGAACGCCAATGCCAACTTTCTCTCTGTCATGGGTTATCGGCTCGACGAGGTTCGCGGCCGCCATCATTCGATCTTCGTCGATGCGCGCGAGCGGGAGACCGAGGCCTACCGCGCCTTCTGGACAAACCTCGCCGCCGGCCGCTTTCAGCAGGCCGAGTTCCGCCGCGTCGCCCGCGATGGCCGCGAAGTCTGGATCCAGGCCACTTACACGCCGGTCAAGAACTGGCTGGGCCGCGTCGTCCGGGTCGTGAAGTTGGCCACCGACGTCAGCGACCTGAAGCGGGCGCGTACCGATGATGCCGGCAAGATCGCGGCGCTCGACCGTTCGCAGGCGGTGATCGAGTTCGATCTCGATGGCACCATTCTCGCCGCGAACGCCAATTTCGCCGCCGCCGTAGGCTATGCTCCCGAAGCGCTCATCGGCCGGCATCACAGCATTTTCATGCCGTCGGACGTTGCAGACACGGCCCCGTACCGCGTTTTCTGGCAGGCTCTTGGCCGCGGCGAATTCCAGTCCGGCGAGTTCCGTCGCCTGGCGCAGGGCGGCCGCGAGATCTGGCTGCAGGCGACCTACAATCCGGTCTTCGGTCCAGACGGAAAGCCGATCAAGATCGTCAAGTTCGCGTCCGACATCACCGCGGAGAAGATGCGGGGCCTTGATGCCGTCGGCAAACTGCGTGCGATCGACCGCTCACAGGCGGTGATCGAGTTCGCACCCGACGGAACGATCCAGAAAGCGAACGAGATCTTCCTCGCCTGTGTCGGCTATCGGCTCGACGAGATCGTCGGGCGCCACCACCGGCTGTTTGCCGATGAGAGCGAGGGCAACAGCCCGGCCTATGCGGCCTTCTGGGCGGCACTCGGCCGTGGCGAGTTCAAGTCGGGCGAGTTCGGCAGGCGCGGCAAGGACGGACGCCGCATCTGGCTGCAGGCGACGTACAATCCCGTGCTCGGGCCGGACGGAAAGCCCATCAAGATCGTCAAGTTCGCCTCGGACATCACCGAGGACGTGCAGCGGCGCGAGCAGTTTCACCTGCTGTCCCTCGTCGCCAACGAGACCTCGAATTCGGTCATCATCACCGATGCTGCGGGAATGATCGAATACGTCAATCCGGGCTTCGAACGCACGACCGGTTACAAGGCCGCGGAGGTCAAGGGACGAAAGCCCGGCGACCTGCTCCAGGGCCAGGCGACAAGCGCCGAAACCCGCGCGGCCATCGCCGAGCACCTGAGCCGACGCGAGCCCTTCTACTGCGAGATCCTCAACTACAGCCGGGACGGCCAGCCCTTCTGGAACTCGCTCGCGATCAACCCGGTCTTCGGGACAACCGGCCAGATCGAGCGCTATGTCTCGATCCAGACCGATATCACCCCGACGAAGCAGGCAGCGCTCGCCAAGACCGCCCAGATCGATTCGATCAGCGCGAACAACGCCCTTGCCGAATGGTCCATCAGCGACGGCCGACTGATCATGGCCAACCGTTTTCTGGACGGTCGGGGCGTCACATCCGGGCCGGCCATCGGCCTTCAGAACCTGCTCGCCGAAGCCGATCGCAGCCGTCTGATGCATGGCGAGGCCGTGCGGCGGGAACTGGCCTGGCCCGGCAGCGGTAACGAGGTGGTCTGGCTGGAAGCCATCTTCTCGGTCCTCAACGACATCGAGGGCCGGCCGGAGCGTATCCTGATGTGCGCTGTCGACATCACCAACCGACGCCGCGCCATGGAACAGACGAATCAGGCTCTCGCAGAAGTGCTCAGCTCGGCCGACCAGATCGGCGCCATCACCAGCGCCATCGAGACGATCGCCAAACATCCAACCTGCTGGCGCTCAACGCGACCATCGAGGCGGCGCGTGCCGGCGAGACCGGGAAAGGCTTCGCCGTCGTCGCCCAGGAGGTCAAGATGCTCGCCGCGCGCTCATCGTCCTCGTCCTCCGAGATCTCCGCCTTGCTGGAGACCAGCCGCAACCGGATCGGGGTGCTGGCCGAGACCCTCGAAAGCCTCAAAGTGCAGGCAGCCTGACCCGGCGGCTGCGGCAAGGACTACGCATCCTGCCGGCGCGAGCCTCGCGCGCCGGCTTTGGCGGCTCTCCCACTGCGATGCAGCGCGCCGCAGCCAATCCCGGCTGCGGCGCAACCGAGGGCCAAATCACTTATCGGCGGCCGAAAAACTATTCAAACAAGGCGCGCCACTTCCGAGAGCGTGGGGCCGAACTCCGCCATGGCGATGAGGTGCTCGAGCATGAGGGTGACGCCTTGGCCGGTGAGCGGTGCGGGCCTGTCACCTGGGTCACTCCCGTCACCGGAAGACGAGCGTCGGCAGCGCCAGCGTGATCCACGGCACGTAGGACAACACCATCAGGCAGGCAAAGATCACACCGATAAAGACGGGAAGATAGCGCATCATCTTGTCGATGCTGGTGCCCGCCACCTGCGCGGCAGCGAAGAGATTCACGCCGAAGGGCGGCGTGATCATCCCCATGGCCAGGTTCACCACCATGATCGTGCCGAAATGGACGCCGTCGATGCCCAGCCGCTGCGCGGCTTCCGCCAGGATCGGC
The DNA here is from genome assembly GCF_030691135.1 of Phreatobacter sp. GTDB lineage: Bacteria > Pseudomonadota > Alphaproteobacteria > Rhizobiales > Phreatobacteraceae > Phreatobacter. The sequence continues at coordinate 27,264 of NZ_JAUYFA010000098.1, forward strand.
GCCAGCACGATAATGGAGGCCGAGGTCTCCACGAACATGCCGACCACGAACAGGAACAGGTTCACGGCCAGCAGGTAGGAGTTCGCATCGTCGAAGGTCTTCACCAGCCATTCTGCTGCGATGTCCGGCACGCCCTGGCGGTTAAGCAGCCAGGAGAACAGAGTCGCGGCCGCGATGATGAACATGATGACCGCGGAACTGATCACCGACTTTTTGAAGATCGGGTAGAGGTCGGACAGCCGGATCTCACGATGAATGAAGACGCCGACGATGATCGCATAGACCACCGCGACCACCGAGGCTTCGGTCGGCGTGGTGATCCCGCCATAGATGCCGCCCAACACCACCATCGGCATCAACAGCGCCCAGCCGGCCTGCTTCGTTGCCACCAGGAAGGGCAGGCGGCCATCGCCATCGTTCTTGCCCCAGCCCTTGATGCGGCACCAGATCAGCACCGTCGCGACCAGCGCGGCGGAGATGAGGAGGCCCGGACCGAAGCCCGCGATGAACAGCTCCGGGATGCTCGTCTGCGTGCTGACACCGTAGAGGATCATCGGGATGGAAGGCGGGATGATCACGCCGAGTTCGGCGGCGGTCGCCTGCAGAGCTGCGGCGAAGGGCACGGGATACCCCGCGCGCACCAGCGCCGGGATCATGATCGCGCCGATTGCGAAGGTGGTCGCAACCGACGAACCGCTGATCGCGGCGAAGATCATGCAGGTCAGCACGCAGGTCGCGGGCAGCCCCCCCTGGATGCCGCCCACGATCGACTTCGCGAAATCGACCAGCCGGCGGGAGATGCCGCCGACATCCATGAGGTTGCCGGCCAGGATGAAGAAGGGGATCGC
>NZ_JAUYFA010000096.1 GCF_030691135.1 Phreatobacter sp.
TCGTCGTCGCGGCCGTCCTGACGCCGCCCGACGTCATCAGCCAGTTGTCGCTGGCCATTCCGCTCATCGGGCTCTACGAGATTGGAATCCTCATCGTCGCCCGCATGGAAAAGAAGCGGGCGGCTGAAAAGCGGGAAGCCGACGGTGACGGCGACGGCGAGACCACGGCTCCCGCTTCCTGACGGAACGGGCTTTCCGGGGGCCGACCTTCGGCACGACGCGATGCGGGAACCTTGCGGGGAGAATTTATGTCGATCGTCGACAGCATCCGGACAACCGTTTTCGTTCCGGTTCATCGTGAAGGCTACCCCTTCATCGCCATCGCCGGCGTCGGCACCCTGCTGCTCCTGTGGTGGGGCGCCTGGCTGACCTGGCCGATGCTGGTGCTGACGGTCTGGGTAATCTTCTTCTTCCGCGATCCAGTCCGGGTGACGCCTGCGCGCGACGGGCTGGTGATTTCTCCGGCGGACGGGCGTGTCTCGCTGATTTCCCGCGTGACGCCGCCGGTCGAGCTTGGCCTCGGCACGAGCCCGATGCTCCGCGTGTCGATCTTCATGTCCGTCTTCGACTGCCACGTGAACCGCGCCCCGATCGGCGGGACCATCGAGAAGATGGCCTATCGCCCGGGCAAGTTCGTCAATGCCGATCTCGACAAGGCCTCCGAGGACAACGAGCGCAACGGCCTCGTCATCCGCAACAGCTACGGCGCCTTCGGCGTCGTCCAGATCGCCGGACTGATCGCACGCCGAATCGTCTGGTGGGTCGGCGAGGGCCAGCCGCTGGCCACCGGCGAGCGCTTCGGGATGATTCGCTTCGGCTCGCGCGTCGACGTCTATTTCCCGGAAGGCGCCCAGCCGCTGGTCGCCGAGGGCCAGCGCGCCGTCGGCGGTGAGACGGTTCTGGCCGACATGGCCTCGGATGAACCGCAGCGCATCGTCCGGATCGGCTGACGCGCCCTCCGATTCAGGCTAGGGTCCGCGCCATGTCCTCGCTTTTTCAGCCTTTCACGCCGGATCGCAACGAACCGCCCCGGCGGCGGTTCCGGCCGGTGCCGATGCGCCTGCTCATCCCGAACCTCATCACGCTGCTGGCACTCTGTGCCGGCCTCAGCGCGATGCGGATGGCCCTGGAGGCGAAGTTCGACATCGCCGTCTACCTCGTCCTGCTGGCGGCCATTCTCGATTCGATGGACGGTCGCATCGCGCGCCTTCTGAAAGGCACGTCGAAATTCGGCGCCGAACTCGACAGCCTCGCGGATTTCGTGAGTTTCGGCGCGGGTCCCGCCCTCATCCTCTATCTCTGGGGGATGAACAATGCGGGCCCCATCGGGTGGATCGCCGTGCTCGTCTTCTCGATCTGCGGGGCGCTCAGGCTGGCGCGTTTCAACGTGCAGATCGACGATCCCAACGAGCCGGCCTGGATGGCGAATTTCTTCACGGGCGTGCCGATACCGGCTGGCGCGGTGCTGCTGCTGCTCCCGATCTATCTGGAGCGCAGTGGTCTGCCGAATCTTCTCAGCCCGCCTCTCATCACGACTGCCTACACCGTCGTCATCGCGCTGCTGATGGTGTCGAAGGTTCCGGTGTTTTCGGGCAAGAAGTTCGGCGAGCGCGTGCCGCGGGAAAGCGTCCTGCCGATCTTCGTCGTCGCGATCGCCTTTGTCGCGCTGCTCTTCAGCTATCCGTGGGAAGTGCTGGCGGTCGGCTCGCTCGCCTATCTGGTGTCGCTGCCGATCGTCGCCCTGCAGGCACGCAAGATGGCGATGGCGGAAGCCCAGGCCGCGCCCACGCCACCGGTGGACACCAATTCACCCGCCGCCTGACGGTGATCGTCAGCCGCGGCGCCAATGGGCGATCGCGGCGACCCGCTCGCACAGGGCGGTTTCGGGGAAGCGCCGGCGCAGCACGGCGAAAGCTTCCGCGTCCGACAGGTCTCCGCGGCGCCCGAGACTGGCGACCATGGGATCGGGGCCGTCGAGGCGACGGCTGAGATCGGATGCAAGGGGCGGCGGGTTCTGCATCAATGTCGTCTCCAGGGCAATCCTGCCGGAAAGGCCGTGAGGCTCTGCGACAAGGAACCAGTCCACACGGGATGCGATGCACGACTCGTCGTCATTTTTCCCGGCCAAGGTTAATACGCGGTAACCGGCCGCGTGTTCCTGAAACGATCATGCGGATGCGGCGTGATTCTGGCAGGCCTTCCTTTTGGTCGGACCTGGGCCGTTTCTGCACAATTTCTGTGCTTGCGACGCCGGGGGGTGGTGACCAAAATCGCACCTCGCGGGGGCCATGAGCAGATGCTGGCGGACGTTGCCGATACGTCGACAGAAGGGCGGTTCGCCTGGCGCTCCGCCGGGGAACGGATGCAGCGGACCTATGGCGCCGGCCGGCTGGCGCTCGGCACCCGCGACGGCCTGACCGTGATCCGCGAGTGCTACCAGGAAGCGGGGATTCGCATCCGGATGCCGCGCGTCGAGCCCGGTGAGCCGCTCGAAGCGGTGGTCATCAACACGGCAGGCGGCATCACGGGCGGCGACCGCTTCGTCCTCGACATCAAGGCCGGACCCGCGACGCGGGCGGTGGTGACGACGCAGGCGGCGGAGAAAGTCTACCGCTCCTCTGGCGGGATCGGTTTCTTCGACACGTCGATCACAGTCGCCGCGGGGGCAGACTTCGCCTGGTTGCCGCAGGAAGCCATCCTGTTCGACGGGTCGGCGCTAGAGCGCCGGCTTACCGTCGACATGGATGCTGGCGCGAGCGTTCTGGCCGTGGAGAGCGTCGTTTTCGGACGGCTGGCCCGCGGTGAGCGGGTGGATCACGCCTATCTTTTCGATCGCTGGCGCATCAGGCGCGGCGGCCGGCTGGTCTATGCCGAGGGCCTGAGGTTCGAGGGCGGCGTCGCGGATGCCCTGAAGGGCCGGGCCTGTGGTGCAGGAGCGGTGGCCGCTGCAAGTCTCGTCCTCGTGGCGCCGGATGCGGAAGGGCGTGTCGAGGCGGTGAGGGCCCTTCTGGAGCAGTTCCATGCGCGGGGCGTCGAGGCTGGCGTCAGCGGCTTCGACGGGCTTCTCTCGCTGCGTCTGCTGTCGCCCGATCCGTTTGCGCTCCGCACCGCTCTGATGAACATTCTGGTACTGCTGCGCGGGCCGGTCCCGCGTGTGTGGTCCTGCTGAGGAAGGCCGATGAATCTCTCGCCCCGCGAAAAGGACAAGCTGCTCGTTTCGATGGCCGCCATGGTGGCGCGCCGGCGTCTGGAGCGAGGCGTGAAGCTGAACTACCCGGAAGCCATCGCGCTGATCACCGACTACGTCGTCGAAGGGGCCCGTGACGGGCGCGCCGTCGCCGATCTGATGGAAGCGGGCGCCCACGTCATCTCGCGCGATCAGGTGATGGATGGCATTGCCGAGATGATCCACGACATCCAGGTCGAGGCGACCTTTCCTGACGGGACCAAACTCGTCACCGTCCACGATCCCATCCGCTGATCCAGCACAGGTCCGTTCCCATGCGCTCCCTCCGCCTTGTCCTTCCTGCCGCCGCGCTTCTCGCCATGGTTTCCGCCGCCGAGGCCCATACGGGTGCCGGGCACACCCATGCCTTCACCTCCGGTTTCGCCCATCCGTTCGGCGGCATGGATCATCTCCTGGCCATGGTAGCGATCGGACTGTGGGCGGGCCTCGCCGGGGGGCGGGCTCTGTGGCTCTGGCCCGCAAGCTTCGTCGTCGCCATGGTCGTCGGCGGAGCCCTCGGGATGGCGGGTGTGCCGATGCCCCTCGTCGAACAGGGGATCGTCGCGTCGGTGGTGGTGATCGGCCTCGCCGCGGCGCTCGCGCTCAGCCCCAATATCGCGGTCGGCTGCGCGCTTGCGGCCCTCGCAGGCCTCTTCCACGGCCACGCGCACGGGACCGAGATCCCCGCGGATGCCTCCGGGCTCGCTTATGCGAGCGGCTTCGCCATGGCGACGGCGCTGCTCCACGCCATCGGCATCGCCGTCACGGTTCTCGCCGCCCGGTTCGCCATGCCGATTGCCGCGCGCGCGGCCGGCGGATTGACGGCGGTGGCGGGCGTGGTTCTCGCCGCCCGCTTCTTCTGATCCAACGTCACCGGGAGCGTCGCATGCTGGAACTGCGCCCGAACTGCGAATGCTGCGACCGGGACCTCGCCCTCGACGCGCCCGATGCCGTGATCTGCACCTTCGAGTGCACGTTCTGCGCCGATTGCGCCGGGGATATACTCAAGGGCCTCTGCCCGAACTGCGGCGGGGACCTCGTCCGCCGTCCGATCAGGCCGGCGGCCAAGCTCGCCCGCTTTCCGGCCTCGACCATCAGGGTCTTCAAGGCCGAGGGCTGTCAGGGAGTTGCACGATGAAACCCGGCGAAATCATTCCAGCCGAGGGCATGGTTGAACTCAATCAGGGGCTGAACAGCATCGTGCTGACGGTGTCCAACACGGGCGACCGCCCGGTCCAGGTCGGCTCACACTACCATTTCTACGAGACCAATCCCGGCCTCGTCTTCGATCGCGAACAGGCGCGGGGCATGCGCCTCGACATCCCGCCAGGAACGGCCGTTCGCTTCGAACCCGGGCAGACGCGTGAGGTGGCGCTGGTACCCTATCGCGGATCACGCACCGTCTACGGCTTCCGCCAGGCGGTCATGGGCAAGCTCTGAGCGCATTCCCAGGAGAATTTCATGCCCTACAGGATGACGCGCGGCGCCTATGCCGACATGTTCGGGCCGACCGTCGGCGACAAGGTGCGGCTCGCCGACACCGAGCTCTTCGTCGCGGTCGAGAAGGACTTCACCACCTATGGCGAGGAGGTGAAGTTCGGCGGCGGCAAGGTGATTCGCGACGGCATGGGCCAGAGCCAGGTGACCAACCGGGCAGGGGCCGTCGACACGGTCATCACCAATGTCCTGATCATCGATCACTGGGGCATCGTGAAGGCGGATGTCGGCCTCAAGGAGGGCCGCATCGCCGCCATCGGCAAGGCCGGCAATCCCGACGTGCAGCCGGACGTCAACATCATCATCGGCCCGGGCACCGAGGCGATCGGCGGCGAGGGCAAGATCCTCACGGCCGGCGGCATCGACAGCCACATCCACTTCATCTGCCCGCAGCAGATCGACGACGCGCTGATGAGCGGGCTCACCACCATGCTCGGCGGCGGCACGGGGCCAGCCTCCGGAACCACGGCCACGACCTGCACGCCGGGACCCTGGCACATCACCCGCATGCTGCAGGCGGCGGAAGCCTTCCCGATGAACCTCGCTTTCGCCGGCAAGGGCAACGCGTCGCTGCCGGACGCCCTCATCGAGCAGATCGAGGCGGGAGCCTGCGCGCTGAAGCTGCATGAGGACTGGGGCACGACGCCTGCCGCCATCGACAATTGCCTGTCCGTCGCCGACGACCACGACATCCAGGTGATGATCCATACCGACACGCTGAACGAGAGCGGCTTCGTCGACGACACGATCGCTGCGCTGAAGGGCCGCACCATCCACGCCTTCCACACGGAAGGCGCCGGCGGCGGCCATGCGCCCGACATCATCAAGGTCGCCATGGTGGAGAACGTGCTGCCGTCCTCGACCAATCCGACCATGCCCTACACCGTGAACACGATCGAGGAACATCTCGACATGCTCATGGTCTGCCATCACCTCTCACCCTCGATCCCCGAGGACGTCGCCTTCGCCGAGAGCCGCATCCGCAAGGAGACCATCGCCGCGGAGGACATCCTCCACGACATGGGCGCTCTCTCCATCATGGCCTCCGACAGCCAGGCCATGGGGCGTGTCGGCGAGGTGATCATCCGCACCTTCCAGACCGCCCACAAGATGAAGGTCCAGCGCGGAAGTCTGGCGGAGGACGTCGGCACCGGCGCCGACAATTTCCGCGTAAAGCGCTACATCGCCAAGGTGACGATCAACCCGGCCATCGCCCATGGCCTGTCGAAGCACATCGGCTCGGTGGAGGTCGGCAAGCTTGCCGATCTCGTGCTGTGGGAGCCGAAGTTCTTCGGCGTAAAACCGGCCCTCGTCATCAAATGCGGCACCATCGCCGCGGCGCCGATGGGCGACCCCAACGCCTCCATCCCGACGCCGCAGCCGATGCATTACCGGCCGATGTTCGGCGCCTTTGGCAAGGCGATGACGGCCTCCTCGGTGACATTCGTGTCGAAGGCGGCCTATGAGAAGGGCGTGCACAAGGAACTCGGCCTCGACCGCATCGTGCTGCCGGTGGAAAACACCCGCGGCGGCATCTCCAAGAAGAGCCTCATCCACAACGGCGCGACGCCGCATATCGAGGTTCACCCCGAGACTTACGAAGTGCGGGCTGACGGCGAGTTGCTGACCTGCGAACCGGCGAAAGAGTTGCCGATGGCGCAACGGTACTTTCTGTTCTGACGTTCGCCAGCGGGCTGCATTTGGGCTATTGCGTCCTTTGAGGCTCGCAGCGCTCGTCTCGAAGGACTCACTTCAGTTCTGCAAGGCCTCCAGGACAAGAGACACCCATGATCCGCGCCACCCAGGTCCTCACGCCCCGCTCCTTCGCCGAGACCGCCGTCATCGACCGCGTCGTGCTCGACTATGACGATCGCCACCGGCGGCGGCTGGTGCTCGAAGGCGTGGACGGCCTGACCTTCCTGCTCGACCTCGCGGAGGCAGTGCCGCTGGTCTCCGATTGCGGATTGCAGCTCGAGGACAGCCGCGTCGTCCTCGTCGTCGCCGCCGCCGAGCCGCTGGCCGAGATCCGCACCACCGATCCGAACCACATGGTCCGTGTCGCCTGGCACCTCGGCAACCGCCACCTGCCGACCCAGATCATGGGCAAGCGTCTGCGCATCCGCCGTGACCATGTGATCGAGGACATGGTGCGCGGCCTCGGCGCGAAGGTGGTGCCGATCGAGGCGCCCTTCGATCCCGAAGGCGGCGCCTATGGTCACGGCACGGTGACGGGCCACGACCACGGACATTCCCATGACCACGGGCACTCGCATGATCACGGGCATTCCCATGACCACGGGCATTCGCACGGCCATGCGCATACCGCCGCGCCGCGCGATGTGCTCGCCGTGAAGACTGCCGGCCACACACACGACGACTCGTGCGGCTGCGGACACGACCATTCCCATGATCACCATGACCATCACGGGCATGCCCACGGCCACGACCACAAACATGGGTGAGCCGTCCGCCGCCCCCGCGGCCCTCTATCGTCTGCTCGCCTGGATGTCGCCGGCCTATCCGGTCGGTGCCTTCAGCTATTCGCACGGCATCGAATGGGCGGTCGAAACCGGCGACATCACCGATCTGAAGAGCCTCGTGGACTGGCTCGGCGTCGTCGTCGCGGAGGGCTCGGGGCTGGCGGATGCGACGTTCTGTGCCCATGCCCATCGCGCCGTGACGGCAGGCGACGGCACAGCCCTCGCGGCGGTCGCCGAACTGGCGCTCGCCTTTCAGCCGACCCGCGAGCGGCGTCTCGAGACCTCCGCCCAGGGCAATGCCTTCATGGCCGCCACCGAAGCGGCCTGGCCTGCGGCCCCGCTCGCCCTCGTCCGTGCCTCCTGGCCGGAGGCGGTCGCCTATCCTGTGGCGGTCGGCGCGGCGACGGCGGCGCACGGCATCGGCGAGGCGACGGCTGTCCACTCCTTATTGCACGCGGTGGCGGCAAACCTCATCTCGGCGGCGGTGCGCCTCGTCCCGCTCGGCCAGACCGACGGCCAGCGGGCGCTCGTGGCCCTGGAGCCAGTGGTCGGGGCCACCGCCGCGGCAGCCTCCAGCCTGGCGCTCGACGATATCGGTGGGCATGCCCTGCGTTCGGATATCGCATCCATGCGCCACGAAACCCAATACACCCGTCTCTTCAGGAGTTGACCCGATGGCTTCACCTCACGGCCCCCTGCGCGTCGGCATCGGCGGCCCCGTCGGCTCCGGCAAGACGGCGCTGATGGATGCCCTCTGCAAGACGTTGAAGGGGGAGTTCGAAATCGCCGCCATCACCAACGACATCTACACCAAGTGGGATGCCGAATACCTGATGCGGTCGGGCGCGCTTCCGGTCGAGCGGATCATGGGCGTCGAGACCGGTGGCTGCCCGCATACGGCGATCCGCGAGGACGCATCGATCAACCTGGCCGCTGTCGCCGAGATGCGCGCCAAGTTTCCCGAGCTCGACCTGATCCTCATCGAATCGGGCGGCGACAATCTCGCCGCGACCTTCTCGCCGGAACTCGCCGACATCACCATCTACGTGATCGACGTCGCCGCCGGCGAGAAGATCCCGTCCAAGGGCGGCCCCGGCATCACCCGCTCGGACCTTCTCGTCATCAACAAGACCGACCTTGCGCCGCTGGTCGGCGCCGATCTCGGCAATATGGACCGCGATTCGAAACGCATGCGGGGGCAGCGGCCCTTCGTCTTCACCAACATCAAGACCGGCGACGGAGTGGCGGAAGTCGCCCGTTTCGTGCGCGAGAAGGGCGGCCTCAAGGCCGGTTGAGGCGGCGGACTGATCGGCGTTCGACCTCTTCCCTTGGAACGGTTCGAAGGCCATGATCTCCGGCAATGACGGTCGAGTGGCCGCTGCGCCGGGAGAGCCCCATGACCACCCAACCCCGCTTCGTTCGCCTCGCCGCGGACGACAACGTCGTCGTCGCCGTCGACACGATCGATGCCGGCAAGCGAGTCGACGGGGTGACCGCGACGGCGCGGGTGATGAAGGGCCACAAGATGGCGACGAAGCCGCTCGCCGAGGGCGCCCCGATCGTCAAATACGGCCAGATCATCGGATTTGCCTCGCAGCCCATCGCGCCGGGCGACTGGGTCCATACCCACAACTGCGCCTTCGCCGCCTTCGAACGCGACTATGCCTTCGCCCGCGACGCCCAGCCGGAGGACGTGCTGCCGCTGGAGCAGCGCGCTACCTTCCAGGGGTTCCGCCGGGCGAGCGGGCGCGCCGGCACGCGCAACTACATCGCCATCCTCACCTCGGTGAACTGCTCAGCCTCCGTCGCCCGCTTCATGGCCGAAGCGGTGAACCGGTCGGGCATGCTGGATAACTACCCCAACGTCGACGGCGTCATCCCGCTGGTCCACGGCACGGGCTGCGGCCTCGCCGGCGAGGGGCTCGGCTTCGACATCCTCGAGCGCACCATCTGGGGCTATGCCACCAACCCCAACGTCTCGGCGGTGCTCATCGTCGGCCTCGGTTGCGAGGTGTTCCAGATTCCCGGCCTGATGAAGCGCTACGGCATTCATCCGGGGGCGCATTTCCAGTCGATGACGATCCAGGAGACGGGCGGAACGAAGAAGTCGATCGAGGCCGGCCTCGACCGCATCCGGGAGATGCTGCCGATCGTCAACCAGGCGAAGCGCGAGACGCTGCCGGCCTCCGAACTCTGCCTGGCGCTGCAATGCGGCGGGTCCGACGGCTATTCCGGCATCACCGCCAATCCGGCACTCGGCAAGGCGGTGGACCTGCTGGTGCGGCACGGCGGCACGGCCTGCCTGTCGGAGACGCCGGAAATCTACGGCGCCGAGCACCTCCTGACCCGCCGGGCCGAGAGCCGCGCCGTCGGCGAGAAGCTCGTGGACATCATCCATTGGTGGGAGGGCTACACGGCCAAGCACGAGGGGTCGATGGACAACAATCCCTCGCCCGGCAACAAGGCAGGCGGCCTCACCACGATCCTCGAGAAGTCGCTGGGTGCCGCCGCCAAGGGCGGCTCGACGACGCTGCGCGGCGTCTACCACTATGCCGAGAAGATCGATCGCAACGGCTTCGTCTATATGGATACGCCCGGCTACGACCCAGTCGCGGCGACGGGGCAGGTGGCCGGCGGATCGAACCTCCTGTGCTTCACCACCGGTCGCGGCTCGGCCTATGGCTGCAAGCCGACGCCCTCCATCAAGCTCGCCACCAATTCCGACATCTATGCCCGCATGATCGACGACATGGACATCAATTGCGGGGACGTGCTGGACGGCGTGTCGCTGGAGGACAAGGGACGCGAGATCTTTGGTCTCATCCTCCGGACCGCATCGGGCGAGAAGACCAAGTCGGAACTGCTCGGTTATGGCGACAACGAGTTCGTGCCCTGGCAGATCGGCGCGACCATGTGAGGCGTCGGGCCGGCCGGATGGCCGACCAAATGCCTTGCGGCTGGCGCCTGCCAGTCGCTATCGTCGCGCCCAATCGACCAAGACGCCACAAACGGCGCCGGCCTCACGGCCTCCCGAGGAACGTTGACGAGGACATCTGCCATGACGTTTACCCGCCGCCATGCGCTGGCTCTTGCCGGCGCTGCCGTTGCCACCCCTGCGGTGATGCGGACCGCCTGGGGCCAGGCCCCGCAGGTCACGCTGCGCCTGCACCATTTCCTTCCGCCCGTGTCGAATGCCCACCAGCGCTTCCTCTTGCCCTGGTCGCGCAAGGTGCAGGAGGCCTCCGGCAACCGCATCAGGATCGACATCTTCCCGTCTATGCAGCTCGGCGGCGCACCGCCCCAGCTCTTCGACCAGGCGCGCGATGGCGTTGCCGACATCGTCTGGACCCTGCCGGGCAACACGCCCGGCCGCTTTGCGGCGACGGAGGCGATGGAACTGCCCTTCATCGCCGGCAAGCGCG
>NZ_JAUYFA010000111.1 GCF_030691135.1 Phreatobacter sp.
CGTGGGCCCTTGCGGAGACAATCCCGGCATGCCGTGAGGGAGATCTATGGAATCGCCAATGTCCTGTATGCCTCGATAGGAGAGAAGCGTGTTGCGGGCAACCGGACCGGTGAGCCTGCCATCATTGCCTATGTGTTGAACAAGGGCGACACTACCGGCTCGCGACAGGTGCCAAGGTCGATGACGATCCCAAACGACGAGGGGGCCAAGAGCCTGACGCTTAAGACCGACGTCGTGGAACTAGCATCGGCACCGCGCGCCTTCGGCGTCCGGACCGGCCACATCATTCAAGGCTTCGACGGCGATATTGGAGTATGTGGGCTGGTCTTCAACCACAATAATAAGAATTATTTCCTTACCAACGCCCACGTGGTCGCTAATGTGGCTTGGAATGCAAACTTCGGCCGGGTCCGCCTTTTCGATCGCGTTAATCAGGCTTTCACGGATGCTGGACTGCCCAGCTACGTCTCTCCTCTGAAGCCGGGCCAGGTTGCAGCGGCCGATGTCGCGGCCATTGCAATTCCGGACGATTTAACCGCGGACGAGATGCACATTCTCGACTTCAAAATGCGCATCGCCCGCTTTGGCCCCATCAGCCAGACACCGGGCCTGAACTACTGGTACTCAGTGAATGGCCTCCTCCACGAATGCTCATTTCCCGAATTCGTGGAAGTCGAAGCCCTAGCTGATGTCGACGGCACGCAGGTCAGATACACAAAATTCTGGCAGTTACAGATGACGAGCGGCGCTGCCGCCCCTGGCCAATCCGGGGCATTGCTGTGTCGCACCGCCGGGAACACGATCGAAGCCTGCGGACTGATCTTTGGCGGCATTGCTCCGACGCATGTCTGGGCATTCCCGATCAGGCCTATGCTAAGCTTGGCACAAGGGGGCCTCTGAGGGAATCCCACTGGTTTAAAGTATCGGCTTAACCCAAGCAGGGTTGCTGCCCTGCCAATGGTTTTTCCTTTATCCGGAGCTAGCGTCCGGCCCTGACGAGGACGGACAGATCAAGCGCGCATGGTTCACCGAGGAGCAGATCATTGCGGTGCTCCGGGAGCATGGGGCGGGTGTGAAGACCGCAGACTTGGCGCCCAAGCACGGGATCTCGGAAGCAACGCTGTACAACTGGAAGGCCCCCTATGGCGGGATGGATGTCTCCGAGGCGAAGCGGCTCGAGGACGTGTGCTGTCAGACAAACCAAGCTGGTCTCCGAGTGCCCTGTCCTCGCGCATCGTCAGGCCGCGCAGAGCTGACGCCACTCGGCCAGCCCGGCGGCATGGCGGGCCTTGAAGTTCTCGCGGGACAATTGGTGTCGGTCCTGATTGAAGTGGTTGTGAACGGAGCCGTGCAAAGCGGCGAGTTTCTGAAGGCTCTGCATGCGTCGAAACCGCAGCATTGCTCGCTCGCGTTGTCGGAATGGCAGGTGGGAATTCTCGACCTGGTTGTTCAGCCCGCAGTCAACCTGACGCTTGTCATGGGCGCCGATCGCCTTGAGCGCTGCGCCGTATGAAGCCAGCCGGTCGGTGACGATCGTCTCCACCGGCCCATGGCGCTTCAGGGATTTGCGCAGAAATTTCAACGCTGCGGCCTTATCACGTTTCCTGGTGACGACGCTTTCAAGGACCTCGCCCTCGTGATCGACGGCGCGCCAGAGATAGTGTTTCACGCCATTGATCTTCACGAGCACCTCGTCGAGGTGCCATCGCCGATGTCGGAAAGATCGCATGGCCTGAACCCGGCTACGGCGGATCTCCGCGGCGAAGATCACTCCGAAACGGTTCCACCAGAACCGCACCGTCTCATGGGTGATGTCGATACCACGCTCGTGTAGCAGGTCCTCGACATTGCGCAGCGACAGCGGGTAGCGGACGTACATCATCACCGCCAGGCGGATGATCTCTGGAGACGTCTTGAAGTAGCGGAAGATGCGGGGACTAGGCATGAGGGAGAGCAAGCCGCCCTCACGCCATTGGGCAACCCCAATTTCCTCTGACAGAGCCCTTCCAGAGGCGGCTGCGGTAGATCAATGCACGGCGCCTTACGTTCCGTGTATGGAGAGTATGCCTTGGTAGCAATGCGACCCGAGGGGGAACTAGCAATGCCATTGCAGCCGACCTTGACGGTCCAGGTAGGACCTAATCTCGTTTTCAGTCCGGGCATCTTTGGCAACAGCGAATTCTGGGCCGAATATCACGTCTCCGGTCTTCAAACCGGTGGCTTCTTAACGGGCTATGTCATTGGCGGTGGTCGCGCCATAACACACCCGTACTACAGCGTTGGCTTGACTATTTCCGACGGCTTTCCCGGGACGTCTTACACTAGCGTCACGGCCCAAGATCAGGTCATCTCAACCCTGGCCCGCGGTCCTCTGCCCAGCGTCGACTTCATTGCCGGCCCCGGCGGCGTCGGCTTCGTGCAGACTGGCGTCACCGAACGGCTGCAACTGACGAACTACCCTTTCGGCTGGGTCAACACCAGCGATGCCATCGACATCTGGGGCGGCCTGCTCAGCGCCAACGGCAGCAGGCGGTCAGGCTCTCTCGCCCTGTCAACCGATAGCTCGTTCGACCAGACCGATGCCCACATCACGGCAAGCTGGGTAGGCGCCGGCGGCTATCTTGCGACCTGGCAGGACAGCAGCGCGAGCTTCGACGGCGAGCATGACGGCTATGGCAATTCCCTCTCCAACATTGTTGGCCGTGCCTTCGATGCTGCGGGCAATGCCCTGTGCGGCCCCTTCATCGTTAACAGCCCCGGCTTTCAGTCCGGGCGGCAGAGTGAGCCCGACGTCATGGCGCTCGACAACGGCAACTATGTCGTTACCTGGGTCGATGAAGCCGGCCGCGATGGCGCGGGCAGCGGCCTGTTCGCCCGAGTGTTCGATCGCAGCGGCAACGCGGTGACCAGCGAAGTCCAGCTCAACCAGGGCGCGGTCGGCGACCAGAAGCATCCGAGCCTGCAGAGCCTTGGCAATGGCAGCTTTGCCGCAGTCTGGACCAGTCAGACCGGCGCCAACAGCGGCTACACGACCTTCGTGCGCGTCTTCAACGCCGATGGTTCACCTGTTGGCGCGGAGGTCCAGGTCGGCGTTCTCCCCTCCGCCACCGGCGCCGATCCGCATATCACCGGGGTGCAGGGTGGCGGCTTCGTCGTCACCTTCGCCGGAATGGATCAGAACCTGACCGACAGGCCGTATTTCCGGCTGTTCGATGCCAATGGCCAACCCATGGGTGACCAGCAGCGGATCGGCAGCGACACCGCCGTCGGCTCGGCCGATGTCACCACCCTGGCCGATGGCCGGCTGGCCATCACCTATGTCGACAATGCCACTTACTCCAATACCGCAACACTGCAGGCCACGATCTACGACCCGCGCACCACCGGCATCAACCTGAGCGGCACCAGCATGGACGACAGCTATGTCGGCTCCGCCTTCGCCGACACTCTGCGCGGCCTTGGCGGCGTCGACCACCTCGACGGCGGTGGTGGCGACGACCTTCTGGTGGGCGGCGGCGGCAGCCGCGCCGATCTGGCCAGTGCGATCTCGTCCCAGGGACGTCTCGGCGCCGAATGGCAGGCGGTGGGGGTCGGCAACCTCTCCGGTGCAGGCCATGATGACCTTGTCTGGACCTCGGCGGGCCGGGTCTCAATCTGGGATCTGACCACAGCTACATTCCGTGACGCCGCCGGTAGCATGGGCACGGAATGGGGCCTGGCCGGCATAGGCGAGTTCAACGGCGATGGCCGCGACGACCTGTTCTGGACCGACGACAAAGGCAATGCTTCGATCTGGACCATGAACGGCGGGCAGGTGGCCGGCTTCCGGGTCAGCGCCGGCCATATGGGCGTGGAATGGCATGTCGGCGGCATCGGCCATCTCGAGGGCCCTGGCACCGACCAGGTGGTCTGGGTCGACCGGCAGAACAATGTCGCGATCTGGGACATGGGCGGCGGCGATATCACCGGTCTCAAGGTCAGCGACGGCCATATGGGCACGGAATGGGGCCTGGCCGGCATCGGCGATCTCAATGGCGACCGCTTCGACGATCTGGTCTGGCAGAGGGCCGACGGCGGCCTGTCAATCTGGTCGATGAACGGCGCACATGTCGCTGGGCTCGCAGTGATCGCGGGCCATTCCGGCAGCGACTGGCGGCTAGCGACCATTACCGATACCAATGGCGACGGCCATGCCGATCTCGTCTGGACCTCGGGAGGCAAGGTCGACATCTGGACGATGAATGGCGCAACCGTCACCGGAACGCATCTGCTTGCCGGGTCGATGGGTTCAAACTGGACGCTGCTCGGCCCAGGCACCGCCGCCACCGGGGCTGCAGCAGACCTCATTTGGACCACGCAGGGCAGCGGTGCCACGGCCAATACCTGGCTTTTGAATGCAACCGGCGATGTATTGACCGGCGGCAGCGGCGCCGACACCTTTCAGTTCAACGCTCTGGTGCAAGGGCCAGGCGTGGAGATCACCGATTTTAACGTCGGCGAGGGCGACCGGCTGGACATCCACAACCTGCTCGCCTCCGTCGGCCTTGCCGGTACCGACCCCTTGGCATCCTGCCTCGTCAGGGCCGTCGGCTCGGCCTCCGGCACCGCGGTGCAGATCGACACCAGCCTCACCGCCCATCACGGCGACTGGGCCAACATCGCCATCCTGGACAACCTCACCCCAGCCCAGGTGTATGCCTCGTATTTCATATTCTAGTACTACTTTGGCAGTTTTCGAGAAGCTGGCTCGGCAATGGGTTTATTGCAGTGAGGGCAACGTGTGGGCGGTGGTCGCATGACAAGATCAATGATGGCTTGCCTGATGGCCTGTGCTGTCAGACAAACCAAAATAGTCTCAAATGCCCCTACCCTATTGCTGCGTCAGGCAGCGTAAAGCTGGCGCCACTCGGCAAGAGCAGCGGCACGACGTCCCTTGAATGTAGTCCTGCATGTGAGGTTGCGTTCCTCGTTGAAATGGTTGTGGACGGAGCCGTGGACCGCGGCGAACTTCTGCAAACTTCGCATCCGTCGGAACCAAAGCATCGCCCGCTCCCGTCGTCGAAACGGCAGATGACTGTTCTCGGCACGGTTGTTCGCATGACGGCCAACCTCCCGTTTGCCGGCGGCGCCGAGCACCTTTAGGGCTGCACCATATGAGGCCAATCGGTCCGTCACGATGACCTCTGCCGAACCATGGCGTCGCAGCGACTTCTTGAGAAATTTCAATGCTGCCTTCTTGTCACGCCTCTTGGTGACGAAGCTTTCAAGGACCTCGCCATCGTGATCGACGGCGCGCCAGAGATAGTGTTTCACGCCATTGATCTTCACGAGCACCTCGTCGAGGTGCCATCGCCGATGTCGGAAAGATCGCATGGCCTGAACCCGGCTACGGCGGATCTCCGCGTCGAAGATCACTCCGAAACGGTTCCACCAGAACCGCACTGTCTCATGGGTGATGTCGATCCCGCGTTCGTGTAGCAGGTCCTCGACATTGCGCAGCGACAGCGGGTAGCGGAACTACATCATCACCGCCAGGCGGATGATCTCTGGAGACGTCTTGAAGTAGCGGAAGATGCGGGGACTGGGCTTGGCGCCACCTAGCGGTGCCAAGCCGCGCTGGCAAGCCGACTTTCCTCTGACAGTGCCCGCGCCGAACCCCGCCGGACAGGCGCCACAAACGCCGTGCGAAACGGCGCGCGGATCAGGATTGACCGGAAATAGGCCCGACATTCTCGCCAGTTGCAGGGAAGCCTCGAAACCCGAGACGGATTGATAGGGTGGTTGGCTGGGGGACCTGGATTCGAACCAAGATTCTCGGAGTCAGAGTCCGATGTTCTACCGTTGAACTATCCCCCAGCAGCGCTCCCAAGGGGGCGCGACGCCGACGCGAGGCGCGGTCATAATCGATTGCGCCGGGCTGTTCAAGCCCCGGCCGACTGCCTTTCGCCTGTCCGTGGCAGACGGCTTGCAGCAGGCCCCCGCCCTGATACACTCGGCGCCAACTGAACAGAACAGCCGGTCGTCCGTCGAGCGCTCCTGCGTTCCGGCCATCGGCGGGAAAGGTCGCCATGACCCACGAGCCGCCACGCGGTTCGCCGGGAGATTCGGGCGTGCGTCCGGCGGCAGAGGGACATGCGGGCGAGACCCGCAGCCATCAGCCGCACCGGCCGCGCAGGCTCTATGCCGCGCTGGATCTCGGAACCAACAATTGCCGCCTCCTGGTGGCCAAGCCCGAGGGCGCGAGTTTTCGCGTCGTCGATGCCTTTTCCCGAATCGTTCGCCTCGGCGAAGGCCTAGCGCAGACCGGCCGGCTGAGCGAGGCCGCCATGGATCGCGCCGTCGAGGCGCTGAAGGTCTGCCGCATGAAGCTGCGCGACCGCCAGGTGGCCCGCGCCCGGCTCATCGCCACCGAGGCCTGCCGCCAGGCGGCGAACGGGGCAGACTTCATCGCGCGCGTCAAGGCGGAGACCGGGCTGGCACTGGAGGTGGTCGACCGTGGCACCGAGGCGCAACTGGCGGCGCAGGGCTGCGTGCCGCTAGCCGACCCGCGCTCGCGCGGCGTCATCCTCTTCGACATCGGCGGCGGCTCCTCGGAAATCGTCTGGCTGCTGCCGCGCGGCCCCGGCCGGCAGGGCGGCCCGCCGACGGCCGAGATCCTCGGCTGGACCTCGCTGCCGGTCGGTGTCGTAACGCTCGCCGAACGGCACGACGGCAAGCACGTCACCCGCGAGAGCTTCGAGCGCATGGTCGACGAGGTCGCCGCCATGGTGGAGCCCTTCGCCCACCGCAAGGCGATCCAGGCGCAGATCGAACACCTGCACATGCTCGGCACGTCGGGCACGGTGACGACGCTCGCCGGGGTCCATCTCGGCCTGCCGAAATATGACCGGCGCCGCGTCGACGGCGCCTGGCTCGGGGCCGGCGAGGTCGACGTCATCCTCGACCAGTTGCTCGACATGTCCTACGACGACCGCATCGCCCATCCCTGTATCGGGGCCGAGCGGGCCGACCTCGTTCTCGCCGGCTGCGCCATTCTGGAAGGCATGCGCCGGCACTTCCCCTGCCAGCGGCTGCGCGTCGCCGACAGGGGCCTGCGCGAGGGCATCCTCGTCAGCCTGATGCGTCAGGACGGCGTGTGGAGGCGGCCCTCCCACCACCGCGAGCAGGACACCAGGCCCGCCGGGTCGGGAGGCACCAGATGACGACGAAGACCGGCGGCGGCCGCGAGCTCGCGGTGCGGCTCAAGACCGCCAAGAAGCGCACCACCAGCCAGCAGAAATGGTTGGAGCGCCAGCTCAACGACCCCTATGTCGCCCGCGCCAAGCGCGAGGGCTGGCGCTCGCGCGCCGCCTTCAAGCTGATCGAGATCGACGACCGGGCGAAGCTCCTTAGACCCGGCCAGCGCATCGTCGACCTCGGCGCGGCGCCAGGCGGCTGGCTGCAGGTCGCCGCCAAGCGCATCGGCCTCGAGCAGGGCCGCGGCAAGATCGTCGGCATCGACCTCCTCGACGTCGACCCGGTGCCGGGCGTCGCCTTCCTGAAGGGCGACTTCACCACCGACGAGGCGCCGCTGCGGCTGAAGGAGATGCTCGGCGGCGAGGCCGACGTCGTCCTGTCCGACATGGCGGCCAATGCGACGGGGCACCGCAAGACCGACCAGATCAAGATCATCTATCTCGCCGAACTCGCCATCCACTTCGCCCGCGAGGTGCTGGCGCCCGGCGGCCATTTCCTCTGCAAGGTGCTGCAGGGCGGCACCGAAGGTGACCTGCTCGGCGACCTGAAGCGCGACTTTGTCACGGTGAAGCACATCAAGCCGCAGGCGAGCCGGGCCGATTCCAAGGAGCTCTACGTCCTCGCCATGGGGTTCCGCGGCCGCGGCGCCGAACCGCCCGGCGAAGCTCAGGACGACGGCGTCCCGGACGGCGACAGGGTCTGAGCGGGGACGCCGAGGTTTTCCAGCGCCGTCGCGATCGCCGCCTCCATGTCGAGCCCGGCGCCCGCCCGATGGGCCATGACCATGACGAGTTTCGTCAGGAACAGCGCTTCATGCGCATCCCCGGCCTGGTCGATGGCGGCGGCGAGCTGGTCGTAGACCCGCTCCAGCGCCTCGAAGGGCAGCGGCGAGGCAGGCGGCGTGGCGGTCATGACGATCTCCCCTGACCGGCGTCGAGGGTTGCGAGGATCTCGGCGGGGACCGCCCGTCGCCAGCGCCCCGCGACGTGGAGGTCCGGCCTGATCAGGTACAGGGTGCCCGGCAGCGCGTCATAGGCGCTGGTGAGGCGACCGCCGGGATCGGCGAGACTGCGCGCGGAAGCGTGGTCGAGCGTGCCGCCGACGATCAGTGTGCGGAAGCGCGGCTCGCGCGAGGCCATGGCCGCGACCAGCGCGGCAGTCTCGGGCGGCACGGCGCCGTCGGCGAAGATCAGCGCCGTGAAACCGGCGCCGACAAGATCGGAGAGGAAGCGGTCGCCGAGGCGGATGTTGCTCAGGGCAGCGCCCGAGACCGGACCGCAGGCGAAGTCAGCGTCGCGACCCGCAAAGGGCGTCAGCGGGCTCTCGCCATAGGTATAGGGCTGCATCTGGCGCGGATTGGCGAAGGCCTTGGCAAAATCCTCGCTGAGGGCGAGCGACAGAACCGCCTCGCGCACCAGCCGGTGACCTGAGGTCGGCGGCGTCATGAAGCGCGTGCTCTTGGTGGCATTGGCGAAGACGTCGAGGGTGGCGCCGCGCCTTTCCGGTGAATAGCTGTCGAGGAGCCGCACATCAGCGTGCCCGCTCAGCACATAGGCGAGCTTCCAGCCGATGTTGTGGGCGTCGGCGAGGCCGTTGTTGAGGCCGCGCACGCCGAAGATCGGCACGATGTGGGCGCTGTCGCCGATGAAGACGACGCGGCCGTGCCGGTAATCGTCGAGGGCGAGCGTGTTGGCGGTGTAGATCGACCACCATTCGAGCTCCCAGGGTCCGTCATGGCCGATATCGGCGATGATGGCACCGACACGGGCGCGGATCGTCGCCTCTCGCACCGCCTCGTCGGGGCTCTCGCCGTCGCGCAGCTGGTAGTCGATACGCCAGATCTCGTCCGGTTGCCTGTGCATGAGAACGGTGCCGCCGGGATTCGAGGCCGGATCGAAGAAGGCGCGGCGTTCGGTCGGGTGATCGAAGGCCATCTTCACGTCGGCGATGACGTAGCGCCCCTCGTAATTGTCGCCCTTGAGGCGCAGGCCGAGCTGCCCGCGCATCGCGCTGCGGGCGCCGTCGGCGGCGAGCACCCAGGTGGCGGCGAGCGGATAGGATCCGTGCGGGCTCGTGACGGTCAGGGTCACGCCATCGGCGCGGTTGTCGGTGGCGGTCACCTCGCTCTGCCAGCGGAAGGCGACGCAGCCACTCGCGATGCAGGCGTCGTAGAGGAATTGCTCGGTGTACTGCTGCTGCAGATTGTACATCGGCCGGAATTTCTCGTCGTCGGAATCCGGCATGGACAGGCGGTAGATCTCCCGCCCGCGATAGGAACTGCGGCCCGTCGTCCAGCCCAGGGCCTTGGCGAGGAAGGCGTCGACGGCGCCGACCCGCTCGAAGATGTGGAAGCTCTGCCTGGCGATGCAGGTGGCGCGGCTGCCGTCGTTGAACGTCGGCTTGGCGTCGAGAACCAGCGAGTGCACGCCGTAGCGCGCCAGCGTCAGGGCCGCGGTCATGCCGATGGGCCCGGCCCCGACGATGACGACGGGATGGACCGGCCGATCACCGGCGCTCTCCGGCACCGGCCCGGCGGCAAAATGCGGATAGGTGAAGTAGAGGGAGTCCAGCGGACCCCTGCCCTCGGGTCTCACGGCAGCGCTTCCTTCCCGCCGCGTTCGGCCGCGACCTTGTGTCGTCAAGGGGAGCGGGCCGCGCCCCGGGTGTCAAGCACCAGGCCGACTTGAACCTGAGCGGCCGATGCCTCAGGCTCGCGGCCATGGAACAACGCGCCAACCCTGCCGGCCCGGCCGCGGCCTGGCTCGACCGGATCGGCACATTTGCCGGCCTCGACGCCGATGCGCGCCAGCAGATCGCCCGGCGGGCGCGGATCCTCCACATGCCGAAGGACGGGCACCCCTTCGCGCCGGGGGCGCCCTGCGAGGCCTATCTCATCGTGCTCGAGGGCTGTGTGCGCGTGCAGATCGTCGCCGAATCCGGCCGCGAGATCGTGCTCTACCGGGTCTCGGCCGGCGAGAGCTGCGTCCTCACCACGTCCTGCCTCCTCAAGCACGAGCCCTATTCGGCCGAGGCGCTGTGCGAAAGCGCCGTCACCGCCGTCGCGATCCCGGCGCCGCTGTTCCACGACCTCCTCGGCACCTCGCCGGCCTTCCGCAATGCGGTGCTCGAAAGCTATGCGACGCGGGTGGCCGACCTCATCATGACTTTCGAGGAGCTCGCCTTCCGCCGTCTCGACCGCCGGCTCGCCGAAACGCTGGTCGAGCGCGCTGTGGCGGGTGCCGTCACGGCGACGCATCATGACCTCGCCGTCGAGCTCGGATCGGCGCGCGAGGTGGTCAGCCGGGCGCTGAAGGCGCTGGAGCAGGACGGCATGGTGACGCTCGGTCGGGGCGTGATCCGCATCACCGCGCCGGAAAAACTCGCAAGGCTCGCGCGCTCCGTGTGACCAGGTCACCGACAAGGGCGGACGAAGAGCGTCCTATGCCCTCATCGGCACCGGCCCTTCCGCCGGTGGCCCTGGAGGACACCCCCATGTTCAGCACCAATATCGGCGGTATCGACCGCGTCCTGCGCATCGTTGCCGGCCTCGCCCTCGTGCTCTTTGCCGTCACCGGGATTCCGGCAACCGGCTATAACTGGCTCGGCTGGATCGGCATCGTGCCGCTCACCACCGCGGCACTCGGCTGGTGCCCGGCCTATACGCTGCTCGGCATGAACACCTGCCCCGTATCGACCCGCCAGGGCTGATCAGGCGACGGCCTCGAAGCCGCCAAGCACGGCCGTGAGGTTCGGGCCGAGCTGGTCGGAGAGGTAGCCGCCTTCCTGCACGAAGAGCGTCGGCATGCCCATCCGCGCGATGGCCTCGCCGGCGCGGCAGAACCCTTCCGCCGTCACCTTGGCGCCGCCGAAAGGATCGTCGGCGGAGGCGTCGAGGCCGAGGGCGATCACCAGCATGCCCGGCGTGAAGGCGGCGATCGTCTTCGCCGAAGCCTCGACCGCCGCGACATAGGCATCGTCCCCCGAACCGACCGGGATCGGCAGGTTGAGATTGGCCCCCTCGCCGGCTCCGGTGCCGCGCTCATGCCCATAGCCCCAGAAGAAGGGGTAGAAGCGCGACGGGTCGGCATGAACCGAGACGGTCAGCACGTCGCCGCGGTCGTAGAAGATGTCCTGCGTGCCGTTGCCATGGTGGATGTCGATGTCGAGGATCGCCACGCGGTCGTGGACCGCGCGCAGATACTGCGCGGCGATGGCGGTGTTGTTGAGGAAGCAGTGGCCGCCGGCGGCGTCGCGGTAGGCGTGATGGCCGGGCGGGCGGCAGAGCGCATAGGCGGCGCGCTCGCCCTCGATGACGAGTTCGGCGGCGGTCACCGCGACGTCGGTCGCCGAGGACGCGGCGAGCCAGGTATCGGGGCCGATGCCACAGGCCATGTCCTGCATGTACCAGCCTGCGCGACCGGTGATGGACTGGGGCATGGTACCGCCGCGGCGGACGGGGTGGACATTGCCCAGCACCTCGTCGGAGGCGTCGGCCAGCGTCTTCCACTCGGCGGCGGCCTCCTCCATGAAGCGCAGATAGTCGACGGAATGGACGCCGAGCCGCGGCCCCTGGCCGAAGGTCTCGCTCGGCAAGAGTTCGTGATTTCCCGCCGTCAGGCCCGCCATCAGCCGTTCGGCGCGCTCCGGGCGTTCCTCTCCTTGGGCAAACTTGCCGCGCAGGATGAAGCGCTTGGGGTCATGGCCTTTGTGGAGGTCGGTGAAGACGGCTTTCATGACGGGATTCGACCGGGCTGGAGAGGTTTGTGCCATGTTCCCCGGATGACGGGCCGAGGCAAGGGCGGCGCGTGGCGGGGTGGCTTGCGCGGTGGACTGGCACTTGTCCCGACGCAGGCCCCACCCGCACCCTCCCCGTTGCGCGGGGAGGGGGACTATAGCCGACAGCCCGTGACGGTGAGGGTCGCGCCAGGCTCGACCGCCAGGGGCATGACATGACGCCGAAGTCCCCCTCCCAGCGCAGCGGGGAGGGTGCGGGTGGGGCATTTTTCTCGAATCGCCGATCCGCCCCGCCTCGCGATACGCCATCCGGCGCGCATCACCGCTGCGCAGGCGATGGTTGCTCGGTTGCCGCGCGCGGCTAGGCTCGCCCTCCCCGCCGGAGCCACCATGCCTCTCGATCCCGCCCTCGCCGAGAAGATCGTCGCCGCCGTCGATGCAGGATTCGACCGACAGATGGCGCTGACGGCCGATCTCGTCCGCTTTGCCTCGACGCGCGGCCGCGAGCACGCCTGCCAGGACTTCGTGCTCGCCGAGATGAAGGCGCGCGGCTGGGCCACCGAGCGCTTCGCCATGGAACCGGCGGCGCTCGCCCGCCATCCCGGCGGATCGCCGGTGACGGCCGACCATTCCGACGCGCCGATCGTTGTCGGCATCCACCGCCCGCAGGTCGAGACCGGCCGCACACTGATCCTGCAGAGCCATGTCGACGTCGTGCCGCCGGGACCGCGGGACCTGTGGTCGCGCGACCCCTTCGAGCCGCACAGCGAGGGCGACTGGTTCTATGGTCGCGGCGGCGCCGACATGAAGGCGGGGCATGCCGCCATGTTCGCCGTCTTCGACGCGCTCGCCAGCATCGGGCTTCAGCCGGCATCGACCGTCACGGTCCAGTCCGTTGTGGAGGAGGAATCGACGGGGAACGGCGCCCTGCAGTGCCACCTGCGCGGCTACAAGGCCGATGCCGTGCTGATTCCCGAACCGGAGGACGAGAAGATCATCCGCGCCAATACCGGCGTCGTCTGGTTCCGGGTCGCGGTGGCCGGCCTTCCCGTCCATGTCAGCCAGGCAGGGACCGGGCAGAACGCCATCGAGGCGACACAGGGCGTCATCCGGGCGCTGCGCGACCTCGAGGCCCGCTGGAACGCGAAGAAGGCCGAATTCCGCCATTTCGAGGACGTTGACCACCCGATCAACCTGAACATCGGCATGATCGAGGGTGGCGACTGGGCCTCGTCAGTGCCGGCCTGGTGCGCCATCGACTGCCGGATCGCCATCTATCCGGGCGAGCGCGCCGAGACGATGATGTGCGCCGTCGAGGAGGCGGTCATCGGCGCGGCGCGGGCCGACCGGTTCCTCGCCAACAATCCGCCGCGCGTCACCTTCACCGGCTTCACCACCGAGGGCTATGCGCTGGAGCCGGGGTCGGAGGCTGAAGCCGTTCTCACCCGCGCCCACGAGACGGCGACCGGCGCGCCGCTGCAGGACCTCGTCACGCCCGGCTATCTCGATACCCGCGTCTATGCGCTCTACGACAAGATTCCGGCGCTCTGCTACGGCCCGATCTCGGAGAACATCCACGGCTTCGACGAGCGCTTCTCCATCGGCAGCATGCGCCGCGTCACCCGCACCATGGCGCTCTTCGTCGCCGAATGGTGCGGCACCGAGCCGATCCCGTCCTGACCCTCACCTTCACCGACCTCTGCCCGGAGCATTGCCCATGGCCCTCGATCCTGCCCTCGCCGACCGCATCGTCAAGGCCGTCGACGACGGGTTCGATGCCCAGCTCGACTATCTGAAGACGCTGGTCCGCTACCCCTCCCAGCGCGGCGACGAACATGCGGTGCAGGACTTCGTGTTCCAGGAACTGCGCAAGCGCGGCTTCGCCATGGAGCGCTTCGCCATGGACGAGGAGGCGATCAAGCGCCATCCTGGTGGTTCGCCCTTTTCCGACACCCATTCGACCGCGCCGATCGTCGTCGGCATCCACCGCCCGAAGGCGGAGACCGGCCGCAGCCTGATCATGCAGGGCCATATCGACATCGTGCCGCCGGGGCCGCTGGAGATGTGGACATCGCCGCCCTATGAGCCGCGCATCGACGGCGACTGGTTCTATGGCCGCGGCGCCGGCGACATGAAGGCCGGCCATGGCGCCATGGTCGCCGTCTTCGACGCCCTGAAGCGCACAGGCCTGCAACCGGCGGCCACCGTCTATGTGCAGTCGGTCGTGGAGGAGGAATCCACCGGTAACGGCGCACTGCAGTGCCACCTGCGCGGCTACAAGGCGGAAGCGGCGCTGATCCCCGAGCCGAGCCAGGGCAAGATCACCCGCGGCAATGTCGGCGTCGTCTGGTTCCAGTTCACCGTGCAGGGCCATCCGGTCCATGTGCGCGAGGCGGGCGCCGGCCAGAACGCCATCGAGGCGGCCTTCGGCATCATCGGCAAGTTGC
This sequence comes from Phreatobacter sp., assembly GCF_030691135.1. Lineage (GTDB taxonomy): Bacteria > Pseudomonadota > Alphaproteobacteria > Rhizobiales > Phreatobacteraceae > Phreatobacter. The sequence continues at coordinate 14,418 of NZ_JAUYFA010000111.1, forward strand.
GCGAACTCGAGGCCTTCTGGAACACCAAGACGCCGAACCACCCGCTGTTCAAGGACGAGCCGCACCCGATCAATCTCAATATCGGCAAGATCAAGGGCGGCGACTGGGCCTCCTCCGTACCGGCCTGGTGCACGGTCGACTGCCGCATCTCGATCTTTCCCGGCGAGACGCCTCAGGAGATGATGCGCGCCATCGAGGACACGATCGCCAAAGCGGCGCGCGCGGACCGCTTTCTCGCCAACAACCCGCCGAAAATTGCCTGGAACGGCTTCACCACCGAGGGCTATATCCTCGCACCCGGTTCCGAGGCCGAGGCTGTGCTGGCACGCGCGCACCAGCGCGCCTGGGGTGAGCCGCTCAAGGAGAGCGTCACGCCCGCCTATCTCGACGGGCGCGTCTATGCGCTCTTCGACAAGATCCCGACGCTCAACTACGGCCCCTCGGCCGAGCGCGTCCACGGCTTCGACGAGCGCTTCTCCATCGAATCCCTGCGCAAGGCGACGAAATCGATGGCGCTGTTCGTCGCCGAATGGTGCGGCACCGAGCCGGTGTAAGGCTTCATCGGGTGGGTCGAAGCCGGGAACTCGACGCCTGCCCCGGTCCGCCGCCATCCCGGCATGCCACTCCGCCCGTCCATGCGGTGAAGCCGCCTTGACCTGAGCCACCGCCATTGCCGACAGTCTCTGCCCCTGCCCTGCCTGGAGTGCCGTACATGCCCACCTCCGTCCGCGACGCACTCGAAGCCTCGCTCGCCCGTATCGACGATCCCTCCTCCGACGGCCGCGTCACCTTCACCAAGGTCTATGCGGAGCGGGCGCGGGCCGAGGCAGACGCCGCCGATGCGCGCGCAAGGGCAGGCGTGAGGCTGTCGCCCCTCGACGGCTGGGTCATCTCGATCAAAGACCTGTTCGACGTCGCCGGCGAGGTGACGACCGCCGGTTCCACTATCCTGCGGTCGCAGCCGGCGGCGACCGCCGATGCGCCGACGGTCGCGCGCCTGCGCCAGGCCGGCGTTGTCATCGTCGGCAAGACCAACATGAGCGAGTTCGCCTTTTCCGGCATCGGCATCAACCCGCATTTCGGCACCCCGGGCAATGCCGCCGACAAGAGCCGGGTGCCCGGCGGTTCGTCGTCCGGTGCCGGCGTCTCGGCCGCCGAGGGCACGGTCCGCATGGGCCTCGGCTCGGATACCGGCGGGTCGATCCGCATTCCCGCGGCGCTCAACGGCTGCGTCGGGTTCAAACCGACCTATGGCCGGATCCCCCTGGACGGCGCTTTTCCCCTCTCCTATGCACTCGACACGATCGGACCGCTGGCAAAGTCCGTGGCGGATTGCGCCGCCACCGACGCGGTCCTCGCCGGCGAGCAGCCCTGGACCCTGACGCCCGCCCCGCTGGCCGGGCTCAGGCTCGCCATTCCGCGCGGTCGACTGTTCGGCCAGATGGAGCCGGAGGTCGGACAGGCCTTCGAGGCCTCCGCCGCCCGCCTCACCAAGGCCGGCGCCCGCATCTCCGACATCTCGATCGAGGACCTGCTGCAGGAGCTCGCCGACGCCATGGCGAAAGCCCCCTTCGTCGCCATGGAGGCGGCGGCCGTGCATGCGGAATGGATGGAGGAAAGAGCGCGGGACTTCGACCCGCGCGTGCTGGCGCGGGTACGCATCGGTGCCAAGGCCGCCGCCCCGGACTATATCCGTCTCGTCAACAAGCGGGCCGAACTGGTCGCCCGGATGCGCGACCGCCTCGCCGACATCGACGCCCTCATCCTGCCGACGACGCCGATCCGGGCGCCGAAGATCTCGGACCTCACCGCCTCGGACGATCAGTTCTGGACCGCCAACGGGCTCGTGCTGCGCAACACCACCGTCGGCAATGTCTTCACGTTCACCGGAATCTCGATCCCCTGCCCTCAGGTGAAGGGCCTTCCCGTCGGCTTCATGCTGACGGCGCTGGCCGGGCAGGACCGCAGGCTGCTTCGCATGGCCGCTGCGGTGGAGAAGGCCTTCGCCGGCTGATGGTCCCTGAAACGACGATGGCCGGGCATTGCCCGGCCATCGCGACAACGTTCGGGAGACGGGCCGAGAATCAGGCCGCCTTGACCTCCTTGAGGAAGGTGCCGACCGCCTGGCGGAGGCCGGCAATGTCGCCCTCCAGACCCTTGGCGACATCGTTGAGCGAACCGACTGCCGAGCCGGTCGCCTTCAGGCGCTCGGAAACCCCGGCGATGGAGCGGCCCGCGGCCTGCGCGACGGAGGCGGTGCCCTCGACGCTGGCGCCGATCTCCTGGGTCGCCTGAGCCTGCTGGTCGATGGCGGTGGAGATCGCCTCGCTCGCCCGGCGCATCCGAACGACCGTCTCGGTGATGCCCCCCATGGAGGCGACGCTGCGGCCGGTGGCCTGCTGGATGGAGGCGACCTGGGCGGCGATGTCCTCGGTGGCACGGGCGGTCTGGGAGGCGAGTTGCTTGACCTCCGAGGCGACCACGGCGAAGCCGCGGCCTGCCTCGCCGGCGCGGGCGGCCTCGATCGTGGCGTTGAGGGCGAGCAGGTTGGTCTGTTCGGCGATGGCGCGGATCAGCTCGACGACGGCGCCGATCTTCTCACCCATGGCGGCGAGACCGGAGACGTCGCTGGAGGCCGATTCGACCGCCTTCGACGCCTCGGAGGAGACGTTCATGGCCTCTTCTGTCTGACGGCGGATCTCGACGATGGCGGCGTTCAGTTCCTCCGTCGCACCGGCGATGCCGGTGACACGGTGAAGGGTCTCCTCGGTCGCCTGCACCGTCTCGCGGACACCGGCGTCGGCGGCTTCGCCCGCCGCAAAGACCGTGCCGGTGGCGCCGGTGACGGAGACGGCACGCGAAGCGACACGGTCCATGACCGAGCCGATGGCCTGGTCGAAGTGGCTGACGGCCTTTTCCATCGAATCGCGACGTGCGAGCTCGGCGGCACTGCGCTGGTCTTCGGCGCTCCGCATCTGCGCACGCTCGGCGAGGCTCTGGGCGAGACCACCCACGGCGCGGGCAATGAGGCCGATCTCGTCCTGACGGGCGGCATGGCGCGACATGTCGACGGTACGATCCTCCGCGAGACCGTTGATCGCGGCCGCGGCCTCGCGCACCGGCTTGAGGAAGTGGGTCAGCAGGAAGAACACGCCGACGGCGGCGACGATGGCCAGCAGGGCCATGGCGATGATCACACCCTCCCGCATGCTGGCGGCAGAGGCGTCGGCATTGGCCTTGCTGATGCCGGCGCCGAGCGCACCGAGGATGCGGTTGTCGGGCGTGACGATCGGAACGTAGCGGGCGATGCGCGGGATGTTGCCCACGATGATGTGGTCGGTCAGCACCTCGCCGCGGCCGATGGCCTGCGCGATCGGCGACGACGCCGGGATGCGCGAGCCCATGACGCGGTTGCCCTGCTGGTCCCGCACCGACGAGGAGTAGCGGATGAGGTCGCCCGTCGCCGGGTCGCGGCGGAACATGGACGAGCCGTCGGCGGCGTGATCGACGATCCGGTGATCGCCTTCGGCCGGAAGGGCGCTGGCGCGAATGCGCACGGCCGGACCGGTCGCGGTGGCACGCTCCATCTTGCCGTCAGGCAGCCCGAGTTCGGCGGCGCGGCTCATCTGGAGGCTGCGGTCGGTGACCTGGCCTTCGACGATCTCCGCCATGCGGGCGTCAATCTGCGAGACCGCATAGAAGCCGGACCCGAGGGCGACAACCGAGATGACCACAGCTGCGAGGGCGGCTACCCGCGCGGCAAGGGGAAGGCGAGAAACAAAGCGCATAAACTGGCCCCGAAAGGATGAATTTCACTCAAGTCATCGGGTATTGCCGTTAACAAAACGGTACGATGCGACCATTTTTTCGACAAAAGCATAGCTTCCGGATGCGACGGGGTGTCGCCATCGGCAGCAACCGGTTCAAAGCGGCGCCGTCATCCGCTTCAGCCAGGGACGGTCGGCGCCAGTGACGCGCCCCTCCAGCAGGTTCCAGGTCCGCTTGTGATAAGCGTCCAGCCATTGCCGCTCCGCCGTGGTGAGCAGGTTCGTCACGATGGCGCGGCGGTCGAAGGGGCAGAAGGTGATCGTCTCGAATTCCAGGAAGCCGGGCTTGGCGCTCTCGGTGACCACGATCAGATTTTCCAGACGGATGCCATGGGAGCCGGTCTCGTAGAAGCCGGGCTCGTTGGACAGGATCATGCCGGGCTCGAGTGGGACCTGCGACAGGGGCGAGATGCGCGCCGGCCCCTCATGCACGCCGAGATAGACGCCAACCCCGTGGCCGGTGCCATGGTCGAAGTCGAGGCCAGCCTGCCAGAGCGCGCGGCGGGCGAAACCGTCGATGGCGATGCCGCCCGTGCCCTTGGGAAAGCGGGCGGTGGCGACCGCGATATGACCCTTGAGGACCAGGGTGTAGTGCTCCCTGAGACGCTTCGGCACACCGCCCACGGCGATAGTGCGGGTGATGTCGGTGGTGCCGTCCAGATATTGAGCGCCGGAATCGACGAGGAGGAACGTGCCCTTTTCGACCTTCCGTTCGGTTGCCGGCGAGGACCGGTAATGGACGATGGCGCCGTTCGAGCCGGCACCGGCGATAGTGGTGAAGCTGGCACCGCGATGGAGTGCATCGGCGCCGCGGATCTCCTCCAGCTTCGCCATGACGGCGAGTTCGCCCTGGCCGACCGCCTCACGGTCGACCCAGTGGAGGAAGCGTGCCATGGCGGCGCCGTCGCGGGCATGCGCCTTGCGGGTACCCGCGAGTTCCACCCGGTTCTTGCGCGCCTTGGGCAGGACCGATGGATCCTCGCCATGGATCAGGGTGGCGCCCGCCGCCGTCAGCCGGTCGGCGATCCAGGCGGTCGCGGTCTCCGGTTCGATGGTCACGGCCTTTCCGGACCATTCCTGCAGTCCCTCGGCGAAAGCCTCCAGGGGGCGCACGGTCACGCCGTTGCCGAGATGGGCGGTAAGGCCGGGCGTGAACTTGGCCTGGTCGACGAACCAGGTGGCGTGGCCGTCAGCGGCTAGGATGAGGAAGCTCTGGACCAGTGGCGTCGCCGGGGTGTCGCCGCCGCGCACGTTGAGCAGCCAGGCGATGGAGTCGAGCTGGTTCAGCACGGCCGCTCTGGCGCCGCGCGCGGCAATCTCCTGACCGATGCGGGAACGCTTGTCGCCACTCGCCTCGCCGGCAAATTTCAACGGCTGGGCAAGGATGGCGGAGAATGGGTCACCGGGCTGACCGGTCCAGATCGCGTCGATCGGATTGCTGTCGAGCGCCACGAGCGCGGCACCCGCCTTGCCGAGCGCCTCGCGCCAGCGCTCGGCCTCCTTCACCGGCGTGATGCGCGGATCGAAACCGACGCGGTCACCCGCCTTGACCTTGCCGGCCAGCCAGTCGATGGCGGGCGGCTTCTTGAAGTGGCGGCATTCAATGACAGAGGCATCCGTCTCGGCCGGTGCCTGGAGCGTGTAGCGGCCGTCGACGAAGAGTGCGGCCTCCTTCTGCAGGATAATGGCGAATCCGGCCGATCCGGAAAAGCCGGTGAGCCATTGCAGCCGCTCGGCGCGGGCCACGAGATATTCGCCCTGATGCTCGTCGGCACGCGGCACGAGGAAGGCCGCGAGCTTTTCCTTCTTCAGGATCTTCTGCAGCGCCGGGATGCGGGCGGCATCGCGGGTGAAGGCGGGCACCGGCACAGCAGCGAGTGCGGCGGCGATCACCTGCCTGTCTGCGGCGGTCGCATCGGGACAGGCGGCCGCCATCCAGCCGTCGGTATTCTTGCCCGGCGGGGTGGCGCGGACGCGGGCGAGGAGGGGCTTCAGGGCCTCGAGGTCGACGGGCATGGGGCTCTCAGGGTTCGGCGCTGACGAGGCGGGCCGCGTCGGCACCGGCGATGCGTCCCAGCACCACGGCGGTCAGTAGCCCGTTGCCGGAAAGATAGCCGGCGGCGTCCGGTCCCGACACCCCCACCGCTGCGCCTCCTGCCGCGAAAAGATTGGGGAGCGGGCGCCCGTCGGACCGCAGCACCCGCGCGGCGCCATCCACGGCGAGGCCGCCCTGGGTGTGGAAAAGCGCGCCGGTGACCTTAACCGCCAGGTAGGGCGGCGCGAGATCGGGCAGGCCCGACCAGTCGCGGCCGAAGCCGTCGGTCGCTCGACGCCGCTTGAGATCGGCGATGGATTCGAGAGTCGCGCGAATCACTTGGCGCGGAATGCTGATCCGCGTTGCCAGTTCATCCATCGATTCCACTTGAAGAACGGCACCCGCCGCCTCGGCCCTGCGGAAGTCCTCGAACTGCCGGGCGATGCCGGCGATGCGCGCGTCGAAAAGGTCCCAGGCGATGCCACCGGGCTGGCCGAGCACGGCGAGCGCCGCCTCCGAATAGCCGGAGGCTTCGTTCCAGAACCGCTCGCCTAACGCGTTGACCTGGCACCCGCCCTCCATGATCACCGCCCAGGAGACGAGGATGCCGTGGGGGTGGGCGACGGACCCATGGCCCTGATGACCGCTCATGTGGCGCAGCGCGGCGCCCAACTCCTGCCCCCAGATCACCGCGTCGCCCTGGTTGCCGGGATGGCCGAAATAGAGCGCGTCCTTCAGCGCCGGGATGTGCTCGGCAACGAGGGTCTTGTTGCCGCCGTAACCGTTGCAGGCGAGGACGAGGGCGTCGCAGCCGATGCGTTCCTCCGACCCGTCGGGGCGCGCCACCACCAGGCCCCTGACACGCCCGTCCGGCGCGGCGACGAGGGCCGTGACATGGGCGGCGCCGACGATGTCGATGCCGGCGGCTTCCGCCGCGGCGCGCAGGCGGTCGACGAGTTCGGCTCCCGACCGCGAAGCGAGACCGTGCATGCGCCGGGCGGAATGGCCGGGATAGGAGAAGTCGGCGATCACCGTGAAGGCGAGGCCGTGGCGTTCGGTCAGCCAGTCGATGGCCGGGCCGGCGCCCTGCGTCACGGTGGCGAGCACCTCCGGGTCGGCCGCGCCATGGGCCTTGGCCTGGATGTCGCGAGCGAAAGACGCCGCGCTGTCGGCGATGCCGGCCGCCCGCTGCGCCGCGGTGCCGGCGGCGGGGATGAGGCCCGCCGAAAGGGCGGTGGAGCCTTGCGGGAGCGCGTCGCGCTCGAAGACCACCGCGTCGACGCCGGCCTCCTTCGCCGCCAGCGCCGCGCAGAGCCCGGCCGCCCCGCCGCCGACGATGGCGACCGGCACGGTCAGGGCGAAGGGGAGATCGTCGGTCAGGATGCGGGACATGGGGTCCTCACCCGCCAATCTCCGCAATCAGCTCGGCCACGGTGGCGATCCGCGCCACCGGCTTCAACCCGGCGATCGCCTCGTCATGGACCTTCGGCGAGAAAGCGGCGCAGCCATCGGCGATGACGGTCACGTGGAAGTCGCGGACATGGGCGTCGCGCACCGTCGAGGCGACGCCGCCATTGGTGACGATGCCGCAGGCGAGAAGCGTCTCGATGCCAGCCTTCTTCAGCACCCATTCGAGCCGCGACATGTAGAAGGCGGAATAGGCGACCTTCTCCACCTTGATGTCGACGGGCTGCAGCGCATCCACCGTGTCGTGGCCCCAGGAGCCGGGCACGAAGTCGCCCTTCGCGAGGAAGGGACGGAGCTGCTTCAGGTGGTCGGAGATGAAGGGCTCGCCGCCCTTGCCAGGCACCAGGGTAAAATGGGTCGAGACGATCCAGCCGCCCCTGGCCCGGATCAGATCCGCCAGCGGCTTCAGGCGCTCGGGGAGCGCGGCGATCTCGGGTGCGGACTGCCGCGCCCGGCCATAGGCGCCGTCGGGGTGGAGGAAGTCGTTCTGCAGGTCGCAGACGAGCAGCGCGGTACGGGCGAGATCCATCAGGCGCATTCCAGCACGAGGTTGCCGAAGCGGTCGACGCGCGCCCGCTGGCCGGGCGGCACGAGAATCGTGGCGTCGGGCTGTTCGAGTACGGCCGGGCCCTCCACCACGGCCTCGACCGGCAGGTCGAGGCGGGAGAAGACCGCCGTCTCGCGCCAGCCGCCGAACCAGACGGACCGGCTGCCGGTGCGCGCCTTGGCCCAAGAGGCGGAGGCCTCCGGCGCCAGCGCTGCGAGGTCGATGGCCGGACGGCGGCCGATGGCGGTGGTCCTGAGGTTGACGATGCGGATTCCGAGGCCCGGCAGCAGGCGGGAAAAGGCCCGCGAATAGGCTGCCTCGAAGGCCTTGCCGACGATGGCCGCGGTGATGCCGGTGCGGCCCTCGGTCAGTGTCACCGGCAGCGGCACGGCGACAGTATGGGTCTGACCGAGATAGTGCATGTCGAGCTCATAGGTGACGTCGATCCGCTCGACGGTGAGGCCGGCGCCGGCGACAACGGCATGGGCGGCGGCCCCCTCCTCCGCCATGCGGCGGTCGAGGGCTCCCGCGTCGAGGCTGCCAAGGACGAGGTTCAGTGTCTGCACCTGGTCGTGGCGGATATCGGCCATGACGCAGCCCATGGCCGAGGTGACACCGGGAAATCGCGGCACCAGCGCCGCTTTTAGGCCGATATCGGCGATCAGCGCGCCGGCATGCAGCGCGCCGCCGCCGCCGAAGGGCACGAAGGCGAAAGTCCCGGGATCGTGGCCGCGCTCCACCGAGACAAGGCGGATGGCGCCGGCCATACGCGCATCGGCGATGCGCACGACCGCCTCGGCCGCCGCTTCCGGCGTGAGGCCGAGCGGTTCGCCGACATGGCGGGCGAGCGCCCGCCGCGCCGCCTCGACGTCGAGCCGCTGGAGCTTGCCGCCGATGGGACGATCGGCATTGATGCGGCCAAGGACGATGTTCGCGTCGGTGAGCGTCGGGCGGTCGTTGCCCTGGCCATAGGCGACGGGACCCGGGCGCGAGCCCGCGCTTTCGGGCCCGACCTCGAGAAAGCCGCCGCGGTCGACGCGGGCGATGGAGCCGCCCCCGGCGCCGATCGTGGTGATCTCGATCATCGGCGAGCGGATGACGAGGCCGAAATCGATGGTGGTCTGGGCGGCCAGCGCGGCCTCGCCGCCGGCGATCAACGACACGTCGAACGATGTGCCGCCGAGATCGCCGGTGATGATGTCGGGATAGCCGGCAGCGGTGGCGATGGCCGCCGCGGCGATGACGCCGGCAGCAGGGCCGGAGAGAGCGGTGCGCACCGGCAGGCGTCGGGCGGTCGCCGTCGACATGACGCCACCGTTGGACTGGACGATGTGGAAGGCGCCGGCAAAGGCCTCGCCCGCCAGCGCCGCTTCCAGCTTGGCGAGATAAGAGCCGACCACGGGCTGCAGATAGGCGTTGAGGGCGGTGGTCGAGGCGCGCTCGAACTCGCGGATCTCCGGCAGGATCTCGGAAGAGACCGAGACATGTTCGTTCGCCCAGACGGCGCGGGCGGCCGCGGCCGCGGCCCTCTCGTTGGCGGGATTGGCATAGGCGTTGACGAAGACGACGGCGAGCGCCGTCGCGCCCGCGGCGACCAGGGCCCGCGCCGCGGCGGCGACCTCCGCCGGGTCCACCGCCTGGCGCACGGTGCCGTCGGCCAGGGTCCGCTCGGCCACCTCGACGCGCAGGTCCCGGTCGGCGATGGGGGTGAAATCGCCCCACAGGCCCCAGGTGTTGCGGCGGTCGCGGCGGCGCATTTCGAGAACGTCGCGGAAGCCGGCCGTGGTGATAACGCCGATGCGCGCGCCCTTGCGCTCCAGCAGGGCGTTGGTGCCCACCGTCGTGCCATGGACGATGGATCCGAGGTCGGACAATGCGCCGAAGGTCTTCAGCCCCTCCAGAAACCCGACCGCCTCGTCGCCGCGGTTGGACGGGACCTTGGCGGTGCGGAACGTGCCGGTCGCCTCGTCCAGGAAGAACAGATCGGTGAAGGTGCCACCGACATCGACGCCGACGAGGGTGGTCATGCCTTCGCTCCGGTCACATAGCCGAGCCGATGATCGCGCGCGGTCGCCGCCGGATCGCGCCCGGCGGGATCGCCGAAGCCGCCGCCGCCCGGCGTCTCCAGCCTGACACGGCCGCCCTGGCCGAGCTTCACCCCGGTGACCTTGGAGGCCATCGGCGGGGTCCCGGTGACGCCGCCATCGGTCCACGTGAACCGGTTGAGAGCCCCCTCCCCGCCGCCATTGACGCCGAAGGGCGCAAAGCGGCCGCGTTCGCCGAGCAGGAAGACGTCGGCCCCGCGCGGGTCCAGCACCTCGATCTCGTAGATGGCACCGAGGCCGCCGCGATGGGCGCCCAAGCCAGCAGAATCGGGCCGCAGCGCCCATTGCGTGAACAGGATGGGATAGGCGGCCTCGAGGATCTCCACCGGCGGCATGGTGGCGGTCGAGATCGGGTTGTTGGCGTGGTTGAGCCCGTCGCTTTCGGGATTGCCGCCGAGACCGCCGCCGAAGAAGTTGAACATCACCCAGCGGCTGCCGTCGGCGCGGTGGCCAGCCATGGACAGGGCGTTGATCGTGCCGAAGGGGCCGGCGGTGGCGCGATCGGGCACGGCCTTCGCGAGGGCGCCGAAGACGACGCCGATGAGGCGGAGGATCGTCTCCGTATAGCCGGCCATCGGCTTGGGCGCCCCGGCGCCCAGCAGGGTCGTGCCCGGCACCACGAAGGTGATGGGCTTGAGGCAGCCCGCATTGGCCGGCACATCCGTGAAGACGTGCTTGAGGGCGACATAGCAGGCCGCGATCGTCGTCGGCACGGAGATGTTGATCGGGCCGGCGCAGGGCGGCGAGGAGCGCGAGAAGTCGAGCACCATGGTCTCGCCGGCGATGGTGAGGTCAAGCGCTACCGTCAGCCGCGCGTCGACGATGCCGTCATTGTCGAGATAGTCCTCAAAGGCATAGGTGCCGTCCGGCAGCGCGGCGATCGCCTCGCGCATCAGCGCCTCGGCGCGGGCGGAAAAGGCGACGAAGGCCTGGTCGATGGTGGCGGCGCCATACTGGTCGAGGAGGGCGTTGAGCCTGATCTCGCCGAGGTCCAGCGCGTTGAGCTGACCGTTGAGGTCGCCCCAGTTCGAATTCGGCAGGCGGGAATTGGCGGCGAGGATGTCGAGTATGTCCTGCCGGGTTTCGCCAGCCGAAACGAGCTTCACCACAGGAATCAGCACGCCTTCCTGGAAACTCTCGGTCGCCACCGGATTGTAGCCGCCGGGCACGTTGCCGCCGATGTCCAGCCAGTGACCGGCCGAGGCGAGCCAACAGAACAGCGCCCCGTCACGGAAGACCGGACGTACAAGCCGGAAATCGTTGAGATGGGTGCCGCCGGCATAGGGGTCGTTGAAGATGAAGGTGTCGCCCGGGGAAAGCCCGCCCTGCGCCTTCACCTTGTCGATCACCGCCTTCACCGCAAAGGCCATGGCGCCGACGAAGATCGGCAGGCCCTTGGTGCCCTGGACCAGCGTGTCGCCGGTCTCGCGGTGGTAGAGGCCATGGCAGGCGTCGCGCGCCTCGGCGATGATCGGGTTGAAGGCGGAGCGGTAGAGCGTCGCGTCCATCTCGTCGGCGATCTGCTCCAGCCGCCCCTTGAGGACCGCGAGCGTGACGGGATCGAGCGTCATGCCCCGCCCCCGGCCGGGTCATAGCGCTTGCCCGCCTCCAGCAGCGCGGTGGTGCCGACCATGTCGGCGAGTTCGTCGAAGGAATACATCTCGTCGCGCACCGCATCGGAGGTGCCGTCGGCCCTGAGCGTGTCATAGAACCGGCGGGCAGTCTTCGCCATGGCCCGGACCACGCCGGCCGAAAAGACCACCAGGCTGTAGCCCATGGCCTCGAGGTCGCTCACCGGCGTCATCGGCGTGCGGCCGCCCTCGACCATATTGGCCATCAGGGGCCGGATATGACCGAGCCGCGTCGGGACAGCAGAGAGCTCCTCGCGGGTGCGCGGCGCCTCGACGAAAATGATGTCGGCTCCGGCCTCGGCATAGCGCTCGGCCCGTTCGAAGGCCCGCTCGAAGCCCTCAATGGCGCCGGCATCGGTGCGGCCGATGACGAGCATGCCATTGGCACGGGCGTCCACCGCCGCCTTGATCTTGCCAACCATGTCTTCCGTCGGCATCACGTCCTTGCCGCGAAGATGGCCGCAGCGCTTGGGGAAGGTCTGGTCCTCGATCTGGATGGCCGATGCCCCGGCCCGTTCGAAGACGCGGACGGTGCGCTGGACCGAGATGGCATTGCCGAAGCCGGTGTCGCCGTCGACGATCAGCGGCACGTTCACCTTGTCGGCGATGCGGGCAATGACGTTGCTCACCTCGGTCATGGTGGTGAGGCCGATATCCGGCATGCCGAGCTGCGTGTAGGCGATGCCGGCTCCGGTCAGGTAGAGCGCCTCGAAGCCGGCATCGACGGCGATCTGGGCGGTGAGCGGATCGACGACACCGGGCGCGACCAGCACGGGGCGCCGGTCGAGCCGGGCGCGCAGGATCTGGGCAGGGCTGGTCATCGGCAGTCTCCGGCAAGGCGCTTGGTCATGAAAGACATGGAAGGAAAGTTCCGGACCATCGTTACAGGCCCAGATAGGCGCGGCGCAGGTCGTCGCTGGCGGCGAGGTCAGTCGCCGTTCCGGACAGTGCGAAGATGCCGTTTTCCAGAATGAAGGCGCGGGAGGCAACCTCCAGCGACTGGACGACGTTCTGCTCGACAAGCAGGACAGCGAGCCCCTCGGCATGGATCTGCCGCACCAGGGTGAACATCTCCTCCACCAGCAGCGGCGAGAGGCCGAGCGAGGGCTCGTCGAGGATGAGGAGCTTCGGCTCGGCCATCATGCCGCGGCCGATGGCGAGCATCTGCTGCTCGCCGCCGGACAGCGTCCCGGCCAGCTGGCCGATGCGCTCGCGAAGGCGGGGGAAGGTGGAGAAGACCCGGTCGAGATTACCGGCGCGCGCCGCCTTGCCGCGCCGGTAGGAGCCGAGCACGAGGTTCTCGCGCACGGTCATGTTGGGGAAGATCTTACGGCCTTCAGGAACGTGGATCAGACCGCGCGCGACGATCTCGCCCGGGGTCGCCCGGGTGATGTCCTCGCCGAGGAAGCGGACTGTGCCGGACGTGGCGCGCAGGATCCCCGAGAGGACCATGTTCAGCGTCGTCTTGCCGACGCCGTTCGAGCCCAAGACGGCGACGATCTCGCCGGGTGCGACGCTCATCGACAGGCCGCGCAGGATTTCCGTCGCGCCATAGCCGGCGACGATATCCTCGACCGCCAGGATCGGCTCAGCCATGGGACGCCCCCTTCTGCAGGCGGCCGGCCGCGCCGTGGCCGAGATAGGCCTCGACGACGGCGGGATTGCCGACCACCTCGGCCGGCGTGCCGGCGCCGATGAGGCGGCCGTTGGCGAGGACATGGACATGTTCGCACAGGCTCATCACCGCCTGCATGACATGCTCGATCATCAGGATCGTCACCCCGGATTCACGGATCGACCGGATCACCGGGACGATGTCGCGGATTTCGGAAGGGTTGAGCCCGGCCAGCACCTCGTCGAGCAGAAGGAGGCGAGGCCCGGTCGCCAGCGCCCGGGCGAGTTCGAGCCGCTTGCGGCCGGCGACCGTCAGCGAGGAGGCCGGGCGCCCGAGATCGGTGAGGCCGACCCTGTCCGCCACCGCCTCGGCATGGGCCATGGCCTCGGCCCGGTGGGGACAGCGCAGATAGGCGCCGACCGCGATGTTCTCCAGCACCGACAGGCCGGCAAAAGGCTGGACGATCTGGAAGGTGCGGGCGATGCCGAGGACCGCGAGGCTTTCCGGCGTGCGGCCGGTGATGTCTGCGCCGGCGAAGAGCACGCGTCCGGCGCTCGGTGTCTGGAATCCGGAGATCAGCGTGAAGAGCGTGGTCTTGCCGGCGCCGTTCGGGCCGATGAGCCCGGTGATCGAGCCCTCGGGCACGGTGAGGCTGACGTCGCTGACGGCGACGAGCCCGCCGAACCGCTTGGTGAGGCCCTGAACTTCCAGCATCAGCGCCCTCCCCTGGTCCGCAGGAGGCCGATCAGGCCGCGCGGCGCGAAGGCGATGACGACGACCAGCAGCAGCCCGTAGACAACGAGGTCGACGCCCGGAACGGCGGAGCCGAAGGCCGCATGGATGACGGTCTTCGCCGCCTCGCCGAGTCCGATCAGCGCAACGGCGCCGATGAGCGGGCCGAAAACCGTGCCGATGCCGCCGACGATGGGCGCCAGCAGCGCCTCCACCGAGATCCAGGCGCCATAGGCGATGTTGGCGTCCACATAGAGGAACTTCTGGGTATAGAGCGCACCGGCCACGGCCGTGACGGCGGCCGAGAGCGTGATGGCCTTCAGCTTGACGGTCAGCGTGTCGACGCCGAGAGCGCGGGCGGCGTCCTCGTTTTCCCTGACAGCCACGAGCCAGGCGCCGAAGCGCGAGCGCTCTAGCAAGCGGTTGAGAATGAGCACGACAGCAACGAAGGCCAGTGCGAGGTAGAAGAATGCGGCGGGAGCGTCGAACTGCATCTGGCCGAAGCCGATGCGAAGCGGAACGAGCGTGCCGGCGGCGCCGCCGGTGATCGGGGTGGCATTGGCGAGGATGCGGAAGACCTCGGCGAAGGCGAGCGTGACCAGGGCGAAATAGGAACCGCGCAGGCGGGCGCGGAAGGCGAGCAGGCCGATCAACGCCCCGACCAGACCGCCGAGCGCCATGGCGAGCGGCAAGGCCACCCAGGCATTGACGCCGTAGCGGGTCTGCAGGACGGCCTGGGCATAGGCGCCGGTGCCGAAGAAGGCGGCGTGCCCGAAGGAGAACTGGCCGCCATAGCCGCCGGCGATGTTCCAGCCCTGTGCCGCCAGGGTGATGATCAGGATGAAGATCATCAGGTTGTAGAAGGTATTGGGTCCGGCGAAGAGGCCCGCCCCGACGAGGAGCGGCACGGCGAGCGGCAGCGCCGCAAGGGCGGCTATGGCGATGAGGATCGGGCGATAGGCTGCGAAGGTCCCGGAACTCATGCCTTCGCCCCGAACAGGCCGGTCGGGCGGAACAGCAGGACCAGGATGAAGATGAGGAAGATGCCGATCTGGCCGAGGCTTTCGCCGAGATAGAGACCTGACAGGCTCTCGACGACGCCGATGACGAGGCCGCCGACCAGCGCCCCGGCGATCGATCCCATGCCGCCGAGCACGACGACGGTGAAGGCAACGAGGACAAAGGCGTTGCCGACGCGCGGATTGACGTAGAAGGACGGCATGAGCAGGCAGGCGGCCACCGCCAGCGTCGCCGCACCGAGGCCGAAGGTGACGGCATAGATGTGGTTGACGTCGATGCCGACGAGGGAGGCGCCGAGCTTTTCCTTCGCCACCGCGCGGATCGCCTTGCCGGTGTCGGTGAGCGCGAGGATCGCCCAGAGCGCGGCCGCGACGATCAGCGCGACGCCGAAGCCGATGACGCGCGGCAGCGACAGGAGCGCGAAGCCGGTATCCACCACCGAGAAGGAATAGTCGAGGGTCAGCGTCCGCGTGTCGGAGCGGAAGATGGCGAGGAGCAGGTTCTCCAGCACGATCGACAGGCCGAGCGTCACCAGGAGGATGGCACCGTCGTCGTTGCGGCTCGCCGGCGAGATGACGAAGCGCTGCAGGCCGTAGCCGAAGGCGAAGAACAGCGGCGTCAGCGGCAGGATGGCGAGGTAGGGATCGATCCCGAAGCCGATATGGGCCACCAGGACGGCAAACATCGCCAGCGTCAGCATGGCGCCATGCGCGAAATTGATGATGTGGAGCACGCCGTAGACGAGCGTCAGGCCGAACGCGACGAGGGCGTAGACGGCGCCGGTGAGGAGACCGTTGAGCACGGCCTCAAGCACGATCTGCGGCGGATAAGATCTGAACACGGGAGACGAAACCTCACCGGCATGACGGACTCCGCGGCCGGCGATACGGCCGCGGAGCGGAAGGGGTGCAGGCTGCGACGGTCAGCCCGTGACGGGGAAGACGGCCTTGGCGTCGGCAAAGGTGTCTGGGAAGATCACCTTGATGTCGCCGTTCTGGACCTGGGTGTTGACCGGGGCGGCGGCGGTGTTCTGGCCGTTCTCGAACTTCGTCGGACCGTAGGGCATGATGTGGTCCGCGAAGGTGGAGGTGGCCATGGCTTCGATGATCTTGATGCGATCGCGCGAACCCGAACGCTCGATGGCATCGGCGACCAGACGCACCGATGAATAGTTCAGCGGCACGTTGTAGAGCCAGAAGCGGCCCGTCGCCTCGACCTGCCGGCGCAGTTCGGCCGTCTTCGGCTTGCGCGGATCGGCCCAGTGGTTGCAATCCATGACGTTGTTGGCAGCGTCGGGGAACTCCCGGACGAAGCGGAAGTTCGAGGCCGCACCGTTGAGCACCGCATAGATGCCCTTGGGGCGGATGCGCTGCTGCTGCATCGTCCGGGCGAGCAGCACGAATTCGCTGTAGTAGCTCGACGGGATGACGATATCCGGGTTGAGCGCCCGGATGCGCAGCGCGACATTGGACATGTCGCGGGCCGGCGTCGGATGCGGGATGGTCTCGAGGATCTGGAAGCCGAGCGCCGAGAGGCGGTCGTTCATCAGCTTGGCGAGGCCCGAGCCGAACAGGCCGTCCTCGTGGACCAGCACCACCGTCCGTGCCGGCTTGCCGGCGGCATCGTTGAGCTTCACCAGGTTGTCGATGGCGGCGCGGGTCACGGCGCCGAAGCCGGGGCCGAAGCGGAAGGTGTTCTTCAGGCCGCGCGAGACGATCTGGTCGGAGACGCCGACATCGACCGCATAGGCGATGTCATAACGGGATGCGGCCTGCGAGGCGGCGAGGCAGATCGGCGAGGCGAAGCCGCCGACGATGGCGGAAACGCCCTCGGCATGCATCTTCTCGACCTCCTGCGAGCCCGCCTCAGGGCTGGAGCGGGCATCGCCGAAGACCATCTCGATCATGGCGCCGCCGAGCGACTTGATGCCGCCGGACTTGTTGATGTCGTCGATGGCGAGCTGGGCGCCGAGGCGGCCATACTCGCCGTCCTGGGCGAGCGCACCGGTCACCGGCTGGAGGATGCCGAGCTTCACGGGGGCGGCCTGCGCCCGCACGAGGCCCGGTGCCGAGAGGATTGCGGCGCCAGCGGCGCCGGACTTCAGGAGGCTGCGTCGCGTCGTTTCATTCCAGGCGGTCATGGTCGCTGTTCTCCGTCTGTTACACTCTGAAAGACGACCGGCTTGGGCCGGTTCTTGTCGTTCTGCCGAAGCCGCCAGCCGTGAGGCTGGCGGGATCCTGTCAGTCGTTGGCGCCGGCGCCGTTGATGCCGACGCCCATGCGCAGCCGTTCCACCGGGGACCACAGCCTGTCGCCGCCGGAATCGATGCGGACCAGATCCATCTGGAAGGAGTAGCGGTCGGGCCGGTAGAAGGCCGTCAGATGCTCGATGCCGCGACGCTTCACGTCGAAGACGACGCGGTGCAACGAAAGCAGCGGCGCGCCGATGTCGACGCCGAGCGCCTCGGCGATGTCCGGACCGGCGAGAGCGGCGGAAATCGTCTGAGTGGCGCGATCGACCTTGACGCCGGAGCGCTCGATGAGGGTCAGCAGCGGCTGCACGCCGAGCTCCGCCTCGGTGAAGGTCGTGCCGATCCGCAGCGGCACGTAGGTGACGAGATAGGAGAAGGGCTCGCCGTCGATGATGCGCACGCGGACCGAGCGTTGTACCCGCTCGCCATTGTCGAGCTTCAGCGCCTCGGCGACTTCCGGTGTGGCTTCGACATAGCCGAACTGCAGAAGCCGTACATCGGTGGACCGGCCCATTTCGACCAGATGGGCCAGCGCGTTCGAGAGGTCTGCGACGATCGGCCGCTTGATCATCCGCGCCGTGATGAAGGTTCCGGCGCCCGGCCGGCGCGATATCAGCCCTTCACGCTCGAG
Organism: Phreatobacter sp.; assembly: GCF_030691135.1. Classification (GTDB taxonomy): domain Bacteria; phylum Pseudomonadota; class Alphaproteobacteria; order Rhizobiales; family Phreatobacteraceae; genus Phreatobacter. The sequence continues at coordinate 32,279 of NZ_JAUYFA010000111.1, forward strand.
CTCCGCCAGCGCCCGGCGAATTGTCACGCGCGAGACGTCGTGGAGATCCGCGAGGTCCGGTTCGGACGGCAGGCGGGTGCCCGGCGTCAGTTCCCCTGACGATATTCGGTCACGCAATGTCAGGTAGACCCGCCGCGTCTTGGATGTTTCGATGGCTTCAGCCATGAGCTCGCTCCCTCGCAGGCCGGTTGTCACACCGGGGCGCATTGGCGCAGACCCCTTTTTCGGCAGTGCGACGGTTTGCATTTGTCTGCCGGCCTGTTCGATGGATAGAGATAGAGAGTTTTCAAGATTTGTCTATCCTATGATACAATGTTGTCACGTCAAGCGTCGTCGTGGAGCGAAGAGTGCAATTGCCCGCCACCCTGTTCGACAGGCTCTGGGATCGTCACGTGGTGGCACGCCGGGCCGACGGCCTGTCGCTGTTGTGGATCGACCGCCATTTCGTCCATGAAGGCTCGCATCACGCCTTCGGACAGATCGCGGCACGGGGTGCGCCGGTGGCGCGGCCGGACCTCACCTTCGGTGTGGCCGATCACTATGTCCCGACGCGCGGCCGCGGCGGCCCCGTGCCGGACGCCTCCATCGCGCGGATGGTCGCGCAACTCGGCGCCAATACCGCCGCCCATCACATCACGCTGTTCGGGCTCGACGACAGGCGGCAGGGCATCGTCCATGTGACGGGAACCGAGCAGGGCCTGACCCTGCCGGGCCTGACCGTCGTCTGCGGCGACAGCCACACCTCCACCCACGGGGCCTTCGGCGCCTATGCCTTCGGGATCGGCGCCTCCGAGGTCGCCCATGTGCTGGCGACACAGACGCTGTGGCAGAAGAAGCCGAAGCGGATGCGGATCAGCGTCGAGGGCGAGACCGCGCCCGGCATCACCGCCAAGGACATCATGCTCACCGTCATTGCCGCCATCGGCGCCGACGGGGCAGCCGGCCATGCCATCGAATATGCCGGCTCGGCCATCCGTGCGCTGTCGATGGAGGGCAGGATGACCCTCTGCAACATGTCCATCGAGGCCGGCGGGCGCTGCGGGATGGTGGCGCCCGACGCCACCACCATCGCCTATCTCAAGGGCCGGCCCTTCGCACCCGAAGGGGCGCTGTGGGACATGGCGGTGGCGGACTGGGCCGGGCTCGTCAGCGACGCCGACGCCGACTTCGACCGCGAGGTGAGCCTCGCCGCGGCACAGATCGCACCGACCGTCACCTGGGGCATCAGCCCGGAACAGGCCCTGCCGATCGACGCCCACGTGCCAGATCCCGACCGCATCGCCGACCCGATCAAGGCGGCAGCGGCGCGCGACGCCATCGACTACATGGCCCTGACGCCTGGACAGGCGCTGCAATCGATCGCCATCGACCGGGTCTTCATCGGCTCCTGCACCAATGCGCGCATCGAGGATCTGCGCGCCGCGGCGCAGGTCCTCGCGGGCCGCAAGGCGGTGGTGCCGGGGCTCGTCTCGCCGGGCTCCTCGCTGGTCAAGCGGCAGGCCGAGGACGAGGGCCTCGCCCGCATCTTCACGGAGGCCGGGCTGGAATGGGTGGATTCGGGCTGTTCCATGTGTGTCGGCATGAATGGCGACATCGTCCAGCCGGGGGAGCGCTGCGCCTCGACCACCAACCGCAATTTCAAGGGCCGCCAGGGGCCGGGCGCGCGCACCCACCTGATGTCGCCGGCCATGGCAGCAGCAGCCGCGGTCACCGGTACGCTCACCGACGTCAGGCGGTTCGCATGAGGCCCTTCACAAGCGATACCGCCGCGATGCTGAAGCTGCCGGTGGCCAATATCGACACCGACCAACTGATTCCCGCGCGCTTCATGAAGGAGCCGCGCCAGCCGGAGGGCTATGGCCGCTTCCTCCTGCACGACCTCGCCGCCAAGGGCACGGCCCCCGCCCCTCGCGCCGGCCAGACCGTCCTCGTCGCGCGGCGCAATTTCGGCTGCGGTTCGTCGCGCGAGGCCGCGGTCTATGCGCTGGCGGATTTCGGCTTCCGCGCCGTCATCGCCCCGACCTTCGGTGACATCTTCGCGTCCAACTGCGTCAAGAACGGCGTCGTGCCGGCGACGGTGAGCGAGGAGGACGCGGAGAGGCTGCTCGATACGGCCAACCTGCCGGTCACCGTCGACCTCGCGGCGCTGACCATCGCCTGCGGCAATGTCGTGGTGCCCTTCACCATCGATCCGGTCTGGCGCACCCAGCTCCTCAACGGCTGGGACGACATCGACCTGACGCTCGCCGAAGGCGATGCCATCGCCGCCTTCACGGCACGCGATGGCGGCGCAAGGCCCTGGGCTGTGCCGCGGCGCGTTTGAGATTGCGTACGTTTTAGCGTACACTCATGCCATGCGCGTCAAGACCTCGACCGAACTCCGCAAGACACTCGCCGCCACGCTTGACCAGGTGACGGCGGACCATGCGCCGGTGCTGATCACCCGTGAGGGCGGAAAGCCTCCCGCGGTGCTGATCTCGCTGGAGGATTACACATCGATGGAGGAGACGACCTATCTCCTGAGGAGTCCGCGCAACCGCGAGGACCTGCTGGCTTCGATCGCCGAACTGGATGCGGGCCTCGGGGTCGTCAGGAAACTGGAGGAATGATCATCGCTTTCTCCCCGCGCGGTTGGGCTCACTACCGCTACTGGCAGGAGACGGATCGGAAGTTCCTGAAGAAGCTCAACAGCCTCATCGACGAGTGCACCCGGACGCCCTTCAGCGGCATCGGCAAGCCGGAGCCGCTGAAGAACGAGTTGCAGGGCTGGTGGTCGCGGCGGATCGACCAGGAACACCGCCTCGTCTACCGCGTGCGCGGCGAGGTGCTCGAGATCGCCCAGTGCCGCTACCACCACTGAGCGGTCACTCCCCCGCCAGCGCCGCCTTGACGGCCGGGCGCTCGCCCATGCGCTTCAGGTGGTCGGCGACGCGCGGGAACTGCGCCACGTCGACGCCGTCGCCCTCGAGCCAGCGCGTCACCGTGAAGAGATAGGCGTCGGCCACCGAATAGGCCTCGCCCATGACCCAGGGGCCGCGAAGGAACTCGTTCTCGATCAGGGTAAAGCTCGCCGCCATGGTCTCCGGCACCTTGCGGCGCATGTCGAGGAAGGAGCTCTCCTCCGTCGCCCAGCGCGCGCCCCGGTGCTTGTGGGCGTGGTTCACGTGGACGGTGGAGGCGAGATAGGCGTTGAAGGCCTGCATCTGCGCGAAGGCGAAGGGATCGCCGAGCGGCGCGATGTTCCTGTCAGGATGGCTCTGGGCGACGAAGGCGAGAATCGCGACATTCTCCGTCAGCACGCCGCGGTCTGTAACCAGGGCCGGGACGCGACCCTTGGGATTGACGGCGAGAAAGGCCGGCCTGGTCTGCTCGCCCGAGGCGAAGTCGACACGGACGGGCTCATAGGGGGCGTTCGCCTCCTCAAGCGCGATGCGCGAGGCCAGCGCGCAGGTCTTCGGGCCGTAGAAGAACTTCATCGTCATGGTCTCACCCTGCCTTCACCAGCACATGTTTCTTGCGGCCGAAGGACAGCTTGGCGACACCGTCCTTCAGGGCTGCCCCGGTCACCATCGCCTGGGCGTCGGTCACCGTCTCGTCGTTGAGCTTGAGTCCGCCGCCCTGGACCTGACGACGGGCCTCGCCATTGGAGGCGACGAGGCCGGCGCGAACGAACAGGCTGAGGATGCCGATGCCCGCGGCGAGCTCCGTGACAGGCACGGTCACCACCGGCAGGTCGTCGCCAAGCGCGCCCTGCTCAAAGGTCTTCATCGCCGTCTCGGCGGCGGCCTCGGCCACCTCGCGGCCGCGCACCAGGGCGGTCGCTTCCGTCGCCAGCACCTTCTTCGCCTCGTTGATCTCCGCGCCCTGAAGCGCGGCGAGGCGGTCGATCTCCGCCATTGGCAGCAGCGTGAACAGCTTGAGGAAACGGGCGACGTCGCTGTCCTCGGTGTTCCGCCAGAACTGCCAGTAATCGTAGTTGGACAGCATGTCGGCGTTGAGCCAGACGGCGCCCGCCGCCGTCTTGCCCATCTTGGCGCCGGACGTCGTGGTCAGCAGCGGGCAGGTCAGGGCATAGAGCTGATGGGTCCCCATGCGGCGGCCGAGATCGACGCCGGTGACGATGTTGCCCCACTGGTCGGAGCCGCCCATCTGCAGGTTGGTGCCGTAGCGGCGTGCCAGTTCGACGAAATCATAGGACTGGAGGATCATGTAGTTGAACTCGATGAACGAGAGCTCCTGCTCACGCTCCAGCCGCATCCGTACCGAATCCATGGTCATCATGCGGTTGATCGAGAAGTGCCGGCCGATGTCGCGCAGCATCTCGATGTAGTTGAGCCTGGTCAGCCACTCGGCGTTGTCGGGCATGATCGCATCGGTCTTGCCGTCGCCGAAGGTGAGCAGCTTGGCGAAGACGCCCTTCAGCGCGTCCTTGTTGGCGTTGATGTCCTCGATGGAGAGGATCTTGCGCGTCTCGTCGCGGCCCGAGGGGTCGCCGACGCGGGTCGTGCCGCCGCCCATGAGCGTGATCGGCTTGCCGGCACCGGTGGCCTGCATCCAGTGCAGCATCATGATCGACAGGAGATGCCCGACATGGAGCGAGGGCGCCGTGCAGTCATAGCCCACGTAGGCGACGACATCCCCCTTGGCCGCCAGGGCGTCGAGACCCTGCATGTCGGAACACTGGTGGATGAACCCGCGCTCGGTGAGAATGCGCAGGAAGTCGGAGCTGGGGGCGGTCATGATCTTTCCAACGAGAGCTGAGGCCGGGACTTAACCCCGGAGGAGGCGCGGTGTAGCAGAAGCGGGCACCCATTTCACCCTTCGAATCGGCGGGACTCATGCGCGCCATCGGCCTGATGTCGGGAACCTCCATGGACGGCGTCGATGTGGCGCTGGTCGAGACCGACGGCGAGACCATCGGCGGCTTCGGCCCGACCGGCTATCGCGCCTATAGCGAAGACGAGCGGGCGCTGCTGCGCGCCGCGCTGAAGGAGGGGGCGCAGCTCACCGACCGGACGCAGCGCACGCCCCTCCTCGCCCGCGCCGAGGCCCTCGTCACCCGCGCCCATGCCGAGGCGGTCGAGCTGTTCCTCGAACGGAACGGCCTCGCCCGCGGCGATATCGGCGTCGTCGGCTTCCACGGACAGACGGTGCTGCACCGCCCGGCGATCGGACTGACCGTGCAGATCGGCGACGGCGAGGCGCTGCGCCAGCGGCTGGGCATTCCCGTCGTCTATGATCTTCGCCAGGCCGATGTCGCGGCCGGCGGCCAGGGCGCGCCACTCGTGCCGGTCTTCCACCGGGCGCTGGCGGCGCAGGCCGCCCTCCCCCGCCCGCTCGCCGTCGTCAACATCGGCGGCGTCGCCAATGTCACTTTGATCGGCGAGGACGAGGCGCTGCTCGCCTTCGACACCGGGCCGGGCAATGCGCTGGTCGACGACTGGATGGGCGAGCGCACCGGCGCGCGCATGGATGCCGGCGGCACCGCCGCGGCGCGCGGCCGGCCGGACGAGGCCCTTGTCGCCTGGCTCATGGTCCATCCCTTCTTCGCCAAGCCGCCGCCGAAGTCGCTCGACCGCAACGCCTTCGCCTTCTCCATCGTCGGCAATGTCGCGACGGAGGACGGGGCCGCGACGCTGACGGCCTTTACCGCCCGCTCCATCGCCCGCGCCGCCGATTTCATGCGCAAGCCGCCGGTGCTGTGGATCGTCTGCGGGGGCGGGGCCAGGAACCCGGAACTGCTGCGCCTCCTCGCCCATGTCACCGGCGCCGAAGTGCGCACCGGCGAGGATATCGGCTGGTCGTCGGATTTCCTCGAGGCCCAGGCCTTCGCCTATCTGGCGGTCCGGAGCCTGAAGGGCCTGCCGCTGACCTATCCCTCAACGACGGGAGTGAAGGCGCCGGTCACTGGCGGGATCGTCCTCGCCTAGGCCATACTGTCAGCACCCCCGACTCAACCGAGCCGAGACCTCCTATGCCTGTCCATGACCTCTCCACCGACGACGTCGCCCGCGGGCTCTCCGACGGCTCGATCCTGCTGATTGACGTGCGCGAGCCGCATGAATTTCAGATGGCGCATATTCCGGGGTCGCTGAACCTGCCGCTCTCCAGCTTCGATCCGCGCGCCATACCTGAGCCGGATGGCAAGCGCGTCGTGTTCATGTGCGCCGCCGGCATGCGGTCGCTGCAGGCGTCGGAGATCGCGCAGAGTTCCGGCAAGCCCTACGACGCGCATCTGGAAGGCGGCATCAAGGGCTGGGTGATGGACGGGCAGGACATCGCGCGCAGCTGATCGGGCGCCCTGTCTCGTGGACGCCCGGCCGGTCAGCGCTGGGCGGCGTCGCCCTGCATCGGAGGCGGTGTGCCCGAGGCGGCGCCACGGAACTCGAACATCTTGCGCAGGAAGCCCGGCGTCACCGCCGACAGGGGATTGATGGTCAGGCGCGGTGCGCTGACCGCTCCGGCGATCTGGTAAGTGATACCGAAGACACCTTCGTCGGGCGCACCGCCGAGGAAGAAGCCGAGGACCGGGATGCGCGCGAAGATGTTGTTCAGCGCATAGGCCGGCACATAGGTGCCGCGAAGCAGCAGACGATCCCGACCCGGATCGAACTCGCCCTCCACCGTCGCGCCGATCGCCACACCCCAGAGCAGGCCGTCGGAGACCGACACCTTGCCGGCGGCGCGGGCGAAATTGGCGCGCAGCCTGGAGAAGGCGAAGGCGTCGTTCGGCTGCTGTTGCTGGCGCGAGGCGTTGGGCGCAGTGCCGGCGGCCGCGACCATGCCGGAAATCGCCTGATCGCCGCGGATGCGGAAATCGGTGATCTCGACGCTGCCCTCGCGGATGTTCCCGTTCGGCTGCGGCGGGGTCATGATCAAGGCCAGCGTGCCGCCCTGGAGCGCGCGGTAGATGTCGAGGAAGCGCAGGAGGGAGCCGGCATCGCCGGAACTGACCGCCAGCCGCTGCGCATTGCCCTGGCCGCGCTGCTCGATGGCGAAGGGCGCATCGCGGCCGACACGACCCGACGCGGTCAGCGAGCGGATCGTCTGGCCCTGGCGGACCATGCGCATTTCAAACTGCCGGATCACCTCGCCGTTGCCGCCGACCACGGCATTGGCCTTGAAGTCGATGTCGAGTTCGGTGGCCGGCGTGCCGCTCGAGGCCAATGCTCCCGGACGCACCGGCTCGGACAGGGACTTGATCAGGTGACGGGCATCGATCATCTCGCCACGACCCGTGACGCGGTGGCCGGCCCCGGTGCGCTCGACGCGAATGTTCATCCGGTCGCCGTCGGAGAGGTTATAGGCCGGGAACACCCCGCCGACGAGGCCGCCCTTGTCGTCGAAGGTGGCCGAGCCGCGAACAAGAACGCCGCGGCTTTCCACGACGAGGTCCTCGAGCTTCCAGCCGTCGTCGCCCTCTACGGCGACGAAGCGGGCCTTGGCCGCCTGTCCCCGCGGTTTGCTCCATCCGGGAAGAAGATCGGAGAGGGTCGCCGGCCCGAGATCGACCTCGACATTGTAGCGGCCGGACTCCTCGCCCACCGTCACCACCCTGACGGGGGTGGGGCCGACGATGCGCGAGCCGATATTGAGGCCGAGCCGGGAGCGTCCGCGATCGTCCAGCGTCGCCGTCAGCCGGATCTCGGGCTTCGCGTCGGGGCGGGGCTTGCGGTACTCAAAATTGGCCTGGGCACCGCCCAGCACGCCCTGCCCACGCATGGTGAGGCTGCGCGGCGTCGTCAGCACCTTGAAGACGGCGCGCTCGACGCGCATCTCGCCGAAAGCATTGTCGGCGGAAAAGCCGGTGAAATCGGCATCGACGACATAGTCGATCAGATTGGCCTGGAAGGTCTCGGTCAGCGGCACGTTGACAGTGACCTGAGCCGTCACGGCGCCCTCGACCTTGCCGGTGGGGAGCGTCGGACCCGTTGCGGCCCCCTTGAAGGCCTGCTCGCCGAGAAGCGCGAAGGCGGCGGACGCCGCGCCCTGAAGGCGGAACTTCGTCACGGATTGCGGCGGCTGGATCCGGTGGTCAAGGATTTCGAACGTGCCCTGGGTGAGTGTCAGCTTCTGGCCCGTCGCCGGCTCGATGCTGCCGCGCTGAACGGTGAGGCTGGCCATCTGGCCGTCGACGTCGAGATCGAGATCGGCCTCCTTCAGCGGCGACATGCCCGGCATGACCCGCAGGGACGTGCCGCGGAGTTTCGAGCGCACTGACAGCGCGTCCTTCTCCAGCACCCATTGCTTGGTGGCGAGCAGGCCGGCCGGGATCGCCATGCGAATGTTCGTGTCCTCGGTGGTCCCGCCGTGCATGTTGTCGGCGACCCAGTCGCGCGCATGGGGGTTGGAGGCGCGCGGCCAGAGCGACAGAGCGGTCGCCAGCGGCATCCGCCCGGCAGAGATGTCGAGATCGATGGCGGGCGACCCGTCGGAAAAGGTCAGTTTGCCGGCAATCTTCGCCAGCGGCTCGGCGCCCTGGTCGACGGTCAGGCCGTCGAGGGCCAGCGTGCGGGTCGCGGGGTCGAAGACGAACCGGGCGCCGCTGACGTTGATCGGCACCGGCGGCTCGTGCGGATTGAGCACCGAGGTCACGGCCTGCAGGGCCCGCAACTCGACCACGAAGGGCTCGCCGCTGCGCGCCGGGGGAGTCACCACGCCGTTGAGCGAGGCCCTGTTGTCGCCGGCCACAACCTCGACCCGGTCGACGACGAGCCCGGGCGCCCGGGTGTCCCAATGGACGTCGGCGGCAACGCTGTCGATGGCGATGCGCATGGCTTCGTCGTTGACGTCCCCGACCTTGCCAGCGCCCATGGTGACGCGGCCGTTGAAGGCGACGGGGTCGCCGTCCTCGCCGACCGTGGCCCTGAGGGTGCCGGATATCGGCGTATCGGCGAAGACGACCTGTGGCCCCTGGAGGGCTAGCGAAAGGTCGCGCGGAGCCATGTCACGCATCGACAGGTCGATGACCCGGCGACCCGTGGCATCGCGCGGTGTGACGATGGCGGTCGAGGTCCAGCGGGCGCCGGAGCCAGACGCGTCCAGCTCGACGGACAATCCGCCAGTGGCCGGCACGGTGAGATCGAGATCGATGCCGGCGAAGACGAAGCGCCTGCCGGAGCGCACATCGTCGACGATCACCGTGCCGTTGCGCAGGCCGAAGCCGGCGAGGCGATGGCCGTCGAGCCCGGACTTCTCGATCAGGTCGAGCCAGATGCCGAGGCGTCGGAACGGCGACATTTCCGGCTCGGGCAGGGTCGAGGTGAGCTCGGCGGGCGGGGACGCTCCGGCGGCGGACGGTTCGGTGACGCGGCCTTCTTCGGGAATCTGGGTGCGGAACCGCCCGGCGGCGAGGGCGATCTGGCCGTCCTCGCCGACCTTCAGGGCCACCGAGGCGCCGACGAGATCGATCCGGCGAATCGAGGGGCGGCCGAGAAGCGGCAGCGAATCGAGCCCGAGCGCGACACGCGGCATGGAGGCGACGCGCCGGCCGTCGCCGTCGTGGACGACCACATCACGGGCCTCGATCTCGACGTTGCCGCTGCCGTCACGCACGATCACCGCGGCGCCGATGGTCACGGTGCGGCCGTCGCCGAGCTGGTCGGAGAGTGAACGCGCGATCCACGGGGTCACCATGTCGAGACCCATTCCGCCGCGCTGGATCTGCCAGGCGAGGAAGAGCAAGGGACAGACGATCAGCAGGAAGAGGCCGGCGATCGCCCCCGTGCAGACCCGGCGGCGGGTCGACCAGCAGGACGGCGCACCACCAAAAATGCGGCTCAGGAAGGCCGGCACGCGGCGGTTAGCCCACCAGCCGGCAAAGGCCCGCGCCGAGCCCCGCCCCCACCCGCGCGCGCGGGTGGCGGTCAAGGTCGTGTCGCACGGAGCCCGGCCCTGGTCGGGGCGCCAATCCATTCCCTCTCCATCTCTCTTCCAGGCCTCGTTGGCCCGGGACCTGCACGCGACACGGCGCGTTCCGGCACTGTGGTCCGATCCGGCTTAACCGAATGTTAGGCACGGTTCCATGGGGGCGGCGCTGCCATCCACGCCCCATTCACGCATTTTCAAGGCGGGGGCGAGCGAAAATCCATTGATCTTTAGCAAGCGTATGATCGAACGTTCCTATTGGGCAAAACCGACGAAAGGATGGCGTGATGGGGCTGAATGTGGGGGACAAGGCGCCGGATTTCTCGGTGGCGGGGGACCGCGGCGCCGTCGTCGATCTCGCCGCCCTGAAGGGCCGCAAGGTGGTGGTGTATTTCTATCCGAAGGCCGATACGCCCGGTTGCACGCAGGAGGCGAAGGATTTCACCGACCTGAAGGCGGCGTTCGAGGCTGCTGGCACGACCGTCATCGGGATGTCCCGCGACCCCGCCAAGGCCCTCGACAAGTTCCAGGCCAAGCACGGCCTCGGCGTCGCGCTCGGTTCCGACGAGGACGGCCGGGTGGTAGAAGCCTATGGCGTCTGGGTCGAGAAGAGCATGTATGGCAAATCCTACATGGGCATCGAGCGCGCCACCTTCCTGATCGATGCGGAGGGCAAGATCGCCCGCATCTGGCCGAAGGTGAAGGTCAAGGACCACGCGGCCGAGGTGCTGGCGGCGGCGCAGGCACTCTGAGGCCGCCCGGCGGCGGCCTCGCCTGCCCCTGGGTCATCTTCGCGTCCCTGCGCACGGTTCGTTAACCTTAATGCGCGGTAATGCAGCGTCTCGTT
>NZ_JAUYFA010000002.1 GCF_030691135.1 Phreatobacter sp.
AGAGCTTGGAGGAGTTCCACGCGTCCCAGATGAAGAAGCCGATGCCGACGCCGCCGGTGAGCATTTCTGCCGCGACGATGGCGAGCCAGGCGAGGCCGACGCCGATCCGCAGGCCGGTGAAGATGTAGGGTGCGGCCGAGGGCAGCATGATCTTCCAGAAGAACTCGATCTGGTTGAGCCGCAGCACGGCGGCGACGTTGCGATAATCCTGCGGGATGTTGCGGATGCCGACCGAGGTGTTGATGAGGATCGGCCAGATCGCCGTAATGAAGATGACGAAGATGGCGCTGGGATTGGCGTCACGGAAGGCGGCGAGCGAGATCGGCAGCCAGGCGAGCGGCGGCACGGTGCGCAGCACCTGGAAGATCGGATCGAGGCCGCGCATGGCCCAGGTCGACTGCCCCACGAGGGTTCCGACGGCGATTCCGACGAGCGCGGCGAGGCCGAAGCCGATGGCGACGCGCTGCAGCGACGTCAGGACCCGCCAGCCGAGACCGATGTCCTGGCTGCCCGCGACGAAGAACGGATCGAGGATCAGGTCGCTCGCGTCGCGCCAGACCTGGCTCGGCGAGGGCAGGGTCGCGCCCTGGCCGGAGCAGAGGATTTCCCAGACGAGAAGGATGAGGGCGAGGGTGAGGAGGGGCGGCACCACCACGCTCGTGATGGCGACAAGCTTCGGCTTCAGCAAGGCGAGCCGGTTCGCGGACCGCTGCGGTGCCAACGTCACCACCTTGGCCGCGGCTGCGGGCGCGGCTGCGGACGGATCAGGCATCGTTTCGACGGCTCTCAATGCGGGTCTGGACATGAGCGCTCTCTTGCCGGAGGTGAGGAGCCGCCCGAACGGGCCGGGCGGCGGGGTTTTCGATCGGACCGCGCCGATCAGACCTGGGCGCGCTTGATCTTGAGGGCGCGCAGATAGGCCTGCGGGTCGGCGGGATCGAACTTCACGCCGTCGAAGAAGGTCTCGACCCCGCGCGAATCCGAGGTTGGGACGCCGGTGACACCGAGGGTCTTGGCCGCCTGCAGCCAGAGATCCGAGCGGTTGGTCCGGTCGACCAGCGCCTTGATGTCGGTATTGGGCTCGAATTTGCCCCAGCGGATGTTCTCGGTGACGAACCAGGTGTCGAGGCTCTTCCACGGATAGGAGACGGCGCCGCCGTCGCCCCAGAACTTCATCCGCAGCGGCGAATTGGCGACTGTCCGACCGTGGCCGTAGTTGATGTTGCCCTTGAGGCGACCGTTGATGTCGTTGACGGGAACGTTGAACCACTGGCGGCGACCGACGATCTGCGCCAGTTCGTCCTTGTTCTCCATCTTCTCGCACCACTGCTGCGCTTCCATCACCGCCATCAGGATGGCCTGGGTGGCGCGGGGATGGGCGTCGACCCAATCGGCGCGCATGCCGAGGATCTTCTCAGGGTGCCTGAACCACAGCTCGCCGGTGGTGATCGCGGTGTAGCCGATGTTCTGGTTGACGAGTTGCTCGTTCCACGGCTCGCCCACGCAGAAGCAGTCCATGGTGCCGACCTTCATGTTCGCCACCATCTGCGGCGGCGGCACGACGATCACCTTGATGTCCGTGTCCGGATCGATGCCGCCGGCAGCCAGCCAGTAGCGGATCCATAGATCATGCGTGCCGCCTGGGAAGGTCATGGCGGCGGTAAGCTCCTTGCCCTGCGCCTTCTTGCGTTCGAAGGCCGCCTTCAGCGGCGAGGCGTCCTTCTGGATGTTCAGGTCCTTGTACTCGTTGGACACCGAGATGGCCTGGCCGTCCTCGTTGAGGTTGAGGAGCGTGTACATCGGCACCGGCTGGCCGTTCTGCATCACCTTGCCGGTGCTGTAGAGATGGGTCTTCGGCCGGAGGATGTGGCCGCCGTCGATGCCATTGGCCTTGGTCCCGAGAGCCATGTTGTCGCGCGTCGCGCCCCATGAGGCCTGGCGGGAAATGTCCATGTCGGGCACGCCATGCTTGGCGTAGAAGCCCTTCTCGCGCGCGATGACGAGCGGCGCGGCGTCGGTGAGCGCGATATAGCCGAGCTTGGTGCCCTTCACCTCGGGGCCCGCCCCTTGCGCGAAAGCACCGGCGGGCAAGGCCGCCTTGGCGGCGGCGAAGAGGGCGGCGGTGGCGGCGGTCCGTTTGAGGAAGGCACGGCGGCTGGTGCGCGCCGATGCGAGGGACTGTGCCTGGAAGGTCTTTGTCATCGTCAGGTCCCGGTTACGGTCAAGGAACAGGTGAATGGCGGCCGCGGCGGGCCGCGACGGGATGGGTCCTCATGCCGCCCGGCTGGTTCCGGGCACAAAAAAACCGCCGACAAAGGCCTCGTCGTCGCCGGTTCTCGGTCGGAGAGCGGCACGTCGGACATTTGTCAGCGGCGTTGCTGAAGGGCCCAGCACTGGGCCGGGTTGCGACCCTCGGGCCAACCCTTGAGACAAAGGATATTCAAGGGCCGTGCCAAGTGCCTCCGGGGCCGGAAACCGCCTGTCTTCAACGTTCCGGGAGGGGCAGGCCGACCGGGCGAGGTTGGAAACGTTCGAAACGACGGCAGACCGGGGTCGCGGTGCCGTTTCGTTGTGCAGTGCAATCGCCGCTCAGGCAGGCAGCTTCGGCAGGCCGCGGGCGTCGAAACGGGCGAGATAATCGCCGAGAGCGGCGGGATCGAACGCGGGCTCGAGGATGCTGCCGATCGGGTCGGCGAGGGCGGCGGGCGGCGCTCCGCCCACCGCCGCGTCGAAGAGGTCGGTCCGGATCAGCGCGGCGATCTTGGCCGGGGCTTCCGGATCGAACCGCGTCTGCCCCCAGCGGACGATCTGCGCATAGAGCCAGGCATAGCGACCGGCATCGGGCCGCGCCGCGCCGGGCACGTCGTAGCGGATGAAGTCGGGCACGGCACGGGAGGGCCCGCCCGGCGTGAAGATCAGCCGGCCCTCGATGGTGCGCAGCACGAGGGCGGCGGCGACGCTGAGATAATGCGGGGCCGAGAGCATGGCCGCCAGTTCGAGGGCATTGCCGGGATCGGCGCACCAGGCCGCTCCCTTGGCGGTCGCCGCGATGATGGCGCGCAGCGTCTCACCATCGCCGGCCGCCAGCGTATCGCCGATCACCAGCGTCTTCTCGGGAATGCGCGAGAAAAGCGCCGAGCTCGGGGCGAGGATATGGCCGGCGCCACGGTCAACGGCCACCGAGTTCCAGGGTGAGCCGACGCAGAAGCCGTCGATCAGGCCCTTCTCGAGGGATCCCGCCATCAGCGGCGGCGGGATGACGACGAGCTGGACGTCGCGGTCCGGATCGATGCCGCCGGCGGCGAGATAGGCGCGCAGAATGTAGTTGTGGGTGGAGAAGGGGAATGTGCTGGCGAAGACCGGCGGGTTCAGCCCGGCGCTTTCCCGTCGCCGGATGGCCGCGGCAATCAGCGGCAGGGCCGCCACCGGATCTTCCGGCAGGCCCCCCAGTTCGCGCACGAAGGCCGCCGACAGCGTGATCGCATTGCCGTTCAGCGCCAGCGTGATCGGCGCGATCATCGGCACCTTGACGTGGCCGATTCCGAGCGCGCTCGCCAGGGCCAGCGGCGTGAGCATATGGGCCGCATCGAAGAGGCCGATGGAGAGCTTGTCGCGGATGTTGGCCCAGGAGACCTCGCGCACGAGATCGAAGGCGAGGCCTTCCTCCGCCGCGAAGCCGCGCTCGTGCGCCGCGATCAGAGGGGCGGCATCGGTCAGCGGGATGAAGCCGATGGTGATCCGTCTCATCCGAGCATCTCCAGACCGGTGACCACCGCCTGGGCGATGTCGCCCAGCTTCTTCTTCTCGTTCATGGCGCGGCGGCGCAACAGCGTATAGGCCTCGTCCTCGGTGATGCCCTTGTGGCGCATCAGCAGGCCTTTGGCGCGCTCGACGATCTTGCGCTCCTCGAGCGCCGAGCGGGCCTGGTCGAGTTCGTTCTGTAGCCGCGCATAGGCGTGAAAGCGGGCCATGCACATGTCGAGGATGGACTTGACCCGCTCCTTCTTCAGCCCATCGACCACATAGGCAGAGACTCCCGCCTCGATCGCCTTGTTGATCATGCCGGTATCGGACTGGTCGACGAACATGGCGACGGGCCGCTTCACCAGGCGGGAGACCTGGAAGAGCTGCTCGAGAACGTCGCGGGACGGGTTCTCCAGGTCGATGACGACCACGTCGGGGTCGGTGGCATAGAGCCGGGCGAGGAGATTGGTCATCTCCCCGATATGGACGATCTTCGAATAGCCGGCGTCGCGAAGGCCCTCCTCGATGATGGCGGCGCGGGAGCGGCTCTCGTCGACGATGGCGATGGTCAGACTGAGATCACTCAGGGTGCGGCTCCGTCAGCGGGTCAAGTGCATGGTGCACTGCACAAGGAGACGCGGCAAGGGGCGTCAGTAGACCGCCCGGCCTCCGGAAATGTCGAAGACGGCGCCGGTCGAGAAGGCGCAGTCCTCCGACGACAGCCAGGCGATCAGGGCGGCGGCCTCACCCACCTGCAGGAAGCGGTTCATCGGGATCTTCGACAGCATGAAGTCGATATGTTCCTGCTTCATCTGGTCGAAGATCTCGGTCTTGGCCGCGGCGGGCGTGATGCAGTTGACGAGGATGCCGGCGGTGGCGAGTTCCTTGGCCAGCGACTTGGTCAGGCCGATCAGCCCCGCCTTCGACGCCGAATAATGCGAGGCATTGGGGTTGCCTTCCTTGCCGGCGATGGAGGCGATGTTGACGATGCGCCCGTAGCCGGCCTTGAGCATGACGGGGACCACGGCGCGGCATGTCAGATAGGGTCCGACGAGATTGACCTCGACGACGCGGCGCCAGATCTCCGGGGAGAGCTCCCAGGTCTTGCCGTTGCCGCCGGTGATGCCGGCATTGTTGACCAGAATGGCGATGCCGCCATGGGCCGCGAAGGTGGCATCGGTGGCCGCCTGGACCGAGGACTCGTCGGTCAGTTCGACGACATGGGTGGAGACGCGGCCCTTGGACGCAAGCGTCGCCGCGGCCTCCGCGAGCTTCGCCGCATCGACGTCCCACAGGGCGACCTCGGCGCCGGACTCGAGCATCCGCTCGGCGGCGGCATAGCCGATGCCGCGGGCTCCCCCCGTGATGATGGCGGTCCGGCCAGCGAGATCGATGCGGTTCATGGATGTTTCCTCGGCGTTTTTTGTGTTCTGGGCAGGTGGTGTCAGCGCGTGGCGACGATGAAGAGACGGGGGAAGGCCAGAAGCACCTTGCCCCCGGCGTCGAAAGGATAGTGCGGCGCGAGCGCGGCACGATAGGCGGCGAGATAGGCCTCGCGCTCGGAGGGGTCGAGCGGGCCGAGATAGCTCCGCAGCCGCGACCCCTTGAACCATTCGACGATGCCGTCGAGGCCATCCAGCGGATGGTGATAGACCGTGCGCCAGACATCCACCCGCGCCGCATGGGGTTTCAGCATCCGGTAATAGGCAGCGGCCGGGGCGATCGGCGTATGCGATCCCTCGGCGCCCGCCAGCTTGTGTGACCAGGGCCCTGCCCGCGCCGCCGTGCGCATGGCGACGTGGCTCGGCTCGTCGAGGTTGTCGGGCATCTGGACGGCGAGGCTTCCGCCCGCGGGGAGAAGGCCGAGGAGGTGGGGCAGCAGGGTCTCGTGCCCCGCCACCCATTGCAGGACAGCGTTGGTATAGACGATGTCGACGGGCGCCGCGGGGTCCGGCCGCCAGGTCGTGAGGTCGGCGACCGCGAAGCTGATCCCACTGAGGCGTGTGCGGGCATTGGTGATCATGTCCGGGGACGAATCGATCCCGATGATCTCGGCCTTCGGAAAGGTCTGGAGCAGCAGTTCGGTAGTGTTGCCGGGGCCGCAGCCGAGATCGACGACGCGGCGCGGATCGCGCGTCGGGATCGCCGCCAGGAGGTCGCGGGCAGGCCGTGTTCGCTCGTCCTCAAACGTCAGATATTGCGTCGCCGACCAGTCCATGAAGGCCTCCGTCGCCAGTCGAGCACCTGACAGCCCGGCGGGCAAGAGCGTCGCGCGTCAGAAGCGCATGCCCGGGATGGCGAGGGGATTGTCGGTCAGCGCCGCCCTGTCCGGCTGGTCGTTCCGGGCGATGCCAAGGAAGGCGTCATGGAGTGCCTGGATCACCGCGGGGTCCATGTCCTTCAGGATGAAGACGATGCGCGTGCGGGCATCGCCGTCGGGCCAGGAATCGAGCACCGTCGTCGGATGGAAGACGTGCTGGGCGCCGTGTACGACCACCGGCCGGTCGGGAAACTCGGCGATCTTCACCACGCCCTTGACGCGCAGCAGATGCGGGCCGTGGGCGCCGCGCAGCAGTTCGAGGAACATGTCGAAGGCAGCGGAGCCCATGGCCTGATCGCTGGTGAGGGCGAAGGCGCGGATACCGTCGTCGTGGCTATGGGAGCCGTCGGCGCCCGCGAGCGCCTCGTCGTTCAGCCAGCGCGCGACGTCGGGGATCTTGGTGACGGGGTCGGTGAGGCCCGCCGCGAGCACATCGGCCGGAGACGCCTCGCCCTTCGCGGCATCGAGCCGGCGGGCGGCGGGGGCGAGGCCCGCGAGCCGGGCGATCAGCCGGTCGAAGGTCGCGCGGGTCGGCGCATCCGTCACCAGGTCGGTCTTGGTCAGCACGATCCGGTCGGCCACCGCCGCCTGCCGCACGGCCTCGGGATGGGCGTCGAGGGTGGCGAGCCCGTTGATCGCGTCGACGACGGTGATGACCGCGTCCAGCCGGTAGCGCATGGCGAGATAGGGATGGGCCATCAGCGTGTGGATGACCGGTATCGGGTCTGCCAGCCCCGTCGTCTCGATGATCACCCGGCCGAAGGGCTCGACGCGGCCATTGTCGACGGCACGCAGCAGGTCTTCGAGTGCCGCCACCAGATCGCCGCGTACCGAGCAGCAGATGCAGCCGGAAGACAGCATGACGATGCCCTCCTCGACGGTGCGCACCAGCAGGTGATCGAGGCCGATCTCGCCGAACTCGTTGATGAGGACCGCGGTGTCCTTCATGCCGTTGTCGGCGAGCAGCCGGTTGAGGAGCGTCGTCTTGCCGGCACCGAGAAAGCCCGTCAGCACAGTGACGGGGACGGGCGGTCGCGGCCGGCGGGGAGCGGGTTCAGCGGACATCGGAGGCATTGGCGCGAGGCGTGACGGGCGGGGTTCCGCGCTTCAACTCGACGAGCGAGGAGGCGACGAGCGCGGCGAGGACGAGAAGGCTACCCACCATCTGGGCACTGCCCAGCGTTTCGCCAAGGATCAGGCCGGCGAAGAGGATGGCGACCACCGGTTCCAGGCAGAAGACGAGGCCAATGAGCGCCGCCGGAGCGCGCCTGGCGGCGACCATCTGCAGGGCGAAACCGACGAGATAGCCGGCGACGGTCATGGCGCTGGCGAACCAGGCCGACCCGATCGCCCCCCAGCTGATGCCCCCGAGCAGCAAGGCGGCGGCACCGGCGATCGGCATGATGACCACATGCGACCAGAACATCAGCACGGCGGGCTGCGCATATCGGCCGGCCCGCGCCGCCATGAAGAACTGCCAGGCGGCCATCATGCTGGCGAGCGCCGCCAGCGCGATGCCGCGGATGTCGATGGCGCCGAGGCCTGGGCCGATGGCGATGGCAAGACCCGCAAAGGCGAGGGCGAAGACGACGAGCCGGTGCAGCGTCAGCCGGCCCCCCTCGACGAAGGGGCTGGCCAGCAGGATGAGCAGCGGAAAGGTGTAGAAGATGATGGCGGCGACGCCGATGGGCACGAAGGAGACCGCGAAGAAATAGGCGAGGCCGACACCGGCAGAGGCGATGCCCAGTGCGACCACGGCGGGGCGGCCGGCTGGGGGGATGGCGAGGCTGCGGCCGCGCAGGGCAACGACGACGGCGACAGCGCCGAGCATCAGAAAGACGCGCAGGAAGACGAGATCGGCCGCCGATACGCCCTGTTGCGTCGCCATCCGCGCATAGACGATGTTGATGCCATAGGCGGTCGCCGAGGCGAGGGCAGCCGCGATGCCGATGGCAACAGGGGAGAGGGTCACCTGCGCTCGCGCGGACGCTGCGGGCGCGGGGTCTGGCGCGTGGTGCCGGCAGCGGCCGCGCG
>NZ_JAUYFA010000008.1 GCF_030691135.1 Phreatobacter sp.
AGCGCGCCCATGCCGCCCTCGGCCGCATCCGGCACCTGCCGGAGCCGTTCGACCCGCGCGCGGCCCTGGCCCACTTCCAGGAAGAGCTGGAGCGGCATGAGACGGCGCCGTCCACCGGCTTTGCCGCGGGCCATGCGCTGAGCGTATGATGACGCCATGAGGGCCGTCCTGGTACCTCCGCTCCGGGACCCTCATGGCGCGCGCATCCATCCCCATCGGCGGCAATGTGCTGCCCTTCGAGGCGCTGGCCGAACGCGGCACGGCCGAGCCGGCCTTCGTCGTCGATCTCGACGGTTTCGAGGGGCCGCTGGACATGCTGCTTGCGCTCGCCCGCACGCAGAAGGTCGATCTGGCGAAAATCTCGATCCTTGCGCTCGCCGACCAGTATCTCGGCTTCATCGAGGAGGCGAGGAAGCTGCGTCTCGAGCTGGCCGCCGACTATCTCGTCATGGCCGCCTGGCTGGCCTATCTGAAGTCGCGGCTTCTCATCCCCGAGCCCGCCAAGGGCGACGAGCCCTCGGGGCCGGAACTGGCGGAGGTGCTGGCCTTCCGCCTGCAGCGCCTGCAGGCCATGCGCGATGCCGCGGCACGGCTGATGACACGCCACCGGCTGGGACGCGATGTCTTCGGGCGAGGAGATCCTGAACCGATCGTCGCCCTGGCCGAACGCCGCTTTGAGGCCAGCCTCTATGATCTCCTGACCGCCTATGCCCAGCAGCGCGAGAAATCGGCGCTCTCCCATGTGACCATGGAACATCGCACGGTCTGGTCGCTGGCTGAGGCGCGCGAGATTCTCCAGCGGCTGGTGGGCGCCGCGACCGACTGGACGCCGCTTGACACGTTCCTCCTCGACTACCTCGTCAGCGACGACAAGCGGGCGACCGTTCTGGCATCGAGCTTCGCATCGAGCCTCGAACTGGTCCGCGAAGGCGTGCTCGAACTGCATCAGGATCGTCCCCTCGGCCCGCTCTTCATGCGAAAGCGCAGGGGGGAGCCCGCTTCCAACCCGCCGGAGTCATGATAGAAGCCGCGAATGGTCGATGAGCGAGACATGGACGATCCGGCACAGCTGCGGCTCGGCGCGCCCGTCGGCATGGCCGACGGTCCCGTGGAACAGTTGCGCATCGTCGAGGCACTGCTCTTCGCCGCTGCCCAACCGCTCGACGACTCGGCCCTGGCCGAGCGCCTGCCGCGCGGCGCCGATCTGCGATCCCTCCTGATGACCTTGCAGGCCTTCTACGCCCCGAGGGGCGTCAACCTCGTGAGGGTCGCCGGAAAGTGGGCCTTCCGCACGGCGGACGACCTCAGCTTCCTGCTGCACCGCGAGACGACGGACGAGCGCAAGCTGTCGCGCGCGGCGCTGGAGACGCTGGCGATTGTCGCCTACCACCAGCCGGTGACGCGGGCGGAGATCGAGGAGATCCGCGGCGTGACCGTGGCCAAGGGCACGATCGACCTGCTGATGGAGACCGGCTGGCTGCGCATCCGCGGCCGCCGCAAGGTGCCCGGCCGCCCGGTGACCTTCGGGACGACGCCGGCCTTTCTGGACCATTTCGGCCTTGAGGCCATCGGCGATCTCCCCGGCCTCGATGACCTGAAGGCGGCCGGCATGCTGGACGGGCGCCTGCCGCCGGGCTTCCGCATCCCCATCCCCAACGATGATCTCGCGCTCCGCGAAGACGAGGAGCCGGACGAGGGCGGTGAACTCGATCTCTCGCTGACGCCGCTTCCCGACAGGGATTCCCCATGAACCGGACGCTGATGGACACGGTGTCGGGTTGGGGCCGGCGCGGCACCGCGGGCACGTCGATCGCCTCGGCGCTGGCCTTCGAGGACATCGTTCACGGTTACGGGTCGGTGCAGGCGCTCGCCGGCATATCGCTCGTCGTCGCGCCCGGCGAGGTACTCTGCCTGCTCGGTCCCTCCGGGTGCGGCAAGACGACACTGCTCCGGATCGCATCCGGGATCGAGCGGCCGCTCTCGGGCCGCGTGCTGATCGACCGACGGGAGGTCGTGAGCCCTTCGACTTTCGTGCCGCCGGAACGGCGTGGCATCGGCCTGGTCTTCCAGGATTTCGCGCTGTTCCCGCACCTCAGCAACCTCGCCAACGTGATGTTCGGCCTGAAGGCGCTGCCGAAGGCCGATGCCGAGCGCGCGGCCCGGCTGGCGCTCAGCCGCGTCGGGCTCGCCGATCACGCACTAGACTATCCCCATACGCTTTCGGGCGGCGAACAGCAGCGCGTGGCCCTGGCGCGCGCGATCGCGCCGCGGCCGAGCATCCTGTTGATGGACGAGCCCTTCTCCGGGCTCGATAGCCGCCTGCGCGATGCGATCCGCGACGAGACCCTGGCGGTGATGCGGGAAACCCGCGCAACCTGCATCGTCGTCACCCACGATCCCGAGGAGGCCATGCGGATGGCGGACAGGATCGTTCTCATGCGCGAGGGGCGGATCGCGCAGATCGGTGCCCCCCGCGATCTCTACCAGGCGCCGGCCGATCTCGACACGGCGCGCTTCTTCTCGGACGTCAACGAAGTGCCCGGCATCGTGCAGGGCGGACGGCTGATCACGCCGGTGGGATATTTTGCCGCGCCCGGTTTCGCCGACGGGGCGCAGGCGGTGGCCGCCATTCGCCCGCAGTCGATTTTGCCGAAACCGGCCGGCATGTGCGTGCCCGGTAGGCTTGTTTCGCGGCGATTCCTCGGAGAAGTCGAGCTTTTGGAGATTGTCGTGCAGGGAATGGAGGCTCCGCTCAAGGCCCGGGTGCGCTCCGCTGAGGGTCTGATTCCGGGCCGCGATGTCGGTGTTGACGTTACCGCCTCCGAGGTTCTTGTTTTTGCCGCACCCGCCGCATAGTTTCCCAGACGAACGGTCGCTCCAGGGCCGCACGAAACAATCGCGCCGCCATGCCCGCCAAGGGACGCCGGTGCAAAACGTTCAAGGAGTTGGTTATGGGTACGTTTAGCGCCTGGCACTGGATTCTGGTCGCCATCGTGGTGTTGCTGCTGTTCGGTCGCGGCAAGATTTCCGAGTTCATGGGCGATGCCGCCAAGGGCATCAAGGCCTTCAAGAAGGGCCTCGCCGAGGAGGACAAGCCGGAGACGCCGCCGGTCGCGCCCGCCTCGACGATCGACCATCACCCGGCTCCGGCTCCCGCCGCCGCTCCGCAGGTCACGCCTGCGCCGGCAACCACCACGTCTGAGCAGGCACCCGCCACCGCTCCGAAGGTCGGCTGAGGCGCCAGGTCTTTCGCGGCGCCGGGCCCGTTTTTCTCCTTGGCCCGCGCATGCGTATGGACGGTGAATTGCCATGTTCGATCTGAGCTGGGGCGAAATCGCACTGATCGGCATTGTCGCGCTGATCGTCATCGGCCCGAAGGAGCTGCCGGGTGTCCTCAGGGGCATGGGGCAGGGCCTCGCGAAGCTGCGCCGTATGGCTTCGGACTTCCAGTACCAGTTCAACCAGGCTCTTCAGGAGGCCGAGGTCGACAAGGTCAAGTCCTCGATCAACAGCGTGACGGACGCGGTGAACGCCACGCCCGCGGCGACCTTCAACCCGATCGACTACGCCCGCGACCAGATCAAGTCCGCGGTCGACGACATCAAGGGTCAGCCTGCCGCCGGCACGGTCGGCCCGCCGGCGCCTGATCCGCTGGCGCAGGCGGTTCCCGCGCCGCCTTCCTACACTGCCGATCCCGTCGCCATCCAGAACGCCTTCAAGCCGGCGCCCATCGAGACCCCCTCGGCCTTTGCATCGACCGCGCCGGTTCCGGGTTTCGGTGCCGCTCCGGTCGATCCGCCGCAGGGCTTCATGGCCGCACCGCCGTCTCCCGTTGCCGAGCCGGTCGCGCTGCCGCCGGTCGCAGCCGCGGTCGCCGCGGATCCTGCCGAGGACGTCGCCGAGACGCCGAAGCGCCCGAGAAAGACCAAGGCATGACGTCCGTTCCCGCTCCCGAGGACAAGCTGAAAGCGGACGAGGATGCCATCGAGGCGTCTAAGGCGCCGCTGATGGAGCATCTGATCGAGCTGCGGTCGCGGCTGATCAAGGCGATGGCCGGGTTTCTTGTCTGCTTTATCTTCTCCTTCGCCTTCTCCAAGCAGATCTTCCAGATCCTCGTGCTGCCCTATGAATGGGCCGCCGATTATCTGACCATCCCGCGCGCGGAAGTGCGCCTGATCTACACGGCGCCGCTCGAGTATTTCTTCACGCAGTTGAAGATCGGCATGTTCGGCGGTGCCTTCCTGGCGTTTCCGATCATCGCCATCCAGCTCTACAAGTTCGTCGCGCCCGGTCTCTACACACATGAGAAGAACGCATTCCGGCCCTATCTGATCTGGACGCCCGTCTGTTTCTTCACCGGCGGCATCTTCGTCCTCGTCTTCGTCATGCGCGCGCTGATGCTGTTCTCGCTCGGCATGCAGCAGGCACCGAGCGACACGGCGACGGCGATCCAGTATCTCGGTCGGGTCGAGGATTATCTCAGTCTCATCATGACGCTGATCTTTGCCTTCGGCATTTCGTTCCAGTTGCCGGTCATCATCGCGCTGCTCGGCCAGATCGGCGTTGTCGACAGCGCGTTCCTGCGCGGCAAGCGGCGCTATTTCATCGTCATCGCCTTCGTCGTCGCGGCCGTCCT
>NZ_JAUYFA010000013.1 GCF_030691135.1 Phreatobacter sp.
GGGCCTCGGGTGCCGCCTGCTGGCCGCGACGTGTCGCCCGTGGCGCCTGGGACGAGGGCTGGCCGCGCCGCTGCGTCGCCGCTCCCGGCCGGGCCCGCTCGCCGCCCCGTCCGGCATTCTGCCCGCCGCCGAGGGAACGCAGCCCCGACCCGAGATCGAACTGTGCCGCGGCGCTGCGCACGTCGACGGCGGTCAGCGTCGCCGTCCCCAGGAAGGTGGCCATGAGGCTGGCGAGGACGCGGCTTCCGGACGTATGGTTGATGGCCATGGGAGCCCCCCTGGAGTCTGACGGACAGCTTGCCTTAGGCCCTCGGTGTTTCCAACAGGCGTCGGACCGTCCGGTCCCATGTTGCGCGGCCGCGACGACGGCCGCTCCGTCCTACAGATAGGGCGGCGTGCAGGCGCTCACGACCTCGCAGGGCTCGTCGCCGACATTGCGGAACCGGTGCGGCTGCGTGCTGTCGAACAGATAGGCCTCGCCGGCCTGCAGCACCCGCACGGCATCGCCGACCGTCACCTCCAGCGTGCCGGAGATCACGACACCGCCTTCGCGCGAATGGTGGGAGAGCATGTCGGCGCCCGTATCCGCGCCGGGTTCATAGCGCTCGTGCAGGATCTGGAGGTGATGTGCATGGGCATCGCCGATCTGCCGGAACACCATGCGACCGGCGCCCTGCTGCATGGCGCCGGGCAGGATGGAGGTGAGATCGACGAGTTCGCCAGCGGCGAAGAACACCTTGTCGGCGCTCGGCCGCGGCGGCGTGAAGAAATCGACGAAGCTGATCGCCAGGCCGTCCAGCACCTTGCGCAACGAGGCGACCGAGGGGCTCGACTTGTTCTGCTCGATGGTGGCGATCAGCCCGTGCGGCACGGCCGCCCGCGCCGCGAGATCGCGTTGTGACAGCCCGGCCTGCTGCCTCAGTTCCCGCAGCCGTGCTCCTACGTTGAAATCCACCGCGCCCCGCCTCCCTGACGACCCCCGGCCAACATAGTTGCCCTGCATTTTCCCGTCTGCTCAAAATTTTGAGCAAGAGTTACTGATCCGCTCGTCCCGTCGTCGGACCGAGCCCGGAGAGCCGTCATGTCCAGGAACACAGCCCTCGCGACACGCCAGCACGACGCCGTTCCGCGCGGCGTCGCCACCAAGGGCATCTATGCGACGCGCGCCGAGAACGCGACGCTCTGGGACGCCGACGGCAAGGAATACATCGATTTCGCCGCCGGGATCGCCGTGCTCAACACCGGCCACCGTCATCCTGCGATCATGCAGGCGGTGAGGGACCAGCTGGAATCCTTCACCCATACCAGCTTCAACGTCGCTCCCTACGAGAGCTACATCGCGCTCGCCGAGCGGCTGAACAAGCTCGCCCCCGGCGACTTCGCCAAGAAGACGCTCCTCGTCACCACCGGCGTCGAGGCGGTCGAGAACGCCGTCAAGGCGGCGCGCCATTTCACCGGCCGGTCGGCCATCATCGCCTTCTCCGGCGCCTTCCACGGCCGCACGATGATGGGCATGGCGCTCACCGGCAAGGTGCATCCCTACAAGAAGGGCTTCGGCCCGATGCCGGCGGATGTCTATCACGTCGCCTTCCCGAAGACCTATCACGGCCTCGACACGGCGGCCGCCATGGCGAACCTCAGGCAGCTTTTCGCCGCCGACGTCGAGCCGGCGCGCGTCGCCGCCATCATCGTCGAGCCGGTGCAGGGCGAGGGCGGTTTCTACATCGCGCCCTTCGACTTCCTGCGCGAACTCAGGACGGTCTGCGACCAGCACGGCATTCTCCTCATCGTCGACGAGATCCAGACCGGCATCGCCCGTACCGGTCGCATGTTCGCGATGGAACATGCCGGCGTCGTCCCCGACATCGTCACCATGGCAAAGGGCCTCGGCGGCGGCTTCCCGCTCTCGGCCGTCACCGGCCGGGCCGACGTGATGGATTCCGCCCAGGCCGGCGGCCTCGGCGGAACCTATGCCGGTTCGCCCGTGGCTGTCGCCGCAGCCCATGCCGTGCTCGACGTGGTCGAGAAGGAGGGCCTCTGTGCCCGCGCCACGAAGATCGGCGACATGATGCAGGCGCGCCTCAAGGACATGGCCGAGCGCAACATGTTCAACTGCATTGGCGACGTCCGCGGCCTCGGCGCGATGGTCGCCTTCGAACTCGTCAAGGACCGCGAGACGCGCGAGCCCGATGCGGCGCTCACCAATGCGCTGATCGCCAAGGCAGAGGAGCATGGCCTCATCCTCCTCTCCTGCGGCCCCGACGCCAACGTCATCCGCCTGCTCGCCCCGCTGACCATTCCGGAAGAGCAGGTGCGGCGCGGCCTCGACATCATCGAGCAGTCGCTCGCCGCCGTCGTCTCCGCCTGAACCGGTCGGCACCCCGGGGCGGTCATCGGCCCCGCCGGGCACCATCGTCGCGGAAACGGGAGCATGACCCCGTTTTTCGCGGAGATGAATTTCCTCCATTAACCGCTTGTTCGTCGGATAGCCCGTAACTATGGCCGTTGGGCCTCGGAGGGCGGCTTGTGGGCGTGACGCGCAGGGAATCAGCCGCTCGGATGGACCGCCGCGGAAGCGCCGCCGCGGCGCCGTCGATCGATTACCGCGACATCGCGCTCGAATCCGTGGCGCATGGCTTCTGCGTCTTCGATTCCGACCTCACCATCCGTCTGGCCAACCGCCGGATGCTCGACCTCTTCGGCATGCCCGAGGAGGTCATCGGCTTCGGTGCCTCCATGTATGGTCTGCTGCGCTACAGCGCCGAACAGGACCGTCTGGGCGGGGTGTCGCTCGAGCAGGCCTGGATCGAGCGCCTCGCCCTGTTGGCAAGGCGCCAGCCCTTCTCGCGCCGCGAGCGCTTTTCGGACGGCCGTGTCGTCTCGATCAGCTATCAGCCGGCACCCGAAGGCTGCTGGGTTGCCATTCATCACGACATCACCGCCCAGCAGAAGCTGGAGGACGAACTCCGCTCCCAGGCGACGATCTTTCGGGAGGCGCTTGAGAACATGTCGCATGCGCTGGCCGTCTTCGATTCCTCGAAGCGGCTCGTGGTGTGCAACAGCCGCTATCCCGCGATGTATGGCTACAATCCCGGCGAGATCAGGCCGGGAATCCACCTGCACCAGATTTTCGCCCTCGGCCTTGAGCGTGGAATTTTCACAGGCGTCACGCTGGAGAACCTGATCCAGGAGGCCGACAGGAACATCGCCGCCGGCAGCGAAGTAACCGGCCGCCGCCGTCTTCCGGGCGGGCGCTGGATCAACACCCGCGCGAACGCCACCCCGGATGGTGGCTGGATCTTCACCGCCGAGGACGTCACCGATCGCGAACTGGCCGTGCAGGCCCTCAACGAACAGCATCAGCGTTTCGACGCGGCTCTGAACGCCATGCCACAGGCGCTCTGCATGTTCGACGCCGACCAGCGGCTGATCGTCCGCAATACCAATTACATCACGCTGTTTCGCGCCGATCCTGCAGTGGTCAAGGCCGGCATCACCCTGCGCGAGATCTTCGACCACGGGGTTCAGATCGGCAACTATCCAGGGATGTCCGCCGACGACCTGGTGGCGCGCCGCCTCGAAGCCATCGCCAGGGCCGACGGCAACGCCTACGATCAGGCGATGACCGACGGCCGCATCATCGCGGTGTCGGTGGAGTCCATGGAGGGCGGCGGCTGGCTCGGCATGTTCGAGGACGTGACCGAGCGCCGCCACGCCGAGCGCGAGCGCGCCCTCGCCGTGGCCGCCATGCTCGAGCAGAACATCCTGATGGACGCCACGCTGGAGACCATGGCGCAGGGGCTCTGCGTCTACGACCGCGAGTTCCGCATCGTGGTCCTCAACCGGCGCTACCTGGAAATCTATGGCCTGACCGAAGACGAGGTCCGGCCGGGTATGACCATGCGCGAGGTCATGGAGTGCAGCGTCACCAACGGGGCGCATCTGGCGGGCAAGGATGTCGAGACCGTCTACCAGGACTTCGTCCGCACCCTGATCGAAAACAAGGAACCGATTCTCCAGCGTCACATGGCGGACGGACGCATCATCGCGGTCCGGGCCCAGCCCATGGCCAATGGCGGCTGGGTCACGACATTCGAGGACATCACCGCCCGCGAAAGGGCCGCGCTCGAACTGCGCGAACAGCACCGCCGCTTCGACGCCGCGCTGAACAACATGGCCCACGGCCTGTGCATGCTCGACGAGGAGCTCAACCTCATCGTCTGCAACACGCGCTACCTCGACATGTACGGCATGTCGCCCGAGGTCGTGCGCCCCGGCGTGACCATGCGGACCATCGCCGAGCACAGCATTTCGCTGGGCAACTACACCGACGCGACGCCCGATTCGCTCCTGCACAGCTACCTCGAGCGGCTGCGCCGGGGTGAGTTCCTGTCGCACCGCCAGCTCGCCGACGGGCGCATCTTCAAGGTTCTCTACCACCCGATGCCGCATGGCGGCTGGGTGGCGATCCACGAGGACGTCACCGAGCGCCGCAAGGCGGAACAGCATATCGTCCACCTCGCCCACCACGATTCGCTCACCGGCCTGCCGAACCGCGTGCTGTTCCGTCAGCGCATGGCCGAGGGCCTTGCCGATGTCGGTCGCTCCGGCGCGCCCATGGCGCTGCTCTGCCTCGACCTCGACCACTTCAAGTCGATCAACGACACGCTCGGCCACCCGCTCGGCGATGTCCTGCTGACGCTCGTCGCCGGACGGCTGGGACAGGCGGTCGCCGGCGCCGGGACCATCGCCAGGCTGGGCGGCGACGAGTTCGCCATTCTCCTGCACCGTGCCGGCCGGCATGAGGCGGAGAGCCTGGCGACGCGCCTGGTGCGCGACATGTCCGAGCCGTTCGTGGTCGAGGGCCATCTCATCAACTCGGGGATCAGTGTCGGCATCGCGCTGGCGCCGCAGGACGCCACCAGCGGCGATCACCTGATGAAATGCGCCGATCTCGCGCTCTATCGCGCCAAGTCTGAAGGGCGGGCGATGTTCCGCCTCTTCGAGCCGCAGATGAGCCGCCGGCTCGAAGC
Organism: Phreatobacter sp.; assembly: GCF_030691135.1. Lineage (GTDB taxonomy): Bacteria > Pseudomonadota > Alphaproteobacteria > Rhizobiales > Phreatobacteraceae > Phreatobacter. The sequence continues at coordinate 5,034 of NZ_JAUYFA010000013.1, forward strand.
GCGCCGTCAGCTCGAGCTCGACCTCAGGCAGGCGCTGCAGACCCACGAGTTCCACCTCGTCTTCCAGCCGCAGGTGGTCAGTGCCGATCTGCGCCTGGCCGGCTTCGAGGCGCTGATCCGCTGGGACCATGCGTTCCGCGGCGCCGTGCCGCCCGCAGACTTCATTCCTCTGGCCGAAGAGACCGGCCTGATCCTGGCGCTCGGCGAATGGGTTCTGGTTCAGGCCTGCACTGAGGCGGCGCGCTGGCCGGAGCCCATCCAGGTCGCCGTCAACCTGTCGCCGGTCCAGTTCAAGGACCGTTCGCTGGTCGAAACGATCCGCCGCGCCCTGAAGGAAACCGGGCTGAGGCCGGGCCGGCTCGAACTCGAGATCACCGAGGCGGTCCTGCTGCAACGGGACGACGTCACCATCGCCATGCTGCACGAGCTGCGCGCCCTCGGCGTGCGCATCGCCATGGACGATTTCGGTGTCGGCTACTCGTCGCTGAGCTATCTGCGCAGCTTCCCCTTCGACAAGATCAAGATCGACCGGTCCTTCATCGCCGATCTCGGCCAGAGCCGCGACAACGTCGCCATCGTCCGCGCCATGGCAGATCTCGGCTCCGGCCTCGGCATCGAGACCACGGCCGAGGGCGTGGAGACGGACGAGCAGCTCGCCATCGTCCGCCATTGCGGCTGCACCCATGTGCAGGGCTACCTCGTCAGCCCGCCGCGTCCGGCCGCCGACCTGCCGGCGCTCATCGCCCGTCTCGGGGCCGACGGCCTCACGGCCTGAAGCATGTCACAGGCCGGCGGGGCGCCGTCCCGCCGCCCAGGCCGCAGGGTCGATGCGCTCGAGGCCGAAGACGTCCTGCTGGCGCGCATAGAGATTGCCGAACAGCCGGCCGACCGGGCGGTACTGCGCCATGTCGACGTTGAAGCGTTCGTCCATGATGTCCTCGCGCACATGGACATGCACGACGCGTCCGATCAGCAGCTCCCGCTGCGGCCCGAAGTTCAGCGACAGTTCGCGCACGCATTCGAGGGCGGCCGGAGCCTCCGCGATGCGCGGCGGTGCGACCCGCTGTGACGCCGCCGTCGTCAGCCCGACGGCGCTGACCTCGGAGATGTCCGAGGGGAACTCGGTGGCACAGGCATTCATGGCGTCGGCCAGCGGCTCGTCGACGAGATTGACGACGAACTCCCCGGTCGCAGCGATATTGCGCGTCGTGTCCTTCGGCGAGCGGTCGGCCTTGTGCTGCAGGCCGAGAACGACCAGCGGCGGCGCCTCCGAGAAGACGTTGAAGAAGGAATAGGGCGCGGCATTGACCAGCCCCTCCCCGTTCACCGTCGAGACCAGCGCGATCGGCCGCGGCACCACGAGCGAGCAGAGGATCTTGTAGACCCGGTCGTCGGCCAGGCTGTCGAGGGCGATGGAGCGCATGGGATGCTTCCGGAAGCTTCGGTGTGGTCTCAGCTGGAATAGGGCGACCGCTCCACCCAGATCTCGACCTCCTTAGGGCCATTGCGCTCGAATACCAAGGTCAGCGCAAAGCGCTCGCGGACCCTGAGCGGTCGTTTGAGGCCGGTCAGCATGACATGCGGCCCGTCGGCGCGCATGCCAATCGGCCGACGCGGGATGATGTCCCACCGCGCTGTCGGCGGCTGGCCCGCCACCGGCACGAACTGGACCGCCTCGGCGACCGGCGTGCTGGCACCCGTCAGCGCGTCCGGCTGCCCCTGGACGACCGCCAGCGGCATGAAGGCGCGGGTGGTCGGCCCTTCGGACGGCAGGCACCAGGCATGGCCGATCATCAGGTCGCCATGGCGGTAGGAATGGGCGGCGGCCTCACCCGCGGCGAACGCCGCGGGCAGGGCCAGGAGGATGCGGCGGCTGACCATGGCCGTCAGTGCCGGGGAGCGCCGTGGCCGCCCGACGGTGCGGGGGCCCCGACGGGCGCGACGTTGTAGTCGATCTCGACGGTGCCGGCCTTCTCGAAGACCAGGGTGCCGCGCTGGGCCGCGCCGGTCCGGATCTGCTCCGACAGGTCCATGAACATCATGTGGTAACCGCCGGGGCGCAGCTGGACCGAGCCGCCGGCCGGAATCTCGATGCCGCCGCGCACCTCGCGCATCCGCATCATGCCGTCGATCGTCGTCATTTCATGCACTTCCACCCGCGGCGCGTTGGGGAACGTCCCGCCGACCAGGCGGTCGGGCGTGCTGCCGGTGTTGCGGATCACCATGAATCCGCCGGCGACCTTGGCGCCGCCCGGGGTCGCCCGGGTCCAGGGCGCCTCGATGATGAGCGGTCCGACACGGAAGGTCGCGACCTGGGGCGTGCCGTGGGTCTGGGCCTGCGCCAGGCCGACAGGCAGGAAGGCGGCCGCAGCCGCGAGAAGAAGACGTCTGTTCATGATCATGTCCCGATGAGAGGAGAGGGCTCGGCGGCAGCTTTACGCGGCGGCCGGCGGTGCTCTCGCGGCATGATCGAACGACAGAGGCGAGGTGATCCTGAACGCGCGGACGGCCTTCTGCCCCCGTTCCGCAGGGCCGTGCGCCGCGACGGGCGCTCCCGCCAGGGAAACGTGGTCGCCGTCCGGCGGCGGGGCGCCGAGGCAGTGATCGTCACAGGCGGCATGGGGTGCGGGCGCCGGCCTGTCCCTTTCCGGGCTGCAGAGCATCCCCTCCAGACTTCCCACCGCCAGGCGATGCGCCATGGCCGCCTGCGACAGCATTCCGTCGGCAGACAGGGCGAGGGCCAGGACAAGTGCGAGGGCGAGGCGCAGGTGGCGCATGCGGACCTTCTACGGGCGAGTGTCCCGCGGATCAATTCGGACACCCTGCGACGGATCGCGCCCCTTGAGGGGTCAGCGGCGCTGCGGGGGAGGCGCCTGCGGGGCGGGCGCCGCGGCGGCCGGAGCTGGTGCCTGGCCCTGGACTACCGGAGCGGCCTGTTTGCAGTCCGTCAGCCAGACATCATAGACCGAATGTTCGACACCGGAGAGACCCGGGCTCGCCGCGAACATCCAGCCGCCATAGATGCGGCGGACCTCGCCGTTGAGCGTCACCTCGTCGACCTCGACGAAGGACGTCGTCTGCGGCGTCTCCGTCGGCGGACGCGTGTAGCAGATGCGCGGCGTCACCTGCAGCGCACCGAACTGCACGGTCTCGTCGATGGCGACGTCGAAGCTGATGATCCGGCCGGTGATCTTGTCGAGGCCCGAGAAGACGGCCGTGGGATTGTTGAGCCGCTGGCGCGGCGGAGCGATCACCGTTTCGTCCGGGGCCGGCGCCACGGTCTCGCCGGGAAGCGCCTGGCGGCGTTCGCGCG
>NZ_JAUYFA010000025.1 GCF_030691135.1 Phreatobacter sp.
GAACCACAAGGGCTCCCACCCATAAAAGGGCGACTGAAACGCAACCCCCAACCCTAAGGCCGGAAGCGTCATGCACCAGAAGGTGACTGAGAAGCTTCAGAGACGCGAAGCCGGGCCGTTCAAAGCGCGGCGCCGCGTCGAGGAGGCGGCTTATAGGCCAGCCCGCTCGGATGTGTCAACAGCCGTTTTCGGTTTTTTTGGAACCCGACCGCAAACCCTGATCATTGCTGGTCTTTGCGACGGAGCCGTGACGGCCGGGGCGGCCGGCGGAACCTTAAAGCCGGCCACAGGGCCACCCTTTCTGAACCCGATTCAAAAGATGGAGGGCCGGCGGGCTTCTCATATAGGATCTGCCCGCCCGGCAGGCCCGGGCCTCCCCACCCCTCTTCATGGGACAACCGACATGACCGCTTCGTCCGACTATGTGCCCCCGAAGGTCTGGACCTGGAACAAGGCCAGCGGCGGACGCTTCGCCAGCATCAACCGTCCCATCGCCGGGCCGACCCATGAGAAGGAACTGCCGGTCGGCCGCCATCCGCTGCAGCTCTATTCGCTCGGCACGCCGAACGGCGTGAAGGTGACGATCATGCTGGAAGAGCTCCTCGCCCTCGGCCATGCCGGCGCCGAGTATGACGCCTGGCTCATCCGCATCTCGGAGGGCGACCAGTTCTCGTCGGGCTTCGTGGAGATCAATCCCAATTCCAAGATTCCTGCCCTTCTCGACCGCAGCGGTCCGACGCCGATCCGCATCTTCGAATCCGGCGCCATCCTGGTCCACCTCGCCGAGAAGTTCGGCGCCTTCCTCCCGCAAGACCCGGCGGCCCGCGCCGAGACCCTGTCCTGGCTGTTCTGGCAGATGGGTTCGGCGCCCTTTCTCGGCGGCGGCTTCGGCCACTTCTACGCCTATGCCCCGACCAAGATCGAATATGCCATCGACCGCTATGCGATGGAGGTGAAGCGGCAGATGGACGTTCTCGACCGTCGCCTGGCCGACAACGCGTTTCTCGCCGGTCCGGATTACACGATCGCCGACATGGCGGTCTGGCCCTGGTACGGGCAGCTCGCCAAGGGTCTGCTCTACAATGCCGGCGAGTTTCTCGACGTGGAGAGCTACAGGAACGTCAACCGCTGGTCGGAGGCGCTCTTCGCACGGCAGCCGGTGCAGCGCGGGCGGATGGTCAACCGGGTGACCGGGGATCCCTCCAGCCAGTTGCACGAGCGGCACGAAGCCGGCGACTTCGACACGAGAACGCAGGACAAGATCGCTCCGGCGACCTGACCTGATCGCCCCGCAGCCGGGCCGCTGCATCGCACCGGAAGGTCGAGGGCGGCCCCTGCCCCTGCCCCGGTCTCGTTCTGCGTCGGCCCCGGCCCGCAGCGGACCATGATTCCACCCGCGAACGGCTCCCTCGCACCGACGAGCATCCTCGGCTGTCCCGGACCGGGCGGGCCGGCGGCCATCGGCCATGCAAGACGGAAGGCGGTCGACCCGATCCGCCAATCGCCTGTACCCCGATACGATTACCCCAACATGCGGTTGTGGATTTAGACAATTTTAGTAAAAGGCGGTTAATTTCAGTTCAAGTGTTCGCGGCGTGACCCACGTTTGCAGAATGCCGGCAGTGCAGCCCGCCGCGCCCCCCAGTGACGGACAACCAAAAAACAGAAACGTCGTTGTCTTTCCAGGAACACCACCATGAACCATCTGGCTCACAACGCCTCCGACGAGGCGGCTGACCGTATCGTCCGCATGCGTTTCATGCAGATCACTGAGGACAAGAGCGCCCTTCTGCGCGAATTTTGGATTGTCGTCGAGCCAAACCTGCCGCAGATCCTCGAAGGGTTCTATAAGCACGTGACCAGCGAGTCGAACCTCGCCGCAATGATGGGCAACGATATCCCGCGGCTGAAGCGCGCCCAGGGCGGCCATTGGGGCAAGCTGTTCTCCGGCACCTTCGACGCCTCCTACATGAAGGGCGTCCGCACAATCGGCCATATCCACAACAAGATCGGCCTGGAACCGCGCTGGTATATCGGCGGCTACAACTATGTTCTCAGCCAACTCGCCGACCTGGCAGTGAAGACTTACAAGTGGAAGCCGGCCAAGCTCTCCAAGGTTCTGACGGCGGTGAACGCGGCGGTCATGATCGACATGGACATCGCCATCTCCGTCTACCAGGAGGCGATGCTGGCCGAGCGGCAGGCGCGCCAGACCCGGATGAGCCAGGCCATCGACGCCTTCAACGGCGAGATGACGACGACACTCAAGACGATGGAGCATTCCGCCGGGCAGTTGAGCAGCACTGCCAACGGGCTCGCCGCCAATGCCGAGGAGACGACGCGGCAGTCGACTGCCGTCGCCGCGGCATCGGAGCAGTCGGCGTCGAACGTGCAGACGGTCGCGGCGGCCTCGGAGGAACTCTCCAGCGCCGTTGCGGAGATCGGCCGGCAGGTCGGCCACTCGACCGAGATTGCCAACCAGGCGGTGAACCAGGCGCGACAGTCGAAGGTGGTCATGGACGGCCTCGCCGAAGCGGCGCAGAAAATCGGTGACGTCGTCAGCCTGATCGCCAACATCGCCGGCCAGACCAACCTGCTGGCGCTCAATGCGACGATCGAGGCGGCGCGGGCCGGCGAGGCCGGCAAGGGCTTCGCGGTCGTCGCCTCCGAGGTCAAGAGCCTCGCCAGCCAGACGGCCAAGGCCACCGACGAGATCGGCGTGCAGATCGCCGCGATCCAGACGGCGACCAACCAGTCGGTCAGTTCGATCACCCAGATCGGCACGACCATCGAGACGATCAGCACGATCGCCGGCGCCATCTCCGCCTCCGTCGGCGAACAGCAGTCCGCCATCGAGGAGATCGCCCGCAACATCCAGGAGGCCGCGCGCGGCACCCAGGAGGTGTCGAGCAACATCGCCGGGGTGAGCCAGGCCGCGAGCGAAACCGGGACGACCTCCACCTTCGTGCTCACCGCGGCCAACGCGCTGTCAGAACAGACGGACAAGATCCGCCACGAGGTAACGGGCTTTTTCGCCACGATCAAGGCGGCCTGACACGTCACCTCGACCGCGGGCGGCCCGCCGCCTTCGCGACCTGCCCCGCGCCTGGGCTTCACATCCCCGGCGCGGCATGCTCTTTTCCTCGCCGATGATCCATCAAGGCTGGGGCACAACCGGCCATCCCAACGATCACGAGGAAACGCCGATGACCACGCTTCTCACGCGCCGCATGGCGCTCGCCGCCAGTGCCACCCTCGTCGGGCTGGCTGCTCCTGCTCTCGGACAGGCTCGCCGTCGCCTGACGGTCGCGACCGGTGGAACCGGTGGCGTCTATTTCGTCTATGGCGGCGGCCTGGCCCGCATCCTGACGGAAAAGCTGCCGAACACCCAAGTGACCTCGCAGGTCACCGGCGGGTCGGTCGACAACATCAACCTGGTGACATCAGGCGATGCCGATATCGGCTTCTCGACGCTGGATTCGGTGATCGACGCCCTCAACGGCGTCGGCGCCTATGCCCGTGCCGGCAAGCGCGAGGTCCGCGTCATCGCCGTTCTCTACGACAACGTGATGCACGCGGTAGCGCAGCCCTCGATCAATTCGGTCGCGGAGATGAAGGGCAAGCGTATCGGCGTCGGCTCGGCCGGCTCCTCCACCGAGGGCTGGGCCGACCGGACGCTGGAGGCCGCTGGCCTGAACCCGAAGACGGACATCATCCGCGACAATCTCGGCGTCGCGGAAAGCGTCAATGCGCTTGCCGACGGCAAGGTCGCCGGCTTCTTCTGGAGCGGCGGCGTGCCGACGGCGGCGATCCGCGACCTCGCCCAGTCGGGCCGGACACCGTTCAGGCTTCTCGACACCTCGAAGGAATTGGTCGAGATGGACAAGAAGTACCCGGGCCTCTACCGGGAAGCGATCATGCCGGCGAATTCCTATGTCGGACAAACTCAGGCGGTCTCCAGTATCGGCGTCGCCAATGTCATGCTGGTGGACGCAAAGACTCCGAACGATCTGGTAACCCTCATCCTCGAAGGCATTTTCAACAATCTCGCCGACATGCATGCCATCCACCCGGAGGCCCGCAAGCTGACCCTCCAGAGCGCGGCCGCCAAGACCGCTGCGCCGTTCCACCCGGCCGCCGAAGCCTTCTACAAGGCCCGCGGCGTGTCCATGTGACGGTGTCGACTGAGGTCCATCGAACAGAACGCCGGAGCGGGTTCCACCGTTCCGGCTTTTCGTTGCCATGGCAGCTCTGCTGCCGGGATGCGGCCTGATCGCATTCGGCCGCCAGCAGGGGAATGAAGCCATGACCGCGGGTGGGCTGACACCGGCGACGACCACGGGTGAGCGCACCCTGTCGGCCGAGGAGATCGAGCGACTGTCCTCCGATTCCGAGGGTGGACCGGCGCGTCGGGTAACCGGCTGGCTCGGCTGGCTCACCGGAGCGGTTTCGTTCCTGGTCGGCGCCATGGCGCTCTACTGGACGCAGTTCTCGATCACGACGACGATATACCGGTCGACTTTCCTCGCCATCTGCCTCGCCCTGATCTTCATCCTCTATCCCCTCGTCAAGGCCCGGCCGGACGGGGCCGTGGCGACGCGACGCGCGACCCTCGAGGAAATCGCGGTCGCGCTGCTCGCCGCCGCAGTCCTGGCCTTTATCCTGCACCATCCCAATTCCGCCTTCGCCGTCTTCGGCCGGTCGAGCTTCGGCTACGGCCTCGGCCTCGTCCTCATCCTGTGCTTCCTGTCCTATCCGCTGCTGGTCTCCAACCGCCTGCTCGCCCGCCTGCAGCCGGCAGACTGGTTCTTCGCCGCGCTGGGGCTCTATGCGGCCTATTACCTCGCCACCAATATCGACGAGTACAAGACCCGCGCCATGCGGCCCTCCGCCGACGAGCTGGTGCTGGGTCTGGCGCTGATGCTCCTGGTGCTGGAGGCCACACGGCGCACCGTCGGCTGGATCCTGCCGGCCATCGCGGCGGTCTTCCTCATCTATTGCTATGCCGGCTCGGGCTGGCTCATTCCCGATGTGTTCGAGCATCGCGGTTTCACGCTCAACCGCATCATCGGCCAGAATTTCCTGACCCTGGAAGGCATCTTCACCACGCCGCTCGACGTCGCGGCGACCTTCATCATCCTGTTCACGATCTATGGCGCGGTCCTCGACCGCGGCGGTGCCGGGCGCTTCTTCATCGAATGGGCCTTCGCCCTTTTCGGCAAGAACCCTTCGCCGGCGGCGCCCGGCCGCGCCGTCGTCGCCTCCGGCTTCCTGCTGGGCACTGTTTCCGGCTCCGGTGTCGCCACGACGGTGACGGTGTCGACGCTCGCCTGGCCGATGCTGAAGCGCTCGGGCTATACGCCGGAAGTGGCCGGCGGCATGTTGTCGGCTGCCGGCATCGGCGCGACGCTGTCGCCACCGACCCTCGGGGCCGCCGCCTTCATCATCGCCGAGTTCCTCGACGTCGACTATCTGCAGATCCTCATCTACGCGACGATCCCGACCATCCTCTATTACGTCTCGTGCTGGCTGATGACAGAAGCCGATTCCCGCCGGCTGGGCGTCGTCCCGGTGCGCACCTCGGAGGCTTCGGTCTGGGAACTGACCAAACGGGGCGGCTATCATTTCATCTCCCTGGGAGCGATCGCCGTCTTTCTTGTCCTCGGCTTCACCAGCTTCATGGCGGTCTACTGGTCGATCGTCGTGGCCTTCGTGCTGTCCATGGCCAATCCCGCCAGCCGCCTCGTCACCGTGCGGGCCTTCATCATCGGCTGTGCGGCCATGGTCGCGGCCTATCTGTTCGGCATCAGCGGCATGGCGCGGAGCCTCGGCCTGCAAGAACTTTTCAACGACCGCGTTTCGGTGGCGAGCTTCTGGGGTATTGCCGTGGCGGTGGCGGCATCAGGACTGGAAAGCCTGCTGGCCAGCCGGGCCGGGCGTCCGATACCCGCCGGCGGAACCGGGATGATCGACGCCCTCCTCGACGGCACCAGGTCGACGCTCGGCATCGTCGCCGTCTGCGCCTGCGCCGGCATCATCGTTTCGGTCGTGAACCTGACCGGTCTCGGCCTGACCATATCCGGCATCATCATAGCGGCCGGCGGTTCCAACGTCTTCCTCATCCTGCTGATGGCGGCGCTCGCCATGTGGGTGCTCGGGCTCTCCGTGCCGGTCACGGCCAGCTACATCATCGCGGCCGTCATGCTGGTGCCCGCCCTGGTCAAGGTCGGCATCCCCCCGGCCGCCGCCCATATGTTCATGTTCTACTATGCGGTGCTGGCGGACGTCTCGCCGCCCACCGCGCTCGCCCCCTTCGCGGCCTCCGCGATCACGGGCGGCGAGCCCTTCCGAACGACGATGCAGGCCTGGAAATACACCCTCCCCGCCTTCATCGTCCCCTTCATGTTCTGCCTGAGCCCGGAAGGGGCGCAGTTGCTCATGCTGGTGCCCACCGGGACCAATGCCGCCGGTGCCGTCGTCTATGCCATGCCGAGCACCCTTGGGGCCTGGGCATCGGTCCTCTGGGTGACGCTGGCGGCCTGCATCGCGCTGGTGGGGTTCTGCATCGCCTTCGCCGGTTATGGCCTCGGCCGTGCCACGACGGTTGAACGGGTCGTCTGCCTCGCGGCCGGATGCCTCCTGCTGGTTCCGCACGGTTACAGCCAGGCCGCCGGCCTCGCCATCCTCGCCATCGGGCTCGGAGCGCATTGGCGGCGGGTCGGCCGGACCGGCGGCGCGCTGCCGGCAGGCTAGCGCCTTCCGCCGCAGCCGGCGGACTGGATCGTGCTAGCCTCCCGCTCCGCGGAGCTTCTGGTAGCGCCTGATCGCCCGTTCGCGCTTCAGCCGCGACAGGCGGTCGAGCCAGAAGATGCCGTCGAGCTGATCGATCTCGTGCTGCAGCACGACGGCGAGAAAGCCGTCCGCCTCGGCGCGCTCCTCGCTCCCCGACAGGGTGTTCCAGGTGAGGCCGATGCGGGCCGGGCGCTCCACCTCCTCGGCGATGCCAGGCATGGAGACCGAACCCTCCTGCTCGCGTCGGGTCTCCGGCGACATCCAGAGAATCTGCGGATTGACGTAGAGGCGCATCAGCGCATCGTCGGCGAGGCGGATGGCCACCAGCCGCTGCTGCACGCCGATATGGCAGGCGCTGAGCCCGATGGCCGGGGCCGCGACCACCGTATCCATGAGGTCCTGCGCCAGGGCTTCCAGCGCCTTGTCGAAATGCTCGACGGGCGAGGCGCGCAGCTTGAGGCGCGGATCGGGATACATGACGAGCGGTCTTGCAGGCACGCGGGACACTCCGGTCGGACAGCGGTGCTCTAGCCGAGGACGGGCGGTGTCGGGAATAGGCGGACTTCCCTGGCGGTGCCCACAGGTGCGGCGCGCCGTGCCGCGGCATTGGGCGGCCGCAACCCTCCCGGAGGCTGGGCTGCGGTTCATCCACAGCATCGGGGCCATGCCCGCGGCGGGTTGCAATGGAATGGATGTTGCATGAGGATGCCGACCCGGCAGGTGCCTCGGCGCCGCCCCGTGACACACACAAGCGAGTGACATTCGACGTGAGCGCACTGCCCCAGTCTGCCGCCGATTCCGTGGCTCCCCTCCCCAATACCGGCCCTGTCCTGTCGGTTTCGAACCTGGTGACATCGTTCCTGCGTGAGGGCGAGTGGAACGCGGTGGTGCGCGGCGTCTCCTTCGACGTCGGGCCGCGGGAGACGGTGGCGATCGTCGGCGAGTC
>NZ_JAUYFA010000027.1 GCF_030691135.1 Phreatobacter sp.
GACTCGCCGACGATCGCCACCGTCTCCCGCGGCCCGACGTCGAAGGAGACGCCGCGCACCACCGCGTTCCACTCGCCCTCACGCAGGAACGATGTCACCAGGTTCGAAACCGACAGGACAGGGCCGGTATTGGGGAGGGGAACAGGCATAATGTCGGTCGAAATGGACGTGAGGCTCATGATCGCTACCTGTCGCTTCGTCCTGCCGGCGAATGTCGGCAGGTTTGCCCGGTGCTAGAACTGCTTCGCGAGGCGCGGATCGAGGGCATCGCGCAGTCCGTCGCCGAGCAGATTGACGGCGAGGACGGTGACGGAGAGGAAGATCGCCGGGATCAGCACGATGTAGAACTTCACCTGCCAGAGGGCGCGGCCCTCGGCCATGATGTTGCCCCAGGACGGGATGATCGGCGGGGTGCCGGCGCCGATGAAGGACAGGATCGCCTCGGTGATCATGGCGGCGGCGCAGATATAGGTCGCCTGGACGATGATCGGGGCGAGGGTGTTCGGCAGGATGTGCTTGATGATGATCATCGGCGTGCGGGTGCCGGCGGCCACCGCCGCGTCGACATAGGGCTGCTCGCGCAGGGACAGCACGACGCCGCGGACGAGGCGCGAGACGCGCGGGATCTCGGCGATGGTGATGGCGAGGATGACGTTGCCGACCGAGCCGCGGGTCAGCGCCATCAGCGCCACGGCGAGCAGGATCGAGGGGATCGACATGATGCCGTCCATGACGCGCATGATGACGGCGTCGGCGGCGCGGATGAAGCCGGCGACGAGGCCGATGGCGAGGCCGATGACGGAGGCGAGGATGGCCACCGAGAAGCCGACGACGAGGGAGACGCGGGCGCCGTAGAGGACGCGCGAATAGATGTCGCGGCCCAGCATGTCGGTGCCGAACCAGAACTGCGCCGAAGGCTCGCGGGTGCGCATCCGGGTCGAGATCGACGTCGGATCGGTGGTGCCGAGGAAGGGCGCGAAAATGGCCATCAGGATCACGGCGACGACCAGCGAGCCGCCGATGGCGATGGTCGGATAGCGGCGGATCAGGCGGATGACGCCGACCCGGCGCTTGCCGCCGTCGGTGACCTCGCCCGGATCGGCGCCGAGGGTTGCGGGGGTCTGGGGGCTATGCACGGTCAATAGCGGATCCTCGGATCGACGATCGTGTAGACGAGGTCAACGGCGAGGTTGACCAGGACGTAGACGAAGGAGAACAGCAGGACGAGGCCCTGGATGACCGGATAGTCGCGCCGCAGGATGGCGTCGACGGTCAGGCGCCCGAGGCCGGGAATGGCGAAGACGCTCTCGGTGACGACGGCGCCGCCGATCAGCAGCGCGACGCCGATGCCGATGACGGTGATGATCGGCACGGCGGCGTTCTTCAGCGCATGCAGGAACAGCACGGCACGCTGCGACAGGCCCTTGGCCCGCGCCGTGCGGATATAGTCCTGCTGCAGGACTTCCAGCATGGTGGCGCGGGTGATGCGGGCGATCAGCGCGATATAGACCATGCCGAGGGCGATGGCCGGCAGGATGAGGTTCTGGAACCACGGCCAGATCCCCTGGGAGATCGGCGTGTAGCCCTGGACCGGGAGCCAGTCGAGTTCGAGGGCGAAGATGTAGGCGAGGATGTAGCCGACGACGAAGACCGGCACGGAGAAGCCGAAGACGGCGAAGGCCATGATGGTGCGGTCGATCAGCGTGCCGGCCTTCCAGGCCGCCAGCACGCCCATCGGCACGGCGATGTTGACGGCGATGATCAGCGTCACGACCATCAGCGACAGGGTCGGCTCGATGCGCTGGGCGATGAGCTGGGTCACCGGCAGGCCGGTGAAGATGGAGGTCCCGAGGTCGAAACGGGCGATCTGCCAGACCCATTCACCGAAGCGGATGAGGAAGGGCCGGTCGAGGCCGAGAGACTGGCGGATCTTCTCGATGTCCGCGGGCGTCGCCTGGTCACCGGCGATCACCGCAGCCGGATCGCCGGGCGCGATGTAGAGCAGCGAAAAGACGAACAGCGCCACCACCGCCATGACGGGGATCGTCGCGAGGATGCGGCGGACAACGTAGACGAGCATCAGGGGTTCTTTTCATGATCGGCCGGGGGGCGGATACCGCCCCCCGGTCAGGGGAATGCGTCAGGCCTTGGCGACGTCCCAGAAGAAGGGAAGCGGCCCCTTGGTGATGCCGGTGATGTTGGAACGCCACGCGGTGTAGGTGAGGAAGAAGCCCGGCGGCACGAAGACGACATTGTCGAGCGCGGCCTTGTTGAGACGGGCGATCGCCGCCTTCTCCTCGGCGAGGTTCTTCGCCTCGAACCAGGCGGTCACCTCGGTCTCGACCGCCGGGACGTCCGGCCAGCCGAACCAGGCACGGTCGCCGTTGGCCCGGATGGCGGTGTAACCCGCCGGGTTGGTGCAATCGGCACCGGCATGCCAGGAGAAGAAGATGTTCCAGCCGCCCTGGGCGGGCGGCGTCTTCAGGGCGCGGCGCTGTCCGGTGGTGCCCCAGTCGGTGGCGACGAAATCGACATTCATGCCGATGCGCTTCAGCAGTTCGTTGGCGACATCGCCCTGCGCCTTGGTGACCGGCTGGTCCTGGGCGACGACCATCGTCACCGGCTCGCCCTTGTAGCCGCTCTCGGCGAGGAGGCGCTTGGCCCCCTCGATGTCGCGGCGGCCCTTGAGGATCTCGCCGCCCTCTTCGGTGTAGAGCGGTGTGCCGGGGGTGAAGAAGCCGGGCAGCGGCTTCCAGAGGCTGTCGTCGGAGCCGACGATGGCCCGCATGAACTCCTCCTGGTCGAGTGCCATCAGGATGGCGCGGCGGGCGCGCACGTCGTTAAAGGGCGGGTGCAGGTGGTTGAGGCGGAAGGCGCCGATATTGCCGAGGGGATCGCCGATGTCGAGGCGGATGTTGCGGTTGCGGCGCAGCACCGGCACGAGGTCGGCGATCGGGTTCTCCCACCAGTCGATCTCACCGTTCTGCAGAGCGGCCGAGGCGGTGGCCGGGTCCGGCATGATGATCCATTCGATGCGGTCGACCAGCATGCGCTTGCCGCCGGCCAGCCAGGAGGCGGGCTCGGAGCGCGGCACATAATCGGCGAATTTCTCGAAGACGGCGCGGGCGCCGGGGACCCATTCGTTGCGCACGAATTTCATCGGGCCGGAGCCGATATACTCGCTGATCTGCTGGAACGGATCGGTCCTGGCGATGCGCTCCGGCATGATGAAGGAGCAGGGCGAGTTGTTCTTGCCCAAAGCCAGCAGCATCTTCGGATAGGGCTTGGTCAGTTTCCAGCGGAAGCTGCGGTCGTCGACGGCGACGATCTCTTCCTGGATCGCCTTGATCATCAGGCCCATCGGGTCGCGGGCAGACCAGCGGATGAGCGAGGCTACGCAATCCTTGGCGAGGACGGGCGAGCCGTCGTGGAACTTGAGGCCGGGGCGCAGCTTGAAGGTCCAGGTCAGGCCGTCGGCGGAGACCTCCTCGGATTCGACCATCTGGCGCTGCGGCGTCAGCGTGCTGTCGACCCCGTAGAGCGTGTCCCAGACCAGCGCCGCCGCGTTGCGGACGACATATTGGGTCCCCCAGATCGGATCGAAATTGGCGAGGTTCGCCTGCGGCACGAACCGCAGCGTCCTGGCAGCGGCGCCTTGCGACAGGGCCGGTGCCGACAGGCCGCCGGACGCTGCGATAATGCCGGCGCCGGCGCCGGTCTTGATGAAGGTTCTGCGGTCCATCGTGGTGCTACTCCCCTGGAATTCCGGTCCCGCATTGAAGGCGGCTGGGACGGCGCATGCCCGTCCGACAGACGGCCCGAAGGTTTTTCCGGGTCCCGGACGAGGCAGCCTAGCGCGTGGCAAGGCGCGTGCCATAGGGGCTTTTCCTAGGACACTGCCCTGCGCCAATGCGAAACGGAGCCGCCGGTGACGGGCAGATTGCCCATTTGGTCGTCAGGTTGGCGTTTTTAGCAAGAATGCCGCGTGTTTTGTTGGCGCCCCCCTTTTTTGCCTGCAAGGCGCCCATGCAACATTTTTCATCGGGGTGCCCGAGACTCGGTGCGGCCGGCCTCCTCCGCGGCCTCCATATTGTGCGATAAACGCCCTATTGTCCGAATATCGCACTTGACAGCAACGCGGCGCGGCGCGAGGACTGCGATCCGAGGAAACACCAAGGTGGAGACGACGAGGCCATGGCCGAGTTCATGTCCCTGCGCGATGCCATTGCCGCGAATCTGAGGGACGGCGACAGCGTCGCCATGGAAGGCTTCACCCATCTCATCCCCTATGCCGCCGGGCACGAGGTCATCCGTCAGGGCCAGAAGGACCTGACCCTGATCCGCATGACGCCCGACATCATCTACGACCAGATCGTCGGCATGGGGCAGGCGAAGAAACTCGTCTTCTCCTGGGCCGGCAATCCCGGCGTCGGCTCGCTGCACCGGGTGCGCGAGGAGATCGAGGCCGGGCGCCTGGCCATCGAGGAACATTCCCATGCCGCCATGGCCAATGCCTTCGAGGCGGGGGCGGCCAACCTGCCCTTCGCCGTCTTCCGGGGCTACAGGGGCGTCGACCTGCCGAAGGTCAATCCGAACATCCGCTCGGTCACCTGCCCCTATACGGGCGAGGTGCTGGCGACGGTGCCGGCGGTGCGGCCCGACGTCGCCATCATCCATGCGCTGAAGGCCGACCGGGAGGGCAATGTCCTGCTCGAGGGCATTGTCGGCGTGCAGAAGGAGGCGGTGCTCGCATCCAAGCGGTCGGTCGTCACGGTCGAGGAGATCGTCGAGGATTTCGGGCCGCGCAGCACCAATGCGGTGATCCTGCCGGCCTGGACGGTGACCGCCATCGCCCAGGTGCCAGGCGGCGCCCATCCCTCCTACGCCCAGGGCTATTACAAGCGCGACAACGCCTTCTACATCGCCTGGGACAAGATCGCCCGCGACAAGGCGGTGTTCCTGAAGTGGATGGAGGAGAATGTGCTGGCCTCCGGGCCGGAGACCTTCGCGGCCCAGGCGCGCCGCTTCGCCGTCGCGGCCGAATAGGAGGGCCAGCACCGATGACCGATTACACGCCCACCGAAATCATGACCATCGCCGCGGCGCGGCTGCTGACCAACGATGAGGTCTGCTTCGTCGGCATCGGCGCCCCCTCGGCGGCCTGCAACCTCGCCCGCCTGACCCATGCGCCGAAGATCACGCTGATCTACGAGAGCGGCACGCTGTCGACGCGGCCTTCGGTCCTGCCGCTGTCCATCGGCGATGGCGAGCTCTGCGACACGGCGCTGACCACCGTCTCGGTGCCGGAGATGTTCCGCTACTGGCTGCAGGGCGGGCGCATCACCATCGGCTTCCTCGGCGGCGCGCAGATCGATCGCTTCGCCAACCTCAACACCACCGTGGTCGGCCCCTACGACGCGCCGAAGGTGCGCCTGCCCGGCGGCGGCGGCGCCCCGGAGATCGCCATCAATTGCGGCCAGATCTTCATCATCATGGCCATGGGCCAGCGCGCCTTCATGGACAAGCTGCCCTTCATCACCTCGCTCGGCCACGGCACGGGTAAGGGTTCGCGCGAGGCGCTGGGGGTGAAGACCCGCGGCCCGACGCAGCTCATCACCGACCTCTGCATCTTCGAGCCGGACCCGGAGACCAGCGAGCTGACCGTCACCTCGCTGCATCCGGGGGTGACACGCGAGCAGATTCAGGAAAACTGCGGCTGGCCGGTGAAATTCGCGGCGGCGGTGCGGGAAACTCCGGCGCCGGACGCGACCGAACTGTCCGTGCTGCGCGACCTGCATGCCCGCACCAAGGCCGCTCACGCGGCGTGATTCAAGGAGACCTGCGCCCGCCAGCAGAACCCGTCGGCTTGATGCCAGGGGCAAAAATGGCCCCACCCGCACCCTCCCCGCGCTTCGCGCGGAGAGGGGGACCACGACGACAGCGCTTCATCGTGACCGTCAAGCCAGGCACGAGGGTTGTCGAGAGGGCAGTCGGCCAAAGTCCCCCTCTCCGCGCGAAGCGCGGGGAGGGTAAGGGTGGGGCCTTCACGCACACTGCGACCCACGGGCTGCGGTGCCGTGCTGAAGGCACGACATTCGAACAGATCGCCGGAACGAGGAACTGAAACCATGGCCGATGTCTTCATCTGCGACGCGGTGCGCACGCCGATCGGCCGCTATGGCGGGGCACTCGCCAAGGTGCGCGCCGACGATCTCGCGGCGGTGCCGCTCAGGGCGCTGCTCGCCCGCCATCCGCAGATCGCTTCCGCCATCGACGAGATCGTCTTCGGCTGTGCCAACCAGGCCGGCGAGGACAACCGCAATGTCGGCCGCATGGCGGCGCTGCTGGCGGGCCTGCCCGACAGCGTCCCGGCCATGACGGTCAACCGGCTCTGCGCTTCCGGCCTCGACGCGGTCGGCGCCGCGGCGCGGGCGGTGAAGGCCGGCGACATCGACCTCGCCATCGCCGGCGGCGTCGAGAGCATGACCCGCGCGCCGTTCGTCATGGGCAAGGCGGCGGAGGCCTTCGCGCGTTCCGCCGACATTTTCGACACGACCATCGGCTGGCGCTTCATCAACCCGCTGATGAAGGCGCAGTACGGCGTCGATTCCATGCCGGAGACCGGCGAGAACGTCGCCGAGGAGTTCCAAGTGTCCCGCGAGGCGCAGGACGCCTTCGCCCTGGCGTCGCAGCAGAAGGCGGGCCGCGCCATCGCCTCCGGCTATTTCGCCGAGGAGATCGTCCCGGTGACGATCCCCGGCGGCAAGGCCGGCCCCACCATCGTTGACAAGGACGAGCATCCCCGTCCCGACACGACGGCCGAGACACTGGCCAAGCTGAAGGCCTTCGTGCG
Source organism: Phreatobacter sp. (assembly GCF_030691135.1). GTDB lineage: Bacteria > Pseudomonadota > Alphaproteobacteria > Rhizobiales > Phreatobacteraceae > Phreatobacter. The sequence goes on from NZ_JAUYFA010000027.1 coordinate 6,854, forward strand.
CCAGCCCGGCACGGTCACAGCCGGCAATGCCTCCGGCGTCAATGACGGCGCCTGCGCCATGATCATCGCCTCGGCCGCGGCGGTTGAAAAGCACGGCCTCACCCCGCGCGCCCGCATCCTCGGCCTCGCCTCGGCCGGCGTGCCGCCGCGGATCATGGGCATCGGGCCCATCCCGGCGGTGAAGAAGCTGATGGAGCGGCTCGGCCTCAAAGTGTCGGATTTCGACGTCATCGAGCTCAACGAGGCCTTCGCCAGCCAGGGCATCGCCGTGCTGCGCGGCATCGGCGTGCCGGAGGACGCGGACCATGTGAACCCCAATGGCGGCGCCATCGCGCTGGGACATCCGCTCGGCATGTCGGGGGCGCGCATCGCCGCCACCGCCGTTCACCAGCTGGAGAAGACCGGCGGCCGCTATGGCCTTGCCACCATGTGTGTCGGCGTCGGCCAGGGCGTGGCGCTGGCCGTCGAACGCGTCGGCTGAACGATCCGCATCACGGCGGCGGGCCGGCAAACTGGCCTGCCTGACATTCCCGACATCAGATCCGCGGCTAGCGGGCGCGACCTTCGAGAGGAACCTTGACCATGTCCCTGGTCCTGCCCCGCAGCTCCACGGTGGCCCATCCGCCAAGCCTGCATCCCGCCTATACGAGCACCGTGCTGCGCGCGCCGCGTGAGCCGCTGGTCCTCGTGCCGCATACGCTCACCGAGCTGACCGGGCCCGTCTATGGCCAGGGCAAGGTGCGCGACAGCGACGCCGACCTGACCACCCAGCATGCCGGCGAGCCGCAGGGCGAGCGCATCATCGTCACCGGCCGGGTGCTGGACGAGGACGGCCGCCCGGTGCCGAACGCCCTGGTCGAGCTCTGGCAGGCCAATGCCGCCGGCCGCTATGTCCATGTCCGCGACCAGCACCCCGCCCCGCTCGATCCGAATTTCACCGGCGCCGGGCGCTATCTCACCGGCACGGATGGCCGCTACCGCTTCACCACCGTTCGCCCCGGCGCCTATCCCTGGCGCAACCACCACAATGCCTGGCGCCCCGCCCATATCCACTTCTCCGTCTTCGGGCCGAGCTTCCTGTCGCGGCTGGTGACGCAGATGTATTTCCCGGGCGACCCGCTCTTTCCCTTCGACCCGATCTTCAACAGCATCCCCGACGAGGCCGCGCGCAACCGCCTCGTCGCCCGCTTCGACCTCGCCGTGACCCAGCCGGAATGGGCGCTGGGCTATCAGTTCGACATCGTGCTGCGCGGCCGCGAGGCGACGCCGACGGAGGAACCGCATGAGCACTGAGACGGCCGAAGCGCGCCCGGACGGCCTCTCGCCGTCGCAGACAGTCGGGCCCTTCTTCCACTACGGCCTGACGCCGGGGGCGGCCTATGGGCATGTGCCGGTCTCGGTCGACGGCCAGGTGGCGGCGCCCGGCACGCCTAGCGAGCCCATCGTGCTCACCGGCCGCGTCGTCGACGGTGCCGGCGATCCCGTCCCCGACGCCATGCTGGAGATCTGGCAGGCCGATTCGGACGGGCGATATGCTCATCCGGACGACGGCCGGCCGCGGGCGAGCAACAGCTTCACGGGTTTCGGCCGCTCCGACACGACGGCCGAGGGCGTCTACCGCTTCACCACCATCAAGCCCGGCCGCGTGCCCGGCCCGGGCGGACGCGAGCAGGCGCCGCATGTGCTCGTCGCCGTCTTCGGGCGGGGCATGCTGAAGCAGCTCTTCACCCGGATCTATTTCGACGACGAGGCCTCAAACGCCGAGGACCCGATCCTGGCGCTGGTGCCGGCCGGCCGCCGGCCGACGCTGATCGCCCGGCGCGACGGCGACACCTTCACCCTCGACATCCGCCTGCAGGGCGGGGACGAGACGGTGTTCTTCGACGTGTGAGCGGCGAGCCGCAGAGAGGTGAGGATTGCGCTGCACCTGGGCAGTGCGTCCTTCGAGGCTCGCCATAGCGTCGAGCGGACGCGAGACGCGTCCGCATCTCGCTCTGGCTTGCACCTCAGGATGAGGTAGGCCGTGATCTGCATCACGGTCGACCGGCTCGGACGTTGGAGTTCCGACGAACCCGGATGCAGTCCGCAAACCGCCTCATCCTGAGGTGCGAGCCCCGGCGATGCGTCAGCATCGTCCGGAGGCGAGCCTCGAAGGACGCACTCCAATGGTGCGAAGCGCCCTACCCGGGAGAGGCGGGTGCCGACTGCCGCCCTACCCCCGCGCCGCGACCGCCACGGCCGCCCCCGCCATCACCGCGCCGGTGCCGCGGTTGACCAGGCGCATGGCGCGCGGGCTGGCGATGAAGCGGCGGGCGCGTGCGGCGGCGAGGGCGTAGGTTCCCATGGCGGCCGAGAGGATGACCGCCATGGCCACCGCGAGCTCGATCGCCAGAAGCGGCGTCAGCCCGCCGAGATCGACCACCAGTGGCAGGATCGACACGAAGAAGACCATCACCTTGGCATTGCCGAGGGTGAGCGCTAGGCCGCCGAGGAAGAGCTTCCAGCCCTCGCCGCGCGCCGCGGCCGATTCCTGCGGCGGCGCTGCCGGCGCGGTCCACAGCTTCCAGGCGAGCCAGAGCAGATAGGCGACGCCGGCATATTTGATGGCGAGGAAGAGCGGCTGGGCATTCTGCGCCAGCGCCACAAGGCCGAGGGCGACCAGCGCGAACCAGACGAGATCGCCGGTGACGATGCCGAGGATGAAGGGCACGGTGCGCCTTGCGCCCACCGCCAGGGTGCGCGCCACGATAGCCGCTGCCGCCGGGCCCGGCGAAAAGGTCGCCATGGCATAGACGCCGCAGAAGAGGAGGAAGCCCGAGAGGGTCATGGTGTCGGTCCCGGTTCAGGCGCTGAGCAGCACGCCGTTCAGCACGGCGGCATATTGGCAGCCGGCGGCGACCAGCACGAATCCATGCCAGATGGCGTTCTGGAAGCGCAGGGAATGCCAGAGGTGGAAGATGACGCCGGCCGAATAGATCAGCCCGCCCATTACCAGCAGCACGATGGCGGCAGTCGGCAGCACGGCGAAGACCTGGTGGGCGACGACGACGCCGCTCCAGGCGATGGCGAGATAGAGGAAGACTGTCACCCGGTCATAGCGGCCGGGAGCGAAGAGCTTCAGCGCCGCACCGGCGAAACCGGCGAGCCACACCCCGGCCAGCATGGCATAGGCGGTGGGGGTCGCGACATGGACCATGAAGGGCGTGTAGGTGCCGGCGATGAGCATGAAGATCGCCGCGTGATCGAACCGGCGCAGCAGCCATTTGGTGCGCGACACCGGCCACATGTTGTAGGCCGCCGAGCAGCCGATGACGGCGACGAGGCTGGCGGCATAGACGATGAGGGCGGAGAGCGTGGCGAGTTCGGCCCGGTAGAGGGCGACGCCGACCAGCGCGCCGGCGGCGAAGAGCGCGAAGACAGCGCCGAGCGCGTGGATGACGCCGTCGGCGACCATCTCGGCGCGGTCATAATGCCAGGTCATCCCCGGCGGGCGGCCATCCGTCATGCCTATCGATTCCGTCATTGGTGCGCGGACGCCTCTCGCATTCCGCCGCTGTGATCAGCGCCAGCATGCCGTCCGGCGACCCGAGGTCAAGCCCGATCGCCGCGGCGGTCAGAATCCTGGCAGGGCATGGGCGATGACCTTGCGCATGACCGAGGGAAAGGCCTCCCCGGCAATGGCGTCGGCCGGAATCCAGCGCCACCCCGTGGGGGCCGGCATGGCGGCCGGTGCCTCGGCGCGAAAGACCACGAGTTCAAGCGGAAAATGGGTGAAGACATGGCTCACCATGCCCGGCAGGCGACGAAATGGCAGCGGTAGCGGCGCGGCGGCGGGAGCCGAAGCCGCGTCGAAATCCGCCGACCAGAGCGTGCCCGGCACCTCGGTCATGCCGCCGAGAAGGCCCTTGGGCGGCCGCGTGCCGACGAGCAGCGCACCGTCGGCCCGCACCACGACGAAGGCGGCGCCGCGCCGCAGCACCCCCGTCCGCTTCGGCGCCTTCCGCGGATAGGTGTCCTGATTGCCCGTGGCGGCGGCGGCGCAGAAGGGTTGCAGCGGGCAGAGGACGCAGGCGGGCTTGCGCGGTGTGCAGATGGTGGCGCCGAGATCCATGCAGGCCTGCGCGAAATCGCCGGGCCGCGCCGGGTCCAGCATGTCCGCGACCAGCGCCCGGATCAGCGGCTTGGCCCCCGGGAGAGGATCGTCCACCGCCTTGAGCCGCGTCACCACGCGCTCGACATTGCCGTCGACCACGGGGGCGGGCAGGGAGAAGGCGATGGCGCCGATGGCCGCCGCGGCATAGTCGCCGATCCCCGGCAGCGCCCGGAGCGCGGCGAGGTCGGCTGGAAAACGGCCGCCATGACCGTCGGCGACGGCGATGGCGCAGGCATGGAGGTTGCGGGCGCGGGAATAATATCCGAGCCCCGCCCAGGCCTTCATGACCTCCTCGACCGGGCTCGCCGCGAGATCCTCCACCCGCGGCCAGCGGGCGAGGAAGGCGGCGAAATAGGGCGCCACCACCTTCACCGTGGTCTGCTGCAGCATGATCTCGGAGAGCCAGACGCGGTAGGGATCGACCGGCTCGCCGGGAAGGGCGCGCCAGGGCAGGCTGCGGCGATGGCGGTCGTACCAGGCGAGCAGCGCCGCCGCCGGCGTCATGCCCTCCTGTCCCGGCCTCGTCCGTGCTACGCTGGTTTTCGTCATCGGTGGACCTTCGCCCGCCACCGGCGGCGCCGCAACGTCATCCGCCGACAACCCACAGCATCAGATGAAATCGCCCTATCGCCCGAAAGGCCCGAGGCCGCTCGCCGACATCGCCGCCGGGCCCATCGGCCAGGCCCTGCAACAGGCAGGCTTCGCATCGACCGAGGTGGTGACGCGCTGGGACGAGATCGTCGGCGAGGATCTGGCGCACCGCTCGGCCCCGGTGAAGATCGCCTGGCCGCGCCGGCCGGAGGGCCGCGGTGAGCCGGAACCCGGCACGCTGCATGTGCGGGTCGAGGCGCCCTTCGCCCTGGAGATCCAGCACATGACGCCGGTGATCGTCGAGCGGGTCAACGCCTTCATGGGTTGGCGCTGCGTCGCCGCCGTCCGGCTCACCCAGATCCCGTTGGCGGCGAAGCCGAAGCCGCGCGAGGCGCCGCGCCGCCCGGCCGACGAGGCGCGGCTGAAGGCCGCCGTCGCCGGCTTCGAGGACGAGGCCCTGCGGGCCGTCGTCGCCCGGTTCGGCCGGGCGGTCGGCGGGTCCGAGTGACGGGCCTTCGCGGCGCTGCCGCAATGACGCCACGGACCCGGTCTGCTATGTGAGGCGTTGTCAGCGCGAGGTCCGGCCCGTTCCGGCCGCGCCGACCCGAACATCCGCAGGAGCCGCCATGACCCGCATCGCCGTTCTGGCCTTCACCGCCCTCATCGCCACCGCTCCGCCGCTCTGGGCGCGCGGGACGGGACTGGAGGACGAGACCCGCGATCGCGTGCTGCTGGTGCACCAGAGCCGAGGCACGCTGGCGCCGGGCACCCGGCCGAAATGTTTCCCGGCGCGCATGGACGATACAGTCGCGGCGAGCCAGTACCAGTGCCCCTGGGACCGGCCGAATGGCCAGCCGCGCCTGCCGACGGCGCGCAGCCTCTGGGGCATTCTGGGCGGCGACTGATCCTCAGGCCGTCTCGACGGTGAAACGGTCGGCCTCGAAGACATAGACGACGCCCTGGCGGACGAAGACCTCCGAGGCCCTGACGCGGTCCATCGTGCCGCGCAGCGCCATCAGGGTCCGGCCGACACCGCCGTGGGAGACGATGACGCTGGGACGCTCCAGCGTCGCGACGAAAGCGCGCAGGCGCGTCGCGACGTCCTCGTAATTCTCGCCCTGCGGCGGCTTGGTGTGCCACTTGTCGGCGATGCGCGCGGCGGCGACGGCGGGGGAATGGGCCTCGACCTCCGGCCAGGTCAGACCCTCCCAGGCGCCGAAGGAGAGTTCCATCAGCCGGTCGTCCATCCGGTAGGCCGGCGGGTGCAGGCCGAGGCGGCCGCGCATCCGCTCCATCGTCTCGCGGGTCCGCGAAAGCGGGCTCGACCAGTAGGCGAGATCCTCGTAACGCGGCTCCAGCCGGGCGAGGATGGCGCCGACCTCCTCGGCCTGGACGCGGCCGACATCGTTGAGGGGAATGTCGCGCTGACCCTGCAGACGCCCTTCGGCGTTCCAGTCGGTCTCGCCGTGGCGGACGAAATAGAGCTTGTGGGTCATGGCTGCACGATGGGGGGCCTTCGATGAAATCCGTATGGCGGCTCGCCGCAGGGTTGTCGAGGATAAGTGCTTGACCGGCCGCACCGGACGGGCCACCTCCGCGGGTCACTGCCACGGGATGATCCGCCCTTGAACCCTTCGCCGCATCTTCGCCCCGGACTGATCGCGCTCGCCGCCACCTTCGCCGTCGACCAGGCCTTCAAGGTCTTCATGCTCCAGGTCGTGGGCATCACCACGGGACAGGTGATCACCGTCGCGCCGGTCCTCGACCTCGTGATGGCGTGGAACTACGGCGTGTCCTTCGGCCTGTTCCAGCAGGACAGCGTCCTCGGCCAATGGGCGCTGGTGCTGTTCAAGGTCGGTGCGGTCGCCCTCATCGGCTGGTGGCTGTGGCGGGCCGAGAGCACGCTGACCGCCGTCGCCCTTGGCCTCATCGCCGGCGGGGCGATCGGCAACGGGCTCGACCGGGTGGTCTATGGCGCGGTGGCCGACTTCTTCGCTTTCCACATCACCACCGCCACCTGGCAGTTCCAGTGGTACGTGTTCAACCTTGCCGATGTCGGCATCGTTGCGGGCGTTGGGCTCCTTCTGTATGATTCCCTCTTCGGCGGCCGGCCGGATGCCTCGAAATCGGCATGATCCTGACGGATAGAACCGGCTGCATATCGGCGCCCCGCGCGCCGGGTCCATTCAAGGCCGGGCTTTTCCATCGGGCCGGGCTCATTCTAGGGATGACCGACATGACGCGCATCCGCACTGCGCTCCTCGCCACGGCCCTCACCGTCGCCGGATCCGCTGCCTTCGCCCAGCAGGGCGGTGGCCCGAGCTTCGAGGCCAATGTCGTCGGCGGCCTGCTCAGCGGCCTCGGCCTCGTCGAGACAGCGAGGCCCCCGATCGACTACCGCGAGCGCGCGCCGCTCGTCCTGCCGCGCGGCAATGCCCTGCCGCCGCCGCAGGAATCGGCCGCCGCCCGCAATCCGAACTGGCCGAACGATCCCGACGTCGCCAGGGCGCGCGCCGCCGGCCTCGCCGCCAACACGCCGATCCAGCGTGACGAGTTCGGTCGTACCATGACCAATGCCGAGCTGCGCTCCCGCCAGGGCGGCTGGTTCGGCGGAGGCTCCGTCGACACCACCCGCGACCGCTCGCAGGCGCAGATTTCCGGCCCCGCCACGGTCGACGAGATGCGCGTCGCGCCGATCTGGTCGCAGGTCGGCTCGCTGTTCGGCGGATCGGCCCGCGACAACCAGGTCGTGCCCTTCCCCGGCGAGCCCACCAGGCGGCGCCTGGTCGAGCCGCCGCCGGGCTACCGCACCGCCTCGCCGGACGCCCCCTATGGGCCGGTCGGCCGACGCCCCGACGATCCGCAGGCGCCGAATGCGCGCAGTTCGTCGGGCCAGGACCCGGCAGGTCCGCGAAACTGACCGGCGGGGGCTGATCACGATGCTCAATCGCCTGTCTTCCGGCCGCCCGACCGACGGCGAGGCCGAACTGCGCTATCTCGACGCCGATTTTCGCATCGTGCGGCCCGGCACCTTCGTGCGCTGCGCCGTCACCGGCCAGCAGATCGCGCTGGACGACCTGAAATACTGGAGCGTCGCCCGGCAGGAGGCCTATTCGGGCCCGCCGGCGGTGCTGCAGCGGCTGCATCCCGAGCGGTTCAAGGCCTTCGCGGCGCGCTGAGCCCGTCGAGCAGGGCGCCGACGGCGTCCGCATCCCCGACCTCCAGATGCACGCTCACCACCCGCGTCGCGGCGGCGAGCCTGTCGAGTGCCGGCGAGCCCCGGAGCTTCACCGCGTCCTTCTCGGTGGTGACGAGGGGAAGGCCGGTGCGCTCAGCCTCCCCGAGCAGCCGCTCCGCATCGTCCGTGCCGTAGACATGGTGATCGGCGAAGGGCCGCAGCATGGCATTGCGCGTGCCGGCGGCGCCGAGCGTCTCGGCGAATTTGGCCGGCCGGCCGATGCCGCAGAAGGCGAGGACGTCGCGGCCGGCGAGCCACGCCGCCGTCCCGGCCTCGATGACAAGCCGTCCGTGCAGGACCGTGCGGCCGGCCGCCCGCATCTCGGCGGCGAGCGCCTCCCCCGCCGCGCCCTCGCCGACGACCAGCAGCGCGTCGGCGCGGGCGACCTGCGGGGCGAAAGGCGCGCGAAGCGGGCCTGCCGGCAGCACCCGGCCGTTGCCGAGGCCGGCGGCGCCGTCCACCACCAGGATCGCGACGTCCTTGGCGAGAGCGGGATTCTGGAAGCCGTCGTCCATGACGACGATGTCGGCCCCGCCGGCAACGGCGAGCGCCGCTCCGGACGGTCGGTCGCGGGCCACCACGGTCGGAAAGCGCCGGGCATGCAGCAGGGGCTCGTCACCGACATCGGCGGCGCTGTGGAGCGCGGGATCGACGACGAGCGGCCCGGCGAGGCGGCCGCCATAGCCGCGCGTCAGGATGAAGGGGTGCCGGCCGCGGGCGGCGAGCAGCCCGGCGATCCACTGCGCCGCGGGGGTCTTGCCGGCGCCGCCGACGGTCGGATTCCCGATGCAGATCACCGGAACGGCGGCGCGGGCGCCGGGCCGGCCCATGCGGGCGAGGGTGACGGCACCGACGAGCGCCCCGAGCGGGGCGAGCAGGCGGCCGGCCGCCGCATCCGGGTCCGACCAGAAGGCGGGCGCCTTCACGAGCGGCCCGCCATCAATTGCCCCGCACGGCGAGGCTGAGGAAATAGGGCTCGATGGCGGCGAGCGTGCGATCCAGCGCGCCGCCGAGCGCCGTGACGGTCTCGCCGGCCGCCTCACGCTGGCGCACCCGCTCGTCCTGGTCGGTGAGCAGCAGCAGCGCCGCGGCGGCGAGATCGCGGGCATTGTCGACCTGCCGCGCCGCCCGGTTCTCCGCCAGCGCCGCATAGACCGCGGCGAAATTGAACACATGCGGCCCGTGCAGGATGGCGGCGCCGAGCTTGCCGGGCTCGATCGGGTTCTGCCCGCCATGGCGGATCAGCGAGCCGCCGAGAAAGGCGACGGGAGCCGCCCGGTAGAACAGGCCCATCTCGCCGAGCGTGTCGGCGACATAGACGGCGTGGCGCACCTTCGGCAATTCGCCGCGCGAGCGCTGGCCGACCTGCAGGCCCGCCGCTTCCGCCAGCGCCACGATGGCGGCGCCGCGTTCGGGGTGGCGCGGCGCGATGATGGTGAGGAGGTTGGTCAGGCGCGGCGCCATCATCCGGTGCGCGTCGAGGATGATCTCGTCCTCGCCGTCGTGGGTCGAGGCGGCGAGGAAGACCGGACGGCGGCCGATCGAATCGGCCAGCGCCATGGCGGCGGCGGGCTCGGCCTCGGGAGCCGGCACGTCGAACTTGAGGTTCCCTGTCGTGGACACGCGCGGAGCCCCCAGCGCCTCGACCCGGCGGGCGTCGTCGACGGTCTGCATCAGGCAGAGCTCGAAGCGCGAGAACAGCGCCTTGATGGATCGCGGGACGCGCTGCCAGCTCTTGAAGGAGCGTTCGGACATGCGGCCGTTCACCTGGATCAGCGGCGTTCCGCGCGCCGTGGTGCGCAGGATGAGGTTCGGCCAGAGCTCGGATTCGGCGAAGATGGCGAGATCCGGCCGCCAATGGTCGAGGAACCGCTCGATGAAGGACGGCACGTCCCAGGGCATGAACTGGTGGATCGCGCCGCGCGGCAGGCGGCGGGCGGCCAGCGCCGCGGCGGTGAGGGTCACGGTGGTGACCAGCACGGTCAGGCCGCGCGCCTGCAGGCGCTCGACCAGGGGAATGATGGAGAGGAGCTCGCCGACACTGGCGCCATGGAGCCAGATCACCCGTCCGGGGGGCCGCTCGACGGTGGCGAAGCCGCGGCGCTCCTGGACGCGTTCCGGATCCTCCTTGCCGCGCTTCAGCCGCCGCCGGGCGAGCAGCGCCGCGATCGGGGCCATCAGCGCGGTCACCCCGACATAGGCGCGCAGCGTCAGGGGCGTGCGGAACGGGCGGTCACGCATCGGGCGGCCCGGCCACCGGCGCGGGAGGGCGGCGGGTCGCCGCAGCGACCTCGCGTGCCGCCATCAGGCCGGCGACGACCTCCTGCGACCAGAGTTCAGGCTTCGCCCGGCCCTCGGCAATGGCATAGGCGCGTTCGGTCGCCGCATTGAGCGCCGCCTCGACCTGTTTCCGGTAGATCTCGAGGGTGGCGGCATCGGCATGGGCCGGCACCCAGATCGGCGCGGCGGCGACCGCCGCGCCGCGCGAGAAGGGCAGGTTGACGCTCGCCTTGTCCCAGGATTTCAGGTCGATGCGGCGGGCGGTGGCGACGGCGATCGGCAGGATCGGGCGGCCGCTCTGCTTGGCCAGCATGACGATGCCGAGGCCGGCCCGCTTGGCGACCTTGGGGACGTCGGCGGTCAGCGCCATGGTCTCGCCGTCGGCCAGCGCCTCCAGCATCTTGAAATAGGCACTGACGCCGCCCTTGCGGGCGAACTCGCCCTTGTGGTCGCCGGAACCGCGGATGGTGCGCACGCCGAGCTTCTCGGCGGCGATGGCGTTCATCTCACCGTCGGCGGAGCGCGAGATCAGCACCGCGGCGCGGTATTCCGGCCGCTTCACGAAGGGCGAGAGGAAGTGCTGGCCGTGCCACATCGCGAAGATGACCGGCAGGTTCTCGTCGGCATAGTCGTAGATGTTCGGCGGATCGAGCTGAAACCGGCCGGTGCGCCAGACCAGGCGCAGATAGCCTGCGAGCAGCGAGCCCGCGGCGGAGCGCACCCTTTCGGAGCGCGCCAGACGCTTGAGGAAGGACACCTGGACCGATGCCGCCGGTCAGGCCGCTTCCGGATCGAGCAGGCGGTGCAGGTGAACGATGAAATAGCGCATATGCGCATTGTCCACGGTCTGCTGGGCCTTGCCCTTCCAGGCGGCGTGAGCGGAGGCATAGTTCGGATAGACGCCGACGATGTCGAGCTTGGAAAGGTCACGGAACTCGGTTCCGTCCAGCCGGGTCAGCTCGCCGCCGAACACCAGGTGCGGGAGTTGTTTGGACTCGCCCGTCGCAGTCATGATGATGGTCTTCCCCTCAGGTCGTCCGGCCGCGGCGGCGGTCTTCCCCGACAACCTGCCTGAGAAGCTCATGCAGCGGGGAACCGGCACAAACGAGCGGAAAATGCGTTGGAACCGGCCTGTTGTAGCAGGGCACGGTTCCGTCGAGGCCGGTCAGTGATGCCCCCGCTTCCTGCACCAAAAGATCGGCCGCCGCAAGATCCCAGTCGTGGCTCTGGCCGCCGGCGAAACCGGCGTCGATCTCGCCGGCCGCGACCTTGGCGAAGCGCAGGGCGAGCGAGTGGATCTTCGGCAGGGCCGTGGCGCCGGCCTTCTCGGCCGAGATCGTCATGGGCTTGGGGCCTGCCACCACGGCGCCGTCGATGCCGGCGCGCTGCAGCGAGACGAGGGGTCGGCCGCCGACGCTCGCGCCGTGGCCGCGGGCGGCGACGAAGGTGCGCCCGGCCACCGGTTCGGCGAGGGCGGCGGCCACCGGCCGGCCGTCCCGCACCACGGCCAGCGAGATGGTCCAGTCCGGCAGGCCGGCGGCGAAGGCGCGGGTGCCGTCGATGGGATCGACGATGAAGACCTCACGGCGGTCGAGGCGGGAGGGATCATCCGCCGTCTCCTCCGACAGCCAGCCGAAACCGGGGCGCGCCTCGCCGAGCCTCTGCTTCAGGAAGCGGTCGACGGCGATGTCGGCTTCGGTGACCGGGGAGGCGCCGGCCTTGGTCCAGGTGCGCATGCCGCGGCGGGCATAGTCGAGCGCCATGGCGCCGGCCTCTTCGGCCAGCGCCGCCAGGAGGTCGCGCAGGACGAGATCGTCAGCGTCCGGCAACGGTGAGGCCCTCGACCAGAACGGTGGGGGCGTCGGTGCCGTGACGCAGGACGAGGTCGTCGGCCGGGGTGAGATGGGCGAACACGTCGATGAGGTTGCCGGCGATGGTGATCTCGGCGACGGGATAGGCGAGCTCGCCGTTCTCGATCCAGTAGCCCGAACAGCCGCGGGAATAGTCACCCGTGACCATGTTGACGCCGCTGCCGATCATGTCGGTGACGTAGAGCCCGTCCTTGATGGCGCCGATCATGTCCGCCGGGCTGACCGTGCCGGCGGCCAGATAGAGGTTGGTCGGCCCGGGCGAGGGCGGTGCGCCGGTGCCGCGGCTGGCATGGCCGGTGGTCGTCAGGCCGAGTTCGGCGGCTGTGGCGCTGTCGAGGAGCCAGCTGGTGAGAATGCCATCCTCGACGAGGGTCAGCGGCCGTGCGGCGACGCCTTCGCCGTCGAAGGGCCGCGAGCGCAGGCCGCGCCGCCGCAGCGGATCGTCGATGATCCGGACACCGGCCCGGAACAGCCGCTGCCCCAGCTTCTCGCGCAGGAACGAGGTCTTGCGCGCCACGGCCTGGCCGTTGGCGGCGGAGGCGAGATAGGAGGGAAAGCTCGCGGCGGTGCGCGGGTCGAAGATCACCGGCACCTTAGTCGTGTCGACCTTGCGGGGGCTCAGGCGGCGCACGGCCCTTTCGCCGGCATTGCGGCCGATGGTCTCCGGGGCGTCGAGGTCGGCGCGGTGGCGCACGGCGCTGTAATCGTAGTCGCGCTCCATGCCGGTGCCCTCGCCGGCGATCGCCGTCACCGAGAAGGAGGTGGAGGAGCCGAGCGTCGCCCCTTCGAAGCCGGTGGAGGTGACGAGCGCAAAGCCGCCGATACCGGCGCCGGCGCCTGAACCACCGGATTTCGACACGCCGGTGACGGCGAGGGCCGCCGCCTCGGCGCGGCGGGCGAAATCCTCGAGATCGGCCACCGCCGTCATCACCGGGTCGATCAGGTCGAGATCCGGCCAGGCTTTCGCCAGATCGGCGGGATCGGCGAGGCGGGCATAGGGGTCTTCCGGCGCGACGCGGGCGATGGCGACCGCCCGCTCGGCCAGTGCCGCGACGTCCTCGCGCGGATCGTTGGAGGAGACGGAGGCGCTGCGCCGGCCAACGAAGACGCGCAGGCCGATATCGTCGCCCTCGGAGCGTTCCGAACTCTCCACCTTGCCCTCGCGCATCTGCACGCCGACGGACACGCCGCGCACGGCCATGACGTCGGCGGCATCGGCGCCGGCCTTCAGCGCCGCGGCGACCAGACGGCGGCCCTGCTCGAGCAAGTGGCCGGTATCGAGGAGATCGGACATGAACAGCCTTGGGACCAGGTGCCCGCGGGAACGTGCGGGCGGGTATCCCCCGTGTAGGCATCGCAGGCGCCGGTTTCAAGACAGGGATCGCGGCCGCGGCCGGACCATCAGGCTTCGTTCATCCTCTTCTTCAAGGAGAACGCAACCACGAAGCCCAAGCATTGGGAAAGCACATCGCCGAAGGCTTTCTCAAGCATGCGCGAAGGTCAGCGTTTGTCGCGGTCCGATTGAGGTCCGCTTAACCGTCCAGCTTAAGCGCTCGGACAAGAAATGCTGCCAGAGTTCTCCCAACGACGGGGCGAGAGCCGGTTCGAGCCGGCCGAAGACCCCAAGGGAGCATGCAGTGTTGCGTCAAACAGAGCCCGGCGTCCTCGCCGCCGGGATCGGGGCCTCTTTGCGCCTCGATCCCGCCCAACTGCCGACCCGCTATGCCGCGCCCGACCGGGGTGCGGACAGCGGCCAGCGGTCCATCGACCTCCATGCCGACCGGGTGGTCATCCGCCGCATCTCCAGCGGCGCGCGGATGAAGCTCCAGCTGCCGGTGTCGTCCTATCGCGGCGTCGCCGTCCGGGTGCGCGACGACGCGTCCCGGCAGGCCGACAATGTCGAGGTCGTGCTGGTCCATGCCGATCCGGCGCTCAGCGTGCCGCTGGTGTCGATGGCGGATGCCGACGACGTCGTCGCCGACTGGCAGCTCTGGGGCCAGGCGCTCTGCCTGCCGCTGCTCATCGAGGATCACGACGGGGCGATGCGCGAGGCCTTCCCGCGGCTCGGCGCCGTCATGCTCGGCCGTCCCGGCCCGCGCCGCCGCCGCCGCTCGACCCTGAAGGACCGCCGTCCCGCCGCCCTCATGCGCCGCAAGGCCTGCAGCGGCGTCGCCGGGCGCCCGGTTTATCACGAGCGCGAGATCATCGCCCGCAACTGACCGGTCTCGCAGAACTGTGACCGATTCGACCCGTCCCCCGGGCAGCCCTGATGTTGCCACGCGGCGGTGCCACAGCTATGGCCTTGTACTTGACCCCGCGGGGATTGGTGAGGACACAGCCATGCTGTCGCGCAGACATTTCATCGAAGGTACGGTCGGCCTCGGCCTCGTCGCCGGCCTCGTCGCCGGCTTCGCGCCTGCCGCCCTGGCGCAGCGCCGGACGCAGACCGAGACGGTCGACGTCGCCCAGCTCATGCAGCCGGGTCCGCTCGGCGATGTCTGGCTCGGCCGGGCCGACGCGCCGGTGACCATCGTCGAATATGCCTCGCTCACCTGCGGCCATTGCGCCACCTTCCACGTCAACACCCTGCCCGAGCTGAAGAAGAAGTACATCGAGACCGGCAAGGTCAGGCTCGTTTTCCGCGAATTCGCGCTGAACCAGCTCGACGCCGCCGTCTACATGCTGACACGTTGCGCGCTGAACGCCGACGGCAAGGCCGGCGAGGGTGTCGACCCGACCCGCTATTTCGCCCTCGTCGAGGTGTTCTTCCAGCAGCAGCGGACCTGGGCCTTCGGCGGCAATCCGCTCGAGGCGGTCACCGCCATCACCCGGCAGGCCGGCATCACCCAGGTGCAGTTCGAAACCTGCCTCAACAACCAGGCGATCCTCGACGCGCTCAACGCGACGCGCGAGCGGGCCTCTTCGGCCTTCGGCGTGGAATCGACCCCGACCTTCTTCATCAACGGCAGGCGGATGCTCGGCGCCCAGCCGATGGCCGAGTTCGAAAAGATCATCGACCCGCTGCTGCCGGCCTGATCGGGCGCTCGCGCTTTCGGCTTCAGAAAACCGCCGGGATCGCTCCCGGCGGTTCTCCTGATCGCAGCGGGCGGGTGCCCGGATCTCAGTTCAGCTTCGCCTTGATCTCGGCGATGCCGGAGGTCATCAGCTTGTCGCCGGCGGCGCCCCGGGCGAGATCGGCGAGGACCGAGCCGGCGGCGATGGTGGCGACGTCGGCCGCGGCGGCGCGCACGTCGGCGATGGCCTGGGCCTCGGCCTGGGCGATCTTGGTCTCCGCCATCCGGGTACGGCGGACGACGAATTCCTCGATCTTGGCCTTGCCCTCGGCGGCGAGGCGCTCGGCCTCGACCCTGGCGGCCGTGACGATGTCGCGGGCCTCCTGCTCGGCGCTCTGCTGGCGCCGGCGATAGTCGGCGACGATGGCTTCGGCGTCCTCACGCAGGCGCTCGGCCTCGGCGAGTTCGGCGGCGATGCGGCTGGAACGCGCGTCGAGCGCGTTCAGGATCTTGGTATGGGCCCCCATCTTCCAGCAGATGGCGAAGAAGATGATGAGGCCGATCCAGTTCGGCAGATAATCCGACATCCGGCCCTCCTCAGCGCTTCAGCGCGGCGTCGACCGCCGCTTCGAGGCGGGCCGCGTCAGCCCCGGTCCCGGCCAGCCGCTGGACGATGGCCTCGGCCGTCTCGACGGCGATGGAACGGACATTGCCCATGGCGGCGGCGCGGGCGGTGCCGATCTGGGCCTCCGCCGCGGCGAGGTCGCCGGCGAGCTTCGCCTCCAGGGCCTTGCGCTCGGCATCGGCCTCGGCGGTGATCTTCGCCCGGGTTTCGGTAGCGATGGCCTGCGAGCTGGCGCGCGCTTCCGCGAGTGCCTTCTCATAGGACAGGGTTGCCGCGTCGGCCTCGGCCTTCATCGCCTGCGCCGCGGCGAGATCGCCGGAGATGCGGCTTGCCCGCTCCTCCAGGATGCCGCCGATACGCGGCGCGATGAACTTCGACATCAGGTAGTAGAGCAGGCCGAAGGAGATCGCCAGCCAGAGCAGCTGCGACCCGTAGGTTTCCACGCGGAAGGCCGGGAAACCGCCTTTGGAGGGGACCTGGGTCCCTTGAGTGGTGTTCGTCGCCATTGCGGGACCCTATCGGCGCGATCCGGCCGGGAGGCCGTCACGCGGAAACGAGAGCCGGCCGGAGCCGGGCGGGAACGCCGGATCGGCCGCGGACCGGGACCCCGAGAGGGCCCCGGCGCGACCGAGACGTCCGCCGCGGATCAGACCACGAAGAGCAGGACGAGGGCGACGACGAGCGCGAAGATGCCGAGGCCTTCCGCGAGCGCTGCGCCGACGATGGCGTTGGTGAACTGGCCGGCCGCGGCCGACGGGTTGCGCAGGGCGCCGGCAACGAAGTTGCCGAAGATGTTGCCCACGCCCATGGCCGCGAGGCCCATGCCGAGGCAAGCGAGACCAGCGCCGATGTACTTGGCTGCAACCGGATCCATTTTGAACTCCTGTCAGGTGTTGGGAGCGAAGGGAGGGATGGGGAGGCCTGCCGTCACAGGATCAGTGATGGCCAGGATGGAGGGCGTCGTTGAGGTAGATGCAGGTCAGGATCGTGAAGACATAGGCCTGCAGGGCAGCGACGAGAAATTCCAGCGCGGTGAGCGCGGTGATCATGAAAACCGGCAGGGCGGCGCCGAGGAAGCCGAGGGCGCCGGCGCCGGCCATGGCGGTCACGAAGCCGGCGAAGACCTTCAGCGCGATATGGCCGGCGGTCATGTTGCCGAACAGACGCAGCGACAGCGAGATCGGGCGGGAGATGAAGGAGATCACCTCGATGACGACGATCAGCGGCAGGATGACCTTGGGCAGGCCCGACGGCGCGAAGAGCGCGAACCAGTGGGTGCCGTGCTTCCAGATGCCGTAGACGATGACGGTGGAGATCACCAGCATCGCCAGTGCGGCGGTGACGATGATGTGGCTGGTCACGGTGAAGGCGCCGGGGACCATGCCCACCAGGTTGGCCAGCAGCACGAACATGAAGAGCGAGAAGACGAGCGGGAAGAACTTCATCCCGTCGGTGCCGGCCGTCTGTCGAACCGTTCCGGCGACGAATTCATAGGCCATCTCGGCCATCGACTGCATGCGCGTCGGCACGAGGCGACGACCGGAGGTCGTCAGCAGCAGGAACGCGGCCGTCAGGCCGACGATGATGAACATGTGGAGCGCGGAGTTGGTGAAAGAGAAATCACCGGTGCCAATCGTGATCGGAACGATGGGGACGAGCTCGAACTGTTTGATCGGATCGGCCATCGCCGGTCTGCTCCCGCATGCGGTCTAGTCGAGGGTCGGAACGGCCGTTCAGCCTTCCCGATTGGCCCGCTGCGCCGACTTGACGAGGTTGTAGATCCCCGTCGCGAAGCCCAGCAGAAGAAACACGATGAGACCCCAGGGCCGCGTTCCGGCGAACCGGTCCACGAGCCAGCCGATCAGCGCCCCGGCAAGGACGCCGGAGACGAAATCGGCCGAGAAGCGGAAGAGCTTCACCAGCCCGGACGGCGCCTGGGCCGCCCGGCCGTCCGGCGCTGCTCCCGTGGATCGCTCGCGCTCGATGGCTTCGAGCCTGGATTCAAGGGCGCGCCGCCGCGCGTCGAGGTCGGATTCCTGGAGGGACGTTCCAGGCGTCTTGCCGTCGTTATGGTCGCCTGACGTCATGGCCAGCCTCCTCGGCCGGCTCGTCGTCAGGGCATAACGACAATAAGGTCGCCGGACTGCCAACCCCCTGAAAGCCGGGCACACCTATAGTGATGCCACGAAAACGTGTCAAGGACGCGGGGAAACAATATAAGTTATTGAAATACATATGCTTTATCGTGCTCTGGCGGATTTACTCACCTGCTCTGCGACATAGCGCGCGCAGTGCAGCATCTATCGGGCAATGCTAGAGTTTCGCCGCGACATGCGACGGGACGCAGGCGAGGACGGCGAAGTCGGGGCACGGCGCGTCGCGTCCCCGGCGGGGCTCCGGGCGCCGCGTCTGCGAGGAGGAGAGCCCCATGGACACCGCCGCACCTGCCGCAGCCCTCGTCGGCGCCGCCCCGGCCCATCCGCTCGACCCGCTGTCGGGGCCAGAGATCGCCGCGGCCCGGGCGATCCTGATGGCGGACAAGGCGCTGCCCGACAGCACCCGCTTCGCCACGCTGCAGCTCGACGAGCCGCTGAAGGCCGAGATCGCCGCCTGGACTCCGGGCCGGCCGATCCGCCGGCGGGCCTTCGCCGTCACCATCGACAGCATCAGCGGGGCCGTGCACGAGGCGCTGGTCGATATCGGCGCCGGCGCCGTCATCGCCTTCGCGACACGCGATACCCGGGCGGCCCCCTACGGCCAGCCGCCGGTGATCATCGAGGAGTTCTTCAAGGCCGGCGACATCGTCAAGGCCGATCCCGGCTGGCGGGCGGCGATGACCCGGCGCGGCCTCACCGAGAACGAGATCGCGCTCGTCCAGGTCGACCCCTTCTCGGCCGGCTATTTCGGCCGCGAGGCCGAACTCGGCCGCCGCCTGGTCAGCGCGGTCAGCTATTATCGCGCCGAGGCCAACGACAACGGCTATGCCTCGCCGATCGAGGGCGTCGTCGCCCTCGTCGATCTCGTCGAGAACCGCGTCGTTCATCTCGTCGACGAGGAGGAGATCGTGCCGATCCCGCGGAAGCGGCGGAACTACGACCGGGCGTCCCTGCCGCCGCCGCGAACCGACCTGAAATCCCTGAACATCGTCCAGCCGGAGGGGCCGAGCTTCAGCGTCGACGGCTGGAAGGTCGACTGGCAGAACTGGTCGTTCCGCATCGGCTTCACGCCGCGCGAGGGGCTGGTGCTGCACCAGCTCGGCATCCGCGACCAGGGCCGGGAAAGACCGATCCTGCACCGCGCCAGCGTCACGGAGATGGTCGTGCCCTATGCAGACCCCACCGCCAACCATTTCTGGAAGAGCGCTTTCGATGCCGGCGAATATGGCCTCGGAAAGCTCGCCAACGCCCTCGAACTCGGCTGCGACTGCCTCGGCCTGATCCACTATTTCGACGTGCCCATGGCGGACGATGCCGGCCATCCCGTCGTCATGCCCAACGCCGTCTGCATGCACGAGGAGGATTACGGCCTCCTGTGGAAGCATTACGAAATGCGCACCGGCGTGTTCGAGGCGCGCCGCTCGCGCCGCCTCGTGATCTCCTTCTTCGCGACGGTCGGAAACTACGATTACGGCTTCTACTGGTATCTCTACCAGGACGGCACGATCCAGCTGGAGGCCAAGCTGACCGGCATCATCCAGACCGCAGCGGTGGCGCCCGGCAAGGCCTATCCCTGGGGCGGCATGGTGGACGAGGGCCTCGGCGGCCCGACCCACCAGCACTTCTTCAACGTGCGCATGCACATGGCGCTGGACGGCGAGGGCAACACCGTCACCGAGCACGAATTCGTGCCGCGCCCCTGGGGCGCCGACAACCCCTATGGCAACGTCTTCGACACGACGTCGCGGGTGCTGGCGAACGAGCGCGACGCCGCCCGCGAGGCCGACGGGCGGACCGGTCGCTACTGGAAGATCACCAATCCCAACCGGACGAACAGCGTCGGCAAGCCGACCGGCTACAAGCTGGTCGTCCAGCCGAGCCCGCTGATGCTGGCGCAGGAGGGCTCGACGGTGGCCCAGCGCGGCGGCTTCGCCACGAAGCATGTCTGGGTGACGCCCTTCGACCCCGCCGAGAAATATGCCAGCGGCGACTATCCCAACCAGCATGCCGGGGGCGACGGCCTGCCGGCCTATGTGAAACAGGGCCGTTCCATCGAGAATGCCGACCTCGTGGTCTGGCACTCCTTCGGCCATACCCATGTCTGCAAGCCCGAGGATTTCCCGGTCATGCCGATGGAATATGCCGGCTTCATGCTGAAGCCCAACGGCTTCTTCGCCGAAAACCCGGCGATGGACCTGCCCCCTGAGACGAATGCCGCCAGCGTGCAGCACGGGGCGGGCAAGGCCGAGGGTGCCAGCGGCGACTGCTGCTGCGGATAGGGGTACTGGCGCACCTCAGGCACTGGAACGCCTCTCGCCGGCGGGCGCTGCACACCTCTCTCCGCCGGGGAGAGGTAAGGTAAGCGGCGGCGCGATCAGCTGCAGCCGCAATTGCCGAACATGACAAGAATCTACAGGACCAGCGTCACGCTGTCAAGGACTTTGATCCTATATTTTTCAGTGGCCGTCGTTGGCACGACCTCGTCGTTTCCGTCATGGCCGGCACGAGGCCGGGCAGGCGATCGGCGGCTCACTCCGCGGCGATGAGCTGCTCGGCGCGGCCGAGGTCGACGCTGACCAGGGTCGAGACACCGCGCTCGGCCATGGTGACGCCGAAGAGCCGGTTCATGCGGCTCATGGTGATGGGATTATGGGTGATGACGACGAAGCGCGTGTCGGTGGTCCGCGCCATCTCGTCGAGCAGGTCGCAATAGCGCTCGACATTGGCGTCGTCGAGCGGCGCGTCGACCTCGTCCAGCACACAGATCGGCGCCGGATTGGTTAGGAAGACCGCGAAGATCAGGGCGATGGCGGTCAGCGCCTGCTCGCCGCCGGAGAGCAGCGACAGGGTCTGCGGCTTCTTGCCCGGCGGCTTGGCCAGGATGTCGAGGCCGGCCTCCAGCGGATCGTCGGATTCGACCAGCTGCAGCTCGGCGGTGCCGCCGCCGAACAGGGTGGTAAACAGGCGCTGGAAGTTCTCGTTGACGATGGCGAAGGAGGCGAGCAGCCGCTCGCGGCCTTCGCGGTTGAGCGAGCCGATGGCAGTGCGCAGCTTCTTGATGGCCTCGACGAGGTCGTCGCGCTCTCGCACCATGCCGTCGAACTGCGCCTGGACCTCGGTCAGCTCGTCATCGGCGCGCAGGTTGACGCCGCCGAGGCGTTCGCGTTCGCGGCGGAAGCCGTCGAGCTGGTCCTCGACGCGGCGGGCCTCGGGGAGCGCCGCGTCGGGGGCAAGGCCGGCGATGCGGGTGAGGGCGAGCGGCTCGGTCTCGAACTTCTCGGCGATCTCGGTGCCGATCTCCCGGATCCGCAGGCGGGCCGCCTCGAGCCGCGCCTCGGTCCGTACGAAGGCCTCGCGGGCTCCGGTCATGGCCTCGAGAGCGGCGCGGGCGGCACGGTCGGCGGCGGCCAGCGCCGTCTCGCCGGCGGCGAGGGC
>NZ_JAUYFA010000029.1 GCF_030691135.1 Phreatobacter sp.
CCTTCGCGCCGCCGCGCGCCCAGGCTCCGGCCATCGCCGCCATGCCGGGCGGCGCCCCGGTGCGCGCCGCCCTCGGCTTCGGCTCGCTGTACTGATCCGCCTTGATTTCACCCGCGCCCCGCCCCATCCATGGGGCGGGAGGACGACCGTGACCAAGCCGCGACTCGGGTTGATGCAATGTGCCGCCGCCGGCCTCGTGGCGCTGGCCCTCGTGCTGGCACCGCCGGCGCGCGCCCAGGACAATTTCCAGACCACGGTGCGCAACGCCATCCTCGTCGATGTCGGAACGCAGTCGGTGCTGTTCGAGAAGGCCGCCGACGAGCTCCAGGCGCCCGCCAGCCTGGCCAAGCTGATGACACTCGCGGTGATCTTCGAGGAGATGCGCCAGGGACGGCTGCAGGCCGACCAGGAGATCGTCATCAGCCAGGACGCCTGGCGGCGGGGAGGGGCCCCGTCGCGGACCTCGTCCATGTATGCGGCGGTCAATTCCCGCGTGAAGGTGCAGGACCTGCTGCGCGGCGCCATCATCCAGTCCGGCAACGACGCGACGATCGCCCTCGGCGAGGCCGTGTCAGGCACCGAGGCGAACTTCATTCCGGTGATGAACTCGCGGGCGCGGGCCATCGGCCTGACCCAGTCGGTGTTCCGCAACACCACCGGCCTGCCGGATCCGGAACAGCGCACGACGGCGCGCGAGGTGGCGCGCCTCGCCGACCACATCATCCGCACCTATCCCGAGCACTACGCGCTCTACAGCGAGCGGGAGTTCACCTGGGGCGGCATCCGCCAGCAGAACCGCAACCCGCTGCTCGGCACCTATAACGGCGCAGACGGCCTGAAGACCGGCTATATCGAGGAGGCCGGCTTCAACCTCGTGGGCTCGGCGGTGCAGAACGGCCAGCGGCTGATCGTCGTGGTGATGGGCGCCCGCTCGCTGCAGGAGCGCTCCAACGAGGCGCGCAAGCTGCTCGACTGGGGCTTCCGCTCCTTCGAGCTGCGCGACCTGTTCCAGGAGCAGGAGGCGATCGGCGAGGCCGCCGTCTTCGGCGGTGCCCAGGGCAGCGTTCCCGTCACCGCCGGCAAGCTGGTGCGTCTGCTGCTGCCGCGCGGGCAATCGGACCGGGTGACCGCGCAGATCGTCTATCGCGGGCCACTGCGCGCACCCGTCAGGCAGGGAGCGGAAGTCGGCCACCTCCGGGTGATGCGCGGCTCGCAGATCGCCCTCGAGGTTCCGGTCTTCGCCGCCGCCGATGTCGAGACCGGCACGCTGACCCAGCGCGCCATGCAGGGCGCCTGGGAACTCGCAACCGGCTGGATCCGGCCCGGGGCGGCCCGGCCTTGAGCGCTCCAGCCAGGGCCCGCGGACGCTTCATCACGCTGGAGGGCGGGGAGGGAGCCGGCAAGTCGACGCAGGCGCGCCGCCTCGGCGCCTTCCTCGAACAGCGCGGCCTCGACGTCGTCATGACCCGTGAGCCCGGCGGCTCGCCCGGCGCCGAGATCCTCCGCCATGTCCTGCTCTCCGGCGGCGCCGCGCCCTTCGGACCCGAGGCCGAGACCATGCTCTTCGCCGCGGCCCGCCGCGACCACCTCGCCGTCACCATCCTGCCGGCGCTGGCGCGTGGCGCCTGGGTGATCTGCGACCGTTTCGCCGATTCCACCCGCGTCTATCAGGGCCATGCCGGCAAGGTGCCGCTCGACGTCATCATGGCGATCGAGCGCGTCACCGTCGGCGAGAACCGGCCGGACCTGACGCTGATCCTCGATCTGCCGGCCAAGGTCGGTCTGGCGCGCGTCGCCAGCCGCGGCGAGACGACCGACCGGTTCGAGAAGGAGGGCATCGCCTTCCACAACAAGCTGCGCGCCGGCTTCAAGGCCATCGCCCGCGCCGAACCCGAGCGCTGCCGGCTGATCGATGCCGGCGGCGAGGCCGACGTCGTCGCCGAGGCCATCCGCGAGGCGGTGACCGCGCATTTCGGCCTCGGCGCCCGGCTGGTGGCGTCATGATCGCGGAAATCGCCGCCGATCGCCTCGACGGCGCCCCGCATCCGCGCGAACGGCAGGTGTTGATCGGCCATGGCGACGCCGAGCGGGAACTGCTGACGGCCTATCGCGGCCCGCGCATGCACCACGCCTGGCTCATCGGTGGTCCCGAGGGCATCGGCAAGGCGACGCTCGCCTATCGTTTCGCCCGCTTCGTCCTCGCCCATCCCGTCGGGGCGGCGGTGCCGGCGGAGCAGCGGGATCTCGCGGTTCCCGCCGACCATCCCGCCGCCAGGCGCATCGTCGCAGGCTCCCACCCCGACCTGCTCGCCCTCCGGCGCATCGCCGAGGCCGGCAAGGAGAAGATCCCGCAGGACATTTCCGTCAATGCCATGCGCGACATCGTCCGCTTCTTCGGCTCGACGGCGGGAGAGGGCGGCTGGCGCATCTGCATCGTCGACGCCGCCGACGACCTCAACCGCTCCAGCGCCAACGCGCTGCTGAAACTGCTGGAAGAGCCGCCGCTGCGCTCGCTCTTCCTGATCGTCGCCCATATGCCCGGGCGGCTCCTGCCGACGATCCGCTCGCGCTGCCGGACCCTGCCGCTGCTGCCCCTCGGCGAGGACGAGATCGCCGCCGGCCTGCAGACCTTCGAAGACATCCGCCTGCCGGCGGACGAGGCGGGGCGCATCGCGGCGCTCGCCGACGGCAGCCTGCGCCGGGCGCTCGAGATCGTCGAAGGCGGCCAGGAGGGCTTTGCCGGCGAGGTCGAAAGGCTGCTCGCGAGCCTGCCGTCGGCCGATCCGCTGGCCGTCCACGGGCTCGGCGACAAGCTCGCCCGGCGCGACGACGGCCTGTTCGAGCTCTTCCTGCGCATGGTCTTCGCCCACCTGCACCGGCAGGTCCTGGCGGAGGCTGGCGAGGGGGCACGCCGCCTTGCACCCCATGCCGAGGTATGGGAGAAGGTCGAGGCTACCGCGGCGCAGGTGCGCACGTTCAATCTCGAACGCAAGCCCTTCGTTTTCCAGGTTTTCGGCTGGCTCGCCGAGGCCGGCCGGCGGCGCGCCTGACCCCGAACCGTCCGAAACGCCCCATGTCGAAGCCCCGCTTCTACGTCACGACCGCCATTTCCTATCCCAACGGCGCGCCCCATATCGGCCATGCCTACGAGGTGATCGCCACCGATGCGATCGCCCGCTTCATGCGGGCGGACGGGCGCGAGGTCCTGTTCCTGACCGGCACCGACGAGCACGGTCTGAAGATGGTGCAGACGGCGGAGCGCGAGGGCCTGGCCGTGCGCGAACTCGCCGACCGCAACGCCGACCGCTTCCGCGCCATGGCGGGAGCGCTCGCCATTTCCAACGACGACTTCATCCGCACCACCGAGCCACGCCACTACAAGGCGAGCCAGGCGATCTGGGAGCGCATGGTGGCGGCCGGCGACATCTATCTCGGCGGCTACGAGGGCTGGTATTCGGTCCGCGACGAGGCATTCTACGGCGAGGACGAGACCTCGGTCGGCCCGGACGGCGTGCGCATCGGCGGGCAGGGGACGCCGGTGGAATGGACGAAGGAGGAGACCTTTTTCTTCCGCCTGTCGAAGTACCAGGACCGCCTCCTCGCCCATTACGAGGCGAACCCGGACTTCGTCGGCCCCGACACGCGGTTCAACGAGGTCATCAGCTTCGTCAAGGGCGGCCTCACCGACCTCTCGGTGTCGCGCACCACCTTCGACTGGGGCGTGCCGGTGCCCGGCGCCGACGGCCACGTCATGTATGTCTGGGTCGACGCCCTGACCAACTACATCACGGCTGCAGGCTTTCCCGACGAGACCGACCCGAAATGGGCCTTCTGGCCGGCCGATCTTCACGTCATCGGCAAGGATATCGTCCGTTTCCACGCGGTCTACTGGCCGGCCTTCCTCATGTCGGCCGGCATCGCCCTGCCGAAGCGGGTCTATGGCCACGGCTTCCTGTTCAACCGCGGCGAGAAGATGTCGAAATCGCTCGGCAACGTCGTCGATCCCTTCGCCATGGCGGAAGCCTATGGCGTCGACGCCATGCGCTATTTCCTGCTGCGCGAGGTCGCCTTCGGCAATGACGGATCCTATTCGCACGAGGCGATCGTGGCGCGGACCAATGCCGACCTCGCCAACGATATCGGCAATCTTGCCCAGCGCTCCCTCTCGATGATCGCCAAGAACTGCGACGGGGTGCTGCCGACGCCCGGCGCCTTCACCGCTGAGGACGAGGCGATCCTCGCCGCCGCTGAAGGCATGCTCGCCATCTCGCGGGAGGCGGTTGGCAGCCAGCAGCTTCACCGCTGGCTCGAGGCGGTCTGGGCCGTGGTCGGCGAGGCGAACCGCTACTTCGCCGCACAGGCGCCCTGGGCGCTGCGCAAGACCGATCCGCCGCGCATGGAGACGGTGCTCTATGTCACCGCCGAGGTCATTCGCCAGGCGGCGATCCTCGCCGCGCCCGCTATTCCGCTCGGCGCGCCGAAGCTGCTTGATCTCCTCGCCGTGCCGGAGAATGCACGCGATTTCGCCGCGCTCGCCACCCGGCTGAATCCGGGGACGGTGCTGCCGCCGCCGGCCGGGGTCTTCCCGCGTTACGTCGAGCCGGAGACGGCGGCCTGATGTGGGTCGACAGCCATTGTCATCTCGATTTCCCCGATCTCGCCGCCGACCGTGACGGGCTCATCGGCCGTGCCGTCGCGGCCGGCCTCCAGTCCATGGTGACGATCTCCACCCGTGTCCGCCGCTTCGACGGCATCCGCGCCATCGCCGAGGCCCATGAGGGCATCTGGTGCTCGGTCGGCACCCATCCGCACAATGCCCACGAGGAGCTCGACGTCACGGCGGAGGAGCTCGTGGCGCTGGCGGACCATCCCAAGGTCGTCGCCATCGGCGAGGCCGGCCTCGACTGGTTCTACGACAAGTCGCCGCGCGACGCCCAGGAACAGGGTTTCCGCACCCATATCGCCGCGGCGCGGCTCTCCGGCCTGCCGCTGGTGATCCATGCCCGCGAGGCCGACGCAGCGGTGGCGTCGATCCTGACCGAGGAAATGGGGAAGGGGGCCTTCAAGGCTGTCCTGCACTGTTTCACCGGCTCCCGCGACCTCGCCATGACCGGCATCGAGCTCGGCCTCTACGTGTCGTTCTCGGGCATCGCCACCTACAGGAGCGCCGCCAATCTGCGGGAGCTGGCGGCCGAACTGCCGGCGGATCGCATCCTGGTGGAGACCGACGCGCCCTATCTCGCGCCGGGCAAGTTCCGCGGCAAGACCAATGAGCCGTCCTATGTCGTCGAGACCGGCCGGGTGATCGCCGAGGCGCGCGGCGTCACGCCCGAGGCAATGGCGCGGCAGACCACCGAGAATTTCTACCGCCTCTTCGCCAAGGCCGATTCCGGCCTGCGCCTCACGGCTTGAGCCGGCCATGGCGCTGACCCTGACCATCCTCGGCTGCGGCTCCTCCGGCGGCGTGCCGCGGGTGGCCCAGGGCTGGGGCGCCTGCGACCCGTCCGAGCCGCGCAACCGGCGGCGGCGCTGCGCCATGCTGGTCGAGCAGACCGGCCCCGAGGGCGTCACCACCGTCCTGATCGACACCGGACCAGACCTGCGCGAACAGCTCGTCCAGGCCGGCGTCACGCGGCTCGACGCGGTGCTCTACACCCACGACCATGCCGACCATACCCACGGCATCGACGACCTCCGGCCGCTGGTTCTCGCCATGCGGCGGCGCATCGTCGCCCATGCCGACGAAACCACGGCCGGATCGCTGCGCGAGCGCTTCGGCTATTGCTTCGCATCACCACCGGGCAGCGACTATCCGCCCATCGTCGATCTCGCACCGTTCGCGCCGCATCAGCCGATCGCCGTCGCCGGACCGGGCGGGACCGTGACTTTCGTGCCGTTTCCGGTGGAGCACGGCGCCGGCTACCGCGCTTTCGGTTTTCGCGTCAACGAATGCGTCTATTGCCCTGATATCAATCGACTTCCCGACGAGAGCGCCGGCTATTTCGACGCTGCCGGAACGGTGATCCTCGACGCGCTGCGCTACACGCGCCATCCGACCCATTTTTCCGTCGACGAGGCCCTGGCGGTCATCGCGCGGCACA
Organism: Phreatobacter sp.; assembly: GCF_030691135.1. Lineage (GTDB taxonomy): Bacteria > Pseudomonadota > Alphaproteobacteria > Rhizobiales > Phreatobacteraceae > Phreatobacter. Next base: position 6,102 of record NZ_JAUYFA010000029.1, read on the forward strand.
GGCCGGAACGGGCCGTCCTGACCAACCTGCATTCGGACATCGATTATGCGACGCTGGCGGCGCGGCTGCCGGCCGGTATCGTGCCGGCCCATGACGGCATGGTCATCCAGACGGGTTGATCGGATCGCGGCGGCGTTCCGCCGACACCCGGGACCGCGTAAGACCGCATTCTGAGGAATGTCGACATTCCATAATATGTCTTATGCGAATCAAGTGTGGGCCCAAGCTGGCGCCGGACACCGCCCCTGGCCAAGACTTGTGGATGGCCCCTCCTGCGCGCTTGCTATCGATGGCCCGTCCCCGCTCAGACTGAGCCCATGACAACCGTGCCCCAGACGCCGACCCCTTCCGACGACATCGCCGATCTCGTGGCCATCATGGCCTGGCTGCGGGAGCCTGGCCGCGGCTGTCCCTGGGACCTCGCGCAGACCTTCGCGACGATCGCGCCCTACACGATCGAGGAGGCCTATGAGGTGGCCGATGCGATCGAGCGCAGCGACTTCGCCGATCTCAAGGACGAACTCGGCGATCTCCTGCTGCAGGTCGTCTTCCATGCCCGCATGGCCGAGGAGCAAGGGCTCTTCGCCTTTCCCGACGTCGTCCGCGCCATCACCGATAAACTGATCCGCCGTCACCCGCATGTCTTCGGCGGCGATCGCGACGTCAGCCCGCAGGCGGTGAAGGGCCTGTGGGAGAGCATCAAGGCCGAGGAGAAGCGGACAAAGGCGGCAGAGCGGCTGCGGCTGGGCCTGCCGGCCGCGCCGGCGGCAGGGGTGCTGGCAGGCGTTCCGACCGCCCTTCCCGCCCTGACCCGCGCCCTGAAGCTCCAGGCCAAGGCCGGCACGGTCGGGTTCGACTGGAACGATGTCGACGCCGTGCTCGCCAAGATCGTCGAGGAAGCCAGCGAGATCGTCGCGGCGCGGCGCGACGGCGCTGGGCACGCGGCCGTCACCGACGAGGTCGGCGACCTGCTGTTCGCCGCCGTCAATCTCGCCCGCCACCTCGACGTCGATCCGGAAGTGGCGCTGCGCGGCACCAATGCCAAGTTCGAGCGCCGCTTTGCCGCCATCGAGGCGGCTCTCGCCGCCGAGGGCCGCGGGCCGGCCGAGGCTTCGCTCGCCGAGATGGACGCCCTCTGGGACGAGGCCAAGCGGCGCGAGCGGGCCGCCGGCACCTGACGGCGCCTCAGGCAGTTCGCGCCAGTCGCCGTTCCAGCTGGTCGCGTTTGGCCGGGGCGATGCGCAGCGTGACCTGCGTGTCGCCGCTGTCGAGAGCCCTGCGCTCCTCGACCTCGGCGTTCTCGTGGATCCAGTGCAGCGTGCCGCCGTCGGCCGCATCGACCGTGACGGTCAGGCGTTCATGGGCGGCGCGCAGCTTGTCCTCCACGGCCGCGAGCAGACCGGGCAGCCCCTCTCCCGTCACGGCGGAGACGAAGTACGGGCGATGCGCCTCGTCGTGGCGGGCCGCACGGTTCAGCGCCGCCTCACGGGCCGGCGCGTCGAGCAGGTCGACCTTGTTCCAGACCTCGACGAGGGTCCGGCTGACCGGGTCGACGCCGAGATCGTCGAGGATCGCCGCGACATCGGCGGCCTGAGCCTCGGTGTCGCCGTGGCTGACGTCGCGCACATGCAGGATGACGTCGGCCTCGATCACCTCTTCCAGCGTCGCCCGGAAGGCGGCGACGAGCATGGTCGGCAGGTCGGAGATGAATCCGACCGTGTCCGACAGGATGGCCTTGGTGCCGTGCGGCAGCCGCATCTGGCGCAGCGTCGGGTCGAGGGTGGCGAAGAGCAGGTCCTGCGCCAGCACCCCGCCGGTGGTCAGCGCATTGAACAGCGTCGACTTGCCGGCATTGGTGTAGCCGACCAGCGCGATGATCGGATAGGGCACGCGCCGCCGGCTCTCGCGGTGCAGGCGCCGGGTGCGCGTCACCTGTTCCAGCTCGCGCTCGATCCGCATGATGCGATCCTGGATCATCCGGCGGTCGGCCTCGATCTGCGTCTCGCCGGGACCGCCGAGGAAGCCGAAACCGCCGCGCTGGCGCTCCAGATGGGTCCAGGAGCGGACGAGCCGGCTCTTCTGGTAGCTGAGATGGGCGAGTTCGACCTGCAGCGCGCCTTCCTTGGTGCGGGCGCGGCGGCCGAAGATTTCGAGGATCAGCCCGGTGCGGTCGACGACCTTGGCCTTCCACGCCTTTTCGAGGTTGCGCTGCTGCACCGGCGACAGCGCGGCGTCGACGAAGACAAGACCGGCATCATGCGCCGTCACGAGACCGCCGATCTCCTCCACCTTGCCCTTGCCGATGAGCGTGGCCGGCCGCGGCGTGTTCAGTCCGACGGTGACCGTGTCCATCACCTCGAGATCGATGGCGGCGGCGAGGCCGACGGCCTCGTCGCGGCGTGCCTCGACGGTGCGGGCGGGGCCGTCGGCCCCCTCGCCTCGCCGCGGTCCGGTCATCACCGGCACGACGACCACGACACGCGTCGGCTCGCCGCGCGGCTCATCGCCGTCGTGCTGAATGGTGCTGATGATATCGGGGCGGCGTATGTCCAACAGGGCCTCGTCGAATGAGCTCAGCCCTTGTCGCCGTCTCCGTCCTGCGGATCGAACAGCTGGACCGGCGCACCGGGCATGATCGTGGATATGGCGTGCTTGTAGACCAATTGCGAGTGGCCGTCCCGGCGCAGCAGGACGCAGAAATTGTCGAACCAGGTCACGACACCCTGCAGCTTGACGCCGTTGACCAGAAAAATCGTCAGGGGAATCTTGTGCTTGCGCACGTGGTTGAGAAAGGTGTCCTGGAGGTTCTGAGTTCGTTCCGCCATTGTCTTTTTCCGTTGTTGCCGCGGACTCACAGGTGCCGCGAAGGTTTATGGACCGGCCGGGCCGGTCGGGCTTTTTCTTGTCGTCGCCATTTAAGGCCGATCCTCCCGCAGCGCACAAGCGAAAGTGTCGTCACAGCCGCGTGTCTCGCGGCACCCTCGCCTCTCAGGCGATCTCCGCCACCTCATGGAATTTCGAGCGCAGTTCCGTGGCGATCGACCCCGGCGCACCGTTGCCGACCGGCCGGCCGTCGATCTCGACGATCGGCATGACGATCGTCGTCGCCGAGGACAGGAAGGCCTCGCGGGCGCCCTGCGCCTCCTCGATCGTGAACTTGCGCTCTTCGATCCTCAGGCCCTCGCGCGCGCAGAGATCGAAGATCGTCGTGCGGGTGATGCCCTTGAGAATGCCGGTATCGGCGAAACGCGTCACCAGAGCACCGTCCTTGGTGATGATCCAGGCATTGGTCGAGGATCCCTCGGTAACGAACCCATCCTCGTCCACCAGCCAGGCCTCGTAGGCGCCGGCCTCGCGTGCCGTCTGCTTGGCGATGCAGTTGGGCAGCAGGCCGACGGACTTGATGTCGACGCGCTCCCAGCGGTTATCGGCCACGGAAATGACCTTGACGCCCTTGGCGGCGCTCGCCTCGCCCTTCGACGGGTCGATGTTCTTCGCGGTCACGACCAGGGCCGGCGGCGTGCCTGGCTTGGGAAAGGCATGATCGCGCCGCGCGACGCCGCGCGTCACCTGCAGGTAGACGAGGCCGTCGCGCACCCGGTTGCGCCGCACCGTTTCCCTCAGGACCATGCCGAGCGGGCGGCGGTCCATCGGCATGGCAATGCGCAATTCGCCGAGCGAGCGCTCGAGCCGCTCCATGTGGCGCGTCTCGTCGACGAGCCGCCCGCCCCTCACCTCGCAGACCTCATAGACACCGTCGGCGAATTGGTAGCCGCGATCCTCGATATGAACGGCGGCCTCGCCATGCGGCACATAGCTTCCGTTGACATAGGCGACGCGGGACATGCGGCGGCTCCTCGAAGCACGTTGGACAAAACTGCGCCTGCGGATCCTGCCGCATTGCAGCGCCAATGTGCCATGGTTCGCCCGGCACGCGAAACGCGCCGGAGGCGGCAGCGACGCAAGGCCGCCCTGCCGAAATCGCTGATCACTCCACCGACAGCGCCTTGAGCTTGCGGTGCAGGGCCGAGCGCTCCATGCCGATGAATTCGGCGGTGCGCGAGATGTTGCCGCCGAACCGGTTGATCTGGGCGGCGAGATATTCGCGCTCGAATGCTTCGCGCGCCTCGCGCAGCGGCAGGGCCATCAGATGTTCGCCACCCTGCCCCGTCGGCATGGACGGCGCTGCGGCGCCGACATCCGGCGGCAGCATCGAGACGGTGACCACGGCGTCGGGATCGCCGCCGGCGAGGATCAGCACGCGCTCGATGTTGTTGCGCAGCTGGCGCAGGTTGCCCGGCCAGTCGTGGGACTGCAGCACCGCCATGGCGTCGTCGCCGATCCGGCGGCGGGGCAGGCCGGAAACGGTGGCCAGCTGCTCGACGAAATGATCGACGAGCTCGGGAATGTCCTCGCGCCGTTCGGCAAGGGACGGCACCCGGACGGGCACCACGGCGAGGCGATGGAAGAGATCCTCGCGGAAGCGCCCCTCGGCAATGTCGGCCTGGATGTCGCGGGCGGTCGCCGAAACGATCCTGACGTCCACCTGGACCTTCGCGGTGCCGCCGACCCGCTGGAAGCTCTGCTCGACGAGAACGCGCAGGATGCGGTTCTGCGTCTCGCGCGGCATTTCCGCGATCTCCTCGATGAAGAGCGTGCCGCTATGCGCCTCTTCGAGCGCGCCGACCTTGCGGCCCTGGGCGCCGTCGGTCTCGGCGCCGAACAGCTCGATCTCCATGCGATCGGGCGTGATGGCCGCGGCATTGATCACCACGAAGGGACCACCGGAACGGGTGGAGGTCGCGTGGATCGTGCGGGCGGTGAGTTCCTTGCCGGCGCCCGACGCGCCGAAGATCATGATGCGGCTGTTGGTCGGCGCCACGCGCTCGATCGTCTGGCGCAACTGGTTCATTGCCGAGGAACGCCCGATCAGCCCGGCCGCCTGCCCCGAGATCTGCCGCAGCTCCTTGATCTCCCGGCGCAGCCGCGAGGTTTCGATCGCCCGTTCGGCGATCAGCACTAGGCGGTCGGCCTTGAAGGGCTTCTCGATATAGTCGTAGGCGCCGCGCTTGATGGCCGAGACGGCGGTCTCGATGTTGCCGTGGCCGGAAATCATGACGACCGGGACGTCGGGATGGCGCTCCTTGACGACGTCGAGAAGCTGCAGGCCGTCGAGCCGGCTCCCCTGCATCCAGATGTCGAGGAAGACGAGGTTCGGGCGCCGCGCCTCGATGGCCGCCAGCGCCTCGTCGGCATTGCGGGCCGTTCGGGTGCGATAGCCCTCGTCGTCGAGAATGCCGGCGACGATGTCCCGGATGTCCGCCTCGTCGTCGACAACGAGAATGTCCCCTGCCATGCGTCCTTATCCGTTCTTCTTCATTCCGCCGCAGCGGTGGTCTGGACCGCCAGGCGCTGGTCCCTGAAACTGAGGCGGATGAGGGCCCCGCGCTGGTTTCCGTCGGCCCCCGCGGGCGCGTCGAAGAGGCCGAGCCCCCCGCCGTGTTCCTCGAGGATCTTGCCGACGATCGCCAGACCGAGGCCCGTCCCTTTTTCCCGTGTCGTGACGTAAGGCTCAAGCAGCCGATGACGGTTTTCTTTGGGCAGGCCGATACCGTTGTCGATGACATCCACCGCATAGAACGGCTGGCTGGCGTCGAGGCGGACCATGATCCGGCCCTTGCCGCGGTTCTCTTCCGGCACGGCGGCGATGGCCTCGGTGGCGTTCTTGATGATGTTGGTCAGCGCCTGGCTGATCAGACGGCGGTCGAAGGAGGCGGGCATCGCCCCCTCCGGAATCTCGTCGACGATTTCGATCTCGGGATAGCCGATGCGCATCATGAAGACGGCTTGGCGCACGGTGTCGGCGACGTCTTCCACCTCGAAGACCGGCTTCGGCATGCGGGCGAAGGAGGAGAACTCGTCGACCATCCGCCCGATATCGCCGACCTGTCGGATGATCGTGTCGGTGCACTGGTCGAAGACCTCGCGGTCCTCGGTGATGACCCGGCCGTAACGCCGCTTCAGCCTCTCGGCCGAGAGCTGGATGGGGGTGAGCGGATTCTTGATCTCGTGGGCGATGCGGCGGGCGATGTCGGCCCAGGCCGAGGTGCGCTGCGCCACGACGAGATCGGTGACGTCGTCGATCGTCACCACCGCGCCATGCGCCCCGTCCTCGTCGGCCTCGAGCGCCACGCGGACCACCAGCGTCCGCTCCCGTCCGCCGCGGACCAGCATGACCTGGCCCTGCACGATGGGCGCGCCACGCGCGGCACCGGCGATCAGCTCGGCGAATTCCGGAATGCTCTCCGACAGCATGGTGCCGGACAGCGCCGCTTCGCCGACTCCGAGGATCTCGACCGCGAAACGGTTCAGCAGGGTCACCCGACCGGCCTCGTCGAGGCCGATCACGCCGGCCGTGACGCCGGCGAGCACGGCTTCAGTGAAGCGCCGGCGGCTGTCGATCTGGTCGCGGGCGGCGATGAGGTCGGCGCGCTGGTCGCGCAGCTCCGCCGTCATCTTGTTGAACGTGTCGCCGAGATTGGCGAGATCGCCCTCGGACTTGCGGATATGCACCTGGACGTCGAGATCCCCGGCGGCGACCTGGTCGGCAGCGCCGATCAGCCGGCGGATCGGCTGCACCAGGCGGTTGGCGAAGCTGAGCCCGAGATAGACCGCCGACAGCGTCACCAGGAAGGCGATCAGCGCAAACATCAGCGCGAAGGCGATCTGCAGGCCGAGCCGCCGCGACTGCAACTGCTGGTACTCGAACAGGCCGGCCTGGGTGGAGCGCAGGTGCTGGGCGATCTGCGGGCTGATCTGCCGGACGACGTAGAGAATCTCGTTCCCGCCGCGCTGCATCTTGAGGATGGCCTCGATGAAATCGCGATCATCGCGCGAGGAGACGTTGGCGATGATGTCGTCGGTCTTGCTGACCTCGTCGAGGATCGCGGCGGGCACCGTGAAATCGCCCTGCATGGGCACATCGGCGCGATCGACCAGCGTGCCATCGCTCTTCAGGACGCGCACGACCGTCAGGCCACGCACCATGGCCTGCGCGGTCAGGAACCTCTCGAAGTTGACCTCCGTCGTGTTGAGCGAACGCACCCGCTCGATGTCCTGCACCAGGGCCGCCGCCTCGGCACGGACCACCGAGACCTGTTCGTTGAGATAGGCATTGGCGAGATTGGCGGAGGCCTCGACCGACTGGCGCACGCTTCCCGAGAAGATGCTCTCGAGGCCCCTGTCGAGGGTGATCGACGCGGCGATGGCGATGACGGCGACCGGCACCGAGGCGACGATGGCAAAGAGCCGCACGACGCGCTCGTGCAGCCTCGATGCCGCCTGCCCGGCCCGGCGCGCCCGCCGCAGCACAAGGATCTCCCTGACGATCAGGAAGATCAGCCCGCAGACCAGCACGCCGTCGATGATGAGGACGGTAAGCACGACCTCGTGGGTCGCGGCGATCGGCAGGAGGCCGGTGACGAGCAGGAAGGTGATCAGGCCGAAGAACAGCGCCACCGCGACCATGATCGGACCGGCCCTGCGCGCGCGCAGGCGCGGCATGAAGGCCGAGCCGTCGGACGGGAGGGCGGTCGTCGCGGGCTGCGCGGTATCGGTCATCCGGCGATCATCTCCGGAGAGTTCGGCGGAAAGCCGGCAAGGCGGACCGTCGACCCCTCATCGGGACTCAAGGGTGACCCTCTTACAACAACTGTGACCGAAACGTCACGCCCCCGGGGACGTTCTCAACGCGATCGTGAGGCCGGGCCGGCGTCAGCGCGACGTACGGATCACCTGGATGTCGAGGTCGCGGACCTTCTTGCGCAGCGTGTTCCGGTTTACCCCGAGGAGGTCGGCGGCCTTGATCTGATTGCCGCGTGTCGCCGCGAGGGCCGCCGAGATCAGCGGAATCTCAACCTCCCGCAGCACCCGGTGATAGAGGCCCGGGGGCGGCATGTCGTCGCCGAAACCCTTGAAATAGGTGCCCATGTGCCGCTCCACCGAGGCCATCAGCGTGTCGTCCTCGCGCGGCTCGTCGTGGGACGAGGCGGGTTCGGGCGTCGAAAGCTCGTTGTCGACGATCGGCGCGGTGATGATCTCCTGCGGATAAAGCGCGGTGAGACGGCGGATCAGGTTTTCCAGCTCGCGGATATTGCCCGGCCAGCGATAGCGCTTGAGCTTCTCGAGGGCGGCCGAATCGATCTGCTTGGCCGGCAGACCCTCACGCTCGGCCTGGGCGAAGAAGTGGCGGACGAGATCGGGCACGTCGGCGCTGCGCTCGCGCAGCGGCGGCAGGCGCAGCGGCACGACGTTGAGGCGGAAGAACAGGTCCTCGCGGAAAAGCCCCTGCTGGATGAGCTGGCGCAGATCCTTGTTGGTGGCGGCGACGATGCGGACATCGGCCTTGATCGGCGTGCGGCCGCCCACCGTCGTGTATTCGCCCTGCTGGAGGACGCGCAGCAGGCGGGTCTGCGCCTCCATCGGCATATCGCCGATCTCGTCGAGGAAAAGCGTGCCGCCCTCGGCCTGTTCGAACCGGCCGGGATTGCGGGCCTGGGCACCGGTGAAGGCGCCCTTCTCGTGGCCGAACAGCTCGCTCTCGATGAGGTCACGCGGGATGGCGGCCATGTTGATGGCGACAAAGGGCCCGTTGCGGCGCTTGCCGTAATCGTGGAGCGCTCGCGCGACGAGTTCCTTGCCGGTACCGCTCTCGCCGACGATCATCACGGTGAGGTCGGTCTGCATCAGGCGGGCGAGGACGCGGTAGATGTCCTGCATCGCCGCCGACCGGCCGACCAGCGGCATGGAATCGGCATCCACCGGTGCGGCCTTGCCCGGCCTGCCCTTCGGCTCGGCCAGCGCCCGACCGACGATGGCCACAAGCTCCTTCAGGTCGAAGGGCTTGGGCAGATAGTCATAGGCGCCGCGTTCGGACGCCTTGATGGCGGTCATGAAGGTGTTCTGCGCGCTCATCACAACCACCGGCAGGTCGGGCCTGAGCTTCTTCATCCGCGGCAGCAGGTCGAAGGCGTTCTCGTCCGGCATGACCACGTCGGTGATGACGAGGTCGCCGTCGCCCTGCGAGACCCAGCGCCAGAGCGTCGTCGCATTGCCGGTCAGGCGAACGTCGTAGCCCGCCCGCGACAGCGCCTGGTTGAGGACTGTGCGGATCGCGGCGTCGTCGTCGGCGACCAGGATGGTTCCCGTCGGCATGTGGACCTCTTCAGAACGCTTTGCGGCCGATCGTGTCGGATTGCGACACGCGGGCCATGGGCAGGAGGATGCGGAAGATCGTCTTGCGCGGCTGGCTGTCGCATTCGACGATGCCGCCATGGTCGCCGACGATCTTGGCGACGAGGGCGAGGCCGAGGCCGGTGCCGGAACTCTTGGTCGTGACGAAGGGGTCGAAGAGGTGCGGCATCAGGTCGTCGGGCACGCCCGGGCCGTTGTCGCGCACGCAGACTTCCAGCGGCAGCGCGACGCGGCTCGACAGGCCCGGCATGGTCAGCCGGACGCCGGGGCGGAAAGCGGTCGTCAGCAGGATCTCGCCGTCGCCGGCATATTCGCCGATGGCTTCGGCGGCGTTCTTGACGAGGTTCAGGAACACCTGGATGAGCTGGTCGCGGTTGCCGAAGACCGGCGGCAGCGAGGGGTCATACTCCTCGACGAAGCGGATGTGCCGCCCGAATCCGGATTGCGACAGCTTCTTCACATGTTCCAGCACGACGTGGATGTTGACCGGCTGGCGCTCGACAGGGCGCTCGTCGGAGAAGACCTCCATGCGGTCGACCAGCTTCACGATCCGGTCGGCCTCGTCGCAGATCAGGCGGGTCAGCGTCCGGTCCTGGTCGTCTACCGAGGCTTCCAGAAGCTGCGCCGCACCGCGAATGCCGGAGAGTGGGTTCTTGATCTCGTGCGCCAGCATCGCCGCCAGCGCGGTGACCGAACGGGCCGCGCCGCGATGGGTCAGCTGGCGGTCCATCTTGTCGGCGATGGTACGCTCTTGCAGCATCACGACGACGTCGCCGGGCCGTTCGGCGAGCGGAGCGACATAGATGTCGACGATCCGCTCGTGACCGTTGCGCGGCGTACCAAGGTCGACCTTGTATTCGTTGACCGGCGCATGGCGGTCGCGGACCTGTTCGACGAGGGCGAGCAGCGGGCTGCCGAACGGCACCAGATCCTTCAGCGCGTGGCGCTTCAGCACCGAGATCGACGCCTGGAAGAAGGCCTCCGCCGCGGCATTGCCGTCGAGCAGCATCCCGGCAGCCGAAACACTGATGACGGGATGCGGCAGGGCGTTGAGGATCGAATCATGCACGGGGAGAACCTGCGCCAAAGCCTTCATGCCGCCCGCCTCCACTGGAACCGGTCGTAGCTCTCGGTCAGTGCGGCGATCACCCGGTGCGGATCCTCTGATGTGAGGACGCTGCCGCGGGCCTCGGCGAGGACGCCGGCGTCGACACCACAGCACGCGGCGGCCGCATCCAGCGCCCAGCCGAGATGCTTGCGTGCATGGCGTATGCCGACGCCGAGCCCGTAGTGGGCGAGCTGAGCCTCGTAGAGTTCGATGGCGCAGGCGAGCTGCGTCGCCAGGCCAGGATCGGCGGGAACCGGCTCGCCGGCGAGATGGGCGGCGATCTGCGCCGGCAGCCAGGGCCGCCCCTGCGCACCGCGACCGATCATCACCGCGTCGGCGCCGGATTGGGCGAGGCAGAGACTGGCATCCTCAGCCGTGGTGATATCGCCGTTGGCGACCACTGGGAGCGACACGACCGTCCGTACCGCGGCGATGGCGCGCCAGTCGGCGCGGCCCTTGTAGAACTGCTGGCGGGTGCGGCCATGCACCGTGACGAGCGCGACACCCGCCTGCTCGGCGCGTCGGGCGAGTTCGGGCGCGTTGAGGCTCTGATCGTCCCAGCCGAGCCGCATCTTCAGCGTCACCGGCACATCGACGGCGGCGACCGTCGCGGCGATCAGCCGTTCGGCATGGTCGAGATCGCGCATCAGCGCCGAACCGGCATAGCCACCGGTGACGCGCTTGGCCGGGCAGCCCATATTGATGTCGATGATGTCGGCGCCCGCGGCGACGGCGATCCGGGCACCCTCGCCCATCCAGTGCGGGTCGCAGCCTGCGATCTGCACCACATGCGGCGACAGACCTTCGCCCTCCGCGCGCAGCCGCGCCTCTTCCTCGCCAGCGGCGAGGCCGTCGCCCGGAACCATTTCCGACACGGTCCAGCCCACGCCGAACCTCGCCACCATGCGCCGGAACGGCGCGTCCGTGATCCCGGACATGGGAGCGAGAGCTACGGGGGATGCCATCTCGAACGGCCCGATCGACAGCAGCCGCCGGAACGGCGCTTGGGTCGATGGGTTGATCATTCAAATGCCTATTTCGTAAGCGTGATGCAATGCTGCCTACACTTTAGACACCATTTGCCGCGCTGCACAAGAGGCGTGCCGCATGAGAAGACACGTCGTGGTGAACACGCTAGGGAAGGCGCTGAAAACCTGGACGCCGCGCATGCGCTCGCACTCCTCCGTCGCCGCCCTCATCGTCGCCGCTGGCCGTGGCACCCGCGCCGGCGGCGATATGCCGAAGCAATATCGCAGCATCGCCGGCAGCCCCCTCCTCGGCCTGACGGTGCGGTCCTTTCTGCGGCATGACCGGGTGGACGGCATCCTCGTCGTGATCGGCGAGGACGACCGCAGCCGCTACGATGCGGCGATCACGCCGTCGGACAAGCTCCTGTCGCCCGTCGTCGGCGGCGCGGTAAGACAGGCTTCGGTCCTGGCCGGGCTCGAGGCGCTCGCAGCCACGGCCCCCGACATCGTCGTGGTCCATGATGCGGCACGCCCCTTCGCGTCGGCGGAACTGATCGATGCGGCGATCGACGCCGTCTCCGGCGGCGGCCTCGCCGCGGTGCCGGGCATCGCCGTGGTCGACACGATCAAGGCGGTCGACGGCAACGGCCGCGTCACGGCGACCCCCGATCGCGCCGGACTGCGTGCTATCCAGACCCCGCAGGCTTTCGCCTTCGCGGCGCTCCTCGACGCCCATCGCCGGGCCGCTGCCGCCGGCATCGCCGGACTGACCGACGACGCCTCGGTGATGGAATGGGCCGGCCATGCCGTCGCGGTCTTTCCCGGCGAGGCCGGCAATGTGAAACTGACCCATCCGGAGGATTTCGATGCGGCGGAGCGGCGGATGAACGGCGTGACGGCGATGAACGACGTCCGCGTCGGCCAGGGCTACGACGTCCACGCATTCACCGCCGGAGACCATGTCTGGCTCGGCGGCGTGCGTATTCCCCACGACCGCGGGATCCTCGCCCATTCCGACGGCGACGTGGTCCTCCATGCGGCGACCGATGCCGTCCTCGGCGCGCTGTCGTTGGGCGATATCGGCACCCATTTCCCGCCGAGCGACATCCAGTGGAAGGGCGTCTCATCCGACCGCTTCCTCGCCCATGCGGCGAGGCTTCTGGCCGACCGCGGCGGGCGCCTCGCCATGCTTGACGTGACCGTAGTCTGCGAGGCCCCAAAGGTCGGCCCGCACCGCGAGGCGATGCGCGAGCGCATGGCGGCGATCCTCGGCGTCACGCCGGACCGCATCGCCATCAAGGCCACCACGAGCGAACAGATGGGCTTCACCGGACGCCGCGAGGGCCTCGCGGCGCTCGCCGTCGCCACCATCCGCCTTCCGGGAGAGTAAGATGAGCGACATCGACACCGAAAGGCTCGCCGCCGACGTGCTCGCCGCCTGCCGGGCGCGCGGGCTGATGACGGTGACGGCGGAGAGTTGCACCGGCGGCCTCGTCAGCGCCGCGCTCACCGCCATCGCCGGGTCCTCCGACGTGGTCGACCGCGGTTTCATCACCTATACCAATGAGGCCAAACGGGAGATGCTGGGTGTGCCGGCGCAGACGCTGGAAGCCCATGGCGCCGTGTCGCAGGAAACGGCCGCGGCGATGGCCGCCGGTGCGCTGGCTCGCTCGCGGGCCCAGGTCGCTGTCTCCGTCACCGGTATCGCCGGCCCTGGCGGCGCAACGCCGGGCAAGCCGGTCGGTCTCGTCCATTTCGCGGCGCAGCGCGGCGAGAGGGTGATCCTGCGCGAGGAGCGCTTCGGCGCCATCGGCCGGGAGGCCGTGCGCAAGGCGAGCGTCCGGGTCGCCCTCGGCCTGCTGCTCGATCTCGCGACTGAAAGCGCTCAGGCCGCAGGTGACGCGCCGGACCGCCCGTAGACCGCATCGGCCCGCGTCTCGAAGGCCTCGGCGAAGCGCCTGAACGCCGCGTCGAAGATCGCGCCCATGACCAGGGCGAGGGCGCGCGAACGGAATTCGTAGTCGATGGAGAAGGAAACCCTTGCCCCCTCCCCGTCCTCGGTGAAGCGCCAGTGGTTCTCCAGCCGCGAGAACGGCCCGTCGATATACTCGGCGACGATGTGCAGCCGCGGCCGGTCGAGGGTCACCCGGCTGGTGAAAGTCTCGCGCAGCGGCCCATAGGACACCGTCATGTCGGCGACGAGGATCGCGATCCCGTCATCCCCCGCATTGACCCGCCGGCGGACGCGCAGAGCTTCGCAGAGCGGCACGAAGGCGGGGTAGGCGTCGACATCCGCCACGAGATCGAACATTTGGCCGGGATCGTGGCGCACCCGCCGTTCGGTCTTGAACACGGGCATGGAGAAGTCCCGCCTGCGCTCAATGGCCGAGGCGCGCGAGCCGGGCGGCCCGGAGCCTGGCGAAGTCGTCGCCGGCGTGGTGCGACGAACGGGTCAGCGGGCTCGACGCGACGAGAAGGAAGCCCTTGGCCATGGCGATGGTCTCGAAGCCCTTGAATTCGTCCGGCGTGACGAAGCGGACGACCTCGTGGTGCTTGCGGGTCGGCTGCAGGTACTGGCCGATCGTCATGAAGTCGACCTCGGCGGACCGCAGGTCGTCCATCAGTTGCAGCACCTCGTTCCGCTCCTCGCCGAGCCCGACCATGATGCCGGACTTGGTGAAGATGGTGGCGTCGAGTTCCTTCACCCGCTGCAGCAGCCGGATCGAATGGAAGTAGCGGGCGCCGGGGCGGACCTTCAGGTACTTCGACGGTACGGTCTCCAGGTTGTGGTTGAAGACGTCGGGCCGGGCGGCGACCACCACTTCCAGCGCGCCGTCCTTGCGCAGGAAGTCCGGCGTCAGGATCTCGATCGTCGTCTTCGGCGACCGGCGGCGGATCGCATGGATGACGTCGGCGAAATGCTGCGCGCCGCCGTCGGCGAGATCGTCACGATCGACGGAGGTGATGACGACATGTTCGAGGCCGAGCTTCTCGACGGCGATCGCGGTGTGCTCGGGCTCGTTCGCATCGAGCGGGCCGGGCATGCCGGTCTTGACGTTGCAGAACGAACAGGCGCGCGTGCAGGTGTCGCCCATGATCATGAAGGTGGCGTGCTTCTTCTCCCAGCACTCGCCGATATTGGGGCAGCCGGCCTCCTCGCAGACGGTCACGAGGCCGTTTTCCTTGACGATCTTGTGGGTCTCCGCCCATTTCGGCGAACCCGGCGCCTTCACGCGGATCCATTCTGGCTTACGCGCGATCGGCTTGTCGGGCCTGTGCGCCTTCTCCGGATGCCGGGGACGGTTGTCGCTCTTCAGCGTGTCGATGAGTGTAGCCATGCCCCTCATTAGGCAAGCCGCGGACCGAATGGCAAGAGCATGCGGCAACAGGCGCGACGCAAGCCCTCAGGATGCGGCGGGCAGGAGCCAGATTCCCCAGCGGTCCTCCGCCTGGCGGCCGCCCGCTTCGGTCACCAGATCGCCGATGGCCTGCTTCTGTCGCGCGCCGAAATGCTGGATCAGCACCGCCTTGCGGGCGTGGCGCTGCAGGGCGCCGATGAAGGCGAGTTTCCGCGAACGGTTGATCCACGGGCGGCTCCAGGCGAGGTTGGCGACCGGACCGACATAGTAGAGGCATTCGCAGACGAGCAGCACATCCGGGCGCGGGATCGGCAAGGTTACCGCCGGATCGTCGTAGAGACGGTTGAGGTCGAACGGCACGAAGGTCCCGTGCAGGCTGGAACGGGCGCGCTCGAGGGCAACGGTGGAGAGGTCGCAGCCGACGAGGTCGGTGCATCCGAGGTCCCGCGCGACCAGGCCGAGCGCATAGCCTTCATAGACGCTGACGTCGCCTAGGCTACGGCAATCGGCCACCTCCGAACGGATCACTGCAGCGATCGCCGCCATCCGCTCGTCGCCGTAATCCTTCATGTGATAAAAATCGGGACAGGCGGCGAAGAGCCTGTCCATCGCGCCGGCCGTTGGTCGTGCCAGGGCCGTCAGAAGCGCGTATTCAACGCGCGCGCGCGCCGCATGCCAAACAGAAATTGTCACCGGTATGCCTATCGCCCCGCCGCACCTGCAGGGGGCATAGCAATGACGCTGGGTAAATGCCAGCGAGGGTCGGAAGCAAGGCGCCCAAGCACCACACCCCTTGGTGATCCTGATCAGCCGAAAGGGATGGCCTCAGCTGCGGGCAGGAGGCGTGAAATCCTCGATAAAGCGAATAAGGGCGGCGACCGCCGCGCCCATGTCGGCAACCGTCGAAAATTCCAGCGGATTGTGGCTGATGCCGCCGTTGCAGCGCACGAACATCATGGCGAAGTCGGTGAGACCCGCCATGGCCTGTCCATCATGGCCCGCCCCCGAGACGAGGCGGGGCGCGGCGAGGCCGAGGTTTTCGATGCTGCGGCCGAGACCGTCCTGCAGCCAGGGCGCGCAGCCGGCCGTCGGGCAATCGTGATAGGTCTCGAAGGCCACCGAACAGCCGCGTGCCGCCGCAAGCGCCTCCGCCCGGGCCGTGAAGGACTGGAGCGCGGCATGACGCGGCGCATCTGACGCAGCCCTGAGATCGAGGACGAACTCCACCCGATCTGGAATGACATTGATGGCGCCCGGCTTGACGCTGATCTGACCGACCGTCGCGACCATGGCCGCTTCCGGATGGGCTTTTGCGATCTGTTCGGCGGCGAGCGTCATCTCAGCGGCGGCGAGCAGAGCGTCCTGGCGCAAGGGCATCGGCACGGTGCCGGCATGGCCGGCCATGCCCGAGACGGTGACGCGGGTACGGAACTGCCCGGCGATCGAGGTAACGACGCCCAGCGGCTTGTCGCCATGCTCCAGCACCGGCCCCTGTTCGATGTGGATCTCGACATAGGCAAGCGCCTCGTCGCGGCTCATGGCGGCAGCGGGGATGGCGGCGGGGTCGAGGCCGTAGTCGCGCATCGCCGCGTCGAGCGTCACGCCGTCACGGTCCTTGCCGTCGAGCCAGGCAGGATCGAAGGTGCCGGCCAGCGCCGCCGACGACGACAGCACGGTGGGAAAGCGCACGCCCTCCTCGTCGCCGAAGGCCAGCACGTCGACGGCGAAGGGCATCCTGCGCTCGGCATCGCGGAAATGCTCGACGGCGAGAATCCCGCAGACGACACCGAGCATGCCATCATATTTGCCGGCATTGATCACCGTATCGATATGCGATCCGATCAGCAGGCGCGGCACCGCATTGGCGCCTGGCGTCTCGCCCGCCATCGGATAATGACCGCGGATCGTGCCGAGAGCGTCCTCGGCGGTCGTCATGCCGGCTTCCGCCATCCACTGCGCCACCAGATGGGCCGCGCGCTTGTGCTCCGGCGTCAGATAGCGTCGGGTCAGGCGATCGGGCTCTTCCGAGATCGCGGCCAGTTCTTCCAGCATGGCCTCGGCGCGCCGGCCGAGACGGTCGATATCGAGCCCGCTCATTTCAGTCCGGCCAGATAGGCGCCGAGCGCGGCGCGGTCCTGATCGCTCATGGTGGTCTGGTTCCCGAGTGGCATGGCCCTGGACTGGACGGATTGCTGGATGACGGATGCTGCGTGCCGCCGGAGATCGGCGGACGTTTCCAGGATGACGTTCTTCGGCGCTTCCGTCACGCCGTCCTGGGTCGGCCGGCGCGCGTGGCAGGCTACGCAGTGGGTGGCGGTGATCTGCAGCGCCTGCACCTCGCTGACCTGACCGGCGGCAGCGAGATCGAGCTTCGGCCGCTGCGACGTCACGAACATGGCGAGCAGCAGCGCGATGGCGGCGACCGGCACGGCCCAGCCGTAGCTCTGCCAGGGGTCCTGTGCCTCGTGGCGGTTCAGCGTGTGCTGCACCAGCGCGCCGGTGACCAGCAGGAAAGCGACGACCAGCCAGGAATGCGGATGCGCATAGAGCATCGGATAATGGTTCGAGACCATCATCAGGAGAACCGGAAGGGTCAGATAATTGTTGTGGGTGGAGCGGGTCTTGCCGATCTTGCCGTATTTCGGGTCAGGTTTGCGGCCGGCGATCAGGTCGGCGACGACAATCCGCTGATTCGGGATGATCACTAGGAAGACGTTCGCCGCCATGATCGTGCCGACGAAGACGCCGACATGGATGAAAGCGCCGCGCCCCGAAAAGACCTGTCCGAAGGCCCAGGCCGCCCCCACCACCATCCCGAAGACGACCAGCGCCAGTACCGTCGGATGGTTCGTCAGCGGCGACTTGCACAGCGTGTCGTAGAGCAGCCAGCCGACGACGATGGAGGCCAGCGACAGGCCGATCGCCTGGGCCGGCGTGATGTCGGCGACGGCGGGATCGATGAGGAAGCCGCGGGCGTTCAGGTAGTATTGCGCCACCAGCAGGATGAAGCCGGAGACCCAGGTGAGGTAGGCGGCCCAGCGGTGCCAGAGCAGGTCCGGCGGCAGGTTGTCGGGCGCCACCAGATATTTCTGCACATGGTAGAAGCCGCCGCCATGGACCTCCCAGGCGACGCCATCCGCCCCCGGTGCGCCCGGCGGCTTGGCCTTGAGGCTGTAGTCGAGCGACATGAAGTAGAAGCTGGTGCCGATCCAGGTGATCCCGGCGGTGATGTGGAACCAGCGGGACAGAAGGTTGAACCAGTCCGTGGCGAGGGCGATATCCATGTGGCGTCCGGCTGGCCTCTTCAGGCGCTCTGTCGCCGGTGAGCCGGCTTGACGTTGATGGTACGAGCCTGCGCCAAGATCAAGCACTCCGCTACGACGGAGGCGGCGATGACGGCCGGCTCCTTGCCCGCGAGACCGGCAAGGCCGATGGGACAGCGCAGCCCGGCCTCCGCTGCGGCGCCGAGGCCGAGCGCCTGAAGCCGGCCCATGAACCGCGCCCGCTTCGAGGCTGAACCGATCAGGCCGACATGGACAAAGCGCCCCGAGGCCAGGGCCGCCGCCACGATGGCGAGGTCGAGGGCATGGCTGTGGGTCATGACGAGCACCTGCGTGCCGTCCGGCAGCGCGTCGAGCGCCGTCTCGGCGGGGCCGGACTGCAGGGTGACATTTGAGGGGATGGCTGTGGCGAAGGCGCCGGGACGGCCGTCGTGCCAGACGATCCGGAACGGCAGCGGCGCCAGCGCCATGACCAGCGCCTTGCCGACGTGGCCGGCGCCAAACAGCGCGATGGTCGGTAGCGGCGCAGCGAAATCCTCGACGAAAACGGTGCCGGCTGCGGAGGCTGATATCTCGTAACCGGCGAGGAAGACGCGCTGCAGGCGCCCGTCGCGCAGCACGGTCCGCGTGCGCAACGGCCCCTCCCGCTCGGCCGCCGCAAGCTCGGCGACCATGTCGCGGTCGCGCTCCGCGAAGCGCTCGATCGCCAGGGTCACATGGCCGCCGCAGCACTGTCCCAGCGCCGGTCCCAGCGGCTGGTCGAGGATCAGGGCAGCCTCGTCACGGCGTTCCAGCAAGGCTTGCGCCTTGGCCAGCGCCTGCCATTCGAGGGTGCCGCCACCGATCGTGCCGTGAAAGGCCCCGTCCGGCCGGACGATCATCCGCGCGCCCGGCTCGCGCGGCACCGAGCCGCGTGCCGCCATGACGCTGACGAGAACGCAGGCCCCTTCCGCGGCGATCAGCGATTCGATACGCGGCCAGACCTCCACGGTTCACCCCTCCCCGGTCTGCTTGCAGCAGGCGAAGAGGATCGCCTCGGGGGTGGCGGGCGCGTCGAGCGCCACGGCGCGGCCCGGTGCCAGCGCATGGACGGCGTCGGCGATGGCACAGAACACCGAATTGGCCAGCATCAGCGGCGGCTCGCCGATGGCCTTGGAACGGTAGATCGTGTCCTCCCGGTTGGGATTGTCGAAGAAGGCGACGCGGAAGTCCTCCGGCACATCGCGGGCGGTGGGGATCTTGTAGGTCGAGGGCGCGTGGGTCCTGAGCCGGCCCTTGGCGTCGAAGACGAGCTCTTCCATGGTGAGCCAGCCCATGCCCTGGACGAAGCCGCCCTCGATCTGGCCGATGTCGATGGCCGGATTGAGCGAGCGGCCGGCATCATGGAGGATGTCGACGCGGTCGAGGGTGAACTCCCCCGTCAGCGTGTCGATGGTCACCTCGGAGCAGGACGCGCCATAGGCGAAATAGAAGAACGGCCGGCCAGTCGCCTTCGACCGGTCCCAGGTGATCTTCGGTGTCGCGTAGAAGCCGGCCGCCGACAGATGGGTCCGCGCGAGATAGGCCTTCTTCACCACCTCGGCGAAACCGAGGCTCCTCTCGCCGGCCCAGACGCGGTCGTCGTGGAAGACGATGCCGGCGACCGGAACCTGCCAGTCGCGGGCGATGAATTCCGCGATCCGGCCCTTGATCTCGGCCGCCGCGTTGCGCGCCGCCATGCCGTTCATGTCCGTGCCGGAGGAGGCTGCCGTCGGCGAGGTGTTCGGCACCTTGCCGGTATGGGTCGCGGTGATCCGCACCCGGTCAAGGGCGACGCCGAACTCCTCGGCCACCACCTGCGCCACCTTGACGAAGAGCCCCTGCCCCATCTCGGTGCCGCCGTGATTGAGATGGATGGAGCCGTCCTGGTAGACATGAACGAGCGCGCCGGCCTGGTTCAGGAAGGTGGTGGTGAAGGAAATGCCGAATTTAACCGGCGTCAGGGCGATGCCCTTTTTCAGCACGCGCGAGCCGGCATTGAAGGCGCTCAAGGCGGCGCGCCGGGCGCGATACTCGCTCGTCGTCTCGAGCTGCCGAATGAGCGCCTCGGCGACATTGTCCTCCACCACCATGCCGTAGGGCGTGATGTTGCGGTCGTCGGTGCCGTAGAGATTGGCATAGCGAACGTCGAGCGGGTCGCGCCCGGTCGCCCAGGCGATCCGGTCCATCAGATGCTCGGCGAAGACCATGCCCTGAGGCCCGCCGAAGCCGCGGAACGCCGTGTTGGAGACCGTGTGGGTCTTCAGCCGGCGCGAATGGATATGCACCTGCGGATAGAAATAGGCGTTGTCGGCATGGAACATCGTCCGGTCGTTGATCGACGACGACAGGTCGTGGCTGTAACCGCAGCGCCCGGCGAAGCGGACCTCGACGGCTTCCAGCCGGCCGGCGGGGTCATGGGCGGCGCGGTAGCTGACGAGGAAGTCGTGGCGCTTGCCGGTCATGATGAAGTCGTCGTCGCGGTCGAGACGGATCTTCGCCGGGCGTCCGGTGACCCGCGCCGCTAGCGCCGCCATCGCCGCCCAGCCGCTGGCCTGGCTCTCCTTGCCGCCGAAGCCGCCGCCCATGCGCCGCACCGCCACCTCGATCGACGCGTCGGCAATGCCGAGGACCCGGGCGACGACGTGCTGCACCTCGCTGGGATGCTGGGTCGAGGAATGGATGAGATAGGTGCCGTCCTCCTCGGGGATGACGAGCGCCGCCTGTCCTTCCAGGTAGAAATGCTCCTGCCCGCCGATGCGAAGGGTCCCGGCCACCGGCGCCGGGCTCGCCGCGAGGACCGCTTCGGGATCACCGCGGCGGAAGGCATAGGCCGGCATCAGGTCGGCATCGGCGGCGAGCGCATCGGCCACGTCGACGAGCGGGGTCTCCTCCGCCACGTCGATGACCGCGAGCCGCGCCGCCCGCCGTGCCGTGTCGCGGTTCTCCGCCACGACGGCGAAGAGCGGCTGTCCGTGGAACGCAATGACGTCGGTGACAAAGAGCGGATCGTCGCCAGCCACCGGGCTGACATCGTTGACCGCGGGAATGTCGGCGGCGGTGAGCACCGCGACAACGCCGGGCACGGCGCGCACGGCGGCGAGATCGAGCCGGACCAGACGGCCATGGGCCACCGGCGCGCCGCCCGGCACGACATGCAAGGTGCCCTCAGGCTCGCGGATGTCGTCGATATAGGGCGCGGAGCCCGTGACGTGCCGGTCGGCGGCGTCATGGCGGATCGGCTGGTGGACGTGGCGCAGCGCCTCCCCCTCCCCGTCAGGCCGCATGATGAGCCTCCCGGAGCGGGACGAGCCGGGTCGACGAACGCTCGCCCGCGGCGATTTCCATCAGCCCCTTGGTGATGAGATTGCCGGCGACGCGCAACCGATAGGCTGCCGAGGCGCGGTGATCGTCGAGCGGCGCGAAATCATCCCTCAGGCGCGCCACGGCAGCAGCGACCGCAGTGGCATCATCGACGGACGCGCCGGCGAGTGCCGCCTCGACGGCCGCCGCACTCTTGGGGATGCCGGCCATGCCGCCGAAAGCGATCCGCGCCGCCGCGATCCGTCGCCCGTCGAGCCGGACCTTCAGCGCCATCATGACAGCGGAAATGTCCTGGTCGTGGCGTTTGGCGATCTTGAAGACGCGCAGATGGTCGCCCGCCTCGGGTCTCGGCACGGTCACATGGGTCAGGATCTCGCCCGGTGACCGGTCCTGCCGGCCATAGGCGAGGAAGAACTGCTCGAGCGGCAGAAGCCGCACGGAGCCACCAAGGCGCAGCGTGACCGAGGCCCCGAGCGCGATGAGCAGCGGCGGCATGTCGCCGATGGGCGAGCCGTTGGCGACATTGCCGCCGATCGTCCCCGCGGTGCGCACCTGCGCCGAGCCGAGCCGGTCGATGAGCAGGGCGATGTCGGGATCGAGCGCACCGAGGGCGGCCTCCGCCTCGGCATAGGTCACCGCGGCGCCGATCGTCAGCGCCGACGCTGTCTCATCCAGAGCCCGCAAGGCCGCCACGCGGCCGGTATGGACGAGTTTCGGCAGGGTCCGGAGCTGCTTGGTGATCCATAGACCCACATCCGTCGCCCCGCCGACAAGGGTTGCGTCGGGGTGGCTCTCCATGAGGACGGCGAGCGAATCGAGCGAGGCCGGCGCCGCGAAGAAGGCGTTGTCGTCGCCGACGAAAACGTCCGCCGTGTCGGCGAGGCCAGCGAGCATCGCAGCCGATGTCGCGCGGCGGTCGTGATGGCCATCGGCAGGCGGCGCGGCGCAGGCCGCCAGCGCCGCATCGACGATCGGACGGTAGCCGGTGCAACGGCACAGGTTGCCGGCGAGTCGCGACAGAACCGCCGCGCGGTCCGTTGCGCCGCCAGCGGCGTGGTAGAGCGTGAACAGGCTCATCACGAAGCCCGGCGTGCAGAAGCCGCATTGCGAACCGTGATGGTCGACCAGCGCCTGCTGGACAGGGTGCAGCCGCCCATCCGTCACCAAATCCTCCACCGTCACCAGTTCGGCGCCGTCGAGCTGGCCGAGCAGCAGGATGCAGGCATTGGCGGGCTCATAGACCAGGCGCCCGTCCTTCACGCGGCCGAGCGCCACGGTGCAGGCGCCGCAATCGCCCTCGCCGCAGCCTTCCTTGGTGCCGGTCAGCCGGCGGTCGAGGCGCAGCCAGTCGAGCACGGTGGTCATCGGTGCGAAGCCGGCGGCTTCCACCAGGGTCCCGCGATGCAGGAAGCGGATCACTCGGTTCGTCGTCATGAGCCGCGATAGGTCGTGTAGCCATAGGGGGAGAGAAGCAGCGGCACGTGATAGTGCTGGTCGAGTGCCGTCACGTTGAAACGCAGGGTCACCACGTCGAGGAAGGGCGGATCGCTGACAGGGACACCGGTGGCGCGGTGATAGGCGGCAACGTCATATTCCAGGCTGTAGGGGCCGCTGCGGATCGTCGCCGGGGTCAGCAGCGGCACGGGCGCACGCCCGTCCGCATTGGTCCGGCCTTCGGCCATCAACTGCCGCCCCTCCCCCTCGATCGCATAGAGGCGATAGGCGATGCCGGCGGCCGGCCGGCCTGCCGCCGTGTCGAGAACATGGGTGGAAAGATGCCCGGGCATGCAGGGGCTCCTCTGTAGCGGCATTGTGAGCATGAAGATGCCGGCTTTGCACCGCAAAAAGAATAGCTGTCCTGTCGCAGGATGCACGTATTTGTGCGGACGCAGCGTCGCGGTGCAGGCGCCTAGGGTCGCGGGACCCCCTGCCGAAACGGCTCATGACGCCAACCGTCACACCCCACGCGTCCTTCCGCGACCTGTTCACCCCGAAACTGGTGACGGTTCTGCGGGAAGGTTACGGCCTGAAGGACCTGCGCACCGATGCGGTGGCGGGCCTGACCGTCGCCATCGTCGCCCTACCGCTCTCCATGGCGATAGCCATCGCCTCCGGCGCGACACCCGACAAGGGCCTGATCACCGCCATCGTCGGCGGTTTCCTGATCTCGGCTCTCGGCGGCTCGCGGTTCCAGATCGGCGGCCCGGCGGGCGCCTTCATTCCGCTGGTCGCCTCGACGATCGCTATCCACGGCTATGACGGGCTGGTGATCGCCACCTTTATGGCGGGGATCATGCTGGTCGCAGTCGGGTTCCTGCGGCTCGGAACCTATATCAAGTACATCCCCTATCCCGTGACGGTCGGCTTCACCGCCGGCATCGCCGTGATCATCTTCGTCAGTCAGATCCGCGACCTCCTCGGGCTGAGGCTCGCCGGGCCTGAACCGGCAGAAATGCTGCACAAGCTGCCGGCGCTCTGGCAGGCCCTGCCGACGGTCAACCCCGTCGCGGTGGTGATCGCCGTGGCGGCCATCGGCGGCATTCTGGCGCTCAAGCGCTGGCGCCCCGCAATTCCCGGCATGCTGGTGGCGGTGGTCCTCGGTGGCGCCGCGACGGCGCTCTTCGCGCTGCCCGTCGAGACGATCGGTTCGCGCTTCGGTGCCCTTCCCACCGGCATCGGCTTCAACGGGCTTCCGGGCCTCTCCATCGCCCGGGTCCGCGAGCTGATCGTGCCGGCCATCGCCTTCGCCATGCTCGGTGGGATCGAATCGCTCCTCTCGGCGGTCGTCGCCGACGGCATGACGGGGCGGCGCCATCGCTCCAATTGCGAACTGGTGGCGCAGGGCGTCGCCAACATTGCCTCGGCCCTTTTCGGCGGCCTGCCTGTGACCGGGACGATCGCCCGCACCGCGACCAACGTGCGCGCCGGTGCGCGCGGGCCCGTCGCCGGCATTTTCCATGCGGTGTTTCTGCTGGTCTTCCTCAGCCTGGCCGGCGGTCTTATGAGCTATGTGCCGCTCGCCGCCCTCGCCGGCGTCCTCGCCATCGTCGCCTGGAACATGGCGGAGAAGCGCGAATTCGCCGTGCTGCTGCGCGCCTCTCCGGGTGATGCGCTGGTGCTCCTCGCCGCCTTCCTGCTGACCGTCTTCGTCGACCTGACGGCGGGGATCGGCGTCGGCATCGTCCTCGGCTCGCTGCTGTTCATGCACAGGATGGCGGATGCCATGGCGGTCGACAGCAAGGTGCGCCTCTTCGACGAGGACGTCGCCGACGGCGCCGACGGCCAGGGACCGGCTGCCGCGGCGGCGCGCGGCACGGATCGCCGGATCGTTACCTATCACCTGAACGGCGCCTTCTTCTTCGGCGCGGCGGCGACCGTCGCCTCGGTCTTCGACCGGATCGGCGATCCGCCGGCCATCTTCATCCTCGACATGACCGATGTGCCGTTCCTCGACACCACCGGTGCCAACACGCTGGAGAGCTTCGTCCACAAGCTCGAGCGAGCCGGCACGCGGGTGGTGATCGCCGGGCCTCGCCCGGCGGCGCAGGCGACGCTCGCCCATTTCGGCATCGCCGAGCCGCGCGTCACCATCGCCCGGACGCTGGAGGCGGCGACTTCCGCGGCCGAGGCGCGGCTCGCCTTCACCTGACGGGCGCGCGCAGGGCGAGGCCGATCAGGCCGAGATAGGCCGTCGTCAAGGCGAGGACGACCGTTACCCAGAGCGGCGGGGCGAGACCCGCGGCGACCGACAGGCTCGCCGCCAGCATCCACAGCGCGAGCACCGCGATGGTCACCGGCCGGAAGCGGACGACGCGGAACGGGTGGACGAAGACGAAGGGCGCGAAGGTCGCCACGACGAGCCCCGCGATGATGCCGGCATTGGCCAGCGGCGGCAGTCCGAAGACCAGCAGGAGGAAAACCGCGACGTTCCAGATCGCCGGGAAGCCGCGGAACCCGCCGTCGGGGGTCTTCATCGCGGTATCGGCGAAATAGAAGGCCGAGGAAACGAGAATCGCCGCCGCGAGCGGCCAGATGAGCACCGCCGGCACGATCCCGGCAATGACCAGCACATAGGCCGGCACGACCACATAGGTGAGAAAATCGACCACGAGATCGAGGATCTCACCTGAGTAGCGCGGCAGGCGCTCGGCGACGCCAACCCGGCGGGCGATGGTGCCGTCGATCCCGTCGACGACAAGAGCGAGGCCAAGCCACAGAAAGACCGCATCGAAACGCCGGTCCGAGGCCGCCTGCAGCGCGAGGAGGCCGAGCACGGCCCCAGATGCCGTGAACGCATGGACGGCAAAGGCCGCGCCGGCTCCCTTTGCCCAGTTTCCCACGGCCATCTTCATCCTTTCGTGATCGGTTGCCCCCGCCGCAGCGTCTTGGACCTTGGGCCGCGCAGCACCAGATGGTAGGAGAGCGGATCGGTACAGTATCGGGCGTCAAGACGCATGAGCGAGAGCGCGAAGCATACTCCATTCGACGTCGTCGTGGTCGGAGCAGGCCCCGCGGGACTCTTCGCAGCGCTTGCCCTCGATGAGGCCGGGTTCCGCATCGCCGTCGTCGGCGCCCTGCCGGAATCGACGCGCGACCGGCGCACCTCCGCCCTGCTCGACGGCTCGGTTCTCGCCCTGAAGCGCCTCGGCGTCTGGGAGCAGCTTCTGCCCCATGCCGCGCCGCTGCGGGTAATGCGGCTGGTCGATGCGACGGGCAGCCTCCTGAGGGCGCCGCTCTTCGAAGGGCGGTCCAGCGAGATCGGCCTCGACGCCTTCGGCTACAACATCGCCAACGACGATATCGGCCGGGTGCTGCTCGCCGGCGCCCGCGAACGCGGCATCACGCTGATCGACGGCATGGTGACCGGCGTCGACCTCACCGGCGGCGCCACCCTCACCCTCGCTTCCGGCGAAGCGCTCTCAGCCGCCGTCGTCGCCGGCGCCGACGGACGCCGGTCGGCGGTCCGTGCCGCTGCCGGCATCGACGTCGTCATGACCCGCTATCCGCAGACCGCGGTGACGGCGACCTTCCGTCACAGCCGCCCCCATGGCGACGTCTCGACCGAATTTCATACGCCGACCGGCCCGTTCACCCTGGTGCC
Organism: Phreatobacter sp.; assembly: GCF_030691135.1. Classification (GTDB taxonomy): domain Bacteria; phylum Pseudomonadota; class Alphaproteobacteria; order Rhizobiales; family Phreatobacteraceae; genus Phreatobacter. The sequence goes on from NZ_JAUYFA010000029.1 coordinate 32,513, forward strand.
GCTGCCGGGCGACCGTTCGAGCCTGGTCTGCGTGGTGACGCCCCGCGAGGCCGACACGCTCCTCGCCCTCGACGACGCAGCCTTCGCCCGCATGATCGAGAAGCGGTCGCAGGCGATCCTCGGCAAGGTCACGGTGGAACCCGGCCGCGGTCGCTACGATCTCGCCTCGATCACGCCGCGCCGCTTCGCGGTGCCCCATGCCGCCCTCGTCGGCGAGGCCGCCCATGTGGTGCCGCCGATCGGGGCACAGGGCCTCAACCTCGGGATGCGCGACGGGGCTGCCCTCGCAGATTGCCTTGCTGAGGCGCGCGCGTCCGGCGAAAAGCTGGGCGGGCCGCGCGCCATGGACGCCTATGACCGGGCGCGGCGCGCCGACATCGTCAGCCGCACCTTCGCCATCGACGTGCTCAACCGCTCGCTGCTGTCGTCCTTCATGCCGGTCCACCTGGTACGCGGCGCCGGCCTCTGGTTCCTCGACCAGATCGGACCTCTCCGGCGGGCCTTCATGCGCGAGGGCCTGCAGCCGTCGAACGCGTCGCCGCGCCTGATGCGGCCCGAGGCGCGAGACGCCGCCTGAAGGCTCAGGGCGTGAAGATATTGATGGGCAGGAGCTCGTTCTTCACGAGGTATAGCACGGTCGTCAGCGTGCCGACCGAAATCACCGTGCCAAGGAGAACGGCGTTCGAGGCCTCCTCGACGAAGGTGTCGTACTGCCGGGCGATGATGAACACGTTCAGCGCCGGCGGCAGACAGGCCATCAGCGCCGCGGCATAGACCCATGACGGCTCGAACGTCCCGATCAGCGACAGGATCAGTATCACCAGCGCCGGGTGGATCAGCAGCTTCAGGGCGAGGATCGGCGAGATGGCGGCGGCGACCCGCGCCAGCGCTGTAAAGCTTTCCATGCGCAGGGCGACGGTGACGCCGAGCGTGAACAGCGCCACCGGCGCCGCCGCGTTCTGCAGGAAGGCCAGCAGCCGGTCGAGCATTTCCGGCGGCTGGATTTGCAGGAAGGCCGAGATGACACCGGCCACGGTCGCCAGGATGAAGGGATGCGTGGCGATCTTGACCAGGACTTCGCCGATCACCGACAGGATCGAGCGTCGCGCGGTGCCGTCGAGCGCCATCAGGAGCGGCACGAGCGAGAACAGCAGGATGTTGTCGAAGCAGAAGATCAGGGCGACCGGAGCCGCCGCCTCGGCGCCGATCGTCGAGAAGGCGAGGCCCGGCCCCATATAGCCGATATTGCCATAGGCGGCGGCGACCCCGGCGACAGTGGAATGGCCGGTGTTGCCGCCGGACCGCCACGCCACATAGGCGAAGCCGAGCACGAAAACCGCGAAGGTCGCGAAGGTCGTGCCAACCACGAAGGGCACGTTGTTCAGCTTCTCCAGCGGCGTCTGGGCAAGGATGCGGAAGAACAGCGCGGGCAGCGCGATATAGATGAGGAAAAAGTTCATCCAGCCGAGGCCCGCCTCGGAAATCGGCGTGCCTTTCCAGGCCTTGTACCGCGCGGTGAAGAAGCCGAGCGCGATCAGGCCGAAGAACGGCATGGCGAGGTTAAGAACCTGGAGCATGAATGGATCGCCGCGCGGCCGGAGGTCAGCGACCGCTACTGGGCAGGACCGCCGAGGTCAACGCCGCCAATGGTCGAAATCAATGCAGCCCGGTCCGCTTCACACGATATTCGCCGTCGGGATCGCGTTCGAAGACCTCGTCCACCTGCGGATGACGGATGGGATCGCCGCTGGTGTCGACGAGCAGGTTCTGCTCGGAAACATAGGCGATGTACTCCGTCACCTCGTTCTCAGCGAAGAGATGGTAGAAGGGCTGGTCCTTGGACGGGCGCATTTCGGCCGGGATGGCCTCGTACCACTCGTCCGTATTGGCGAAGGTCGGATCGACGTCGAACACGACGCCCCGGAACGGATGGATCCGGTGCTTCACGATCTGACCGATCTTGAACTTGGCTTGCCGTAGCTTGTCGATCACGCCTGTCACGGTCCCTTGCGACGGTGGTGTTTCTGGGCGCGCGAGAAAAGCGGCATGTTGCCGCCGTGTCAACGCGGATTACTGTCCGTCTACGGTCGCCGCCCGAACTCAGATCGCATAGCGCGTCGCGAAGTCGGGGTCCCTGGCGGCGACGATCCGGGCGAGATCGACAATCACCTTGGCCTGTTTCCAGGTCGCATCGTCCTGCATCTTGCCGTCGATCATGACGGCGCCGGAGCCGTTGGGCATGGCGGCGAGGATGCGCGCGGCGAAGGCGACCTCATCGGGATCGGGGGAGAAGACGCGCTTGGCGATGTCGATCTGCGAGGGGTGCAACGTCCAGGCGCCGGCACAGCCCATGAGGAAGGCGTTGCGGAACTGGGTTTCGCAGGCGACCGGGTCGGAGAAATCGCCGAACGGACCATAGAAGGCCTTGAGGCCGTTGGCGGCGCAGGCATCGACCATCTTGGCGATCGTGTAGTGCCAGAGATCCTGCTGGTAGACGGCGCGCGGCCCCTCCCCGCCGGGATCGGCGACGACCTTGTAGTCGGGATGGCCACCGCCGACGCGCGTCGTCTTCATGGCGCGCGATGCCGCGAGGTCGGCCGGCCCGAGGCTCATGCCGTGCATGCGCGGCGACGCCGAAGCGATCTCCTCGACATTCTTAACGCCCTCGGCCGTCTCCAGGATGGCATGGATCAGGATGGGCTTCTTGACTCGGTGGCGCGCCTCGAGCTGGGCCAGCAACTGGTCGAGATAGTGGATGTCCCAGGCCCCCTCCACCTTCGGTAGCATGACGACGTCGAGCTTGTCGCCGACCGCCGCGACGATCTGCGTCAGATCATCGAGAATCCACGGAGAGTTGAGTGCGTTGACGCGGGTCCAGACGCTGGTCGTGCCGAAATCGGTGGCCTGCACCATCTCGATGAAGCCGGCGCGGGCGGCTTCCTTGGCATCGAGCGGAATGGCGTCCTCGAGATTGCCGAGCACGGCGTCGACGCTCTTCACCAGCTCCGGCACTTTCGCCCGCACCTTCTCGATGTGCGGCGGCACGAAATGGATCATCCGCTCCAGTCGCACCGGCAGATCCCGGTAGGGTTCCGGCGCCCCGATCGCCAGCGGCTTGTACACGTTGCGCGGCAGCTTCATGTCCCACTCCTCGTTGCGACCAGCGCTACAGGAGCGGTTTGCACCGCACAATCCCGTGGAACGGCGGATGCGACGCCAACAAAATGGGCGCGGGACCGGCCCGCGCCCTGCGATATCGGGTAATCGCTGACGTCAGCGCTGGGGCGGCGCCAGCGGCTGCATGCCGGCAGGGGCACCGGGAACCGGAACCGCGCCGGGCATCGCGCCAGGCTGGCGCTGCTGCTGCTCCTGCAGACGGCGCTGGGCTTCCTCGCCGCGGCGCTGCAATTCGGCCTGCAGGCGACGCTGGCTCTCCTCATAGGCCCTCGGGTCGACCGGCTCGCCGTCATATGAAGCCTGGAAACCCTGCAGCGACATGCCGAGCGAGATCGCACGGTTGTTCATGTTGACGACCTGGATGTTGAGGTTCGTCGAACGCTTCATCCGGGTCAGGAATTCCGGCGGGAGTTCCATCTGCGCGAAACAGGCGTTGGGCAGGCAGACCTCGTAGCGCATGGCCTGCGGCTGCGGCTGTCCCGGCCCCTCGAGCACGACGCGGATGCCAGGCTGAAGCGACATGCCGACCGGCACGGCGATGATCAGCCGCGGCTTCTCGCCCTCGAGGTCACGGATCTGCACCGAGGCGAGCATCTGGCCGGTCTCGGCGCGGGTTTCCTGCACGACCATGCAGAGCTTCTTGGTGGTCGGCGGCGTGCGCTCGTCGGTCGGGACCTGATCGCAGAGCTTCACCCACGGCGTCTGGATCGCGCCGAGATTCTCCTGCGCGTTGGCGGCGGCGGCAGCGGGCGCTGCCGGAGCCGCCGGAGCGGGAGCCGGCTGAGCGGGACGCTGCGCCGGGCGCTGGGGGGCCTGGGTGGCCGGCGCCTGGGCGAACGCGAGGGCGGGCATCAGCGCAAGAGCGAGGCCGGCACCGACGCGAACCGCAGCTTTGGCGGAGATCGACATGAAAGGTCCTTTCGATCGTGTCCGTAGCGCAAGCCGGAGCCTGACGGGCCGGACCTTGAATGGGTCGGATACGGACGCGCTGTGTCGCTGCCGAACGTGGCGACATGGTGGCGCTGTCCCTCGCCGCGCTCAATAGCGGCTCGCCGGCCCGTTGAAAAGCCGGAATCACGGGTCCTTCATGCTAGGGACCAAAGCGGCCAACCCAACGGACCCCCAATGCTGCACCGCTTTCTCCTCCCCGGCCTCGCCCTCGCCGTTCTGGTGACGGGTTCGGGCGCGCCATCAGAGGCGGCTGCGGACTTTCCGCGCGCTCCGATCCGCCCGGCCATCGCCATGCATGGCGAGCCCGCCGCAGCGCCAGATGCTGCCCACCGACGCTACGTGAACCCCGACGCCCCCAAGGGCGGCCGCATCGTCCTCGGCGTGCAGGGGACTTTCGATACGCTCAATCCTTTCGTCGTCCGGGGCCTGCCGGTCCCCGGCGCCCGCCAGTATATCCACGAGACCCTGCTGGCACGCTCCTACGACGAGCCCTTCACCCTCTACCCGCAGATCGCGGCGGGGCTCGAAGTGCCGGACGACCGCTCATGGATCATCTTCCACGTCGATCCGCGCGCCCGCTTTTCCGATGGACGCCCGGTGACGGCCGCCGACATCCGCTTTTCGTTCGAGCTGCTCAGGGAGCGCGGCCGCCCCAACCACCGCGCCTATTACCGCAAGGTGCGCCAGGTCGACCTGATCGATGCGCAGACGATCCGCTTCGATGTCGCCGCGGCCAACGACCGCGAACTGCCGCTGATTCTCGGCCTGATGCCGATCCTGCCGCAACACGCAACCGACCCCGCGACCTTCGAGGACACGACGCTGCAGCCGCTCGTCGGTTCCGGGCCCTACACGGTGGGCGAGGTCCGCGCGGGCGAGAGCCTGTCCCTCAAGCGCGACCCCAACTGGTGGGGCCGCGACCTCGCCATCAACCGCGGCCTGTTCAATTTCGACGAGATCCGCTTCGAATTCTATCGCGACGGCAACACGCTCTTCGAGGCTTTCAAGAAGGGGCTGGTCGACAGCCGCGTGGAAACCGATCCCGGCCGCTGGACCTCGGGCTACGACTTTCCCGCCATGCGCGAGGGCAGGATCCTGCGCGAGACGCTGCGCCCCGGCACGCCGAAGGGCATTCGCGGCCTGACCATGAACACGCGGCGTCCGGTGTTCCAGGACGTGAGGGTGCGCGAGGCCCTGGGGCTGCTGTTCGACTTCGAATGGACCAATCACGCGCTCTATGCCGGCGGTTTCGAGCGCAGCCAGTCGCTCTTCGAGGGGTCGGAGCTTTCCGCCCGCGGCAGGCCCGCCGGTGCGGAGGAACGCAGCCTTCTCGCCGATGCCGGCGCAAGGGTCCGCGACGACATTCTCGACGGTACCTACCAGGTGCCGGTTTCCGACGGCTCGGGCAGCGACCGCACCCGCCTGCGCCAGGCGATCGCCCTGTTCGCGGCGGCCGGCTGGCGCCTCGAGGGCGGCGCCATGCGCAGCGCGGCGACGGGCCAGCCCTTCAGCTTCGAGTTCCTCGTCGCGACCCGCGACCAGGAGCGGCTCGCCCTGACTTACCAGCGCTTCCTGCAGCGGGCCGGCATCCGGATGGCGGTGCGCAACGTCGATGCCGTGCAATATGACCGACGGCTGCGTGAATATGATTTCGACATGGCCGACTACCGCTGGTGGAACACTTCGCTGTCCCCGGGCAACGAACAGGCCTTCTACTGGGGTATCGCCGCCGGCCGTTCGCCGGGCAGCCGCAACCTGCCCGGCATCGCCGATCCGGCTGTCGACAGGCTGGTTGCGGCGATCGTCGAGGCCCGGCGGCGCGAGGACCTCGTCACCGCGGCGCGGGCGCTCGACCGGGTGGTGACGTCCGGCTTCTACTGGGTGCCGCTGTTCCACCAGCCGGCACAGTGGATTGCCCACTGGAATTACATCGGCATGCCTGCCGAATCATCCGTTTTCGGCTATCTCGTTGAGACGTGGTGGCGGCGTGACGCTGGTGGGGCTGACAGACAGTGATTCTGGGGCGCGGCAAGAAGGGCAAGACTCCGGGCGTGGCAGGTCGCGTGACGCTCGACGGATTGCTGCGCCGTGCCGCCGAAATCCGCCCCGAATCGCGAGCCCTCGCTGACGCTCCCAACCGGCCTCATCTCATCGGCGGTGAGCCGCGCCAGCTGTCCTGGGCCGAGCTCGACGGCCTCGTCGACGCCCTCGCCGGACGGCTGCGGGACATGGGTCTGCCCACCGACGCCGTCGTGGCGACCCAGTTCGCCCTGTCGAGCGACGCGGTCATCGCCCTTCTCGCGCTGTCGCGCGCCGGCCTCATCGCAGCTCCCGTCCCGCTCGGCTGGGGACGGCGCGAGACATCGGCCCATCTCCAGCGGACCGGCGCCCGTGCCATCCTCACCGCCGGTCGCGTCGGACCGGTGGACTGCGCCGACATGATGCGGTTCGCCGCCGCCGAGACCTTCTCCGTCCGCTTCGTCCTGTCGCTCGGCGGACCGGCCCTCGACGGCGTCATCCCGCTCGACGACGTGCTGACGCTGCCGGTCGCGGCCGAACGGGTCGAGATCGCCCGTCCCGACAATCCCGCCGACCACGTCGCGGTGGTCACGACCGACGCGGTAGCGGCAGGCCATATCGCAGTCGCACGCAGCCACAATGAGCTGATCGCCGGAGGCCTCGCCGCCTTCATGGCCGGTGTCCCCGACGAACACTCGGTCTTCGCCGCGACCCTCGCGCCTGACTGTTTCGCCGGCATCGCCCTGCAGATCATCCCCTGGCTCATGGCCGGCGGCACCCTCATCGCCCATCCGCCGCTGGCGCTGCGCGTCGTCGTCGACCGTCTGGCCCCCGACGGCACGACCCATGCCGTGCTGCCCGCCGCAGCGGCAGCCGCCGTGGTCAACGCGCCCCTCGCCCGGCGCCCGGCACTGCGCCACCTGGCGCTCTTCTCGCGCCGGCCCGTCGAGATGCAGGCCTTTGCCGAGGCTGTGGCGGAAGGCCTCGCCGTCGACATCTTCCTCGGCATCGGCGAAACCGCGGTCGCACGCGCTCTCAAGGGCCAGCCCGGCTCGCTGATGCTCGGACCGGACACCCATACGTCCGGCGGCGGACAGTCGCCCATCCTGATCGAAACCCGCGTCTGCCCCGAAGGCCACCTGTCTGTGCGCGGCGCCATGGTGCCGCGTTCCGCCTTCCCGCCCGGCGCCGAGAACAGCCAGCCTCCGTTCTGGTCGATCGACGAAGACGGGTTCCGTGACACCGGCCTGCCGGCTGCCGCCGACAAGGCCCGCAAGAGCGTCGCCATCGGCTCGCGCGAGCCCGGGGTGGTCTCCATCGGCGGGCGCCGCTTCGCCGAAAGCGCGCTGCGCGCTGCCTACGTCGAGGCCGGCGGCGAGATCGCTCCGGTCATCAGGCCCGATCCCCTGCTCGGCGACCGCGTCTCCGGCGTCGTCGGTGACGGCCGGGCGATCGCCGGGCTCGCCGACCGGCTCCTCGACACCGGAGTGACGCCCCTCGCCATCCCCGGCGGCACGCGGCAGGCCACCCAGATGCCCTTCGAGGATACGCGGCCACGTGAGCCCGAGCCGCTGCTCGATCCCCTCGGGGATGCCCATTCCGCCCTTGCACAACTCCTGAGCGTGGCGCGCGCGGCCGCGGGGTATTAAGTCTGGGCTTTCTGTCAGGGAGCCTGCCATGGCCGACACCCCATCCTCGACCCCGCCCGCGCTGACGATCGACGTCGTGTCAGACGTCGTCTGCCCCTGGTGCTTCGTTGGCAAGCGCCGGCTGGAAAAGGCGCTGGCCCTGACACCCGACATCGCGACAGAGATCCACTGGCGGCCCTACCAGCTCGCGCCGGACCTGCCGCCCGAGGGCAAGCCGCGGCGCCAATACATGCTGGACAAATTCGGCGATCCCGCACGCATCCGGCAGATCCACGAAAGGCTGACCGGGATCGGCGCCGTAGAGGGCATCGCCTTCGATTTCGACCGCATCGCGGTCGCCCCCAACACGCTGAACGCGCACCGCCTGATTCTGTGGGCCCGCTCGCCGGAAACCCAGGGCCGCGTGGTCGAGGCCCTGTTCTCCGCCTTCTTCGTCGAGGGCCGCAACCTCGCCGACGATGCTGAACTCGTCGCGATCGGGGAATCTTGCGGTCTCGACGGTGCGCTTCTGGCGGAACTGTTGTCGACCGAGGCCGATATCGAGCGCATACGCCGTGAATATGCCTCGGCCCAGAAGATCGGCGTCACCGGCGTCCCCTTCTTCATCGTCGCCGGGCGCTACGGCATCGCCGGTGCCGAGGCGCCGGAGACGATCGCCGGCGCCATCCGGCAGGCCGCGGCGGAAGCGGACGCACCCACGGGCCACGTTGCGTCGTGACGGTCGTTGCGGAGCGTTCACGGAGGCGCTAGGTCCGATCCATGGCACAGTCGATCACCCTCACCCACCTCGATGCGAGCGGCACGGCCAACATGGTCGACGTCTCCGCCAAACCGGCCACCGAGCGCACGGCGGTCGCCGTCGGTGCGGTGGTGATGAAACCGGAGACCCTGGCGCTGGTGCGGGCGGGCGACGCCAAGAAGGGCGATGTGCTCGGCACGGCGCGCCTTGCCGGCATCATGGCCGCCAAGCGCACTCATGAGCTCATCCCGCTCTGCCATCCGCTGTTGCTGACCAAGGTCGCCGTCGACGTCACGCCGGACGACGCGCTGCCGGGCGTCAGGGTGAGCGCCACCGTCAAGGTCTCGGGCCAGACGGGTGTCGAGATGGAGGCCCTGACTGCCGTCTCCGTCGCCTGTCTGACCGTCTACGACATGGTCAAGGCCGTCGACCGCGGCATGCGGATCGAGGCCGTCCATCTCGTCGAGAAGACTGGCGGCGCCTCCGGCACCTACAGGGCGGAGTGAGCCATGGCGGGGCTGCTTCCCGTCGAAGAAGCGCTCGCCCGCGTCCTGGCAGGTGCCGCTCCCCTGCCGGAAGAGTGGATCCCCGTCGGCGCCTGCGACGGCCGTGTCCTCACCCGTGACCTCGTCTCCGGTCGCAGCCAGCCGCCGGACGACATGTCGTCGATGGACGGCTATGCGGTGCGCAGCGCCGACCTGCCCGGGCAGCTCACCGTCATCGGGGAATCGGCGGCGGGCCGCGGCTTCGGCGGTTCCGTGACCGCCGGAACCGCCGTGCGCATCTTCACCGGCGCGCCGGTGCCGGCCGGCGCCGATGCGATCGTCATGCAGGAGGACACCGCGCGCGAGGGCGACCAGGTCGTCATGGCCAGAGCTGCCCGCGACGGCCAGTTCATCCGACGCCGCGGGCTCGACTTCACCGAAGGGCTCACCGGCCTTGCGGCCGGCACCCTGATGAACCCGCGGCGCCTGGCCCTCGCCGCCGCCATGAACCATGCCAACGTTCCCGTGCACCGCAGGCCGCGGGTCGCCATCCTGTCGACCGGCGACGAACTGGTGGAGCCGGGAACGGCGCCGGGACCGGACCAGATCGTCTCCTCGAACGCGCTGGCGCTGGCCGCCATCGTCCGGCGGGCCGGTGGTGAACCCACCATGCTCGGCATCGCGCCGGACCGCCTGGACGAGACCCTTGCCCGCGTGCGCGCCGCCCGAGAAACGGGGCACGACGTCCTCGTGACGTCCGGCGGCGCCTCGGTCGGCGAATATGACCTGATGCGCGAAGTGATCGCCGCTGAGGGCGCCGCACCCGGCTTCTGGAAGATCGCGATGCGTCCGGGCAAGCCCCTGATGATGGCCGATCTCGGCCCGATGCGCCTTCTCGGACTGCCCGGCAATCCCGTCGCCTCCTTCGTCTGTGCCACCCTGTTCCTGCGGCCGCTGCTGCTCCGCCTGGCTGGCCGCGCCGACCGGACCGACGAGACCGAGGACGCGGTTCTCGGCACGGATGTCGGCCCCAACGACCTCAGGGCCGATCACCTGCGCGCAACCCTTGCGACCCGCGACGGCCGCCTCGTCGCGACGCCCTTTCCGGTCCAGGACTCGTCGATGATCCGGGTGCTCGCCGAAGCCGACGCCCTCATCCTCCGGCCGCCGCACGCGCCGGCCGCGGCAGCGGGCAGTCCCTGCCGGATCCTGCGGCTCGATCCCTAGTCCCGCTCTTTACCGGATATCAACGGTTGCGGAACACATAAAGAACGAATAGTGATTGTTCATGGTCTGTTCGGCTGAGTCGGGCCGATGAAATCCAGGGACGGAAACCGATGCTGACGCGCAAGCAACATGAACTTCTCCGCTTCATCCAGGAGCGACTGAAGGAAAGCGGCGTGCCCCCCTCTTTCGACGAGATGAAGGAAGCACTCGACCTGAAGTCGAAGTCAGGCATCCACCGGCTGATCACGGCGCTGGAGGAACGGGGCTTCATTCGCCGGCTACCCAACAGGGCCCGTGCGCTGGAAGTGATTCGCCAGCCGGAACAGTCTGCCGGTCCCGCCCGTGGCAAATTCTCGCCGAGCGTCATCGAAGGCTCGCTCGGTCGCGCCCGCCCCTCGGCGCCGGACGACGACGTGGTCATGCCGGTTTCCGTGCCGCTGATGGGCCGCATCGCCGCGGGCGTGCCGCGCGAGGCGATCGAACAGCGCATGTCCACCGTATCGGTTCCGCCGGAAATGCTGACCCGCGGCGAACATTATGCGCTCGAAGTCAGGGGCGATTCCATGATCGAGGCGGGCATCCTGGAGGGTGATCTCGCGCTGATTCGCAAGGGTGACAGCGCCGAGACCGGCGATATCGTCGTCGCCCTGATCGACGACGAGGAGGCGACCCTCAAGCGCCTGCGCAAGCGCGGAACCTCGATCGCCCTCGAGGCGGCAAACCCCGCCTATGAGACGCGGGTTCTGGGTCCCGACCGGGTGCAGATCCAGGGCAAGCTGGTCGGCCTGATCAGGCGTTACTGAGGCTTTTTACTGAGCCGGCTCCGGAACGGACTCGTCCAGGTCTGGGATCGTCTCCGCCTCCGGGTCGTTTCCTGCCGGAACGGCCGGCTCGGCGCGCCCGGGAATTTTGAGGACCGGCGGCACCTCCCCGGTCGGTCGCGGCCTGAACCAGGGTCGGTCGGCACCCGCCGGCCGGGCGGTTTCGACCCGCCAGCCCGCGGGTTCGTCATGGATCCGCAGCGCCCCTGTCCAGGCGACGGCGCGCAGGTCGACGACGATGGCGGCGCAGCCTGCCGGAGGATCGTTCCGCGTCACGACGATCCGCGCTTCGCGGCAATCGTCCGAGAGGGCATCGGGGTGACGCGGCACCGCGATCCGGCCGCCGCCCGCCAGCGGCATGGCACAACCGAGCGGATCGCAGCGGACGCCTTCCTGCAGCGTCTCGTCGCTGGCACTGCGCCGGTCGGCTTCCCCGATCAGCCAGCGTTGGACGGCGAAACGGTTGCCCCGCGCCGAGACGACCCGCAGACGGCCGTCCGGCCCGCGGGCGGCGACCGTCGCCCCCTCCCCGTCGATGAGGAGCAGCGGGCGCTGGCCGTTCGGCGCGATGAGGAGGCCCAGCACGACGACCGGCACTCCGAGCCAGCGCAGCGGCGTCGAGAACAGCCCCAGGATGATGAAGCCGGCGGATAGTGTCAGCAACCCGGTCGGATGGAGCGAGGCCACGATGATGCGGCCACCCGGCCAGGACGCCACCCATTCGCCCGAGCGCACGAAAAGATCGATGCCAAGGCCGGCCAGCGCCCAGATCGGCTTGTCCCAGCCGAAGGGCCAGAGCAGCAGTGCGAGGATCTGCAGCGGCATCACGAAGAACTCGATGATCGGCGCACCGAGGAGGTTTCCGGCGACGCCGTAGAGATGCACCGTGTTGAAATGGAAGGCCGCATAGGGCGTCGTTGCCAGGGAGGCGACGAAGGAACTGGAGGCGAGCCCGATGACACCGTTGGTGACGATGAGAACGGATCGCCCCCACCCGGCGGGATCACCCGATTGCCGCTCGGCCCAGGGGCGCAGCGTGACATAGCCGGCAATGAGCGCCAGCGTCGCCGCGAAGGACATCTGGAAGCTTGGGCCGAGGAGACTTTCCGGCGCGATCACCAGGACGGCGACGGCCGCCAGCGCGAGAGTCCTGAGCGTCAGCGCGCCGCGGTCGAGAGCGACACCGAGCAGAACCACGGCGATCATGATCCACGACCGCTGGGTCGCCACCTCCGCCCCGGATATGACGAGATAGGCGGTGGAGACGAGAAGCGCGACGAGTGCCGCCCAGGCCTTCACGTGGCGGGTCAGCGCCAGAGCCGGCACCAGGGCGAGCCCGCCGCGCACCACGGCGAAGATCAGCGCCGCGACCAGCGCCATGTGGAAGCCGGAGATCGACAGGATGTGATATGTGCCGGCGGCCCGCATCGCCTCGTTGATGCCTTCGGGAATGCCGTCGCGCTTGCCGGTGACCAGCGCGTCGGCGATGGCACCCGCCGGACCTGGGATGGCGGCGCGGATCCGCGTGCTGATGGCGCTCCTGACGGTGTCGAGGCCGGCCCTCAGCCGCACTGGCCACGGCGGATTCCCGGTAGCGGATGCGGCGCCGACCGTGACCGCACCGATGACGAAGCCGCTGGCGCCGAGCCCCATGAAATAGGCATCGCGGCCGAAGTCGTAATGTCCGGGTGCCGCGGGATCGGCGGGCGGGCGCAGCCGCGCCATCAGCGTGACCGGCTGTCCGACGGCGACGGCGGTCCGCATCCGGCTGGTGACCCGGATCCGCTGGGGCATCCGGTCGGGTGCCGGGCTCACCGCGGTGACATGCAGCGTCAGACGGTCGCCTGCCTCCCGCTTCTCCAGCGCCTCGACCCAGGCCTCGATACGGACGACACCGGTTTCAGCGGCGAGGACCGGGTGTTTCATCCAATGGGTCTTCAGCGTCGCGGAGGAAAAACCCGCCGCCATGGCGGCCAGAGCCGACACGACCAGGAACGCCGCGTAGCGTTGTCGAAGGCGGAAGGCGACGAGGCAGAGCGCCGCGAGGAGTGTGAGCGGCGCGGCGAGAGCCGGCTCGTCGGGCGCGGCGAAATAGAGGAGAATGCCGGCGCCCATCGCCACCGGCAGCATCAGGAAGGCGCGTCCACGTTCGAGCTCCAGCGCGCCCCAGGCCCGCAGGCGGCCTTTCCAGACATCGAGGGTGAGACCGGGCCAGACACCTGCCAACGGCCAGGCGCGACCGGCCACGGCGGCAGCCATGGTCTTCGCCCGCGCTCTCACCTTGTCGCCCCCATGGGGCCGCTCCCCAAGCCGTCTACAACATGCTACAGCCACGCGCTTTCCGGCGCCGAGTCTAGCGCGGCCCGGCTTGCCCTGTCGTCTTGGGAAGAATCATGACCGTCGTCACCCGCTTTGCCCCCTCCCCGACGGGCTTCCTGCATATCGGCGGTGCCCGCACCGCGCTGTTCAACTGGCTCTATGCGAGGAAGACCGGCGGCAAGATGCTGCTGCGGATCGAGGACACAGACCGCCAACGTTCCACGACCGAAGCGATCGACGCGATCCTCGACGGCCTCTCCTGGCTCGGTCTCGCATGGGACGACGCGACCATCTTCCAGTTCGCCCGCGCCGAGCGTCACGCCGAGGTCGCACATCAGTTGCTGGCGGCCGGCCGCGCCTATCACTGCTACGCATCCCCCGAGGAACTGGACGAGATGCGGGCACAGGCCATGAAGGACGGTCGTCCGCCGCGCTATGACGGCCGCTGGCGTGACCGCGACCCCTCCGAGGCACCGGCTGGCATTCAGCCCGTCGTGCGTCTCAAGGGCCGGCAGGACGGCGAGACGGTGGTCGACGACCTCGTCCAGGGCCGCGTCGTCATCCCCAACAAGGATCTCGACGACCTCGTCCTGCTGCGCTCGGACGGTACGCCGACCTATATGCACGCCGTCGTCGTCGACGACCACGACATGGGGATCACCCATATCATCCGCGGCGTCGACCACCTGACCAATGCCGCCCGCCAGACACAGATCTACGAGGCACTCGGCTGGCCGGTGCCGGCCATGGCTCATATCCCACTGATCCACGGCCCCGACGGCGCCAAGCTCTCCAAGCGCCACGGCGCCCTCGGCGTCGAGCAGTACCGCGCCCTCGGCTACCTGCCCGAGGCGCTGCGCAACTATCTCGTGCGGCTCGGCTGGAGCCAGGGCGACAAGGAATTCTTCTCGACCGAGGAGATGATCGAGGCCTTCGACCTCTCTGGCATCGGCCGCTCGCCGGCCCGTTTCGACCTCACCAAGCTCGAAGCGGTCAACGGCCATTACATCCGCCACGCCGACGACACCCGGCTACTCGCCGCCATCGACGACATCCTGCCCCATATCGAGGGCGGCGCGGAGATCGCCGCTACCCTGACCGATTCGCGTCGCGCCCAGGTGCTCAAAGCCATGCCGGGCATCAAGGAGCGCGCCAGAACCGTGCTGGAACTGATCGACGGCGCCGGCTTCATCCTTGCGAACCGCCCTCTCGCCGTCGACACCAAGGCGGCCGACCTGCTGTCGCCGCAAGCGCGCCGCCACCTGTCGTCGCTGCATGCCCGCCTCGCGGCGCTCGAGGCATGGACCGCCGCGGCGGCAGATGCCGCTGTCCGTGCTGAGGCCGAAGCGCAGGGCATCAAGCTCGGAGCCATCGCCCAGCCGCTGCGTGCAGCACTGACCGGTCGCACCACCTCGCCGGGCATCTTCGACGTCCTCGAGGTTCTCGGCCGCGAAGAAAGCCTCGCCCGTATCGCCGATCAGATGCAGGCCTGACGCCGACTGCCAGGACCCGCAGATCCCACGTCACAGCACTGTCGCGGGGCGGGCCCTACGCAGCCGCACGCGCTTGCTGCTTGGACAAAAAGCGTCTATCCGGTTTCTGGGGCGCGACGGGTGGACTACACCATAGCCGGGCACGCATTTTCGGATAGGGAATTCAAGGGGTTGCTGATGTCTGCAAGCGCAAAGACCGCGACACTCACTCTTGGCGACAAGACCATTCCGCTGCCGATTTCCAACGGAACCGTGGGACCGTCGACCGTCGATATCGGCAAGCTCTACGCACAGACCGGGATGTTCACCTACGACCCGGGTTTCACCTCGACCGCCAGCTGCGAAAGCAAGATCACCTATATCGACGGCGACGAGGGCGTTCTCCTCTATCGCGGCTACCCGATCGAGCAGCTCGCCGAGCACGGCGACTTCCTGGAGACCTGCTACCTGCTGCTCTACGGGGACCTGCCGACCGCCGCCCAGAAGGCCGACTTCGACTATCGCGTCACGCACCACACCATGGTGCACGACCAGATGAGCCGCTTCTTCACCGGCTTCCGCCGCGACGCCCACCCGATGGCGGTCATGGTCGCGGCCGTCGGCGCCCTGTCGGCTTTCTACCACGACTCGATCGACATCGCCGATCCGCATCAGCGGATGATCTCCTCGATCCGCCTCGTGGCCAAGCTGCCGACGCTCGCCGCCATGGCCTTCAAATACTCCATCGGTCAGCCCTTCGTTTACCCGCAGAACTCGCTCGACTACGCGTCGAACTTCCTGCGCATGTGCTTCTCCGTGCCGGCCGAGGAGTACAAGGCCAATCCGGTCCTGGCCCGCGCCATGGACCGCATCTTCATCCTGCACGCCGATCACGAGCAGAACGCCTCGACGTCGACGGTGCGCCTCGCGGGCTCGTCGGGCGCCAATCCCTTCGCCTGCATCGCCGCCGGAATCGCCTGCCTCTGGGGCCCGGCCCATGGCGGCGCCAACGAGGCCGCGCTGAAGATGCTCGGCGAGATCGGCTCGGTCGAGAACATCCCGAAATTCGTCGCCAAGGCGAAGGACAAGAACGATCCGTTCCGCCTGATGGGCTTCGGCCACCGCGTCTACAAGAACTATGATCCGCGCGCCAAGATCATGCAGAAGACCTGCCACGAGGTCCTCGGCGAACTCGGCATCAAGGACGACCCGCTGCTCGACGTCGCCGTCGAACTGGAGCGCATCGCACTTTCGGACGATTACTTCATCGAGAAGAAGCTCTATCCGAACATCGACTTCTATTCGGGCATCACCCTCAAGGCGATGGGATTCCCGACCGACATGTTCACCGTGCTCTTCGCCCTCGCCCGCACCGTCGGCTGGATCGCCCAGTGGAAGGAAATGATCGAGGACCCGCAGCAGAAGATCGGCCGTCCGCGCCAGCTCTACACGGGCGAGCCGCGGCGCGATTACACGCCGATCTCCAGGCGCAAGTGATCTTCAGGTGCAAGTGATCTTCAGGCGCATCTGATCGCGGCGGCTTTCCGCCCGACAGGATGGTTCAGCGGGGCGCTTCGGCGCCCCGTTCCTTTTCGGGCGGCACGGATTCTCGCAGGCAGTCGAGGACGATGCGGGCAGCCTTGATGCTCGGTGCTATGCCGGCAAAGTCCATGATCCCGTCGATCCGGGCGAAGGCGGCGATCTGACGCTCCCGCGCCGGCCCCTCAACCAGGATCGCCGAGAGCGCCGTGGCCACGGCATCGACCGTTCCATATTCCTGCAGGAATTCCGGCACCACCTTCTCGCCGACAACCAGGTTGGCGAGCACGGCCGTGTCGACGGTGATCAGGCGGCGGACGATCTGTGCCTCCAGCCATCCGCCCCGGTAGGCCACGACCTGCGGCACACCGGCGACGGCGAGTTCCAGTGTGACCGTGCCGGAACAGGCGAGGGCCGCATGGGCAGACCGGAACGCGGCGAATTTCGCGGCCTCACCGTCGACGATGCGCGGCTTGACCGGCCATGACGCGATCTCGCGGACGATCAGGTCGCGATGCTGGGCAACCGCCGGCAGCAGCCAGTCGATCGGACCGTGCTCGGCCTCGACCCGCGCCAGCACCCCGGCATAGAGCGGCGACAGGCGGGTAATCTCGTTGCGTCGGCTGCCCGGCAGAACCAGGACCTGCGGCGGGGCCTCGGTCCGTCGACGCGCCTCTTCGGGCCCAGGCCTGATCTCGGCGAGCCGCTCGCTGATCGGGTGGCCGACATAGGTGGTCGGCGGGCCGCCGAGTCGGCGATGGACCTCGGGCTCGAAGGGCAGCAGCGCCAGGAGATGGTCGATATAGGGGCGCATCTCGGCCGCCCGTCCAGGGCGCCAGGCCCAGACCGTCGGCGAGACATAGAAGACGATGGGAATTTCCGGGCGGAGCTTGCGCACCTGCCGCGCCACCCGCCGGTTGAAGCCCGGCGCGTCGATCAGGACCAGCACGTCCGGAGGATCGGCGAGGATGGCGGCGACCGTCTCGCGGATCCGCCTGAGCACACGGGGAATGTGGACGATGATGGAGGTGATCCCTAACAGGGCGATCTCCACCATGGGGAACTGCGAGGCCAGCCCGCGGGCTGTCATGCGCGGCCCGGCGACGCCGCGGAAGGCGACGGGCGCGGCACGTTCGCTGACGAGCGCATCCATCAGGTGGGCGCCCAACTGGTCGCCGGATTCCTCGCCGGCGACGATGAACACATCGAGCGCTGCTCGGCCGGTCGCGGCGTTCATCGCGTCCCGTCCGCCGTGACGCCGACGACGAAGAGACCATGGCGATCCGCGAGGCGGATGACCTCCTGCAGGTCGACGACGAGGGTCGAGCCGGCGACCACGGCGATCCCTTTGAGGCCAGCCGCAGCGGCCTTCTCGACCGTCGCCGGCCCGATGGCCGGCATGTCGACGCGGCGGTCCTGGTGCGGCTTGGGCGCCTTGACGAGGACGCCGCTGCCTCGCGGCCATTTCAGCCGCCCGGCTGCCTGCATGGTGGCGCAGCGGTCCAGCATCCCGTCGGTGCCCTCGGCCCCCTCGACCGCGACGATGCGGCGGCCGCCGATGACCATCCCCTGGCCGACATCATAGGGCCCAAGCGCCGCGATCGCGTCTCGGGCAAGCGCGATATCCTCACTGTCGCCCTCGGACGGGTGCAGTGATCCCAGGGGCCCTTCCGGAATGAGCAGTTCCGGCGCCACGTCCTGCGCACCGACAAGCCGGAACCCTTCGCGCTCGAAAATGCCGGCGATGCCGCGCAGGAGGTGATCGTCGCCGCCGCGATAGAGGCGCAACAGATCCGGGAGCACGCGCAGGCCCCCGAGGTCCGGCATGGTGGTCCAGAGATTGGGGCGCACCAGCGAGCCGATCAGGACGAGATCACGGCAACCGGCCTTCCGCGCCTGCCCGACCATGGCGCCGAACTGGCCGATGCCGATCCAGACATGCGGATAGGCCTCGAGCTCGGTTCCGGCGATGCCCTTCAGCAGCAACGCGAAGACGGGACGGCCCTGCGCCGTCGCCGCCCGCGCCAGCGCCAATGGGAAACTGCCGGCTCCCGCAATGATGCCGAGCGGGCTGGTCTCACTCATCGGCGGCGGTCGTGCCCGTCCCGGCGACCCGCGTCTTCTTCGGTGCCGCCATCATCACCGGGCGCTTCTCGCCGGCCTCGATGAATGCGATCAGCCGGCCGGCGGCAGGGTGGTCGCGATAGGCCGCGGTCGCGTCCACAAGACGCTCGGCGAAGGTGCCGACGCCGTAGAACAGCGTATCGTAGCAGGCGCGCACCACCCTGAGGTCGTCGCGGCTGAAGCCGCGGCGTTTCATGCCAACGACGTTGAGGCCGATCAGCTCGCCCGACGTTCCGTTGGCGCCGAAGGCCATGCCAAAGGGAATGACGTCGTCCTTGACGCCGGTGACGCCGCCGACCATGGCGTAATCGCCGATCCGGGTGAACTGATGAATGGCGCAAAGGCCGCCGAGGAAGACGTAGTCGCCGACCTTCACATGGCCGCCGAGCATGGCTGCATTGGCGAAGATGACATTGTTGCCGACCCGGCAGTCATGGGCGACATGGGCATAGGCCATCAGGAAGCAGCGATCGCCGATGATCGTGGCGCCGCTCTTCGCCGTGCCGCGGTTGATCGTCACGCTTTCCCGGACGACGCAGTCCTCGCCGAGGATCGCCGAGGTCGCATCGCCCTTGTATGACAGGTCCTGCGGCGCCGTGCCGATGGACGAGAAGGGGAAAATCTCGCTGCGTGCCCCGATCGTCGTATGGCCGTCGAGATTGACATGGGAATGCAGGGTGACGCCGTCACCGAGCACGACGTCCGGGCCGACGGTGCAGAAGGGCCCGATCCCGACCCCCTGCCCCAACTGGGCGGCAGGCGCCACATAGGCAAGGGGGTGAATCTCGGTCGCGCGCGCTCTCATCGGTCAGGCGTCCGCCAGCATGGCCGACAGTTCGGCCTCCGCGACCAGTTTGCCGTCAACATGGGCCTCGCCGCGGTAGAACCAGATGTTACGCTTCCTGGCGATCTTCGTCATGTGATACTCGATCCGGTCTCCGGGGATCACCGGCTTGCGGAACTTGGCCTTGTCGATGGTCATGAAGAAGACGAGCTTGCCCGTGCCGCCGACCGAGGTCAGCGCCATGACGCCGCCGGTCTGGGCCATGCCCTCGATCATCAGCACGCCCGGCATGATCGGATTGCCTGGAAAATGGCCCATGAACTGCGGCTCGTTGGCCGTCACGTTCTTGATGCCGATGCCGAATTCGTCGGCGCGGATGTCGACGATCTTGTCGATGAGCAGAAACGGATAGCGGTGCGGCAACACGCTCAGGATCTTCTGGATGCCGGCCGTGTCGATGCTGGTCGTCGTCCCGTTCATCGTCAGGAAGCCCCCTCGTCCTTGTCCGCCGGCTTTGCCCGCGCCAACCGCTCCACCGCGGCGATCTCCCGGAACCAGTCGCGCACTGGCTTTGCCGGCCGGCCGCCCCAACGCGCGCCGTCGGGCACATCATCCTTGACGATCGATGTCGCGGCAATCTGCGCGCCGTGACCGACCGTGACGTGATTGTTGACGCCGACCTGGCCGCCCAGCATGACGAAATCACCGAGCCGCGCCGAACCGGAAATGCCGACCTGGCTGACGATGACACAGTGACGCCCGATCTCGACGTTGTGGGCGATCTGCACGAGGTTGTCGATCTTTGTGCCTTCGCCGATCACCGTATCGAGCACATGGCCGCGATCGACCGTCGTGTTGGCGCCGATCTCGACGTCATCCTGGATGATGACCCGGCCGATCTGCGGCACCTTGGCGTGCTTCATGCGGCCGAGTTCGAAGCCAAAACCGTCCTGGCCGATCCGAACGCCGGCATGGAGGATCACCCGGTTGCCGACCAGCGCGTGAACCAGCGAGACATGCGGGCCGATGGCGCAATCGCGTCCGACGCGGACGCCTGGCCCGACGACACAGCCAGCGGCGAGAATGGTTCCCGAGCCGACCTCGGCCTGCTGCCCGACGACGACGCCCGGGTCGACGACGACACCGGGTTCGAGCCGGGCGGAGGGATGGATCATCGCACCCGGTGAAACGCCCGTCGCGCCGAACAGCGACTGCGGACGCAGCGCCTGCGGGAAGAGCCTGCGCGACACCGAGACGAAGGCCGCGTGCGGATGCGGCACGACGATGGCCACGACCCCATCAGGCACAAGATGGCTCTGGCGCGCCGAAACGAGGCAAGCAGCCGCGCGCGTCGCCGCGAGCTGGTCGGCATATTTCGGATTGTCGAGGAATGACAGGCTGTCCGGTGAGGCATTGGAGAGGGCCGCAACCCGGCGAATGGCGCGCTCGCCATCGCCGCCGGCCCACTCGGCCTTCAGAAAAGCCGCGACCGAGGCGACGGTCATCGCCTCGGCCGGAACAAGGAACTGGGGATCCGTCATGATCATCCCGCCAAGGACCGCAGCGCCCCTGCAACGGGACGCTGACGGTCAGAAGCGCGTGCCGCCCGAGAAGCGGAAGGCCTGCGTCTGGTCGCCCCTCGCCTTGGAGAGGACGAAGGAATAGTCGAAGCGGATCGGGCCGAAGGGCGAGTTCCACAACAGGCCGACACCGACCGACGAGCGGATCTTGTGGGCGTCGGAGCCGTCAAGGGTGACGGGGAGATTCACGCCGCCGACACCCGTATTGAACGATCGGACCGAGTTGTAGCCCCAGACCGAACCGGCATCGGCATAGAGCGCGCCGCGCATGCCGAAGTCTCGCGGCAGGAAGGTGATCGGGAAGGTCACCTCGGCGGAAGCACCCCAATACATGGTGCCACCGATCGCGTCAGCATCCCGGTTGATACCCTGGGCCGCAGCTGCCTGCCGGATGGCGAAGTCACGCGGACCGATGCCCGCCGTCTGGAAGCCGCGGACGAGCTCGGGGCCCATGAAGAACTGGTCCACCGAGTCGAGACGACCGCCCAAACCAGCGATATGACCGCCCTGGACGCGGAGCATACCGACCCAGTCATTGGTCAGGTCGTGATAATAGCGCGCGTCGCCGATCGTGCGGACGAACCGCGCATTGCCGCCGACGCCCGCCACGTCCTGCCGCAGCTCGGCGAAGAGGCCCTGAGTCGGATTTGTGGCCCGATCGAGGTTCGAGTAGATCAGCGAATAGCCGACCATGGAGATGAAGCGCGTCCGGTTGTTGATCGCGCGCAGAGCCGCCGAGACTTCGCCATCCCGAAGACAGCTGTAAGGAGTGCCCGTATTCACAGCGGTCGGCAGACCATTCGCGTCGGTGAACTGAGGCGTTCCGGCACCACGTCCCGCCGTGCGGGGATCCGTCGCCTCGAAGAACTGGCCGTCGGCATAGCGGCTGAGCTGGCCGCCATAGCCGGTGAAGCAGTTCAGCTGGTCATCGCGCATCGAAATCCGCTGCGACACGGCGCTGTAGCGCAGCTGCATAGCGAACTGTTCGGTGATCGGAATGCCGAGGCGCAGCGTTCCGCCGTAGGAGGTAGACTCGAACGGCTGGAAGGTGGCGCGGCTGGTGTGCCGGTAGAACAGGTCGAAGCCACCGGACAGACGGTAGTCCATCAGGAAGGGCTCGGTGAAGGAGAAGTTGATGCCACGCGAACGCTGGCCATACATGCCGCCGAGGCGGACGAACTGACCGCGGCCGAGGAAGTTGCGCTCCTCGACGGAGGCCTCGGCGATGAAGCCGTCCGCCGTAGAAAAGCCACCCGCGATGGAGAAGGCACCCGTCGGCTGATCCTGGACCTCGACATTGACGATGACGCGGTCGGCGGCCGAGCCCGGCTCGGTGGTGATCTTCACTTCCTTGAAGAACCCGAGGTTCCTCAGGCGGCGCTCGGCGCGGTCGACCAGAACGCGGTTGTAGGCATCGCCCTCCGCCATGTCGAATTCGCGACGGATGACACGGTCCTGGGTGCGGGTGTTGCCGCGCACGTTGATGCGCTCGACATAGACCCGCGGGCCCTCCTCGACGACGTAGACAAGGTTGACGGTCAGCGTCGAAGGATCGCGCTCGCCGCGCGGGCGCACGGCGGCGAAGGCATAGCCGCGACGCGCGACCTCAAGGGTCACGTCTTCCAGCGACTTGTCGACGAGCTCGACGTTGTAGACAGCGCCGGGCGCCGTTTTCACCGCGCCGCGCAGCGTCGCGCCGTCGACGTCACGGATGTTCGACTGCACGTCGACCGTTCCGATGCGGTACTGCGGGCCTTCCTCGATCTCGATGTAGACCGTGAAGGTATTGGACGCCTGATCGAAGTCGGCACGGGCCGAGAGCACACGCATGTCGACGTAACCGGACCGCAAATAGAGGCGGCGGATGGCCTCCTGGTCGGCATTGAGCCGGTCGGCGTCGTAGACGTCGTTCGACTTCAGCCAAGACAGGATGCCGCTCTCCGACGTGGACATCACGTCGAGCAGGCGCTGGCGGCCGAAGGCGTTGTTGCCGACGAAATTGATGGCGCGGACACCGGCCTTACGGCCTTCGGTGATCTCGAAGATGAGGTCGATGCGGCCGTTCGGCTGCTCGATGGTCTTCGGAACGATCTCGACCTCTTGACGGCCGGTGCGGCGATAGACGTCATAAAGCCGCTGGGTGTCCGACTGGACCGTGGCGCGGGAGAAGGTGCCGCGGGCCCGCGACTCGATCTCACCCTGCAGCTGCTCGGTCTTCAGGCGGCGGTTGCCCTCGAAGGCGACGCGGTTGATGACTTCGTTCTCGGCGACCTGGACGACGAGTCGTCCACCCTGTCGGCTCACGCGCACGTCGCGAAACAGACCGGTCGCGTACATGGCCTTGATGGCCTCGTCGACGCGGGCGGCGGAGAGCGACTCACCCGGACCGGTGCGGAAATAGGAGCGCACCGTATCGGCCTCGATGCGCCGGTTGCCCTGGACGACGATGGCCCCTGCGGACTGGGCATATACCTCTGTCGAGAGCACCATGCCCGCCGTCGTGGCCATCACCACGCCAACTGCGGTCATCGTCCCTGCGATCACGACCGTTCGGACCGTCCGAGCGAAAGAAGTCATGAAGCACGCGCCTGTCTGTTAGGTATGTCGGTTTCACGCGAACGCGAACCACCCGTGGATTCAGCCCGGGCGACACGCTTGTAACCGGTTTGTCCGGGAGTGCAAACCGCACCACCCGCCCTCGGCCCGTTTTTCGAAATCCGTTGCTGGATCGCCACGCCTGCCATCAGCCGACGAGCCCCCGGATATCGTTCCAGGTGGCGAAGATCATCAGCATCAAAACCAGCGCCAAACCGAAGCGAAACGCCATTTCCTGGGCGCCTTCGCTCATCGGACGGCCGCGCACGGCCTCGATCGCGTAGAACACCAGATGGCCGCCGTCGAGCATCGGAATGGGGAAGAGATTGAGCAGGCCTATGGACACCGAGATAAGCGCGGCGAGGCTCAGGAGCGCAACGAATCCGATCTGCGCGGCCTCTCCCGACACCTGGGCGATTCTGATGGGACCGCCGAGCTGGTCGGCGCTCTGCGTGCCCATGATGACCCCGCCGAGATAGGCGAAGGTGCGGTCGACCACGAACCAGGTTTCCTTCATGCCCATCCAGGTGGCGGTGAAGGGGTCGTAGCGGCGGATCTGGGTATCCCCCGCCTGGTTCGAGCGCGAAATGCCGAGGCGGCCGATGCGGTGGGTGCCGCCGAAGCGGTCCTTGAACTCGTAGACCGTCGGAACGGCGGTCAGGTCGACCTCACGGCCGTCGCGTTCGACCTTGATCGAAAGGGTTTCGCCGGCACTGGCGCCGACGATCCGCTGCATGTCGGAGAAGCTCTCGATCGCCCGGCCGCCGATGGAGACGACCACATCGCCTGGCTGGAAACCGGCCTTCGCCGCAGCGCTGTCGGCCACGATGGTCTCGACGCGCGGCTGCGTGATAGGCTTGCCGAAGACGGTGAACACCACCGCGAAGATGACGATCGCGAGGATGAAATTGGCGATCGGGCCGGCCGCGACGATGGCGGCCCGCTGGGCCGTGGTCTTGTGGAAGAAGCTCTCCGAGCGTTGCGCTTCGGTCATCCCCGAGGCCGTCTCGAAATCAGGTTTTGAGGCTGCGTCGGCATCGCCGTAGAACTTGACATAACCGCCGAGCGGGATGGCGCAGAATTTCCAGCGCGTGCCATGGCGGTCGTTGAATCCGACGAGTTCACGGCCGAAACCGACGGAGAACACCTCGACGCGCACGCCGTTGCGGCGCGCGACCCAGAAGTGCCCGAGCTCGTGGAAGAACACCACGACAGTCAGCACGAACAGAAACGGAATGATGGTCCAGAGCAGGGTCTGGCCCCATCCGCCCAGAGCGGAAACGACGTTCATTGCATTGTCCCATGGATACAAGCCCAGGAAATCCGAGACTCATACCCTCCCATAATCAAGATGCCGCAGCCGATGCGTTAAGCATAGTGGCCGCCGCTCGCTGTCGTGCGGCATGGTCAATCAACCATAAATCGTCCAATGTGGCCGGAGCGGGGCCGACCCCCTCCTCCTCCAGCACGCGCTCGACGATCCGAGCGATGTCCGCGAAGCCGATCCGGCGCGCGAGGAAGGCTTCGACCGCCACTTCGTTGGCCGCGTTGAGTACGGTCGGCGCCCTGCCCCCCGCCGTCATCGCCTCGATGGCCAAGCGGAGCGCGGGAAATCGCACCAGATCAGGTTCCTCGAAGGTGAGCGTCGCGATGGCCGCGAAATCGAGCCGCCGGGACGGTCCGTCGATCCGGTCGGGGAAGCCGAGGCAATGGGCGATGGGCACCCGCATGTCCGCCGCACCGAGCTGGGCGACGATCGAGCCGTCACGATATCCGACCATGCCGTGGACCACCTGCTGCGGGTGGATCAGCGCCCTGAGACGGTCAGGCGGCAGCGAGAACAGATGATGCGCCTCGATCAGCTCGAGGCCCTTGTTCATCAGGCCGGCGGAATCCACCGTGACCTTGGCGCCCATGGTGTAGTTCGGATGCTTGAGAGCGTCCTCCGGCCGTGCGGCGGCGATAGCCGCTGCGTCCCAGGTCCGGAACGGCCCGCCGGAAGCAGTGATCCAGACCGTTTCGACATCCTCCATGCGGGAGCCCGCAAGCGCCTGGAAGACGGCATTGTGCTCGGAATCGACCGGCAGCACCTGCACCCCCCTCGCCCGGGCCGAACCCATGACGAGCGCGCCCGCGGCGACGAGGCTTTCCTTATTAGCGAGCGCGACGGTCGTGCCCTGACCGATGGCGGCGAGCACCGGCTCGACCCCGGCCGCACCCGAGATCGCCGCAAGCACCATGTCCGCCGGCCTTGCCGCCGCGGCGGCGACAGCGGCCGGACCGGCACCGGTCTCGATCCCGGTTCCCGCCAGAGCCTCGCGCAAGGCCGGATAGGCCGCCTCGTCCGCGACTGCGGCAAAACGTGCACCGTGGTCACGGGCGATCCGGGCGAGACCCGCCGCATCGCCGTTCGCCGTCACCGCCTCGATCGGGAATCGGTGGCGATGCCGCGCCACGATGTCGAGGGCGCTGGTTCCAACCGAGCCCGTCGCGCCGAGAATCGTGAGCCTGCGCATCAACCTCACCACACCAGCAGGCCGGCTGCGGGATTGCCGACGCCGCCACGCATCAGGCCAAGTGTCGCAGCCGCCACGGCGGCGACGAGGAACCCGTCGAGTCGGTCCATGACCCCGCCATGGCCGGGGATGATCGATCCCGCGTCCTTGGCGGCGAAACGGCGCTTCACGAACGATTCGAACAGGTCACCGCCCTGGCTGAGAGCGGCGATCACCAAGGTGGTCAGCGCAAGGCCGAGACCGAGCTGCACGCCGGCCGTCTTCACCACGAGGAGGGCGATGGCCGTGCCGATGAGCGTACCGCCGATGAAGCCCGACCACGTCTTCTTCGGCGACATCTGCGGCCAGAGCTTCGGCCCGCCGATCGACCGACCGGCAAAATAGGCGGCGACATCGGTGCCCCAGACCACGGCGAAGAGCCAGAGGATGGCAACGAAGCCGAGATTGTTGTCGTCCCGAAGGATCGTCGGTCCCAGCACCACCGCGGCCGCATAAAGAAGACCGGCGATCGCCCAGCGCGAGCGCCCCTGCGGGCTGAGTGCCAGGGCGACGCCGGCACCGGCGCCGAGCGCGATCATCGCAAATCCCGGATTGAGGAAATAGCGCTCCAGGCCAAGAGCGACGGCCAGCGCGGCGAGTTCGCCGGCATAGAGTGCCATCGGTGCTCCCGGCAGAACGAGCCGGTTCCACTCCCACAGCACGAGCGCCGCACCACAGAGCCAGAACAGGGCGAAGGGCCAGTCGCCCAGCCAGGCGGTGAAGATCGCCGCCGGGACAAGAACGAGCGCTGAGAGAATCCGTTTCTTCAGATCGGGATCGGAAAAGGCGCCGGCGGGGCGTTGATCGGGCCGCATGTTCAGGCGCCGACGGCGCCGAGGCCGCCGTAGCGACGCTCGCGGCGACTGTACTCGACGAGCGCCTCCATCAGCGCCTCGCGACCATAATCGGGCCAGAGGATGGGCTGGAAGACGAGTTCAGCATAGGCTGACTGCCACATCAGGAAGTTCGACAGGCGCATCTCGCCGGAGGTCCGGATGACGAGGTCCGGATCCGGCACGCCTGCCGTGTTGAGGCGCGCCGCGATCGCCTCGGGGGTGATGCTGGCGGCACTGCGGTCCCCGCGCGCCACCTCCTCGGCCAGCGCACGGGCCGCCGCCGCGATCTCCTGGCGCGACCCGTAATTGAAGGCGACGATCAGTGTCTGCCGGGTGTTGGCCCGGGTCAGCGCCTCCGCCTCCGTCAGGAGCAGGCGAATGTCGGGCTCGAGATTGTCGCGATCGCCGGCGATGAGGACGCGAACGCCCGCCTCGTGCAGTTCCGCAAGATCGTTGCGGATGAAGCGCTTGAGCAGACCCATCAGGGCCGAGACCTCGGCCGGCGGCCGTGACCAGTTCTCGGACGAGAACGAATAGACCGTGACGATCTCGATGCCGATCTCGCGGGCAGCCCGAAGGGTGCGCCGGAGCGCGTCGACACCGCGCCGGTGGCCCTCGATACGCGGCAGTCCTCGCTGCTTCGCCCAGCGGCCGTTCCCGTCCATGATGATGGCGACATGGCGCGGCAGAGCCGCTGGCGCTGCGGTCGCAACGCCGTGTTCTGCGGCCAGGCCTTGTCGGTCCACCATGTTCATGTCCGTGTCCGCGCTCAGACCGTCATGATCTCTTTTTCCTTCTGTACGAGCAGCAGGTCGATCTCGGCGATGTGCTTGTCGGTTTCCTTCTGGACCTGGTCGGCGGCACGGGCATTGTCGTCCTCGCTCATCGAATGATCCTTCTCCTTCGCCTTCAGCACGTCCATCCCGTCACGACGGATATGGCGAACCGTGACGCGCGCGCCCTCGGCATATTTGTGAGCGACCTTGACCATGTCCTTGCGGCGATCCTGCGTCAGTTCCGGGATACGCAGGCGGATCACCTGGCCCTCGGTCTGTGGATTGAGGCCGAGGCTCGATTCGCGGATGGCTTTCTCGACCGGCCCGACCATGGCCCGGTCCCAGACCTGCACCGACAGGAGCCGCGGCTCGGGCACGCTCACCGTGGCGACCTGATTGATGTGCATCGACTGGCCGTAGGCCTCGACCTGAATCGGGTCGAGCAGGTTCGGCGAGGCGCGACCGGTACGGAGCGTCCCCAGTTCGTGCTTGAAGGATGCGATCGAGCTCTGCATGCGACGCGTGATGTCGGCAAGATCGAAGGTCGGGGACGCGGCCATGGGGTACGCCTCTTGGAGATTGCGCGGAGATATCCGCGGGAATGACGATTGCGCGGTCAGACGGTGACCACGGTGCAGCGGCCCTCGCCCGCCAGCACCGACGCGACCGCGCCAGGAGCATCGAGGGAGAACACGATTATCGGAAGTCGGTTCTCCCGGGCAAGCGCGAAGGCGGCTGTGTCCATCACCTTGAGGTCGCGGGCGATCGCCTCGTCGGCGCTCAGCTGGTCGAAACGCACGGCGGTCGGGTCGCGCTTGGGATCGGCGGAATAGACGCCATCGACATTGGTGCCCTTCAGCACGACGTCGCAGCCGAGTTCGACCGCCCGCATGGTGGCGGTGGTATCCGTCGTCAGCAGCGGCACGCCGATGCCGCCGCCGAGCACGACGATCTTGCCGGCAGCCAGATGCGCGAGCGCATGGCGCACCGTGTAGACGTCCAGCGCCTCCGGCACGGGTTCCGCCGAGAGCGCGACAGCCGGATGGCCGAGGGCGCTGATCTGTCCGGCGAGCGCAATGGCGTTCATGACGGTCGCAAGGCGCCCGATCGCGTCGGCATCGACGCGGCTGAGGCCGATGCTGGCGATCTGCCGGCCGCGGAAGATGTTGCCGCCGCCGACGACCACCGCGATGTCAGTGCCCGCCTTCGCCGCGGCGATGAGGTCCTCGGCGATGTTCCGGACGGTCTTCGCGTCGAAACCGAAATCCTGATCGCCCGCCAGGGCCTCGCCGGACACTTTCACCAGCGCGCGCCTGTAGCGTGGCCCGGCCATATCGTTCCCCCGATTCGCAGTCGTCATGAGATCGTTGCGAAGGCCGGGTTTAGCGCAATGCCCGATCCGCGCAACCGTTCAGACGACGCGGCCGTGCCGAACGACCACCCGCCGCGTGACGATACCGCTTTGCGTCGTGCCGATACACGATCTAGGTTGGCTCCGCCATCACCTCGATATGCCAGCCCGGCGGCCCGCAGCCTACACACACACACATTCGACAAGCGGCGCCGCGTGGAACGATTGTTGTCGACGATGTCTCCAACGGCGAGGAGCCGATGCCGCGATCCGGGCCCCGCCTCGTCGAGTTCCACTTCGATTTTGGCAGCCCCAACGCCTATTTCGCCCACAAGGCCCTCGCCGGCCTCGCGACGCGCACCGGCGCCACGGTCCGTTATGTGCCGGTGCTGCTCGGCGGCATCTTCAAGGCGACCAACAACCGCTCCCCCTTCGAGGCCTTCGCAGGGGTGCGCAACAAGCTCGCCTATGAGCGGCTGGAAATCGCCCGGTTTATCGCGCGGCACGGTCTGACGCGCTTCAAGATGAACCCGTTCTTCCCCGTTAACACGCTCATGCTCATGCGCGGGGCGGTCGCCATGGACAAGCAGGGGCAGCTCGCACCCTATGCCGAGGCCGGCTTCCATCACATGTGGGAAGAGCCGAAGAAAATGGACGACCCCGCCGTCTTCAAGGCCGCGATGGACGCCTCCGGGTTCGATGGTGCCGCCCTCATCGAGGCGACCCAGGCGCCCGACGTCAAGGCCGGCCTCATCGGCAACACCGAGACCTCGGTCGGCCGCGGCGCCTTCGGCGTGCCGACCTTCTTCATCGGCCGCGATATGTATTTCGGCAAGGACCGGCTGAACGACGTCGAGGCGGTGCTGGCCGGCTGACAGGATCGCGCTCACGAAAAAAGGGGCGGTCGCCCGCCCCTTCCCTCGACGTCGATGGTCGACGCGATCAGGTCTTGACGCCGGCCTGCGCCGCGACTTCCGCAGCGAAATCGTTCTCGGCCTTCTCGATGCCTTCGCCGAGGGCGAAACGGGTGAAGGCGGTCAGCTTGATCGGCGCGCCGACCTTGCTCTCCATCTCCTTCAGGGCCTGGGCTACCGTCTTGCCACCGTCATGGATGTAGAGCTGCTCGAGGAGGCAGACCTCCTTGGCATAGGTCTTGATGCCCGACTCGACGATCTTGGCGATGACGTTCTCGGGCTTGCCGGCGTTCTTCTCGGCGAGGATCGCCTTCTCCCGGGCGACGACGGCCGGGTCGAGACCCTCCGCATCCAGCGCCAGCGGGTTCGCGGCGGCGACATGCATCGCGATCATGCGGCCGAGCGCGGCGAGCTCGTCCTTGCTGCCGGTCGATTCGAGCGCCACCAGAACGCCGATCTTGCCGAGACCCGGCTCAACCGCGTTGTGAATGTAGCTGCCGACGACGCCGTCCGACACGGACAGGACCGAGGCGCGGCGCAGCGTCATGTTCTCGCCGATCGTCGCGACCGCCGAAGCGATGGCGTCCGCGACCGTGCCGCCGGCGGGGAAAGGCGCGGCAAGGATGGCGTCCACGTCGTTGCCGGTCTTCAGCGCCACTTCGGCGATGGACTTCACCAGGCCCTGGAACTGATCGTTGCGGGCGACGAAGTCGGTCTCCGAATTGACCTCGACCACGGCGGCCTTCGCGCCGGCCGTGACGATGCCGACGAGGCCCTCCGCGGCGACGCGGCCGGCCTTCTTGGCGGCCTTCGACAGACCCTTCTTGCGCAACAGGTCGACCGCAGCCTCGATGTCGCCGGCGGTCTCGTTCAGCGCGGACTTGCAGTCCATCATGCCTGCGCCGGTCATCTCGCGCAGTTCCTTGACCATCTGGGCGGTGATGTTCGCCATGGGTCCGTCCTCGAATTCAGTCTGGTTGGGAAGGGAAACGGCCGGCCCGCGGGAGCGAGCCGGCCGGAACTCAGAACCGATCTCCGCTCGACACGAATTTCGTGTCGGGCGGATGACGCCGGCTGACGGCCTGGATCAGGCGGCCTCGGCCTCGACCAGCGACTTGGCCTGGTCGATCCAGCCCTGGACGCGGCCCGGAAGGCCGACGCTGTCGCCGATCTCGGCGGCATCGACCGGGGTGAAGCCGGCGACCTGCCAGTAGTGGAAGATGCCGAGGTTGTTGAGCTGCTTCTCGATCTCCGGCGACACGCCGGTGAGCTTGATGAGCTCGTCCGCCGGGCCGCGGGGGCCGGCGAGACGCTCGACACCGGAGGGCGCTGCGGCCTCCGGCATATCCTCGACCAGCGGCTTCTCGGAAGCGCCGATATCCATGCCCGACGAACCCTGCGCGCGGCCGATGCCGTCGATGGCGGCGCGGGCGATCAGGTCGCAATAGAGCGAGATGGCGCGGCCGGCGTCGTCGTTGCCCGGGATCGGATAGGTGATGCCGTCCGGATCGCAGTTGGTGTCGACGATGGCGACGACCGGAATGCCGAGGCGCTTGGCCTCGAGGATGGCGATCGCCTCCTTGTTGGTGTCGATCACGAACATCAGGTCGGGCACGCCGCCCATGTCCTTGATGCCGCCGAGGGCGCGCTCGAGCTTGTCCTTCTCGCGGGCGAGGGTCAGCGCTTCCTTCTTGGTGTAGCCGGCGCCGCCCGAACCGAGAGCCTCGTCCAGCTTGCGCAGACGCGAGATCGAACCCGACACCGTCTTCCAGTTGGTCATCGTGCCGCCGAGCCAGCGCGAGTTCACGTAGTACTGCGCGCACTGCTTGGCACCGGCAGCGATGCCGTCCTGGGCCTGGCGCTTGGTGCCGACGAACAGCACGCGGCCGCCCTTGGCGACCGTATCGGACACGGCGACCAGCGCGCGATGGAGCATCGGCACGGTCTGGGCGAGGTCGAGGATGTGGATGTTGTTGCGGACGCCGAAGATGTACTGATTCATCTTCGGGTTCCAGCGGTGGGCCTGATGGCCAAAGTGGCAGCCAGCTTCCAAAAGCTGACGCATGCTGAAATCGGGCAGCGCCATGGTCTTCTCCGGTTGTGCCTCCGCGGACTATGGCCGACCCCGAATGGGATCTGTCACCACCGGAGCGGCAATGGACAATCGTCCTCAGCCGCGGGTCCGCGTGTGGAATGGGCCGGGCACTACACGATCCGACTGGTGAGTGCAAGGCGCTTAGGGCGCCAGACCGGCCACCAGCGCCGGCAAATCTTCCGGGCTCTGGCAGATCGCGGTCGCTCCCGCCTCCGTCAGTTCGGCAATCCCGCCGTAACCCCAGGCGACGCCGACGGTTGCGATGCCGTGGCGCCGGGCAGCGTGGATGTCATGCATCCGGTCGCCGATCATCACGGTGCGGGCGGGATCGATCCCCTGTTCGGCGATGATCTTGGCGATGATGTCGGCCTTGTCATCGAGGCTGCCGTCGAGAGCCGCCCCATAGACCCGCGCGAAATGCGGCGCATAGCCGAAGCGCTCGATGGTCGGGACCGCATAGGGCTCGGGCTTGGCCGTGCAGACGAACATGTGCTCGCAGGTCGCCCCGATGAGGGCGACTGCATCCATCATGCCGGGATAGAGCGTCAGGTCGTACATGCCGCCGGCCCGATAATGGACGCGGTAGCGCTCGACCGCCGCTTCCGGGTCACTCCCAGGCCCCATCACCTTCGGAAAGGACAGGCGCAGCGCCGGCCCGATGATCCAGCCGAGTTCGGCGAAGGGCGGCGGCACATGGCCGAGATCGACCAGGGCCTGGCGGAAGGAACCGATGATGCCGGGGGCGGGATCAGTGAGGGTTCCGTCGAGGTCGAAGAGAACGGTCTGGGGCATCGGGCCTGAATAGGGCCGCCGCTCCGGCCCGTCCATGGCCGCTGCCGTACGGCTCGTTTCTCCCGCAGGCAGGTGACAGGCACCGGGCATCCGGGCAGAAGGTGCCATTCCCGTTCGGAGCCATGACATGGGCCTGGTCATTTCCGTCAGCCTCGACCGCCGGCACCGGTTTTCCAAGGCCGCCGCAGACGAGATCACGCTGATCGCCGGTGAAGGCGTGGCAGGCGACGCCCATTGCGGCGTCACGGTCAAGCATCGCTCGCGGGCGCGCTTCAACCCGACACTACCCAACCTGCGTCAGGTTCATATGATCCAGGCCGAACTGTTCGACGAACTGGCCACCAAGGGTTTCGTGGTCGGCCCCGCCGAGCTCGGTGAGAACATCACGACGTCGGGCATCGATCTTCTCGCCCTGCCCACTGGCGCCCGCCTCGCCATTGGCGATGCGGTCGTCGAGATCACCGGCCTGCGCAATCCCTGCATCCAGATGGACAGGTTCCAGGACGGGCTGATGCAGGCGACGCTCGACCGCGATGCGAAAGGCGGCCTCGTCCGCAAGGCCGGCATCATGGGCATCGTCTTGACGGGCGGCAGGATCCGGCCGGGCGATGCCGTCGCGGTGACCCTGCCCGAAGGCCCGCACCGCCCGCTGCAGAAGGTATGAGCCCGGCGCCCCGACCCCTCCCCCCGCCAGAGCTTCTGGTCTAGAACCACTTCGAACAGGTTTTGCAGGGGGATCACCATGGGCGCACTGGACGGCAAGGTTGCGATCGTCACGGGAGCCGCACGCGGCATTGGCAAGGCCATCGCCGAGCGTTTCATCGCGGAAGGCGCGAGCGTCGTGCTGTCCGACATCGCCGAGGAGGCCGGGCGCGCCACAACGGCGGAACTCGCCACGAAGGGCAAGGCGGTCTTCGTCGCGGCCGATGTCGGTGACGCCGCTTCCGTTGCCGGCCTCGTCGACGGCGCGCGCAAGGCATTCACCGGAGACATCGACGTTCTCGTCAACAATGCCGGCATCGTCCACAGCGCCGAGTTCCTCGATCTCGCCGAGGCCGATTTCGACAAGGTGCTGCGGGTGAACCTGAAGGGCTCCTTCCTCGTCGGACAGGCGGTCGCCCGCCGAATGGTCGAGCAGGTCAAGGCCGGTAAGACGCCGGGGACGATCGTCAACATTAGCTCGGTCAATGCCCGGCTCGCCATCGTCAACCAGATCCCCTACTGCGTCTCCAAGGGTGGCGTCGGCCAGCTGACCAATGTCATGGCGCTCGGGCTCTCCGAGCACGGCATCCGCGTCAACGCCATCGGTCCCGGCTCCATCGCCACCGAGATGCTGGCGAGCGTCAACACCGACAAGGCCGCCCGTCACCGGCTGTTCTCGCGCACACCGCTACGCCGTCTCGGCGAACCCGACGAGATCGCCAAGGCGGCGGTTTTCCTCGCCTCCGACGCGTCGAGCTATGTGACCGGCCAGACCCTCTACGTCGACGGCGGCCGGCTCGGGCTCAACTACACGGTGCCGGTGCAGGATTGAGCGCCGATCTGCCGCCGGCCCTGCGCGCGGCGCTCGACAGGCTCGCCGGCCGCTTCGGCGGACGCGACCTCGCCGCCGCCAGCCGGCGCCTCACCGAGGATTACCGCGCCGGCCGCGGCTCGCGACTGCCGGCCCCCGTCGATCTCGCCGCCTACGCCATCGCCCGCATGCCGGCCACCTACGCGGCCTGCGCGGCGGTCCTGGAGGAGGCGGCAGCGCGTGTCGACCTGGCGCCGCGCTCGCTGCTCGATGTCGGCTGCGGACCGGGCACCGCCACCTGGGCCGCCGCGGAGACCTTTCCGGGTCTGGTCGAAGCCGCGATGCGCGACGCCCATGCCGGCATGATCGCGCTCGGCCGCGACCTCGCGACCGAGGGACCGGCCCTGCTGGCGGGAGCCGACTGGAAGACCGGGCGGCTGGAAGCGGTCGTGCCGGCCTCGGCCGATCTCGTCGTCGCGAGCTACGCCCTCAACGAACTGAAACCCGCCGAGGTGGCGGGCACCGCGCGGGCGCTCTATGCCGCCGCGAGCGGCGTCCTCGTCCTGGTCGAGCCCGGCACCCCCGCCGGCTTCGCCGTCATCGCCGCCGCCCGTATCGCGCTGATCGCCGCCGGGGCCCGCGTCGCCGCCCCCTGCCCCGGCGCAGCGACCTGCCCGGTCGCGGCGCCGGACTGGTGCCACTTCTCGGCGCGACTGCCGCGGCTGCGCGCCCACAAGGCCGCAAAGTCGGCCGACGTCCCCTTCGAGGACGAACGCTATGCCTATCTCGTCCTGGCACGGCCGTATCTGCGGATCGACGCCGCGCCGGCGCGGATCCTGCGGCCTCCCCATGCCGACAAGGCGGGAACCTCTTTCACCCTCTGTACGAGCACCGGCCTGACGCAGCGCGTAGTCGCCAGCCGTGATCGCGACGCCCATCGCTTGACGCGGCGCCTCGGCTGGGGCGACGCTTTTCCATCTGAATCGCCGGAGCCACCATGACCCGCAGACCCTTCATCGCCGTCGCCCTCGTCATCGCCGCCGCCGTTACCCCGCTTCCGGCGCTCGGCCAGAACGAGAACCTGTCGTTTTCGCAGCGCATGGGAATCTACCGGGCCTGCAAGGCCGACCTCGACAGCAAATGTCCGAGCGCCGGCACCGATTCGGCGCAGGTGTCGGCCTGCCTGCGCACCAACCAGGCACAGCTCTCGACCCCCTGCGTCGCGGCGATCCGGCAGGCGGGCCTGCGCTGACACGGGCACCGCTGCCCTGCAGCCCTTGCGATTGACCAGCCGCCGCCGCAGGCCCGATAGCGATGGATCGGGAGTGCTACGATGATCGTCATGCCCTGGCTCTGGGCCGTCTTCACGGTCATCGCCGCCGCCGCCCAGACCGCGCGGAACGCCCTGCAGCGCAGCCTCACCGAGCGCCTGGGCACGATCGGCGCCACCCATGTGCGCTTTCTCTACGGCTTTCCCTTCGCGCTGATCTTTCTTTCCGGCGTCCACCTCGCCGTGCCGGCCCGCGCGCCAGACATTTCCGTCGCCTTCCTGGTCTGGACGACGGTCGGTGCGATGGCGCAGATCGGCGCGACGGCCCTGATGCTCGCAGCGATGCGGGAGCGCTCCTTCGTCGTCACGACGGCCTATACCAAAACCGAACCTGTCATCGTCGCGCTGTTCGGCGTGGTCCTGCTCGGCGACCACCTCACCGGTTGGGCCTGGACCGCGATCCTTATCGCCACCTCCGGCATCATCCTCATGTCCTGGAAGCCGGGCACCGAGCAGTCGCTGCGGCCAGCCGTCCTCGGCGTCGTTTCCGCGGCGCTTTTCGGTCTCGCATCGGTCGGCTTTCGCGGCGCCATCCGCACGCTCGATACAGAGAGCTTCGTCCTCGCCGCCACGACGACCCTCGCCTGGAGCCTGGCGATCCAGACAGCGGTCCTCACCGCCTATCTCGCCCTCGCCGACAGGCCAGGCCTGATGGCGATCTTCCGTGCCTGGCGGCCCTCGCTCGCGGCGGGCTTCCTCGGCGCCTTTGCCTCGCAGTTTTGGTTCCTGGCCTTTGCGCTGGAAACGGTCGCCAAGGTCCGGACTCTCGCCCTGGTCGAGGTGCTCTTCGCCGGCATCGTCTCGGGAGCGATCATCAAACAGGCGACCAGCCCGCGCGAGGGGCTGGCGATCGCGCTCATTGTCGTGGGCGTCGCCGTGCTGCTCAGCCTTGGCTGAGAGGCGACAGGCGGGTCAGGTGGCCCATCTTCCGGCCCTCACGCTGGTCGCGCTTGCCATAGAGATGCAGCACCGTGCCCTCCTCGGCGGCATGCCGCCGCCAGTCCTTGACGCCGGCACCGATGAGATTCTGCATCACCGCATCCGAGTGCCGCCGCGTCGAGCCGAGCGGCAGGCCGGCGACCGCCCGCATGTGGTTCTCGAACTGCGAACAGTGGCAAGCGGCCTCGGTCCAGTGACCTGAATTGTGGACGCGCGGCGCCATCTCGTTCAGCAGCAGCTGTCCATCGCGCGTGACGAAGAGTTCCACCGCCAGCACGCCGACATAGTCGAGTTTTTCGGCGAGGACCGTGCCCATCAGGGCAGCCCGCGCCCCGAGCGACACGTCGATGGCGGCCGGCACGGTCGAGGTGCGGAGGATACCGCTGCGGTGGACGTTTTCGACCGGGTCATAATGGCGGATTTCGCCGCCGACGCCGCGAACGACGAGCACCGAGATCTCGCGCTCGAAGGGCACGAAAGCCTCGAGAATGGCCGGCTGGTTGCCGATGGTCGCGAGGGCGCGGGCCGGATCATCGCCGGCGCGGATGACGACCTGCCCCTTGCCGTCATAGCCGAAGCGCCGCGTCTTCAGCACGGCGGGTCGGCCGATCGTCTCGAGAGCGCGGACGAGATCCTCGACCGAATCGACAGCGACAAAGTCGGGGACCGCGAGCCCACAATCGCGCGCGAAGGTCTTCTCGGTTATCCGGTCCTGCGACACCGTCAGCGCCATGGGGCCGGGTCGCACCGGCAGCCGGCTCGCCAGGAAATCAGCCGCCCGGGCCGGCACGTTTTCGAATTCATAGGTGACGATGTCGACATCCTCGGCGAAGCGCGCCAGCGCGCTCTCGTCGGAATAGTCGGCCTCGGTGATCCGCCGCACCACGTCGAAGGCCGGACTCTCCGGCTCGGGGGCAAACACCTGGCAGCGCAGGCCGAGCCGCGCCCCCGCCAGCGCCAGCATGCGGCCGAGCTGGCCGCCGCCGAGAATGCCGATGATCTGGTCGGGACCGACCGACCGGTCAGATGTCGTCACGGGGACGCTCCGCAATGGCCGCCGTCTGACGGGCGCGATAGGCGTCGAGCCGCTCTGCGAGGGCCGGATCGTTGAGGGCGAGGACCGCCGCGGCCAAAAGCGCCGCATTGATGGCACCGGGCTTGCCGATGGCGAGCGTGCCGACGGGAATGCCCCCCGGCATCTGCACGATGGAATGGAGCGAATCGACCCCTGACAGGGCCTTGCTCTCCACCGGCACGCCGAAGACGGGCAGCGGCGTCAGCGCCGCCGCCATGCCCGGCAGATGCGCCGCACCGCCGGCGCCGGCGATGATGATCTTGAAGCCGTTGTCACGCGCCGACCGGGCGAAATCGTAGAGCCTGTCGGGCGTGCGGTGGGCGGAGACGATGAGAGCCTCATGGCCGATGCCGAGACCGACGAGGATCTCGGCCGCATGGCGCATGGTCGCCCAGTCCGACTGGGAGCCCATGATGATAGCGACGGGCTTGTCCCCGCTCGCGGCCGTTTCCGGCATCGACGCCTCCCCCGCTCGTCGAGGATCGACGGCATTCCGAAAGAAGCGGCGGAGAATAGGCAGAGGTTGCCCCGGTAGCAAGACGCCGCACGACCCAATCTTCGCAACGGCGGAACGGCCTCGGGCGGATCGTTTCAGGCGATGATGTCGGGGGTCAGAAGATCGTCGAGGAAGGCGATCCGGTCACGCAGGATCAGCTTGCGTTTCTTCAGCCGCTGAATCTGCAGCCGGTCAGCCACCGGCATGCTCACCAGCGCGTCGATGGCCACGTCGAGATCCCGGTGTTCCTGCCGCAGCCTTTCGAGCTCAAGCAGCGCCTCGCGCTCGTCGATGTCGTTGGATGCCATTGCGATACCAGAGACTGTGCCGGATCCGAGAGGCGACCCGCGCCGCCGACAGTATGCCGCTGCGGCCACGCCTTGGGCAAGGCGCCGCTTGCCCCAGCCTGCCCTTTACGGCCGACAGTTGCCGTAACATTCCGTGATTTTACTTTGCCGCATACAGGTCCACACTCCGTTCCAGTCCGATGCGTTTCGGACCTCGTCCGAGGCCATCAGGACTCTTCGTTCAAAGGAGGACTTTGATGAGCTTGCAGTCGCACCTCGCGGAACTCGAAAAGCGTCATGAGGCACTCGATCGGCAATTGAGCCAGATCGTCGCCCGCCCATCCTCACAGGATGAAGAGATTGCGGAGCTCAAGCGGCGCAAGCTGCAGCTGAAGGACCAGATCGAGCGCCTGAGAGCGAACCGTTCCAGCCTCCACTAGAACCGGCGCAATCGCCGCCCCGACATTGCCATTCAGAACGTTCGAGACTGCCGGCTCCCTGTTGGATGCCGGCAGTTTCCGTTTTGCGGGGAAGCCGTCAGGGCCACATGCGCCTGAAGACGCCATCCCTGATGACAACGAGATGCATCAGCGCCGCCCCGATATGGGCGAAAACGAGGAGCGTCATCAGCACAGCGCCGCCGAAATGGAACCGATAGATCACCGAGCATGTCGCCGGCTGGCCGGAGATCGGCAGGGTCACCGGGATGGTCCAGAACAGGTTGACCGGGCCGTAGCACATCGACGTGGCGACCCAGCCGGCGAGGGGCACGAAAAAGATAAGGACGTAGAGCAGATGATGGGTGGCCGCCGAGGCGATGCGCTGGAACTTCGTCAGGGTTGGCACCGGTGCCGGAGTTCCCTGCGTAACCTTCAGCGCCACGCGCGCCACCGCCAGGAGGAGGACGATCAGCCCGAAGGACTTGTGCCATTCGTAGAGCGCGTTCTTGACCTCCGGGTTGGCGCCGGGATTGGGCGGAAAGGGGATGCTGGTCATGTAGACGCCGACCGGCACCAGCCCGATGATCAGGGCCGCGGTCGCCCAGTGGACGATCCTGTGGGGCGTCGAATAGACTTCCGCCTGCGACATGGCTGCCATCCCTCCATTGCGTCTCGACCGTGATGATGGGCGGGGTATCCGGCGGAATGCAAGAGGGCCGCCCGCCGGCCCAAGAACCGCGATGAGACGCCTTCGTCGTTGCGCGGCGATGACGGCGGCGCCGGATGACGGTTGTGCCGATTGATGTCACGATGCGCGGTAACTCTTTTTTCGCTGCGCCTGATCCAAAACCGGGACAGAAACCATACATGCAGTACAAGTCGCCGGCTGGACGTCCAACCGGCATCTGCCAGGGGCATGAAAGGCCTTTCTGTCGATGGAAACTTCCGGAATTCTCGGCACCAAGGCCGATATCGTCCGGGCCCAGGTCGAACGGGCCATTTCCGAATTGCGGGCCTCACGCCCCGTCCTGATCCATGGTTCCGGGCGCACGGTGCTCGCCTTCGGTGTCGACGGCATCGACCATGCCGCGGCAGGGGCGGCAGCCGCCCTCAGCCCGACCATGGCACATCTGCTTCTGCCGGCCGCGCGTCTGCGCCGGCTCGGTCTCGAACGCGCCATGCCGGCGCGTGTGGCGCTGCCGAAGATCGACGCGGCCCGGATCGAAGCCCTCGCACTGACGATCGAAGCCCGTATCGATGCGCCGGTCTCGCCCGTCGACGATCTCGATGAGGCGGCGCTCGAACTGGCGCGGCTCGCACTGATCGTGCCCGCCGTCGTCATGGTGCCGCTGGCCGCCGGCAGCGATGCCCCCCTGCATGTCCTTGCGGTGGATGCCTCCGCAATCGGCGATTTCCGCAAGCTGGAAGCGCGCCTGATCCGCATCGTCGGCCGTGCGCCGGTGCCGCTCGAAGGCGCGCCCGACACGGAATTCGTCGTCTTCCGCGGCGGCGAGGGTCTGCGCGACCAGGTCGCCATCGTTATCGGCAAACCCAACCCGGCCCAGCCCGTGCCGGTGCGCCTGCACTCGGCCTGCCTGACCGGCGACCTCTTCGGCTCGCTGAAGTGCGATTGCGGCGACCAGCTGCGCGATACCGTGGAATGGATGGCGAACAACGGCGGCGGCGTGCTGCTCTATCTCGATCAGGAAGGCCGCGGCAACGGCATCGCCAACAAGATGCGTGCCTATCGGTTGCAATCGCTCGGCTGGGATACATACGACGCCGACGAGGTGCTCGGCTTCGATCTCGACCAGCGCCGCTTCGATTTCGCTGCCGAGATGCTGAAGCAACTTGGGATCACCTCGATCGACGTGATGACCAACAATCCCGTCAAGATCGCCGCCATGGCGGCGGCTGGTATCGAGGTGCGTTCCGAGCGCCGTGTCATTGGTCGCGCCACCGACGAGAATGTGCGCTACCTGACGTCGAAGCGTGACCGCGCCGGCCACGCCATCGATGCCGATGCGCTGCTTGCGAGCCTCGCCGCCCGCAAATAGCGGCTATGGCGGGGAGAGCCGGGCTAGGCTAAGACGGCGGCAGGTCGAACCCGGCGCCGCCCATGCAGTCTCAGAACCCCGTGCCGTTCCGCCTCTCGCTGGCGCTGGGGCTCTTCGCCCTCGGCTGGTTCATCCTCGCGGCGCCCTGGCTCCTCGGCCAGGTGACCATTCCCTGGGACGCCAAGGCCCACTGGTACCCTCACCTCGTCTTCGCAGCGCGGTCGCTCCATGTGGCCGCTTCGCCGGCCTGGACGCCGAATATCTTCGCGGGGTCGCCGGAAATCGCCGATCCGCAATCGGTGCTGTTCTCGGCACCGCTCCTGGCGCTCGCCGTGCTCACCGCAAAGCCCAGCCTGACGGCCATGGACTGGGCCGTTTTCGCCATGCTCTTCGCCGGCGGCACCGGCGTCCTTCTCCTGTTCCGGGATCGCGGCTGGCATTGGGGCGGCGGCCTCGTCGCCGCCCTCGCCTTCGCCTTCGGCGCTGCGGCGAGCTGGCGCATCCAGCACCTGTCGCAGGTCTTCTCGCTCTGCTGGTGGCCGATCGCGTGGTGGTGTCTCGCCCGCGCCCTGGACCGTCACTCCGTGCTCTACGGGATCGCGGCGGGACTGGCGGCGGCGCTGATGGTGCTCGGTCGCGACCAGGTGGCGCTGCTCTGCGCCTACCTGCTGGCCGCGACCGTTCTGGCCCACTGGGTCGCGGCAGAAAGGCCCTGGGTGAAAGTCGGGGCGACGCTCGGGCCGCTCACCGCCGCGACCCTGGCTGGTGCGCTGGTGGTCGCCGTTCCGGTCCTCATGTCGGCCCTGTGGGGCGCCGAATCCAACCGCATCGTCATCGACGAGATCGGCGCCGGTCGCGGCTCGCTCCATCCGGCCCATCTCCTCACCTGGATCGTCGGCAATCTCTATGGTGCCGCCGGCCCTCTCGCCGAGCACTGGGGTCCGCCGAGCCCGACCTGGGGTGAGACAGGCCTGTTCCTCGCTCGCAACATGGGCAATCTCTATGCAGGCGCCCTGCCCCTCATCCTCGTCCTCGGCCTCCTGCGCAGCGGCGCCCTGCTCGACCGCGACATCCGCTTCGTCACCGTCGCCCTGGTCGTCACGCTGCTCTATGCCCTCGGCTGGTACACGCCCGCCTTCAGCCTGTTCTGGCACCTGCCGGGTGTTGATCTCTTCCGGCGCCCGGCCGATGCGGCCTTCGTGATCGGCGGGCTCTTCGCCATCCTCGCCGGCTATGGCGCGCACCGGCTGCTGACGGGAACGCTCCGGACCGGCTGGCGCGTCGAGGCGCTGGTCGCGGCCGCCCTGGTGACGCTGGCCAGCGCGCTGATCGTCTCCAAGGGCGCGCCCCCCGCCGCGTGGACCAACCTCGCGATCGCCGCGGGAACGATCGCGCTGTCGCTGCTGGTCCTCGGGCTCGGCCGGCGCCTGACCGCGGCCGGACTGGCGATCCTCCTCGCGGCGGTGCTGGTGGCGGATCTGCGCCTCACCAACGGTCCGAGTGAATCCACCGCCCTGCCGCCCGCGAGCTATGCCGTGCTGGAGCCGGGCAGCACCGATCCCGCCCTTGCCCTGATCCGCTCCCTCACTGTCCGCGACGCGACGCGGCGCGACCGTGTCGAACTGATCGGCCTCGGCTACGAATGGCAAAACGCCGCCATGTCGCATGACTTCGAGGACGTCCTGGGCTTCAACCCCGTGCGTTCCGCCGCCTTCGCCAACCTGGTCGGCGCCGAGGACATCGCCGCGCTGCCGGGCCAGCGGCGCTTTCCGCCCGCCTTCCCGTCCTACCGGTCGGAACTCGCCGACATTCTCGGGCTGCGCTTCGTCGTCACGCGCGTGCCGCCCGGCGACATCGACCGGCGGCTCCCCGCCGATGCGCTGCCGCTCGTCGCCGAGGCCGGCGGCGTCCGCATCCATGAGAACACCCGCGCCCTGCCCCGCGTCTGGGTCGCGCCGACCGCCATGGAGACACCGCCCGATCTCGCCGTGGCCGGCTTCCCCTCGGGCCTCGATCCGCGCCGGACCGTTCTCGTTGAGGGCCCTGTCCCGCCGGTGCGGCAGGCCGGCGGCACGGCGCGCATCCTCGCCTATGGCAATACCGGCGTGACGGTCGAGACCACCACCGCCGACGGCGGCATCCTCGTCCTCGCCGATGCCTGGCACCCCTGGTGGAGCGCTCGGATCGACGGCCGCGACGTGCCCGTCCACCGCGCCTTCGGTGTCGTCCGCGCGGTAGAGGTGCCCGGTGGCACTGCGACCGTCACCTTCACCTTCGAGCCGCTGCGCGGCCTTCTGCGGCAGATCCAGGCCGGTTCTAGGCGGTCTTGAAAGGCCTGATGGCGATGCCGGCAGCCTCCAGCGTGTCGCGGACGGTGCGCGCCATGGCGACCGCGGCGGGATTGTCGCCATGGACGCAGATCGTGTCGATGCCGACCTTCAGCCGCTTGCCCGTGACGGTGACGACCTCCTGGTCCTCCACCATGCGCAGGACCCGGGTGGCGGCCAGCGCCGCATCGTGGATGACGGCGCCCTCCACCTTGCGGCTCGTCAGGTTGCCGCTGTCGTCATAGGTGCGGTCGGCGAAAACCTCGCGGGCCATCGGCAGGCCGAGCTTCTCGGCCGCCCTCTCGGTCGACAGTCCCGGCATGACGACGAAGACGAGCTTCGGATCGACCGCCTTGATGGCGCGGCCGACGGCCATCGCCATGTCATCGTCGTCATTACTCATATTGCCCAGGGCGCCGTGGGTCTTCACATGGGTGACCTGATGGCCGGCCATCACGGCGAGTGCCTGCATGGCGCCGACCTGGTAGGCGATCTGCTTCTCCAGATCGCCCATGCTGTCGCCGCGGATCACCCTCCGGCCGAAACCCCAGAGGTCGCCGAAGCCCGGATGCGCGCCGATGGAGACGCCCTTGGCCTTCGCGATCTCGGCGGTCCGATGCATGATGATGGGGTCGCCGGCATGCCAGCCGCAGGCGACATTGGCGGACGAAACGATCGAGAGCATCGCCTCGTCGTCACCCATCTTCCAGGGGCCGAAGCCCTCGCCCATATCCGAATTGAGATCGACGGCTGTCATGACGGCCTCCTTCAGGCGGCGGAATGGAGCGGCGGTTCGGCCGGCGGCGCATGGGCGTCGACCCAGCCATCGACCAGGTTGACCGACAGGAGATGTTCGGTGTCGAAGCCGAGCCCCACAGGCTTCAGACCGGCACGAACAGACGCCAGCATAGCCGCCTGCTCACGCGCGGCGGCGATGCCCTCGGCCAGCGTGACCGCAGCAAAGCGCATCTCGCTGCCGGGACGCTGTTGGACGAAGCGCGGCAGGTCGGCCGAGATGATGGTGGCGATCTTCGGATAGCCGCCGGTGGTCTGTCGATCGGCCAGCAGCACGATCGGCTCGCCCGATCCTGGCACCTGGATCGAGCCGGTGACGATGCCGTCGGAGACGATGTTGAAGCCCTTGGCGTGCTCGATCACCGGGCCGCTGAGCCGGTAGCCCATCCGGTCGGCCTCCGCCGAGACGCGATACGCCTCGCCGAGAAAGGTCGCGATGCCAGCGTCGCTGAAATAGTCGTCCTGCGGCCCAAGCACGACGCGGAAGGCGCCGGAGGAAACCTTCGGCGGCACGGTCGCGGTGAGGTCCGGCCCA
Source organism: Phreatobacter sp. (assembly GCF_030691135.1). Taxonomy (GTDB): domain Bacteria; phylum Pseudomonadota; class Alphaproteobacteria; order Rhizobiales; family Phreatobacteraceae; genus Phreatobacter. Next base: position 77,107 of record NZ_JAUYFA010000029.1, read on the forward strand.
TGCGGCGCGCTGCCGACGGGCAGCACCTGCCCAGGACGCACCGGTGCCCGGTCGACGCCGCCGAGCCCACCGCGCAGGTGGAACGAACGGCTGCCGAGATCCGTCTTCACCGCGATGCCGCCCGATACCGCGAGAACCATGAAGGTCCCCGCCTTGGCGGCACCGACGGTGACACTCTGCCCATCCAGCACCGTGGCGCTGGTGAGCGGCGGCACCGCCTCGCCGTCGATTTTCAGGTCGGCATAGGCGCCGGCCAGCGCCACGCGCACAGGGCCGCCCTCGACGACGAAAGCACCGCCGAGCACCGTGAACTCGATGGCCGCCTCGCCAGCTGCGTTGCCCACGAGCATGTTCGCGACCACCAGCGCGATGCGGTCCATGGCCCCGGCCGGCCCGACGCCGTAGCGCTGGAATCCGAACCGCCCGGAATCCTGAATGGTGGTCCCGGCGCCGCAATCCTTGACGAGAAGCCGGATCATGCCGTCACCACTTCGGCGACGGGGCGGCCCGCGGCCGCCGCAGCGTCGAGATCATCCCATGCCGCTGCGGGTATCGGCCGGAAAACGACCTCGTCGCCGGCCCCGACGAGAAACACCGGATCGCGGTCCGGCATGAAGTTGCGCACCGGCGTGCGTCCCAGAAGATGCCAGCCCGACGGCGCCTCGACCGAAGCGAAAAGGGCCTGGACCCCGCCGATGGAGACCGTCCCTGCCGGCGTCTTGAGGCGCGGGCTTATGCGGCGCGGCAGGGCGATGGAGGGATCGGCCCCCGAGAGGTAGCAGAAGCCCGGCAGGAACCCGAGCATGGCAACCCGGTAGGTCCGGCTGCAATGCCGCCGGATAACCTCCTCGGTCGAGATGCCGTGGCTTCTCGCGACGTCGTCGAGGTCGATGCCGAAAGCCCCGCCATAGACGACGGGAATGATCCAGCGCCGCGGCGGCGCGCCGCTCTGCTTCAGAGACGCGAGGATGGCATGCACCCGCGTCTCGAAGGCCGGCATGTCGATGACCAGCGGATCGACCTGGACGAGCACTGATCGGTAGGTGGGGAGGGTCTCGATGACGCCGGGGATCGCCGCATCCGTCAGCGCCGCATCGAAGGCGAGACAGAGCGCATTGAGCCCGTCGTCGATCTCGGTGCCGAACTCGACCGTGACGGCGGTATCGCCACACGGCAGGAAGCGGGGAACGCGCAAGGACATGGCTATCTCGGGCCGCCCGCCTGCGTCGCCTCCACGAACATGCGCGGCAGCACCGTGACGATGTCGGGGAAGATCGTGATGACGACGATGGCGATGACCAGCATCAAGAAGAAGGGCAGAGCGGCATAGGCCACGTACCAGCTGTCGCGTCCACTCATCGATTGCAGCACGAAGAGCACGAAGCCCACCGGCGGCGTCACCTCGGCGATCTCGACGAGAAGCACGATGAAGATGCCGAACCAGACAGGATCGATGCCGACTTTCTGGATCATCGGCAAAACGATTGTCGTCGTCAGGACGATCATCGAAACACCGTCCAGCGCAGTGCCGAGGATGATGTACATGATCGTCAGGACGGCGATGAGCTGGAACTTCGATGGGTTGAGCCAGGCGACATATTCGGCGAGCGCCCGGGGGATGCCGGTGAAACCCATGGCGAGCGTCAGATAGGCGGCGCCCGCGAGAATGAACATGATCATCGCCGACAGACGCGTCGCCCCGAGCAGGCTCTCGCGGAAGTTCTCGAAGGTCAGCGAGCCACTCCACCAGGCGAGGATCAGCGAGCCGGCAGCGCCGAAGGCTGCCGCCTCGGTGGCAGTGGCGTAGCCAGCAACGATCACCCAGATGACCATCAGGATGAGCAGCATGCAGGGTATGAGCTCGCGCGAGGCGTAGAGCTTCTGGCGCAACGTCGTCGAGCCAAGGTCGTCGGGCGGCACCTTTGACGGGTTCAGCAGCGCCCAGATGATGATGTAGCCGGAGAACAGAACCATCACGAGCAGACCGGGCAGGAAGCCGGCGAGGAAGATCTGGATGATCGAGACCTCGGCAGCCACCGCATAGACCACCATGATGATGGACGGCGGGATGAGGATGCCGAGCGTGCCCGAGCCGGCGAGAGAGCCGAGCGAAATGTTGTCGGGATAGCCGCGCCGCTTCAGCTCCGGCACAGTCATCTTTCCGATGGTCACGGCGGTCGCCGCGGACGAACCCGACACCGAGCCGAAAATGCCGCAGGCCAGGACGTTCACGTGCAGCAGGCGGCCGGGGACCCGCCGCAGCCACGGAGCGAGGCCGACGAACATCTGGTTGGCAAGGTTGGTGCGGAAGAGAATCTCGCCCATCCACACGAAGAGCGGCAGGGCCGCGAGCTCCCACGAGGCGACGGACTGCCATACGGCGGTCGCAAGGTTCAGGCTCGGCGAGGAATTGGTGAAGAAGGCCATGCCGACCCAGCCGGTGATGGCGAGGCCGAAACCGATCCAGGCGCCGAGCGTCAGGACGGTGAACATGACGGCGAGCAAAACGCCACCGATCGCAAGGGTGGACATGGGTCAGACCTCGCCGGAATAGTCGCCGGCCGCGTGGCGGTCGCGCACCTGCTGGACGTAAGTGGGCACGAGGCCCGCGGCGACGCGGAGGAACTCGTCGATCAGCGCAATGGTCAGCACCGCCGACCCCACTGCCACCGGCGTCTGCGGGATCCACAGCGGCAACGGCAGGAGACCCTGGCCGCGGTCGTTGAAGACGTAGCTCTCGTAGACCATGTTGCCGAGCGAATAGGTCATGTAGGCCGAGAAGGCCGCGCACATGGCAAGCGCCACGAGTTCGATCCACCGCGCCGTGCGGTCTGGGAAGCGATCGATGAAGATGCCCATGCGGACGAGTTCGCCACGTTTGAAAGTGGCGGCGAGCGGCAGCAGGGCGGCCGCGGCGCAAATCCAGGCGGTGATGTCGTCGGCGCCGCGGATCATGCCACCGCCGAGCCGCAGGATGGCCTGCGCCATCATCAGGATGCAGATGCCCAGCACGCAGGCGGCGCCAGCCCAGGCGGCGCTGGTATAAAGGAGGTCGAGAGATTTCCGCATTGGGAAGTCCTGAACGGCTGGCCGCGACTTTCGTCGCCCAGCGCGCATGACGAGGATAAGGACTGCGGCAGAGCGGAGCCCGATCGACCGGGCCGCCGCGGCGGCCCGGCCTCGCACCGGAACCTCAGGCGCCGATGCGCTTGCGGAAGTCGGCGATCACGTTACGGCCGGTATCGCCAGCCTTGGCGATCCATTCCTCGGTCAGCTTGGCGCCGACCGCCTTCACGTCGGCGAGCAACTGGGCGGACGGATCGACGATCGCCATTCCGTTCTTGCGCAGTTCCTCGATCGAATTGGTTTCGACCTCGCCGGCGAGCTTCCAGCCGCGCTCTTCGGCCTTGGCCGACACCTCGGTCATGGCCGTGCGCACGGCTTCGGGGAGGCGCTGCCAGGCGCGCTCGTTGACGATCACCGCATTCTTCGGCATCGAGGCACGCAGATTAACGAACTGACTGGAAAACTCCCAGGCACGCGACTGCACGCCCGTGGCACCCGACGTGATCATTCCGGTCACTATGTTGGTGGCGAAGGCCTGCGCAACTTCTGAGGCCTGCACCAGCGTCGGAACGGCACCGAGCAGTTCGGCCATACGCGAGGTGATCGGCGACACCGTGCGGAACTTCATGCCGCGCATGTCGGCAGCCGAGGTGATCGGGGTCTTCGAGTAGAATGCTTGGCTCGGCCAGGCGACGCTGTAGAGCACACGGATGCCGCGGCGCTGGCAGGCGGCTTCCAGCGCGGCTTTGGAGGCGGCGTAGAGCGCCTGACCTTGATCGAAGCCCTGAGCGAGGAAGGGGATCGAGTCGAGTTCGAAGATCGGGTCCTCGTTGCCGAACTGGCTGATGAGGATCTCGCCGGCGGCAACTTGACCGCTGCCGACGGCACGCAGGATCTCCGGCAACCGGATCAGCGAGTTGTTGGAATGGACCTGAATCTTGATACCGTTATTGGTGGCCTTGGCGATCTCGTCCACCCACCAGCGAACGTTCTGCGTGTGGTAGGTGCCATCGGTATAGGGCACCGGCATATCCCACGCGGTCTGCGCCTGAAGAACCGTCGGGGCTGCGAGCATGCTGGTACCGGCAAGGCCGGCCACGAATTGACGACGATCGAACATTGGCGGGACTCCTCGTTCCTGTCTCTGGATGTTCCGCCGTTGTCGGCGGCCGGGCTTGGCGCCCTTGTTCGGAATTGGACCGCTGTTCAGCCACGTTGACAAGGCCGAAATCTGCATTGCGCGAGCACCGGTCACGCGCAACCGAAACGCCTGCCATGCCGTCGCTGATCGACGATCATTGGTACGACGATCCCGCAACAAGGGCTATGTGTCAACATCATGTTGACGTTTTATCGTCGTTTTCTCTGTTTGATTTTGACGCTCAGTCTTGCCACTCTGTCACGCCGTGCTGATGCACAGCTTCGAGGTCAGTCGATGACGCCTCCGTCCACCCTGGGTCCGATCGTATCCTCCGCCCATCTGGCTTCGGGGGAGTTGCCGGCGCTATCCGAGTTCGAGTTTGGCATGATGATGGTCAGCCACGCTTTTCATCGGTGGACAGTCCGCTGCGCGGCGGCCGGCGGCGCGCCGGGTCTCTCGGCGCTTGAGAACATGATCCTCCACACGGTCTATCATCGCGGTCGCCCCAAGCGGCTCGCCGATATCGCCCTCGTCCTCAATGTCGAGGACATGCATCTCGTCACCTATGCGGTGAAGAAGCTCGAAAAGGCGGGCCTCGTGAAGGGCGAGAAGATCGGCAAGGAGAAGGCGGTCTCGGTGACCAAGAAGGGATCTGACGCTGTCATGCGCTACCATGAGGTGCGCGAGGCGCTGCTGATCCAGAGCGTCAAGGCCTTCGGCACCGATGCGGCCGTGCTCAGCCGCATCGCCACCGAGATGCGCGCCCTCTCCGGCCTCTACGATCAGGCCGCACGGGCGGCCGCCAGCCTCTGAGGCCGACGGCCCCGGTCGTCAGCCGCCATAGACCTTGGCGCCCTTGGGCGAAACCAGCCCCTCGCTGACGTCCTTCGCCAGAGCCGCCGGGTCCCGCCGCGCCGGGTCGCCGATACCGCCGCCGCCCGGCGTCATCACGACCAGCCGGTCGTCGGGCGGAATGAGCTGGAAGCCCTTGCCCTTCAGCTTCTTGCCGGACCTCAGCGAGACCACTCCCGCAGCGCCGTCCTGGCCGCCGTCGCGCCCACGCGGCGGATGGTCGATCCGGTCATAGGCGGCGAGCAGGTCGAAGGCCTTGCCGATGCGGCTGCCGACCTCGATGACCTGGCCAAGGCCGCCTCGCCTGGTCCCTGCTCCTCCGGAATCCTCACGGAACTCCTTGCGCCAGAAGATGAGCGGCGTGATGGATTCGGCGATCTCCACCGGCGTCCCCTTGACACCGGAGGGATAGGCCGTCGCCGAGAGACCGTCCTTCATCGGCCGCGCGCCGGTGCCGCCATTCGACGTCACCGCCATCATGAACCCGTAATTGCCGAGCCCCGCCTCGTCGGTCTGGCCGCGCACGTTGAGGTTCCACAGGCAGGATGTGCCTTCGGCCGGCACACGGTCCGGAACCGCCTGCCGCAGAGCGCCGAAGACGACGTCGGGCAGCATCTGACCGATGATGTGGCGCGAGGCCACCGGCTTCGGCTTCAGCGCGTTGACGATGCAGTTCTCCGGCGCCGAAACCGTGAGCGGCGCCAGCGATCCCGCATTGTTCGGGATGTCCTTGCCAACAATGCAGGCGAGCCCGAACACGGTATAGGCCGTCGTATAGGCGAGCGGCACATTGATACCGCGCTTCGAGGCCTCCCCCGTGCCGGAATAGTCGACATGGATGCCCTTCTTCGTCACCTCGACGGTGCAGGCCAGCGTCACCGGCTCGTCGTAGCCGTCGACCGTCATGGTGTTGCCCCACTTGCCTTGTGGCAGCGCCGCGATGGCCTCCAGAACCGCCGCCTTGGACCGGCTCAGGATGTGCCGTGACAGGACGTCCAGGTCCTTCAGGCCGAACTCCTCCATCATTTCGGAGAGACGCTCGCAACCGACGTCGTTGCAGGCGGCGAGTGAATAGACATCGCCCTCGGTATCGATCGGCAGGCGCGTATTGGCGCGGATCATCGCCATCAGCGTCTCGTTCAGCTTGCCGCGGTCGGCGAGCTTCAGGAGAGGGATGTAGAGCCCCTCCATGAACACGTCGGTTCCGTCGGGCCCGAAGCCGATCCCGCCGATGTCCATCAGATGGCTGGTGCAGGAGAACAGCCCCACCAGCTTGCCGCGGTGGAAGGCCGGCGTCGTCAGCACGAAGTCGTTGAGGTGCCCGGTGCCCATCCAGGGGTCATTGGTGATGTAGATGTCGCCGGGCTTCATCGTCTCGACGGGAAAGACCCGGACGAAATGCTTGACGCTTTCGGCCATGGAATTGACATGGCCGGGCGTGCCGGTGACGGCCTGGGCCAGCATGTTGCCCTCGCGGTCGAAGACGCCGGCGGAGAGATCGCCAGCCTCGCGGACGATGGGGGAAAAGGCGGTGCGCAGCAGCACCTGCGCCTGCTCCTCGACCACCGCGATCAGGCGGTTCCACATGACCTGCAGTTCGATGTCGGAAAGCTTGCTCATGACGGTCACTTTCCCTTCTTCGCGGCAGGTTTCGCAGCCGATCTGGCCGCGGGCTTGGCCGCCTTGCGGGCGGTGAGGACGAGGCCGAGGCCGGCATCGATCTCAGCATCGAAGGCGGCCGTCACATAGGTCGAGGTTCCGGCCTCGACGACGATGGCGGGTCCCTCGATGCGGGCACCCGGCTCCATTGCCAGCCGGTCGTACATCGGCACCTTCAGCATCTTGCCGGCCTTGGCGTCGAAGACCGGCCTGAGGCCGATGGGCTTCGGGCCGCGCTTGGCTTTCGGCTTCCCGAGCAGCGGCGGACGCGCCGTGTCGGTGGTGACCAGCAGCGACCAGGAAAGGATCTCGATCGCCGCGCCGGGAATGTGGCGGGCGAAGAGCTGCCGGTAGCCCGTCTCGAACATGTCGCGCATCTTCGCCATGTCTTTCTCGGCGAGAGCCCGGTTGGGAAGGGCAACGGCGATCTCATGCCCCTGCCCCGCATAGCGCATGAAGGCGGTGCGGGTTTCGGTCAGCTTGCGGTTGCCGGCGGCGGCCCTGGCGAGCCCGGTCGCCTCGCCGCTCATCGACGCGAGCAGCCGGTTGGCCTCGGTGAGGTCGAACTTGTCGAGCCGCATGAACTTTGAATGGACGAGTTCATAGGCCGCCGGGGCACGCAGGAAGCCGATCGCCGAACCGACGCCGGCATCGGCCGGCACCACCACGCGGGCGATGCCGAGCTTCTCGGCGAGGCGGGCGGCATGGAGCGGCGCGGCGCCGCCGAAAGCCACCATCGTATGGTCCGACACGACCACGCCGCGTTCCACCGCATGGACCCGCGCGGCGTTGGCCATGTTCTCGTCGACGATCTCGGCGACGCCGTGGGCCGCCATGGCGGTCGACAGCGACAGCGGCTTGCCGACACGGGCATCGAGCGCCGCATCGGCCTTGTCCGGATAGAGCGCAATGGCGCCGCCGGCGAAACGGGCCGGCTCGATCTTGCCGAGCGCGACGTCGGCATCGGTGACGGTCGGCAGGTCGCCGCCGCGGCCATAGCAGGCGGGGCCCGGCACGGAAGCGGCCGAATCCGGTCCGACAGTGATGCGCTTCAGCGTGTCGACGCGGGCGATGGAGCCGCCGCCGGCGCCGATCTCGACCATCTCGATCACCGGAATGCGGACGGGCAGCCCCGAGCCCTTCATGAATCGCGACTGACGATCGACCTCGAAGGTCCGCGCCTTGTAGGGCGTCGCGTCGTGGATGAGGCAGATCTTGGCGGTGGTACCGCCCATGTCGAAGGACAGGACCTTGTCCTCGCCGCGCTCGGCCGCGATATAGGCGGCGAGGATGGCGCCACCGGCAGGGCCCGACTCGACGAGCCGGATCGGAAAGCGCGCCGCGGTCTCCAGCGTCGCCAGCGAACCGCCCGACGTCATCAGGTGGATCGGCTTGCCATAGCCCTCGTCGGCGAAACGCGCCTTCAGCCGGCCGAGATAGCCGGCCATGAGCGGCTGAACATAGGCATTTGCGACCGCGGTCGAACTGCGCTCGTATTCGCGCATCTCCGGGCAAACTTCCGAGGACAGCGTCACCGCGATGTCGGGCACTTCCTTCGCGAGGATTTCCCGCACCCGCTCTTCATGGGCGGAATTGGCGTAGGAATGGATGAAGGCGACGGCGACGGCCTCGACCTTGGCGGCCGTGAGGGCCTTGGCGACCTTCTTCACTGCCGCATCATCGAGGTCGATCCACACCTTGCCGGTGACGTCGATGCGCTCGGGGACGGTGAAGCGCAATTCGCGCGGCACCAGCTGGCGCGGCTTGTCGATGAAGATGTCGTACTGATCGTAGCGGCCCTCATCGGCGATCTCGATGACATCGCGAAAGCCCTCGGTCGCGATCAGTGCGGTCCGCGCGCCCTTGCGCTCGATCACCGCGTTGGTCGCCAGCGTCGTGCCGTGGACGAAGACGTCGAGATCGGCAAAGCCAATACCGGCCTGGTCCAGCACCAGCCGCGTGCCTTCCACCACCGCCTCTTCGGGCGCATGGGGCGTGGTCAGCACCTTGGTGGTGAAGCGGCGTTCGCCATGTTCCAGCACGATGTCGGTGAAGGTGCCGCCGATATCGGTGGCGAGGCGCGTGATGGCGGATTGAGTCATGCCTGGTGTCCGGTCCCTCGAGTCGGTCCGGGGAACTGCCGGGCAGCCCTCCGTCACCGATGCCGCAGTCTTTCTGGCACGAACATCAAGGTTCGGCGACAGCCAGCCGCGCGGCATCAGACATTCGGGCCGACATGTCCCGATGTCAACAATTCATCGACAATTCGTCATCGAAATGCAGCCGGGCGCGTCAGCCTCGCCCTGGCAGCGGAGCTGAGGCGCATGGTCTCGACGCCGGCGGTTCCTGCGGGCACGATCCGCCGTGCAGCGAAGCCAGCCACCGGAGCCGACGATGACGACAGCCCGAAATCCGATCGTCGAATGGGCGAAACTGACCGCTCCCGAACTGAACGCCATGGCCACCGCCGGTGCGACGGTGCTGCTGCCTGTCGCTTCTACCGAGCAGCATGGCCCGCATCTGGGGACCGGGGTGGACACCACCCTCTGCGGCGCGGTCTGCCGGATCGCCGCCGAGAAGGCCATGGAGCGCCGGTCGACGGTGGTCGCGCCGACCCTGTGGGTGGGCATGGCAGAACATCACATGGCCCATGGCGGCACCTTTACCCTGGACATCCCGACCTACCGGGCGCTCTTGCTCTGCCTCATCCGCTCCCTCGCCCGCCACGGCTTCAAGCGGGTACTGATCGTCAATGGCCACGGCGGCAACATGACGGCTCTCAATGCTTTCCTGCCGGATCTGGAACGCGAAACAGGACTGGTCATCGCCGCCACAACCTATTTCGAACTGGCCCAGCCGGCCTTTGCGCCGCTCCTCGAGGATCAGACCAGTGTGCTCCATGCCTGCGAGGCGGAGACCGCCATGATGATGGCCGTGGCGCCGGACGCCGTCCGCACCGACAAGCTGTCCGCAGCGGTCGGCCCCCATTTCGGCGACCCGCGCGCCGTGCTGGCGCCCCCCGCCCAGCGTTTCCGGTCCTTCGCAACACTCACCCCGTCCGGCGTTCTCGGCGATGCGCGCAAGGCCACCCGCGCCAAGGGCGAGAAGCTCCTCGCCGCCGCGACCGATGCCCTCGCCAACCTCATCGTCCGCGGCGAGCCCTGGGACTGAGGATCAGCGCAGCTTCGCCAGCCACTTCTTGTCCAGCATCACATGGATGCCCTTGTTGCCGTTGACGACCTGCGTCACCCGCACGTCGGCGACCAGCGACAGGAGGGCGAAGGCCTCGTCCCGGTCGAGACCTGCCCGCGCCGTCACGAGATCGATCATCGAGCGCAGCGCGATCTGAACCGCGGTGTCGAGATCGGGATCGAAGGCCATGGTGAGAGCATGGGTGGGGGTTTCCGCCATTGGCCAGGTCAGGCTCATGTCGTCGCGCACCGTCAGCTTGAAGGTGCCAATGAGGCCGGTCTCGACGGCGGTGATGCAGACCTCGCCGTCACCCTGCGCGCCATGGGCGTCGCCGACGGAGAAATTCGCGCCGTCGACGTAGATCGGCAGGTAGAGCCGCGTGCCGGCGACGAGTTCCTTGTTGTCGAGATTGCCGCCGTTACGGCGTGGCGGCAGCGTGTTGATCCGGCCCCACTCAGGCGGCGGTGCCACGGCCATGACGCCGAAGAACGGCCGGTCGAGCGGAATCTCGTGGCCCCAGGGCATGGTCGCCACCTTGCGCGACCGGTCGATGCGGGAATGAAACAACCGCTTCGCCTTGACATCGTCCGGCAGCGCCCCGACCAGCGGCGCGACGAAGGTGTAACCCCAGTCGTAATGCAGGTCGATCGCCTCGATGTCGACCTGCAGGACCTGTCCGGCCTTGGCGCCCGCGACCGCCACCGGCCCGGTGCAGATGTGGCCCGGAAGCGTCGGGCCGCCGAAGCGCTGGTGGATGGCGAGCAGCGCCGGCGGGATGCCCCAGTCGGCCGGCGGCAGGACGTCGGCACCGCCGGATACGGTCGACAGCGTGATCGTCTCCCCCGATCGGATGGTGATGCGTGGGCTCAATGTGGCTTCGAAATAGCCCCAGTGAACTGTGTCGGCGCCGGCGTCGAGGCGATGGGTCATGGGCGATGGATCCTCGGGAAGACCGCCTGAGTGTAACCGGTCAACTTCGGCTGCCTAGCCTGCCCCGCTGCACTGCAGCGCCGCGTGGGCGCCGCCCGCGCCATCGGGCGGCAGTGACCTTCACGTCTGCCTGCCACACATTCGATTTTCCACCGACCTGTCGCAAGGTGAGCGATCAAAGCTGGACGCCGCGAGGCTGCCAGAAGGCCGGTCGCGCCGCGCATCGTCGCCCTCGTCGAAACGCAGCTGGCCTCTGCCGGATGACCGTTCGCATCCGCGCAAGACTCCTGTAAGGAGAAGGCGATGCTGATCACGTCCTCTTCCGAACTGGCCGCCATCTGCGCGCGTCTCGCCAAGCACCCTTTCGTCACGGTCGACACGGAGTTCCTCCGCGAAACGACCTTCTGGCCGAAGCTCTGCGTCATCCAGTTGGCCGGCCCCGACGAGGCCGTGGCCGTGGACGCGCTCGCGCCGGGCATGGATCTGGCGCCCTTCTTCGACCTGATGGTCGATCCGGCCGTGGTGAAGGTCTTTCACGCGGCCCGGCAGGACGTGGAGATCGTCTGGCACCTGTCGAAGCGGATCCCCGAGCCGCTGTTCGACAGCCAGGTCGCCGCCATGGTCCTCGGCTACGGTGATTCGATTTCCTACGATCAGCTCGTCCAGCGCACCAACGGCACCCAGCTCGACAAGACCAGCCGTTTCACGGATTGGTCGAAGCGCCCGCTGAGCAATGCCCAGATTGATTATGCGATCGCCGACGTCACCCATCTCCGGGACATCTACATCAAGCTCACCGGAGAACTTGAGAAGCGCGGCCGCGCCGACTGGGTCGCCGAGGAGATGCGTGTTCTCACCTCCCCCGACACCTATCGCCAGGAACCCGAACGGGCCTGGGAACGGTTCCGCAGCCGCGTGCGCAAGCCGCGCGAGCTGGCCGTCCTCATGGAAGTCGCCGCCTGGCGCGAGCGCGAGGCGCAGGCGCGCGACGTGCCACGCTCCCGCGTCCTGAAGGACGACAGCCTGTTCGACATCGCCCTCACCGGCCCGAAGACCGTCGAGGCGCTGGGAGCCATGCGCTCAATCCCCAAGGGCTGGGAACGCTCCCGCGACGGCATGGCGGTCGTCGAGGCAGTGCAGGCCGGTCTCGCCCTTGATCCGCGCGAGCTGCCGCCCATCGACAAGCACCGCCCGCAGAGCCAGTCGCAATCGGCGACCGTCGAACTGCTGAAGGTCCTGCTGAAGATGGTCGCGGAGAAGCACCACGTCGCCGCCAAGGTGGTGGCTACCTCCGACGATCTCGACCGCATCGCCGAGAACGACGAGGCCGATATCGGCGCCCTCAAGGGCTGGCGGCGCGAGCTTTTCGGCGAGAAGGCTCTTGCCCTCAAGCACGGCAAGCTGGCACTCGCGATCGAACGGGGCCGCGTGACGGCCGTGGAACGTGTTCCGGCGGTCGTCATCGCCGAGGACTGAAGGAGCCGCACATGAGCAGGACCGACCCGGCCCTCGCCAGGGCCAACGACCTGCTGGAGCGCTTCATCCTCTTCGACGGTCATAACGACCTGCCCTACACCATCCGCCGTTCCGCCGACGGCGATGTCGCGGCCTACGGGCTGGACCGCGTCCACCAGGAGAGCGACACCGACATCCCGCGCCTGCGCGAGGGAAAGGTCGGTGCCCAGGTCTTCGCCGCCTTCGTGCCGACATCGGTACCCAATCCCGGCCGCTTCACGCTCGAGCAGATCGCCATCGGCCTCGATATCGAGTCGGTGCATGCTGACGTCTTCCACCCGGCGCGGCGTGCCGCCGATATCGCCGCCGCCCGGCGGGCCGGCAAGATCGCCTCTGTCATCTCGGTGGAAAGCGCCGTCGGTCTCGGCGGCTCGCTCTCGCCGCTCCGGGTCTGGCATGCGGCTGGCGTGCGCATCCTCACCCTCTGCCACAACGAGACGCTGGACTGGATCGATTCAGCCACCGATGCGCCCCGTCATGGCGGACTGACGGATTTCGGCCGATCCTTGGTAGCCGAGTGCAACCGCATCGGCATGATGGTCGACCTCGCCCACGCCTCGCCGAAAGCCCAGCATGACGTGCTCGACGTCGCTGCGGCGCCCCTGTTGTGGTCCCATTCCAATGCCGCCGCGCTCTGCCCCCATCCGCGCAACGTGCCGGACGACGTGCTCGACCGGATCAAGGCCAATGGTGGCGTGGTCATGGCCACCTTCGTGCCGAACTTCATTTCGCGGAAGAGCCACGACTGGATGTCGCCGCTTCAGGTCCACGGCAAGACGCCGCCGGGTAGCGACATCGACACCGCGGTGGCGCGGCGCGCAGCGGAGGCCGGCCCCCGGCCGCGGGGCTCCATCGGCGAGCTCTGCGACCATATCCAGTACATCGTCGGGCGCACGGGCCTCGCCCATATCGGCATTGGCTCCGACTTCTTTGGCGGTCCGAACCCGCCGGACCTCGCGGATTCCTCCCGCTTTCCTCACCTTGTCGCCGAACTCGTCCGGCGCGGCTGGTCGGACGCGGCCCTGAAGGGGATTCTCTCCGGCAATGCGCTCAGGGTCTGGCGGAGCGTCGAAAAGGTCTCGGCCCGGCTGAAAGCGGAACACCCGCCAGGGATCGCCCGGGTCGCGGCCGAGTCTCTCGTCACCCCCAGACGCAAAAAGCCGGCGACCTGAGCCGCCGGCTTCTGATCGGAGCGATCGAGGCGCCGTCAATGCGCCATCAGCACCGGCACCGGCGAATATTGCAGCAGTGTCGTCGTCGTCCCGCCGAGCACCATCTGGCGCAGGCGGGAATGGGCATAGGCGCCCATGACGATCATCTGCGCGCGGTTGTTCTGCGCGTGCTCGACGATCGTCTTGCCGACATTCCGGCTGTAGGGAAGGTTCGTCACCGTGACCTTGACGCCGTGATGGGCGAGCATCGGCGCAAGATCGGCCCCCGCGACCAACTCGTCGGCATGGCGATCGCCCAGCACCGAGACGATCTCGACATGACCCGCCTTGTCGATGAAGTCCGAGGCCGAACCGATGGCGCGGGCGGCGACGGCCGAGCCGTCCCAGGCGACGACGATCGAATTCGTCGCGCGCACGGGGTCGAACCCGTCCGGAGCGAGGATGGTCGGACGACCCGTCGACAGCAGCAGCGTTTCCGCGAGCTCGGTTGCCCAGACGTCGTCCGGCCGCGGCCGGCCGCAGACGCAGAAATCATGGAGGCGACCGCGCTTGCCGATCCGCCCGAAGAGCGGGTCGATGGCGTCCGTTACCACTTCGACCGTGGAGGCGACTCCTGCCGTCTGGGTGGCATAGCGGATCGCGTTGCAGAGTTCGTCCGCCTTGTCGGTGCGCGTGTCGTTCTCGTCGGCGACGATCGCCTGGACCTCCGCCACTCCGGAATAGACAACGACCGGCACCTTGATGGCCCCGACAACCACCGAAAGATGGGCGCCATGGGCGGCGGCCAGCGAGACGGCATATTCGATCGCCCCCTGCGGCTTTGCGCCGTCACCGGCAATGAGGGCGAGCAGGATTGACTTGATGGACATGGGGGCCTCCTTCTTCACGAGCGAACGCGCCGCAAGGTTGCGCGTTCCGGATGACGCGTCCTTGATGGAGATCAGACCTCATGACCTTAGCCCATCAGAGGGGAATGTTGTCGTGCTTCTTCCAAGGCATGTCGGCGGATTTGTTGCGCAGCAGGGTCAGGGCCCGCGCGACGCGGCGACGGGTCGAGTGCGGCATGATCACCTCGTCGATATAGCCGCGTTCGGCGGCGATGAAGGGTGAGAGGAACCGTTCCTCGTATTCCTTCGTGCGGGCGGCGATCTTCTCGGCATCCTTCATGTCGGCCCGGAAGATGATCTCCACAGCGCCTTTGGCGCCCATCACCGCGATCTGTGCCGTCGGCCAGGCATAATTGATGTCGCCGCCGATATGTTTGGAGGCCATCACGTCATAGGCGCCGCCGAAAGCCTTGCGGGTGATGACGGTGACGAGCGGGATGGTGCACTGGGAATAGGCGAAGAGCAGCTTGGCGCCATGCTTGATAAGCCCGCCATACTCCTGCGACGTGCCGGGCAGGAAGCCGGGAACATCGACGAAGGTCACGATCGGGATCGAGAAGGCGTCGCAGAACCGCACGAAGCGCGCCGCCTTGCGGCTCGCGTCGGAATCGAGAACCCCGGCCAGCACCATGGGCTGGTTGGCGACGATACCGACAGAACGCCCTTCGAACCGGGCGAACCCCGTGATGATGTTCGGCGCGAACTTGCCCTGAATCTCGAAGAAATCGCCCTCGTCGACCGTCTTCAGGATCAATTCCTTCATGTCGTAGGGCTTGTTCGGATTGTCCGGGACCAGCGTGTCGAGCGACATGTCGATCCGGTCGGGCTGGTCGAAGGACGGGATTTCCGGCACCCCCTCCATGTTGTTCGACGGCAGGAAATCGATGAGCCGCCGCATCTGCAGCAGCAGTTCGAGATCGTTCTCATAGGCGCCGTCGGCAACCGACGACTTGACCGCATGGACCGAGGCGCCGCCGAGTTCCTCGGCGGTGACGACCTCGTTGGTGACCGTCTTCACCACGTCGGGTCCGGTCACGAACATGTAGCTCGTGTCCTTCACCATGAAGATGAAATCGGTCATGGCCGGGGAATAGACGTCGCCTCCGGCGCAGGGACCCATGATCAGCGAAATCTGCGGAATGACACCGGAAGAGATCACATTCCGCGTGAAGACTTCGCCATAACCACCGAGAGCATCGACACCTTCCTGAATTCGTGCACCACCGGCATCGAACAGGCCGATGATCGGCGCACGGGCCTTCAGCGCCATGTCCTGGATCTTGGTGATCTTGGCGGCATGGGCGCCCGAGAGCGAGCCGCCGAAGACCGTGAAGTCCTTCGAGAAGATGAAGACCGTGCGGCCGTTGACCGTGCCCCAGCCGGTGACGACGCCGTCGCCGGGGATATGGGACTTCTCCATGCCGAAATCCGCGCAGCGATGCTGCACGAACATGTCGAACTCCTCGAACGACCCCTTGTCGACCAGGAGCTCGATGCGCTCGCGCGCCGTCAGCTTGCCGCGGGCATGCTGGGCATCGATGCGCTTCTGGCCACCGCCGAGGCGGGCCTCGGCACGACGATCTTCCAGCTTTTCAAGGACGTCCTTCATCGCAGCGCCGGGGAACGTGCCCCGCCCCTCATCGGTATCGAGCCAAGCTGGTCCGATAGCACGCAAGCTCCGCGCCAACCAATGAGACTGTCGGGGGATGCGCCTTCAGGCGGCGATGGTCTTTCCCCGATTGTACTTCCAGATGCCGACGGCGAGGATCAGGGTCGTCACCCCCGCGACCAGCACGGTCAGCGGCGAGGCGCCGAGCTTCTCGAACCACTGGGTATAAAAGTGGATGGCCCCGAAGACGGCGGCGAGGTTCAGCACCCACGGGCGGTTGGCCCGCGCCGCCCAGATGGCCACTCCGACGATGGCGACCAGCCACAGGAGCGAGAAGGTCCAGGACGGGATGATGGGCAGGTAGCGCGACGTCGCGTTCCGACCGACGAACCAGGTGAGGCGGTCGCCCCAGAGCGAGCCGACCCAGAAGCCGAAATTGACCAGCAGAAGGCAGGTACGCGCCGCGACGATGGCGAGCCGCGCCATGTCGGCCGCCAGAACCTTGGAAGCCTGGTAGGCGGCGATCGCCAGCCCCGAGAACAGGAGGACGGTGACGGCCGGTTGCTCGACGGCGAGAAAATAGGTCGCGCGCATGTAACCGGTACGCGCGCCGATCGTCGCCGATAGGGCGAGGACGGCAAGGGCGATCAGGAGGCCGGACCGCGCCGCGATGCCGCAGCCGACGAAGATGGCCGTCACCGCGAGAAGGGCCAGAACGGACCCCTTGGTCAGGAACATGACGCCGCCGGCAAGCATCAGCGCCCCTGCGAGGAGACAGACCTGCGCCAGGATCGCCCAGGTCTGCTCGCCGCGGAGGACGAAGCCGAGGCCGACACCCCCGAGGATTCCGCCCAGAACGACCGCTACCATCGGTTCCGGCACCAGCCCCAAGACCCCGAGAGCCACGGCCACCACGCCGAAGCCTATCAGCATGTTCATGGCGAGGGACCCGGTCGTCTCTGCCGCCAACGCTTTGAGGCGCATAGCCTCTTCGGCCGTCATGCGGCCCTGTTCGACCAGCTTGCCGATATCGAGGGTGATCTTCATGGGCGTCTCCGGACCGACCGGATCGCCGGCGGGCACGCAGCAATGGCGCCCGCACCGTTTCACCGGCGTGTCACACGGCAGCGAGGACGGTTGCCGCAGCATCGAATTCGCGGCGGCGCGCGACACGCCTCTCGGCCGCATCGGCATCCTCGCCCCACTGGGATGTCTGGAAATCCTCGTCGACATGGGCGGCCGCCCACACCGCGTCGCCGTCGAGCCGGCCGAGCAGCAGGGCGAGCGCCAGCAGCGCCGACCCGGTCAGCGTCGTCACGACATGAGTGGCGCCGATGCGCCAGCCGTCATGCTTGGGGAGCGCTGCGGCCAGGGCCTCCAGCGCGGAGGGCGGCTGGGTGACGAAGACGACGCCCTGCGACAGGATCAGACGGGCCCCGAGATCGTCGCGGGCCCAGGCGACGACCGGATCCCAGACGACCGCCTGGCGGGCGACGAGGGTCGCCGGACCATCGGCGCGATAGCAGAGGAGATCGGACGAGGCATAGCGCACGATTTCTGCCGCGACCGGGGCGGGATCGGGCACGACGCCGTCGATGATGGAGTTGGCGATCCGCGTGATCGGCATCTTCAAGGGCTCGATGAATTCGCCGAGGGCCGCCCATTCCGCCGCGACCGCCGTCGCCAGCCTCTCCGTCGGAAAGGCCAGCGGATGGCGCCCCGGTGTCTTCGCGGGACGGCCGTCGAGGAGCAGCCGCCAGCCCGCGTCCGAGGGACCGGCGCTCGCTTCCCGGTAGAAGCGCTTGGGATAGGCCGGCTTCATCGCGAGCCGGGCCGCGGCCACCGGGTCATAGGCGGCCGGATCGAGGTCCCGGGCGAACCAGTCTTCGAAGACGCTCTTGCTCATGGGCGCCATGTAGAGGCTCGGCGGCGCGAATTCAAACGTGTTCAGGCAACGAAGCGCAGGAACACCTCGCGAGCGTCGGGCATGGCGAGGCCGCGCGGCTCGAAGACGTGACGGGACAGGAAATGACCGGTCAGGCGGAAGCCGGCCCGCACGTCGTCCGGCGCGATCACAGCGGCGCCGCGCAGGAAGGCCGGCAGGGCGAGCAGCCGGTCGTGCCAGGGCTCACCGGCGGCACGGGACACGGCCCGCCCGGTCTTCGGCGAGACATAGACGAGGTCCTCCGTCGACCCTGTCGCGGCGCATTCCGACAGATCGACGCCGAACCCGAGGAGCCGCAGCACCTCCAGTTCGAAACGCACCATCAGCGGCGCGGCGATGGCGACATCGGGAAGGGTATCGGCGATGAGTGCGACCGCCTCGTAGATCCCCTCATGAGCCTCGCGTTCCGGCATCAGCCGCGCCATTGCGGCGAGAAGGGTGATGCCGGCGATGCCCTCGCGCGCCTCCATCAGGCGCGCGGCGCGCGAGACCTTGGCCTCGATCGCATAGGTGCCGAGATGCTCGTCGAGCCGCGCAGACCAGGCCGCATGGACGGTGTTGCCGGGCTGGATCACCGGCTGCTGGCGACGCGACCGTCCCCCGCGCACCAGGCCGAGATGGCGGCCGTGGTTGCGGGTGAACAGTTCGAGGATCACGCTCGATTCCCCGTAGGATCGGGCGCCCAGGACGATCCCCTCGTCGATCCAGTGCATGGATCAGAAGTCGGACAGCTTCAGGTCCGGCGAATAGGCCACGTCCTCGACTTCCCTCACGATCGCCTGGCCGCAGATCACGCGACCCTTGGCGGCATCGAAGGTGAGGGTCGGCGGGCCATAGAGCTGCCAGCCCTTGTTGATCGCCTCGCTGACGCGATGGCAAAACGCAGAATCGTCGGGGCCGGTCAGATAGCGGTAGAGAGTCGTCGCGCTCTTCGGTTTGACGGACAGCATGGCTCACCTGCCTTTCGGATATTCCAGACCCATGCGCTCGTAGCGCTCGGGATCGTCGCCCCAGTTCTCGCGCACCTTCACGAAAAGGAACAGGTGCACCTTGGTCTCGAACAGCTTCGAGAGTTCCTCTCGCGCCGTCGTCGAGATGAGCTTGATGGTGTCGCCGCGCTTGCCGAGCATGATCTTGCGCTGCCCTTCGCGGACCACATAGATCGTCTGCTCGATGCGGATCGAGCCGTCCTTGCGTTCCTCGTAGCTCTCAGTCTCGACGGTGGCGTCGTAGGGCAATTCGTCGTGCAGACGGTGATATAGTTTCTCGCGGGTGATCTCGGCGGCCAGCATGCGGGCCGGCACGTCGGATATCTCGTCCTCGGGATAGTGCCAGGGGCCGGCGGGAACGACGGCCGCGAGGTGGCGCTTCAGGTCCATGACCCCCGACCCGGTGGTCGACGAGATCATGAAGGTCTGGTCGAAGGTCGCCCGCGCATTGATGGCGGTGGCGAGGTCGAGGAGCTTCGGACGCTCGACGAGATCGACCTTGTTCAGCACCAGGTCCTTCGGCTGGCGGATGTCGCCGATCTTGTCGAGGAGGGCATCGACGGGCTCGTCGACGCCCTTCTTGGCATCGACCAGCACGAGCACGCGGTCAGCATCGGCAGCGCCACCCCAGGCCGCCGAGACCATGGCACGGTCAAGACGGCGCTTCGGCGAGAACAGGCCCGGCGTATCGACGAGAATGACCTGCGAGGCCCCTTCCATCGCAATGCCGCGCACCAGGGCACGGGTCGTCTGCACCTTGTGGGAGACGATCGTGACCTTGGCGCCGACGAGCGCGTTGACCAGCGTCGACTTGCCGGCATTCGGCGCGCCGATGATGGCGACGAAGCCGCAGCGGGTGGCATCTTGGCTCATGGTGCGTTTCCAGGTTGCGGCATGGCCGACCAGACGCCCTCGCGCAACAGGACGGCAGTGGCGGCGGCGATCTCCGCCTGCCGCTTGGCAGCGCCTTCGCCGATGCCGTCAGCGAGGCCGGGTATGATCACGGCCATGGTGAAGACGGGTGCGTGGTCGGGACCGGCCCGCGCCACGACTTTGTAGACCGGGGTGGCGAACCCCCTGCCCTGCGCCCATTCTTGCAGGGCGCTCTTGGCGTCGCGCAGCGGCGGTGCGTTGGCGACTAGGCGCTCGCTCCAGTTGCGGATGACAAAGGCCTCCGCGGCCGCCCATCCCGCATCGAGATGAATGGCGCCGATCACCGCCTCGCAGAGATCAGCGAGAACGCCGGGGCGTCGGCCGACCGCCGTCTGGCTCTCCGTCGGCCCGACACTGACGCCGTCGCCGAGGCCGAGCACAATGGCGATCTCGGCGCAGGTCTCCGCCCTGACGAGGTCCGACAGCCGCCGCGACAAGGTGCCCTCGTCGTCCTCTGGCAGGGCCTTGAACAGCATGGCCGCCACCGCGAGACCGAGAACCCGGTCTCCGAGAAATTCCAGCCGTTGATAGGAACCCGAGCGCTTTTCGATGCCCGATACGGCGCTCGGATGGGTCAGCGCCCGCGCCAGCAACCCCTTGTCGGCGAAGACATGGCCGATCCGCGCCTCCATCTCGTCGAGGCTGGCACGCTGGACCTTGGCTTTGCGACCTGGCGCCACGGCCCCCGTCACCTCACGAGATTTCCAAACCGTGTCCAGCGGATCGACCAGGGCCAGCGCCAGAAGGCCCAGGCGCGCTCACCCTCCTCAAGGGAGAAGAACAGGATCTGGGCGCGGCCGATCAGGTGGTCGAGGGGGATCGGGCCGACCTGGCTCAGGACACGGCTGTCGGTCGAATTGTCGCGGTTGTCGCCCATGACGAAGACGTGGCCCTGAGGCACCTCGTAGACCGGCGTGTTGTCGTAGAAGCCGTTCTCGTAGAGGTCGAGCGTGGTGAATGCGACACCGTTCGGGAGTGTCTCGCGATAGCGGCGGGTGCGCACCTGCCGGCCGTCCTCGGTATCCACGAAGTCTTCGATCCGCTGGCGCGGAACCGGCGTTCCGTTGATGTGGACCTGACCGGAGATCATCTGGATCCTGTCGCCGGGAAGGCCGATCACGCGCTTGATGTAGTCGACGTCGGGCTCGCGCGGCAGGCGAAAGACGACCACGTCGCCGCGGGTCGGCACCGATCCCATGATCCGCCCGTCGAACAGGTTGGGCGAGAACGGGAAGGAATATTTCGAATAGCCGTAGGAGAATTTCGAGACGAAGAGGTAATCGCCGACGAGCAGCGTCTCCTTCATCGACCCCGACGGGATGTTGAACGGCTGGAACAGGAACGTGCGGATCACGAAGGCGATCAGCAGCGCGTGGATCACCACGCGGACCGTTTCGCCCAGTCCGCTCTTTTTGTCATCGGCCACGCGCGTCGAACCTCATGTCGAATGAGCCCGCCCTATAGCCCGCCCGGCGGAGGTCTTGCAACGATGTCGGTGGTGAACTGCCGTTCGTCGACCGGTAGGAGCACCGGCCCTTGCACCAGCCGCGCCCGCTCTCGATCACGACGGGGCCCGGGAACGTGAGCTTGCCGGAATTCATTCAATGGCGGCGACTGTGGGCGAGGACCGGGCGTCGGCGGGCCTTCCTCAGGCTCCGTCGCGACGGACCCCATGTTTCGCCGGTTTCGGCAGACCGCCTAGAACTGCACTTCCTGCCGGTTGCGGATCGAACGGCCGGTCGTGTCGCGCAACTCGGGAACGATCACGGGCGCCGGCGTTCCAGGCCCGACCGGATCGCGGGGAACGGAGGCGCGGCGCACCGGCTCCCGGTTTCGGTCGATCGTGGTCGGGATCGCGCCGGCCCCCTGGCCGCTCATGATCGTACCGCCCAGCGCATTGCCGCCGGTCGGCGCACCCGTCGACACGCGTGAGACATTGCTGAGCGTCGTGCTCTCGCGCGCTCCAGGAGCCGTGCGCATGCCATCCACCTCCAGCCGCGACGGCGCCACCGCCGACGTGCGGGCGGAGAGCGGCACCGCTGTCGACGACGATGGCGGAACCTGTCCTGCCGACGCAGGCGCCGGGAGGGCCGACGTCTCGACGCGCGCGACGGGTACCGCCTGAGCGGCCACCGGCGCAACGACCGGGGTCTCGCGCGCGGTCATGCACCCTGTGAGGAGGACCGCCGAGGCAGCGATGGCAGCAGCTTGCTTGATCATGAATGGGTCCGTTAAGGCCGCTGGCAAGGCATTGGGAGTCATCTCACAGGGCGGCTTCCAGCCCGGCGGCTCGGTGATCGGCTGCCGCCAGGCCTTGAGAAGAGGACAGCCGGCCAAATTGCCCCCGGATCCTGTCGCGACGGGTTGACGCAGTGGACCGGCAAGCCGTGGCGAAAAGGTGGCGCCTCAGCGGGTGCGGCGGCCACTCTGTGGCTGGGCCGCGCCCTGTGTCGCGTGCGGACCCAGCGCCGGATCGGGCGGCAACGGCGGCGGCGTCGCATTGACAACGGGCGGTCCCGGAGGCGCGGAGGACTGGGTTTGCGCACAGCCGGCGAGCCCGACCATGGCGACGATCGTCAAACCTCCGAGGATCATTGTCTTCATGGCAACTGGTCTCCGTGCGTCACTCTAGCCCTTTAGCTGCCGGACGGCAGGCTCCGCAAGTCGTCCGAAAACCGGCAACGCCCTGGCAACCTTAAACAAGTCTTAGGCGGCATCTCCTAGTGTCAGATACCAGCAGGGTTGCGCGTTCGGAGTCTTCGATGGATATCGCCACAGTCCTAGGCCTGGTCGCGAGTGTGGCCGTCCTCGTCGGACTGATCATCATCGATGGCGGCAATTTCGCGCAGTATGCGGACAAGCACGCGGTCATCATCATTTTCGGCGGCGCTTTCGCGGCGACGCTGACGCGCTATCCCCTCGGCGTGGTGATGCACGGCATTCCCATGGGCTTCAAGGCGGCCATGGCGATGCGCTCGATCAGCCCGCGCCAGCTCGTCGAGGAGATCGCCACCATTGCCGATGTGGCCCGCAAGCAGGGGCCCAACGCCCTGGAAAAGCTGGACATCTCGGATCCGGTCCTGGCTCAGGGCGTGCGCTACATCGCCGACGGCTACGATGTCGACTTCATCCGCCAGGCCATGGAGACCGACAAGGACAAGGTCTACGCCGAGCTCGACGAGGCTCAGAAGATCTACCGCTCGATCGGCGATTGCGCCCCCGCCTTCGGCATGATCGGCACGCTGCTGGGCATGGTCAACATGTTCGCCAACATGACCGACCCCTCGAAGCTCGGCCCCATCATGGCCATGGCGCTGCTCGCGACCCTCTACGGCGCCGTCATCGCCAACATGGTCTGCATGCCCATCGCCGACAAATGCCATCTGAAGATGGCGGAAGAGGACCTTTGCCGGTCGATCATCATGGATGGCGTGATCCAGATCCGGAACCAGAAGAGCCCGCAGATCGTGAGGGAGATGCTTCTTGCCTACCTGAGCGAGCACGATCGCCATGCAATGACCGAAGCGGCCTGAGGATACGATGGCAAAGCGCAAGGGCGACGGACACGCGGGCGGTCACGGCTGGTTCGTGACTTTCGCCGACCTGATGGCGCTGCTGATGTCGTTCTTCGTCGTCATCGTCGCGACGTCGAGCCAGGACGATCGCAAGAAGCACATGATGACCGGCTCGTTCCGCGAAGCCTTCGGCACGACCAGCAACACCCTGCTCACCGGCATGGTCGAGCTGCACGGCATTCCGACCCGGCCGTTCATCCAGAACCTGTCCTCAACCCCCGAATCGCCCACCGACCGCCCTGCGCCGCGCACCGACGAGCGCCATCCCGACGCGATCAACGCCTTGGCCGACCGGCGCATGGCGCTTGCAGCCGCCAGCCTGCGGCAGGCGCTGCAGGCCTTCCCGGAAATAGCCGAGCTTTCGAAAAACATCATCATGGAGGAGCGGCCGGACGGGCTCGACATCCAGATCGTCGACCAGGACGGCCGCGCCATGTTCCCGCCCGACGGCCGCGAGCCCTACGAGCGTACGCGCCGCCTGATCGCTGCCCTGGCCCCGGCCCTTCGCCAGCTCTCCAACCGGGTCACCATCACCGGCCATACATCCGGTGCGCGGGTCCTCAGCCGCCCGGGTTACGGGCCATGGGACCTCACCGCCGACAGGGCCAACGCCGTCCGGATGATCCTCGAGGAACAGGGGCTGCCGCCCGACCGCATCTTCGCCGTCACCGGCAAGGGCGACAGCGAGCCGCTGTTCCCGGACGACCCCCATCTGGCTGCGAATCGCCGGGTTTCGATCCTCATCATGAAGGAATCGCCGGTGGCTCCGCGTTCCTTCCTGGGCAACTGATCAGACCCATGCGATCGACTCGAGGAACTCGGCGACCAGCAGGTTGAACAGTTCGGCGCGCTCGAAATAGACCGAATGGCCTGCCTCGGCGACCACGTGGGTCCGGGCCTGCGGCCAGGTGCCGGCAACGAGCTCGATCCCGCGCGGGCAGATCAGCGGATCTTCGGACCCGATGACGAACAGCGCCGGACAGGCCATACGGGCTGCGTCAGTGGCGCCGCGTGTGCGCTGGGTACGGATGCGCTTGCCGACTTCCTCCTTGTCGAGGCCGTATGTCAGCCGGTCGATGCCTTGGTAGAGGGCGTGGAGGGGCGGATTGCCCTCGGCCATCCGGGCTCCAGCGGCCCGGTGGATGCCACGCGCAGAAAGGTCGGCGAGCACGGCCGGCATGGCCTGCCGCCAGTCCTTGACCCCCGGATCGTCGAATCGGTCGTAGTCGAAGGAACCGGTGGTGCAGGCCATCACGAGACCCGCGACGCGATCGGGCGCCGCCAGCGCCGTCTCGACGCAGGTCCAGCCACCCATGGACTGGCCGATGATCACCGCCTTGCGAACCGCGAGGTGATCGAGGAGGGCGATCAGGTCACCGGCGAAGAGTTGCGGATCGGCCATGCCTCCCGGCGCCGTCGACGGCGCAAATCCCCGGTGCGAGAAGACCACGACCCGGTGCGTTGCGGCTAAGGCCGGCGCCGACTGCCACCAGCTCAGATGGTTGCCGCCGAGCCCATGGGCGAAGACCACGACAGGGCCCTCGCCGCCGACCTCGTATTGAATGACGGCACCGTCCGGGCGCGCCAGGCGGCCGGGGGTCAGGGCGGGGATGGGTGTCGGCATCGTAAACTCCTGAGACTGCGTCAGCCTAGACGGCGGCGCCCCCGGCCGGAAGCGCCGGTGATGCAGGCCGACCGTGCCGGCACGGCCCTATCCGCGATCCCTGCCTGCGTCCATGATCACACAAAACAACACAGGAGGATGTCCATGGCCACGGTCGATGCAGAGCGCCTCGCGGGGCTCGTCGCGACGATATTCGAGAGGGCGGGCTGCGACGGCGACGAGGCGCGCCGGATCGGCCACTATCTCACCGAGGCCAACCTGACCGGCCATGACAGCCACGGTGTCGCCCGTGTCCCGCGCTATGTCGACTGGCTGAAGGAAGGCCGCGTCGAGGCCGGCAAGTCCGTTACCGCCATCGTCGACACGCCGGCCATCACCGTGCTCGACGGCCATTACGGCTTCGGCCAGACGGTCGGCCCCCAGGCGGTTCGGATCGGCATCGCCAAGGCGAAGCAGCACGGCCTCGCGGCCGTCGCCCTGCGCAAGGCCGGCCATCTCGGGCGGATCGGCGATTTCGCCGAGATGGCGGCGGCCGAGGGCCTCGTCTCCATCCATTTCGTCAATGTCGTCGGCTCGATCCTCGTCGCTCCCCACGGCGGCGTCGACCGCAGGCTGTCGACGGCCCCCTATTGCATCGGCGTGCCACGGCCCGGCGAGGCGCCGCTGCTGCTCGACTTCGCCACGTCCCTGGTGGCAGAAGGCAAGGTCCTCGTCGCTTCTCTCGGTGGCAAGCCCATCCCGCCGGACGCGCTGATCTCGCCGGACGGCACCATGAGCAACGACCCCGCGGTGCTCTACGGCCCCTATCCGGCCGGCCCGGGCACCCGTGACCCGATGAACGGCCCCGGCGCCATCCGGGCCTTCGGCGAGCACAAGGGCTCAGGTCTCGCTTTCATGTGCGAGATCCTCGGCGGGGCGCTCACCGGCGCCGGCACGACGGGGCCGGACAAGCGCTTCTGCAACGGCATGATGTCGATCTATATCGACCCCAGAGTGGTCGATCCCGACGGCTTCTTCCCCGCCGAATGCGCCGACTATGTCGCCTATTACAAGAGCGCGCGGCCGGTCGAGGCCGGCGGCGAGGTTCTGGTGCCGGGCGAGGCCGAACTGCGCTCGCGGGCGAAGAAGCTCGAACAGGGCGTGCCGCTCTCAGACGGCACCTGGGAAGCCATCGCCGCCACGGCGCGCGAGGTCGGCGTCGGCGACAATGTCATCAAGGCGGCGCTGCGCTGATCAGATCGATCCAAAATCGCCGCCGCGGCCCTTTCCAGCGGCGAATCGCCCGGCGCCAGCGATCCCCTCCTTCACCGCCATGGCCGAGGACGTGCGCCACTCGTTGCGCAGCGCCTCGGTCAGGCTCAGGTCCCATTGCGCAAGGGCCGAGGCGCGGTCGGCCCTGAGGCATCCCTGGGGAAACCGCGCGATCTCGTGCGCCAGCGCCTCTGCGGCCTCGCGGGAAGAGCCTTTCGGCACCACCCGGTCGGCAAGGCCGATCCGCAGCGCTTCGTCCGCCTCCACCTTGCGGCCCGTGAGGATGAGGTCGAGTGCCCGGCCCTGACCGACGAGGCGCGGCAGGCGCACGGTGCCGCCATCGATCAGCGGCACGCCCCAGCGGCGGCAGTAGACGCCCATATAGGCGTCTTCCTCCATGACCCTGAGATCGCACCACAGCGCCAGTTCCATGCCGCCGGCGACAGCCGGTCCGGCAATGGCCGCGATCACCGGCTTGGTCAGGGCGAGCCGGGTCGGCCCCATCGGCCCGCGCGGCCAGTCTGAGTCGTGATCGGGGATGTCGAGATCGCCCCCGAATGGCGTGCCGTCGGGAGCAGCCGCCGCATGCTTGAGGTCGAAACCGGCGCAGAAGGCGCCGCCCGCGCCCCAAAGGACCCCGACACTGGCGCTTGCATCCGCCTCGAACGCAAGAAGCGCCCGGCTGAGCGCTTCGGCACCTTCCGGGTTCATGGCGTTGCGTGCCGCTGACCGCGTGCGGATGAAGGTGGTGACCGGGCCTGAAGTCTCGACGATGAGATCCGTCATGTTTCGCTCCTCAATCGACGATCCCTGGCGTCTCGACCACCATCATCGTCGCGGTCATCATCGCGATGAGTTTGCGCTCGCCGCCGGTCTCCGCAAAGCACTCGCCGAGGGTCACCATGATCGTCTTGCCTGGCCGGACGACCCGGCCGACGCCGATGAAGCGGTCGCCCTTGCCGGGCGACATCATGTTCACCTTGAACTCGACGGTGAGGACGCCCGAACCTTTCGGCATCAGCGTCATCGCCGCGAATCCGCAGGCATTGTCGACCAGCGTCGAGATCGCCCCGGCGTGCACGAAGCCATGCTGCTGCAGGATGTGCGGTGCATAGGGCATCGCCATCTCGACCGCGCCGGGAGCGACGGTTTCGAGGCTCATTCCAAGAGTCGCCATCATGCTCTGCCGCGCGAAGCTGGCACGGGCCCTCGCCTCGAAGTCCGGATCTTTCGGCAGAACGTCCTGCAGCGCGGCAGCCATGCGCGGGCACCCCCGTTGAAATTTAAACAAAGGGTCGCAAACTGCCCTATGGTCACGCAACCCGTCTGGTCGGTCGAGGGATCGCATTGTTCTTCTGGTATATGCCACGCTTTACCGAGGCCGCCATGGGCGCTGCCAACTTGTCCGCTTCGGCAGCCGTCGCATCGGCTGTCACCATCACCCATCGCATGATCCTGATGTCGGATCCCGCGACGGCATGGGATGTGTCGTCGCGCGGCGAGGCGATGCGAATGATCTCCGAGAAGATGGACGCGGCGACGCAAGGCTCTCTCGACGCCGCCTTCGCAGTGGGACGTCTCGCCATCAACTCGGCGACGGGCAAGATGTCGACCGATGACGTGGCGCACGGGCTTCTCGCCATCGGTGTCGCGGCGGCGCGTCCGGCGGCACGGCGTGCCAGGGCGAACGCGAAACGGCTGAGCCGAACTTGACGCGGCCGCATAGGCCACCATGTCCGAGGAATGAGGCTTAGTCAGGCGCCCGACCTTCGGGCATGAGGCCAAGGAGGCTGACCATGCGGCACCCGTTACGCGCTGCCACGCTCGCCCTGGCCGCCCTCACCGTCACCACGTCGGCAGCTTCCGCACGCTGCAACGTCGCCGCCCGCCCCTTCGTCATGGGCCAGCCCGGGCATATCGCCATGAGCGTCTCGGGCGAACCTTGCCGCATCAGCCTGCAGGCCGGCGGACAGAGCCACTATGACTCGCTGAGCATCGTCGAGCGGCCGCGCGGCGGACGGCTGGTCGCCGACGGGCATACCGGCGTCGTCTACACCCCCTATCCAGGCTTCAGCGGCACCGACCGTTTCGTCTTCGCCGTCACCGGCACGAGCAGCATCGGCAGCGGCACATCCGAACTCTTCGTCGACGTCGTCGTCGACTAGGCCTCAGCTCAGAACGTTCACCAACCACAATGCCAGCGCCGGGAAGGTGACGACGAGGGCGAGCCGCAGGATATCTGCGGCGACGAAGGGGATGACACCGCGATAGGTCGAGAGGATCGGCACGTCCCTGGCGATGGCGGAGATGACGAAGACGTTGAGG
>NZ_JAUYFA010000030.1 GCF_030691135.1 Phreatobacter sp.
CGCCGCATCGACGCCTCCGGCCGCAGCGCCGACGCAGCATGGCGCCGTCCGCTTTTCCTCCGTCTTCGGCACGAGGAGGCGCTGACATGGCACGGCACCGGGGACGCGGCATGGCGTCCGTCAACTATCCCATCGGCATGAACCTCGGCGGCGACCCGAGCCAGGCGCTGATCCACTCCAATCCGGACGGCAAGTTCACCGTCGCCCTCTCCGCCATCGATCTCGGCCAGGGGATGAAGCAGGTGACACGGCAGGTGGCGGCGGAAACGCTCGGCGTGCCGATGGAGGACGTCTATGTCGACACGGCCGACAGCGACACCGGCCCGCACGACATGGGCAGCTTCGCCTCGCGCGGGACGCATCGCATGGGCAATGCGGTGATCGCCGCCGCACGCGAGGCGCGCGGCGTGCTGCTCGAGGCGGCTGCCGAGGAGCTTGAGGTCAATGCCGGGGATCTCGTCACCGACGGCAGGGGCAATATCCACGTGAAGGGCGCGCCCTCGCGCTCGATCACGGTCAAGGCGACCGCCCAGGCGGCGCAGTTCAAGCAGGGCAAGACGATCGCCGGGCGCGGCATCTTCCTCATCCCGCTGTCGACGGTCGATCCGCAGACCGGCGAACTGAACCCCAACACCGCCTTCGCCCATGCCAGCCTCGTCGCCGATGTCGAGGTCGACGACGAAACCGGCGAAGTCACCGTGCTGAAGATGGCCTCCGCCTACGAGCTCGGCCGGGCGATCAATCCGAAGATGGTCGAGCAGCAGCTGGTGGGCGGCGCCTGGATGGGCATCAGCCACGCGCTCTACGAGACGCCGGAACCCTATTATCCCAATCCCGACCACGGCCCTCGGGACTTCAACGAATATCTGATGCCGGGTCCCGGCGACGTCGCACCCTATTCGATAACCGTCCTGGAGCGCCCCGCCCCCGACGGTCCGTTCGGTGGCAAGGGGCCGGGCGAGATGTGCGCCAATCCCGTGCTGCCGGCCATTGCCAACGCCGTCTACAACGCCGTGGGGGTCAGGGTGAACGACCTTCCGATCACACCGGAAAAGGTCCTGCGCGGCATCAAGGCGAATGGTGGCGCGCGGCCGCAACCGCGCCGTGGCGGCGGGGGCTGACGGGATGGCGTTGCAACCCCCCATCGCCGGCCTGTCGAGCCCCGAGGCGCTGTCGGACGCCCTGAGATCGGCGCTGTACCTCGCCGACGACGGCATCGCCACGGCCGGCTTCCTCGCGCTGGCCCTCGGCAAGCCGCTGCTGCTCGAGGGGGCGCCCGGTGTCGGCAAGACCGAGGCCGCCAAGGCACTGGCGGGGATCCTCGGCCGGCAACTCATCCGCCTGCAGTGCTTCGAGGGCATCGACGCCTCCGCGGCACTCTACGAGTGGAACTATCCCCGCCAGATGCTCGCCATCCGCCAGGCGCGCGAGGGCGACACGATCGACATCTACCGCGACGATTTCCTCATCGAGCGCCCGATGCTGGCAGCGCTCAGGCGGCCGGATTCGACGGTGTTGCTGATCGACGAGATCGACCGCTCCGACCATGAGTTCGAGGCCTTCCTGCTGGAGTTCCTGTCGGACTTCTCCATCTCGATCCCCGAACGCGGCACGCTGCGCGCCGCCGATCGACCGGTGGTCGTCCTCACCTCAAATCGCACCCGCGACCTGCACGAGGCGCTGCGCCGCCGCTGCGTCTACCACTACATCCCCTATCCCGATCCGGCGCGCGAGGCGGCCATCATCATGCTGCGCTCCTCCGCCGTGGCCGAGGGCACGGCGCGGGCGGTGGTGCACGCCGTCGGCCTCCTCCGGCAGGAACCGCTCACCAAGCCGCCGGGCGTGGCGGAAGCCGTCGACTGGGCGGAGGCGGCGACCGCCCTGCACCGGACCGGCGCGTCCTGGCCGGACGCCTTCCGCCGTTCGATCGGCACGGCCCTGAAGGACGAAGAGGACTTCGCGCTCA
Organism: Phreatobacter sp.; assembly: GCF_030691135.1. GTDB lineage: Bacteria > Pseudomonadota > Alphaproteobacteria > Rhizobiales > Phreatobacteraceae > Phreatobacter. Next base: position 1,967 of record NZ_JAUYFA010000030.1, read on the forward strand.
TGCGCCCGCGCATGGACGCCTTCATCAAGGCGGTGGCCGCATGACGCCGCCGGTCGCCCTGCCGCGCTTGCCGGCCGCAGCCAGGCCCCTGGTCGCCTTCGCGGCAGTGCTGCGCGCCAACGGCTTCGCCGTGGCGCCGGAACAGACCGTGCTCTTCCTCAGCGCCGTGCAGCTGCTCGGGCCGCGCTCCATCGAGGATGTGCGCAAGGCTGCGGTGGCGACGATCGGCCCCCCATTCGAGCGGCGGGACACGTTCGACGCCTTGTTCGACACGCATTTCCTCGGTGCCGTCGGCGAACCCGGTGCGGACGATGAATGGCAGCCCGACGACGAGATGAAGGTCGAGGAGGAGGGCGCTGGCCAGGAAATTCTCATCGGCGAGGAAGTGCATGAGACCGGCCGCGAGGCGACGTCAGCCGAGGCCCTGGCGGTGCGCCAGTTGCAGCCCCCGGACGACAGCGGCACCCTCCGCCGCTTCGTGCGTGACCTGCCGGACGCCCTGCCGCGGCGGCGTGGCTATCGCCACCGGCGCGCCCGGCGCGGCAGCGGTTTCGATCTGGCGGCCAGCCTGAAGGCCGCCATCCGCAACGACGGGGAGGTCATGGCGCTGAAGCGCTGGCGGCGCAGCACCCGCGTCAGGCCGGTCCTGCTGCTGATCGATGTGTCAGGCTCGATGAAGCAGCGCACCGACGCCAATCTCGCCCTCGCCCACGCCCTGGTGCAGGGCGCACCGCGGGTCGAGGTCTTCACCTTCGGAACGCGACTGACCCGCCTCACCACCGCGCTGAAGCGCCGGAACCGCACCCGGGCCCTCGCCATCGCCGCCGATCTGGTCGCCGACTGGGACGGCGGCACACGGATCGGCGACGCCCTTGAGACCTTCCTCGCGGTCCCCCGCTTTGCCGGCTATGCACGCGGCGCCGTCGTCCTGATCCTGTCGGACGGGCTGGAGCGCGGCGATCCCGCCGCCATGATCCGGGCGGTCCGGCACCTCGCTGCGCGGGCGCACCGGATCGACTGGCTGTCGCCCCTGGCGACCGGGCAGGACTACCGCCCGGAGACCGAGGGGCTCGCCGCCATCCGGCCCTTCATCACGTCGCTGACCAATGGCGCGACGACCGCCGCCATCTGTCACCATGTCCTGTCGATCGGCCGGGAGCGCGCGGCATGATCGACGCCCATTTCCATATCTGGCGCCAGGCCGACCTGCCCTGGCTCACCGGGCCCATGCAGCCGCGGATCTTCGGCCCCTATGAGCCGATCCGGCGCGACTATCCGGTGACCGAATATCTCGCCGATGCCGCCGCGGCGGGCATGACCGAGGCCGTCTATGTCCAGGCCAACTGGCCGGTGGACCGCTTCGTCGAGGAAGCCGCCTTCGTCGCCGAAGCCTCGGACGCCAGCGGTTTTCCCATCGCCATCGTCGCCTATGCCGACTTGCTGGCCGACGACGCCCGCCCGCAGCTTGATGCCCTCGCCAGCAATGCCCGGGTCCGCGGCGTGCGCCAGCAACTTCACTGGCACCAGAACCCGCTCTACCGCTTTGCCGCAGATCCGGATCTGGCCCGCCACCCGACGCTTCAGCGCAACGTCGCCCGTCTCGCCGACTATGGCTGGAGTTTCGACCTGCAGGTCTTCACCGGGCAGATGGCGGGGGCTGCCGCTCTCGCCGATGCCTGTCCCGGCGTGACCTTCGTCCTGCAGCATGCCGGCATGCTGGAGGATCTCTCTGAGGACGGCATGGATGCATGGCGCTCGGGCATGGCCATGCTCGCCGCAAGGCCGAACGTCGTCAGCAAGCTTTCCGGGCTCGGGACGTTCCTGCGCCGCAACGATCCCGGCCATGTCGCCATGGTCGTCCGGGAAACGCTGACATTGTTCGGCGCCGGGCGCTGCCTGTTCGGTTCCAATTTTCCGATCGAGAAGCTCTGGACCACCTATGCCGCGCTCCTCGACGCCCATCGGGCCGCCGTCCCCGACGGGGATCGTGCCGCTGTCTTTTCATCAACCGCCAAGCGGGTCTACCGGCTGGCCTGACAACAATCGGAGGGAACGATGCCACTTGAGATCAAGATCCTCGACTACGGCGACATCGAGCTGGAATCGAGCTTTCTGGTGCTCGGCCGCGGCTGCGGCCAGCGCAAGCGCACCTATACCTACGGTTTCCTGATTCTCGGCGGCCCCTGGCCCGTGGTCGTCGATACCGGCTACCGCCACAACCAGATCATGGAGAGCCTCGGCATGCGCGGGCTCCAGTTCCACGAGAACATGATCGAGAACCAGCTGATGAAATACGGCGTGCGCATGGGCGACGTCCGCTATGTCGCCCATACCCACCTGCACATCGACCACGCCGGCAAGGACGAGCTGTTCCCGATGAACACCACGGTGATCATCAACCGGCGGGAGCTGGAATACTCGGTCTCCGGCCTGATGCATCCGCAATATCCGGCCCCCGACATCAAGCACCTGATCGACCGCCTTCACACGAAACATGCGCTGCGGCTCGAAGACCTCGAACTGACGGGGATGATCGAACTCTTTCCCGGCTGTTATCTGGAAGCGGCCGGCGCCCATACCGAAGGCTCGATGAACGTCCATGTCGACACGGCCGAGGGCCGGGCGACGATCTGCGGCGACGTGATCTACGATTTCCACGACCAGATCATCAATCCGTTCCACGAGATCCATGCCGACGAACCCCGGGTCACCGGCAATCACGGGACCTCGAAACGCCAGGAGAAGGCGGCGATCAAGAAGCTCCTGAACTCGTCCCGCTTCCTCCTGCCGGTGCACGACAAGCCGGCCAAGATCGAGGCGGGTCAGGTCGTCGCAAGGCTCGACATGGCGGTGCCGGGTCCGGTCACCCAGTCGCTGCCGCCACGGGCCTGGTTCCCCGCCTGATCCCTGTCCGTCCCTTCGGCCTCCCGCATGGAGGCCACCGAGCGAGATCGCCCCATGAGCACCCATGTCGCCGTCACGCCGGCCTTCAACGGCCTCATCGACCCCTGGACGCCGGTGCGCCAGCTCGGCACCGGCTTCCAGTTCACCGAAGGGCCGATCTGGCATCCGAAGGACGGTTATCTTCTGTTCTCCGACATGCCCGGCGACGTGCGCCGTCGATGGGACCGGACGGGAATCCGCGAGGTCATGCGTCCGGCCAACAAGTGCAACGGGATGACCTATGACGGCGAACTCAACCTGATCGTCTGCGAGCACGCGACCTCGACCCTGGTGCGCGAGCGGCCGGACGGGCGGCGGGAAGTGCTCGCCTCCCATGTCGACGGGCGCGAGCTCAACAGCCCCAACGACGTCGTGGTGAAATCCGACGGCGCCATCTACTTCTCCGACCCCTGGTATGGCCGCATGCCGGTCTATGGCGTCGAGCGGCCGCGGCAGCTCGGCTTCCAGGGGGTCTATCGCATTCCGCCGGGTGGCGGCGCGCCGCAGCTCCTTGTCGACCGCTACCTCTTCGAGCAGCCCAACGGCCTGTGCTTCTCGCCCGACGAGAAGCACCTCTACGTGAACGATACGGCGCAACAGCTGATCCGCGTGTTCGACGTGCTCCCGAACGGATCCCTCGGCGTCAGCCGCATCTTCGCCTCCGGCATCGTCTCCCCCTCCGAGCCCGGCGTCCCCGATGGGATGAAGTGCGACACGATGGGCAATGTCTGGGTCTGCGGTCCCGGTGGGGTCTGGGTCTATTCCCCGGCCGCAGTGCTGATCGGAAAGGTGCGGGTTCCCGAACTCGTCGGCAACCTGACCTGGGGCGGGCCCGATTTCCGCACCCTGTTCATGACAGCGACCCATTCGCTCTACGCCGTCGAGACCAAGGTCGGTCCGCGGTCCGAGCCCTACATGATCGCGGCCGGCGCGGCCCGCCCCGGCCCGGGTTCACGCGCGGATGGACCCGCCGCAGCGGCGGTTTCCCGCAACGGCGCGCTGAAGTGCGCCCCCGGCTATGCGCTCGACGCCGGGCGTTGCGCCGTCATCGTCCAGGACATGCAGAACGATGTGGTGATGGAGGGCGGAGCCTTCGCCGCGTCCGGGTCACCGGCCCATTGCCGGGAGCAGAATGCCATCGCCAATGCCGCCCGCCTCGCCGCCGCCGCACGCGGCAAGGGCGTCCCCGTCATCCACGTCTGGTTCCTCGTCGATCCCGGCTGCCCCGGCGTCACCATGAACGCCCCGCTCTTCGAGGGGCTCGCCGACGCCAAGGCACTGGTGCGCGGCACCTGGGGCGCGGCGCCGGTACCCGGCCTCGAGGCCATGGCGGGAGACCACGTGGTGGAGAAGCAGCGCATGAGTGCCTGGGAGGGCTCTCGTCTCGAAACCGTGCTGAGGGCCCTCGGCCGCGACATCGTCATCGTCACCGGCGCCTGGACCAACATGTCGATCGAGCACACGGCGCGCACCGGTGCCGACAAGGGATACTACATGATGGTACCGGAGGATGCCTGTTCGACGATGAATGCCGAGTGGCACACGGCATCAGTCAATTACGCGCTGCAGAACGTGGCGGTGGTGACCGACGCCGACGCGATCATCGGGGCCTGGGACTGACGCAGCAGGACTCCGGCGCCGCCGGTCTGGGCCTCAGCGCCGGGCCGCCGACCTACGCCACCGCCAGCCATTGCGTGCCGAGCGCGCCGCTCACCGTGCCCCACCCGCCGAAGGTGCCGGCGTTCATGTCAGCGAAGTAGGTGGTGCCGTCGGCAAGGTTCTGGACGATGACATCGCGCCAGCCGTCATTGTCGACATCGGCCGAGCCGCGCACGTCCCAGCCGGCGAGCCCGTTCGCCACCACGCCCCAGCCGGCATTGGTGCCGCCAAGCATGTTGACCCACCAGATGTCGGAAGTGGTCGTGTTGCGGAAGACCACGTCGGCATAGCCGTCACCGTTGATGTCGGCGGCCTCGCGCGCCACCCACTGCGCGCCGACGGCTCCCGACACCAAACCCCACTGGCCGTTGGCGACGTCGCGGTAGTAGGTCGTGCCGTCGGCGATGTTCTGGACCAGCACATCCGAGGCGCCATCGGTGTTGAAGTCGCCGAGGCCGACGGTGCGCCAGCCGGTGCCGAGATTGGGCCCGAGCACCCAGTTGCCGAAGGTGCCGCCGGAATCCATGTCGGCGATATAGTTGATGCCGGTGGCGTTGTCGCGCACCAGCACGTCGGGCGTGCCGTCGCGGGTGACGTCGCCCGAGGCGATCGCCTGGAAGGCGTTGGTGAGCCCCGTGTTGACCACGCCCCAGACCGGAGCGCCGGAGGCGATGTTCACCGTGTAGATCGAACCGGTGTTCGTGTCCTGCACCAGCGTGTCGGCCCGCCCGTCGCCGGAGAAGTCGTCGGACCCGACAAGGCGCCAGCCGGCGGGCAGCGAGCCCAGCACA
>NZ_JAUYFA010000037.1 GCF_030691135.1 Phreatobacter sp.
GAGGCGCTGGGCGTGGGGCTCGCCCGCCGCGACGCGCGACGCGGCTTCATCCGCCGGGACATGCCGGCCGCGGCCGGCATAGAGCGGCGCGCCGTCGGGGTCGGTCGGAAAGGGCCGTCCGGTCGCTGCCGCATCGGCGGCCGCCAGGGCCTTCAGTTCGCCCCGGCTCTCGAAGCTCGGATAGACGAGACCCATGGCGCCGAGCCGCGCCAGCATGGCGCCGTGGTCGGCGAGATGCTCCGACTGCCGCCGGAACGGCGTCTCGAAGGGCAGCCCGAGCCAGGCGAGGTCGGCGATCATCGCCGCCTCGAGGTCGGGCCGGCAGCGGCTGCGATCGATATCCTCGATGCGCAGCAGCAGCCGGCCGCCGAGCGCTGCCGCCATCCTCTCGTTCTCCAGCGCGCTATGGGCGTGACCGAGATGGAGCAGGCCGTTGGGGCTCGGCGCGAAGCGCAGGACCGGATGCCGGGCTTTCGGGTGATGGGCGAGCGCCATGGCTTCAGCCTATGGTCGAGACGGCGGCGGGGTGCAAGATGCCGATGAAATCCATCGAGACGGAGGACGACCTCGACGCGCGGCTGACCGCCCTCGCCGGCCGCTGCGAGGTCATGGCGCGTCTCCACGCCCGCCATGGACGCCCGCCGCTGCGGCGCCGGCCGGCCGGCTTCGAGGGTCTGGTCCATGTCGTGGTGTTCCAGCAGATCTCGATCGCGGCGGCGGCGGCGATCTGGCAGCGGACGATCGGCGTCTTCGGCGCGATCACGCCGGAGCGGTTCACCGCGGCGAGCGACGAGGACTACCGGGCCGCCGGCCAGTCACGGCCGAAGGTCCGGACGCTGCGCGCCGTCGCCGCGGCGGTATTGGACGGTTCGCTCGATCTCGACGGGCTCGCGGACCTGCCGGCGGAAGCGGCGGAGGCGGCGCTGGTGCGGGTCAGCGGCATCGGGCCCTGGACCGCGGAAGTCTATCTCCTCACCTGCCTCGGCCATGGCGACGCCTGGCCGGCCGGCGACGTGGCGCTGCAGGCGGCGGCGGCGGAGGCGCTCGGCCTGCCCTCCCGCCCCGACCGGGCGGCCATGGTGGCGATCGGCGAGCGCTGGCGGCCGCACCGGGCGGTGGCGGCGCGGCTGCTCTGGGCGCACTATGCCGCGCTGAGGCAGCGGGCGGCGGTTCCCGCCACGACGGCGTGATCGCAGGCCCTTTGGGCTTCACAAGAGCGACACGATCCCCATAGTATCGGTCAGTGCCTGAATTCGCGGCTCGCGAATCGCCGAGCTGCCCGATCGCAAGGAGTTCATCTTGACGGTCGCCGTATCGCCTGGGGACATGCCGGTCTCGGCCGCCATCTCCCCCGGTTCATGGCCGGCCCTTGTGCTCAACGCGGATTACCGCCCGCTGAGCTACTATCCCCTGTCGCTGTGGTCATGGCAGGATACGATCAAGGCCGTCTTTCTCGACCGCGTCACTGTCGTCTCGACTTACGAGAAGGCGATTCACTCGCCCAGCTTCGAGATGAGGCTGCCGAGCGTGGTGTCGCTGAAGACCTATGTGAAGCCGTCGCGCAACCCGGCCTTCACCCGGTTCAACGTCTTCCTGCGTGACCGTTTCCGCTGCCAGTATTGCGGCCATGGCGAGGAACTGACCTTCGACCATCTCGTGCCGCGCTCCAAGGGCGGCCAGACGACCTGGGACAACGTGCTGACCGCCTGTTCGCCGTGCAACCTGCGCAAGGGCTCGAAGTCGCTCAGGGAATCGGGATTGCAGCTGGGCCACCTGCCCTTCGCGCCCACCGTCCAGGATCTGCACAGCAACGGCCGGCTGTTCCCGCCGAACTATCTGCACGAGAGCTGGATGGACTATCTCTACTGGGACACCGAACTGGAGCCGTGAGGCTTCAGACGCGCTCGTGCGGCCGGCTCGCCGCTGCGAGCGCCACCAGCGCCAGTGCCGAGGCGATCAGCACGTTCCAGCCCGCCAGCGACAGGCCTAGGAAGCGCCAGCCGGCGACCGTGCAATCGGCCAGCGGCTTGGCGGCCTGCAACTGGCGCAGGAGATCGGCCGGGTTGCGGGCGATGGTTGTCGGCTGGGCGCAGGTCGTCGGTCCCTGCCAGAAGCCCCATTCGGCCCCGGCGTGATAGATGCCGAGCCCGGCGCCCCAGACCATCAGGGCGGCGAGGCCGAACAATCCCAGGCGGACGAAGGGAGCCGGCCAGCGGCGCCAGGCCATGAAGGCGACGAAGAACGCCGCCGGGACAACGGCGTAATAGGGATGGCGCTGCTGCAGGCAGAGCGGGCAGGGCGGCAGGCCGACCACGAATTCGAAAAAGAAGGCGCCGAGGATCGTGCCGATCGCGGCGGCGGCGACGAGCAGGGCGCCGGAAAGCCATGGCCGGCCGACAGCCCCGGCAACGAGCGTTGTGGTCTTGATCATGAGGCCGGTTCTAGCCGCTCACGACGTTCTGTCCAGTGGGAGCCCCTCGCACCGAGGGTTTCCATTGACCCGGCCGGCCCCCTCGTTCATCACAAGATCATGAGCTCGGCTGATCCGATCGCCCGCCCACGTCGGGGCGGCACCTACAGCGTTCCGAACCTTCTCACCTACGGTCGCGTCCTCGCCGTGCCGCTGGTGGCCGCCTGTCTCTTCGCCCAGGTCATCTTTGAAGGCGGGATATGGCTGCGCTGGGTCGCGCTGGCGATCTTCGTCATCGCCGCCATCACCGACTATTTCGACGGCTACCTGGCGCGCGCCTGGTCGCAGCACTCGGCCATCGGCCGGATGCTCGACCCGATCGCCGACAAGCTGCTGGTCGGCATCGTGCTGATGATGCTGGCCGCGGACGGCACGATCCTCGGCTGGTCGCTCTGGGCCGCCATGGTCATCCTGGCGCGTGAGATCCTGGTGTCGGGTCTGCGCGAATTCCTCGCCGAACTGCGCGTCTCGGTGCCGGTGACGCGGCTGGCGAAATGGAAGACGGCGCTGCAGCTCATCGCCGTCGGCTTCCTCATCGCCGGGCCCGCCGGCGACCAGATCGTCTCGGGCGTCACGATGGTCGGCATCGGGCTTTTGTGGTGCGCGGCGATCCTGACGCTCTATACCGGCTACGACTATTTCCGCGCCGGTGCCGGGCATCTGATCGAGGAGGACGAGCCATGAGGGTCCTCTATTTCGCCTGGGTGCGCGAGCGGATCGGCAAGCCGTCCGAAGATATCGAAGTCCCGGCCGATGTCGTCACTGTCGGCGACCTCGTCACCCATCTGATCGGCCGGGGCGAGGACTACGCCCATGCCTTCGAGAACCGCACGGTGATCCGCGCGGCGATCGATCAAGTCCACGTGAAGCCCGACGCGCCGCTGGCGGGAGCCCGCGAGATTGCCTTTTTTCCGCCCATGACCGGCGGCTAGCTGGCGCGATGAGCAGCTCGCAAGACCCCTCCCGCCGCAAGGTCAACCGCCGCCGCCTTCTCGGCGTTCTCGCCTCGGTCCCCGTGATCGGCGGTGCCACCGGCGCCGTCGCCTATCGCAGCCAGCCCTATTACGCGGGGCCGGTGAGCGACCATTTCGACGGCACCCGCTTCTTTGATCCCCACGGCATTCCCCCCAAGCCCCTCACCGACCTGCTGCGCTGGCAGTTCGGCGGCGACGAGCGGGCCCGCTGGCCGGAGAGCTGGCCGCTGGAGCGCACTGACGTGCCGCCACCGCGGGTCGAGGGTGACGCGATCCGCCTGTCCTATGTCGGCCACGCGACGATCCTGATGCAGACGCGCGGGCTCAACATCCTGTTCGACCCGGTCTGGTCGGAGCGGGTCTCGCCGGTCTCCTTCGCCGGGCCGAAGCGGGTCAATGCACCGGGCATCGCCTTCGAGGCCCTGCCGAAGATCGACCTCGTCCTGGTCAGCCACGGCCATTACGACCATCTCGACGTCGAGACGCTCTCCCGCCTCCAGGCCGTCCATCAGCCGCGGGTGATCACACCGCTCGGCCAGGATGCGATCATGAAGGCGCACGACCCGGCCATCCGGGCCGAGGCGCATGACTGGGGCGACCGCGTCGTGATCGGCAACGACATGGCGGTGCACCTCGCGCCGATGCGGCACTGGACCGCGCGCGGCCTTTTCGACCGGAACAAGGCGCTGTGGGCGGCCTTCGTCGTCGAGGCGCCGGGCGGCCTCGTCTATCACATCGGCGATACCGGCTACGGCGACGGGCACCATTTCCGCGAGGCGAAGCGCCGGTTCGGTGGCTTCCGCCTCGCCATCCTGCCGATCGGCGCCTATGAGCCGCGCTGGTTCATGCGCGACCAGCACATGAACCCGGCAGAGGCCGTGCAGGTGATGATTGATTGCGGGGCGCGGCGCGCCCTCGCCCATCACTGGGGAACGGTGCAGCTGACCAACGAGGCGATCGAGGAGCCGCGCGTGGCGCTGCATGCGGCGTTGGCCGAACGTGCGATCGCGCCCGACCTGTTCCGCGCCATCCGCCCCGGCGAGGCCTGGGACCTGCCGGCCGCCGAGGCCTGAGCGCTACTGGATCTGCAGGCCGCGCAACAGCCGCTCGATATAGTCCATCTCGATCTGCGGGCGGTCCTGCTCTGACAGGCGGCGGCGCAACTCTTCGAGAACCCGCTGGGCCCGCTGGGCGGCGCCCTCTCCGGCATTGGGAACGCGCACGTCGGAATTTTCATTCGCCTCACGGCCGCGGGTCGGGCGTCCGAGGGGATCGTAATCCTGATTGCCGGCCTGCCCCTGGCGACCGCCCGGCTGGCCGGGCTGGCCCGGCTGGCCCGGGCCCTGGCCCTGGCCCTGGCCCTCCTGCATCTGCTGGGCGAGGCCCTGGGCACCCTGCTGCAGGCTGCGCAGGGCGCGGCCCTGGGCATCGGTGGCGCCCTGTCCGTTGCCGCGGCCGAGCGCCTCTTCCGCCTCGCGCATGGCGCGGCCGGCATTGCCCATGCCCTCCTGCGCCTGACGGCCGGCATCGGATTGACCCTGTCCCTGCCCTTGGCCCTGGCCTTCTCCCTGCTGTCCCAGCTGCTCGCGCAGCTGGTCGAGGAGTTCGCGGAGCTCGCGCTGGGCGTCGCCGAGCTGGCCGTAACCCTGTTCGCCCTGCTGTCCCTGTTCGCCCTGCTGGCCGGGCTGCTGCTGGCCCTGTTGCCCCTGCTGGCCGCGCTGGCCGGGGCGCTGCTGGCCCCGCTGGGCGCGACGCTGTTCCTGGTTGCGGCGGAACGTGTCGTCGCGCAACTGCTGCTGGCGGCGGATCATGTCGGCGAGACGGTCGAGCGGGCCCTCGCCCTGCTCACCCTGTTCGCCGTTCTGGCCCTGCTGCTGCTGTTGCTGGCGGCCGGCCTGCAGGCCCTGCAGCATCTGCTGCAATTCCTGCATCAGGCGCTGGGCCTGCTCGCGGGCGCCGCTGCGCGCGAGGTTCTCGATGCGGTTGAGCATGTCGCGCAGGTCCTGCGGGCGGACCTGGCGGGAATTGGGGTCGCGTTGCGCCTGCTGCTGCTGTTGGTTGCCGTCCTGGCGGTTGCGCATGGCCTGTTCGGTCAGTTCGCGCATCAGCCGGTCCATGGCCTGGCGCAGATCCTGCGACAGCCGGCGGATCTCCTCCTCTGACGCACCGCGCTCGATGGCCTGGCGCAGCCTTTCCGCCGCCTGGGCGACAGAGCGCTCGGCCTCGGAGACGTCGCCGTCCTCCATGCGCACCGCGATGTCCCAGAGATAGTCCATGACCTCCCGCAGCGCCGCGTCGTTGCGGGCGCGGACGAGGCGGAAATAGGCAGTGCGCAGACCGAGATAGACCGGGGTCTCCATGCCGAACCGGTCGGGCGCCGTCGTCAGCGCCTCCAGCGCGCGGGCGACGCGCGGCGCGGCCTTGGCGTCGAGGGCGAGGATGCGGCGCTGCTCGACGAGGACGCGCGGTATGGGCTTCGAGAAGACGCGGGCCGGGAGGGTGCCGTAGACGGTCTCCGAGAAGCCCTCGTTGCCGGCATCGTCCTTCGCCCTAAGCCGCACCGCCACCTGCAGGCCGGCGAAGGGGTGGGCGACGAAATCGCGCGACGTCTGGCTGCTCCCCGTGCGGGTGCGCGCCTGGGGCAGGGTCAGCGGCAGCGGCGGCAGCTCGGCGAGAGGCCGGGCGCCCTCGCGCTGGAGGGCGAGGGCGGAGGGCGCGAGCGACAGGGTCGCCTCGGCTTCCTTGACGCCGTAATCGTCCTCGACCTTGTAGGAGAGGACGAACTGGTTGCGCTGGTCGGTCTGCGGCGCGCGCTCGAAGGCGATGGTCGGCGCGGTGTCGGCGATGGCCTCGAAACGCCAGGTCAGCGGCTGGGCCCCGGTTCCGGTCACCTGGAGCGTACCGTTCTGGCTGATCGTCCAGCGGGTTTCCGCGAGATTGGCCTGGGTCTGGCTCGCTTGGGCCGGAGCCGGCGCATCGGCGGCACGCTCGGGCACCGGTGCGGCGGCGACACCGCCCTCCGGCTTGATAGCGACATCGGCGAGGCCGGCGACGCGCAGGGTGATGACGGAGCCCGCCGGCACCCGGAAGATGTCGGGCTCGGCCGCCGCGGCCGCGGTGACGGGCGGAGCGGCGTCCTCGGCGACGCGGCGGGTCGGCAGGATCACCGGCGGACGGGCCGTATAGGCCGGCGGGGTGACCCAGGCGTCGATGCGGTAGTTGACCGGCACGGGCGGCGCCCGCCAGTCGAAGGCCGTCATCAGACGCTGGGTGCGCTCGTCGCCGGCGAGGAAATAGGCGGGGACGATGAGCAGCAGCGCCAGGGCGCGGATGGCATAGCGATCGAGACTGGGCATGCGCGGCGTCGGAATGCCGGTGCGCAGCCGGCCGGCCGCGGCGGCGACCCGGGCGCGGTGTTCCTCCCAGAGCGCCTTGGCGAAAGGATCATCGGACGTCGCCAGATCATCGTTCAGCGCCGTCGCCGGACGGTGGCCGCCCTCGGTGGCCCGGTCGATGCGGCGCAGCGCCTCCTGATCGGAGGGGCGGCGGATCGTCACCAGCGGCCAGGCGGCGAGCAGCAGCAGGCCGAGGACGAACAGGACTCCACCGAAACGCGCCCAATAGGGCACGACCTGCCAGAAGCCGAGCCAGGACACGGCGAGGACGCCGCCGAAAATGGCGAGGAAGAGGACGAGACGCGGCCAGACCCGTTCCCAGAGGATGACGAGCTTGGCGCGATCGATCGCGTGACCGAGAGCGAGCTGATGTTCGTTGGGGGCCCGGGGCCGATCCCTGTTCATGCCGTCGCTCAAGATCCGCTCCGGTTCGAGGTCTCCTGCAAATTTCAGGCTAACACGCTAGGTCGCAAAAACCACCATTTCATGGCAGCCGGCCGATCACGGATCGTTCAGCGCTCAGGCGTCCGTGACAAGACCAGAAAGCGCGGCGAGATCGACATTGGCGCCGCAGGCGAGAACGCCGACCCTTTCGCCCGGAGCCGGCTCATAGGCGCCGCAGACAAGGGCGGCGAGGGCCGCCGCGCCGCCCGGTTCGCTCGCCGCCCGCAGGCCGAGCCAGAGCCGCTTCTGGGCGTCGCGGATGGCAGCGTCGGGGACGAGCGCGACATGGTCGACATAGGCCGCCGCCGTCGCGTGGACACGGGCGAAGACGTTGCGGGCGCCGAGCGAATCGGCGGCAATGGACTGGACGTCGACATCCACCGGGCCGCCGGCGGCGAGCGCGGCATGGAGCGCCCGCGAGCCCTCGGGCTCGACGCCGACCACCTTGACCCGCCGGTCGAACCACCGCGAGATGCCGCCGATCAGACCACCGCCGCCGACCGCCACCAGGACCGTGTCAAGGCCGCCGGCATCCTCCTCCCACTCCAGGCCGACCGTTCCCTGCCCCGCCATGGTCGGCCAGGCGTCATAGGCATGGACGGAAAGGGCGCCGGTCTCGGCGGCATAGGCCTCGCAGGCGGCCAGAGCGTCGGAATAGCGGGCGCCGCCGACGATGAGGGCGGCGCCGGTCTCGCGGATGCGGGCGATCTTCGCCGGCGAGGAGATCTCGGGCACGAAGATGCGGGCGGGCAAGCCGAGGGTCGCCGCCGCATGGGCGACGGCGATGCCGTGATTGCCGCCCGAAGCGGCGCAGACGCCGGCCGCCGGCATGGGTCCGGCGAGCAGGGTGTTGAAGGCGCCGCGGGCCTTGAACGTGCCGGTCACCTGCAGGAATTCGAGCTTCATGACGACGGGGACGGGCGTGCCGAACGTGTCCGCGCTCAGGGTCATGGTCGGCGTGCGGCGCACCCGCCCCGCGATACGTTCATGGGCGGCGCGGATATCGTCGGTGGTGAGCATGGTCGGGTCCTGATGGGAGGGGCACGGGAGCCCAGTTCGGCCGGTGCGGTCAAGCCCAGATGGCGACGGGCAGGCCATGCGCGTCGCGGGCCGGAGGGCTGGGAAACGACAAGGCTGTGCCGGCATGGAGGCGGCGGGCGACGAGGGCGCAGACGCAGGCGTCGAGGAAGTCGTCCGGTTTCGCGCCCCACTCGACGGGGGCATCCAGGAACGCTGCCGGGAAGCCGTGGCGTTCCAGCAGGTCCCGTCGTTCGCGCAGGCCCTGAGGCTTGGATTTCGGGAAGAGCATGGGCGCCTCATCATTGGCGCGCCAGAAGGCCACTTCCGGATGCGTTTCGAAAACCCGCGCAAGCAACGAGGCGTCGTTCCGCAGGAGCGAATCGATCTGCCTGATCTTGGGAAACAGGAAGAAGGCCTGCTTCGAGATTTTCCGAGGCGGATCAGATGTGGCCTCGGCGAGGCGGCACGCTTCGGGATAGTCCAGCGCATAAACTGCGCTGCGCGAGGGAACCGAAAACACCGACGACCTGCGACCACCCAAGACGACGCGAGCGGCTGTTTCGGCACCCCGGCCGCCCGGTCCGGCGCGCTCGGGCAGGCCGATCGGCATGTCCACGGCGATTTTTTCGACACCGGTGGTCAGATCGGCGAAGTTTCGCGTTATCGTGACGCCTGGCGTCAGCGGACCCTCGGCAGCGATGGTCACGGCGATCCAGCCGGCGGGGCATCCGTCGACGCCGCGCACCATCGCCCGCTCCCCGCCGGGGATGGGCGTCACCTCGTTCCGGATGGCCATGATCCGCCTCCTGCGCCGTTTCGTGCTCGCTGCCGTCCTGCTGGCCCTGACGCCGCTGGTGCTGACGGTCCTCTATACGGTCGTGACGCCGGTCTCGACACGCATGATCTGGCGCATGGTGACGCTGCAGGGCTACGAGCGGAGCGTCGTGCCGCTGGAGGCGGTGGCCCGCGCCGTGCCGGCGGTGCTCATCGCCTCGGAGGATGCCCAGTTCTGCCGCCACCGCGGCGTCGACTGGCGCGAACTCATGGCGGTGATCGAGGACGAGGACGGCCCGTCGCGCGGCGCCTCGACCCTGCCGATGCAGGTCGCCCGCAACCTCTTTCTCTGGCAGGGTGACACCGGTTTAACGGCGATCATCCGCAAGGGGCTGGAAATTCCGCTCGCCCTGATGATCGACCTCGTCTGGTCGAAGCGGCGGATGATGGAGATCTATCTCAACATCGCGGAATGGGGGCCGGGCGGCGAATTCGGCATCGAGGCAGGCGCCAGACGCGCCTTCGGCAAGCCGGCATCGCGCCTGACCATGGCCGAGGCGGCGCTGCTGGTGTCGATCCTGCCGAACCCGATCCGCCGCGACGCGCGGGCGCCGTCGACCGGCGTCCGGCGCAAGGCGGCCATCATCTCCCGCCGGGCCGGGGCGGCCGACACGGCCTGTCTCGGGCTGGCGGCGTCATGACCAGGGCCATCCGGTGGACGCGCCGGGCAAATCGCGCTTCTAATCCGGGCATGCTGCAAGCCATCGTCCTGCTGGTCATTCTGCTGATCCCGGCCGCCGCCGCCCGCGCCCAGGCGCCGGCGGCCCAGCCCGATGCCGCACTGACCGAGAGGGCCGTCGGCGCCTGGGAACTCTCCAACCCGGCGGGCACCCGCAAATGCGCCGTCACTTTCAGGGCCGACAGGGCGGGGACCGCAAGGGCCCTGTCCTTCGGCGAGGGCTGCGTCACGACCTTCCCGGCGGTCGCGACGATCGTCGCCTGGTCGGTGGGGCCGAGCGGGTCGATCCGCTGGATCGACAGGACGGGCCAGCCGGCCTTCGATTTCGAGGAGACCGAGGTCGGCATCTTCGAATCGCTGCGGCAGGGCGATCCCAACGTCTATTTCCTGACGAGCCTCGCCCTCGCCGGCAAGACACTGCCGACCGCCGAGGAGATCATCGGCGCCTGGAGCCTCGGCCAGCCCTCGGGGCGCAGCCTCTGCGCGCTCCTGCTGAAGCAGGAACTGGCGGCCGGTGCGGGGGCGCTGGAGCAGCGCTTCGCCGTGGATGTCGCCGCCGGATGCGAGCGCTCCATCGCCGCCCTCGGCCTCTCCCACTGGCGGCTCGATCGGGAATTGCTGGTCTTCGGCGGCCGGACGGGCACGCTGTCGTTCAAGCGGGAGGACGACGGCCGCTGGACCAAAACCCCGCCCGACAGCCGCCCCCTGGTCCTGTCCCGGCCCTGACGGCACCGCCCGAATTGGGGACTGGCGTTTCGCCGCCCGATTTCGTCCACTGAAACGATGCTTCGTCCGCGCTCCGGGCCCGGACCTCCATGACAGGAAGGACTGACCATGACCGCGACGACCGTCGAACCCTCGGTGCGTGTCGAAAGGGACGGGGCCGTCGCGACCCTCGTGCTCAACGAGCCGAAATCGATGAACGCCATGTCCGCCGGGATCAAGGCGGGGATCGAGGACCATCTGCCGGCGCTGCTCGCCGATCCGGAGGTCCGCGCCATCGTCATCACCGGAACGGGGCGGGCCTTCTGCGCCGGCGGCGACATCCGGTCGATGGACGACCGCGGCACGCTCACGGTCAGGGCCCGCATGACGCGGACCTACCGGTGGCTCGTCCCGCTGCTCACCGCCGACAAGCCGGTAATCTGCGCCGTCAACGGGGCCGCGGCGGGCGCCGGCCTGTCGCTGGCGCTCACCGGCGACCTCATCGTCGCCTCGCGCGACGCGCGCTTCAAGGCGGGCTTCCCCGGCCTCGGCGCAGCAGCCGATCTCGGCCTCGCCTATACGCTGCCGCGGGCCGTCGGCTACCAGCGTGCCAGCGATATCCTGCTGACCAACCGCGAGGTATCCGCCGAGGAGGCGCATGCCATGGGTCTGGTGGCGCGACTCACCGAACCGGAGGCGCTGATGGCGACGACGATGGAACTGGCGCAGGCGCTCGCCCGCGGCCCCACCGTGTCGCTCGCCCTGACCAAGCGGCTGATGCGCCGCGCCTACGAGCTGCCGATCGAGGGGTTTCTCGAAGCCGAGGCCCTGTCGCAGGCTGTCGCCTTCGGCAGCGCCGATTTCGACGAGGGCGTGGCGGCCTTCAAGGGCAAGCGAAAGCCGGACTTCAAGGGCCGCTGAGACGGCACCGGACGAGCCGAGGGAGACGACGATGTTCAAGGACGGGCTGCTCGCGGGCAAACGCATTCTCGTCACCGGCGGTGGCACCGGGCTCGGCCGGGAGATGACGGAGGATTATCTCCGGCTTGGCGCGACGGTGCATATCTGCGGCCGCCGCCTCGGCGTGCTCGACGAGACCGCGCGCGAACTGATGGACCGCCACGGCGGCAAGGTCATCACCCATTCCGTCGACATCCGTGTCGCCCAGGCGGTGGAGGAGATGATCGAGGAGATCTTCGCCGCGGGGCCGCTGACCGGCCTCGTCAACAATGCCGCCGGCAATTTCATCAGCCCGACCAAGGACCTGTCGCCGCGTGGCTTCGACGCCATCGCCGGCATCGTCTTCCATGGCTCGTTCTACGTGACGCTGGCCTGCGGCAAGCGCTGGATCGCCGGCGGCCACAAGGCCTCGGTCATCTCGATCCTGACCACCTGGGTGTGGAACGGCGGACCCTTCACCGTCCCCTCTGCCATGTCGAAGGCCGGCATCAACGTCATGACCCAGTCGCTGGCCGCCGAATGGGGACGCTACGGCATCCGCCTCAACGCCGTCGCGCCGGGCCCGTTTCCGACCAAGGGTGCCTGGGAGCGGCTCAATCCGGGCCTCGCCGCCGAGCAGGACAAGGGCCGCGCGGGGAGCCCGATGGGCCGCAACGGCGAGATGCAGGAGCTGAAGAACCTCGCAACCTTCCTGATGGCCGACGGCTGCGAGTACCTGACCGGCCAGACCATCGCCATCGACGGGGCCCGCTACAATGCGACGGGCGGCAATTTCTACAACCTCGCGACGCTCTCCGACGCCGAATGGCAGGCGATGAGCGAGATGATCCGTGCGGCGAACGAGAAGGACCGGGCCAGCCGCACGGCCTGAGGTCCACCGTCCCGGCCGGATGACAAGCGGTCCCCGGACATACGGCCGGGTCTGTTATGATAGCCTCGGCGAATCCTGCGGTGCCATCGCACCGCGGGGTGATCAGGAACCCGTCATGCCGTCGTTCGAACCCGTCATCGCGCTCTCGCGCGGCCTCGAAATCCTCCGCGTCCTGAACGCCGAGCGGCGTTCGACGGTGGGGTCGCTGCACAAGGCGACGGGCCTGAACAAGGCGACCATCGTGCGCATGCTGGAGACGCTGGAGCACGAAGGCTACGTGATGCGGGATGCCGAGCGGACCGAATATCTGCCGACCGGCCGCTGCCTGCTGCTCGCCCAGGGCTATGACCAGCACCTGTGGATCGGCGGCGTCGCCGAACCCATCATGCACGAGTTCCGCAAGCAGATCGGCTGGCCCTCGGACATCGCCATTCTCGACCGGGACGCCATGATCGTCGCCCAGACGACGCGCGAGCCGGGATCGATGCTGTTCTCGCGGCGGCCGGGCTTCCGCTTTCCGCTGCTCGCCACATCCATGGGCCGGGCCTATCTCGCCTTCTGCCCGGAGGAGCAGCAGCAACGGATCATCGCCCTGCTTTCCGCCATCCCCGGCCGGTCAACCGAACTCGCCCGCCAGCCGAAGAAGCTCGCCTCCCTGCTCGCCGAGGTGCGCGAGCGCGGTTATGCGCTGATGGACGAGGCCTATAGCCAGGATGTCTTCGACGGGCGGGTCTGGGCCATGGGAGTGCCGGTGCGCGACGGCGACGAGGTCTTCGCCAGCATCAACATCATGATGCTGCACGGCGCCATCTCGGTGGAGGATGCGGTCAGGAACTTCCTCGGGCCGCTGCAGGATACGGCGGCGCTCATCGCCGCGGCGCTCACCGACAAGTTCCGCGCCACGCTGTGGGCGCCGGGCGGCGCGGCGGCCGACTAGCCGAAGGACGGATGCTCTTCCCAGATTTCAGCTCATGAAACGGGGTTTCATCGGTTTGACGGGTCGGGAGGCCCGTGAGAGCATCGCGGCGGGTCGGGAGCACCGCGCCGGAACGCTTGCGGACGTTACGAGAGGAGCGGCGGCGCGGCAGGATCGACCCTCACGAGAGACCTAGCGTCCAGAGGAAACGACCATGCCCATCCTGTTATCGCGCCGCGGCCTGATCGCCGCCGGCGCCGCAGCCACATTGGCGGCACCCCGTATCGGCCAGGCTCAGGCCTCGGCCTGGCCCAGCAAGCCCGTCAGGATTCTCTGCGCCTTCCCGGCCGGCGGCATCACCGACGCCTATGCCCGTGCCTATGGCGACTACATCCAGCAGAAGAGCGGCCAGACCGTCGTGGTCGAGAACCGCCTCGGTGCCGGCGGCGGCATCGCGGCCCAGGCCCTGAAGAGTGCGCCGGACGACGGCCACACCCTGATGATCACCATCTCCTCGACCATGCTCGGGAACCGGGTCATGTTCAGGAACCTGCCCTACGACCCGGACAAGGACTTCGCCTTCCTCGCCCTCATGTCGACGGGCCACCTGCCGCTGGTGGCGCAGAAGGCGACGGGGGCCAGGACCATCGCCGAATTCGTCGACTTCGCGAGGAAGAACCGGGTGAGCTTCGGCTCCTATGCCGCCGGCTCCTTCGCCCATATCGTCGGCGCCGAACTGAACCGGCGGTTCAACCTCGACATGACCATCGTCCACTACCGGGGCGAGGCGCCGATGTGGCAGGACCTCCTCACCGGCAGCAGCCAGGTGGCGATGGGCAGCTACACGGCGGCGAAGGGCACTCTCGACAGCGGCGCCGGGACGGCCATCGCGGTGCCGACGACACGGCGTATGAAGACCCTGCCGGATGTCGCGACCTATGCCGAGCAGGGCCTGACCGACAAGGTCTTCGACCTGGTGAGCTGGGCCGGGTTCTTCGGCAAGGCCTCCATGCCGGCCGAGATGGTGCAGCAGATATCCGATCTCATGGTAGAGGCCGGCAAGACGGAGCGCATCCAGCGGCTGACGGCGACGTTCGGGATCGACGACACGGCACAGGATCACCGCTATTTCCGCCACATCTACGAGAGCCAGGGGCCGATCTGGCTCGACCACGTCAACCGGCTCGGCATCACGCCGAGCTGACGGATTCCCCAAGGGGTCTGACAATCGGTCGCAGGCCGCGCAGCGGTCCGTGCGGCTAGGCTTTCCATGCAAACCAACGGGACACAGAATCCCGATCATCGATTGAGGAAACAACAATGTCTTTTTCAATGACCCGCCGCGGCCTCTTGGCCTCCGGCCTTCTCGCCCCCCTCGCGACACCGCTGATCGCCCGTGCGCAGGGAACAGCCTGGCCCAACAAGCAACTGCGTATTATCTGCGCCTTCCCGGCCGGCGGCATCACCGACGCCTTCGCCCGCGCCTATGGAGAATTTCTCAGCCAGAAGAGCGGCCAGACCGTGGTGGTCGAGAACCGCCCGGGGGCCGGCGGCGGCATCGCCGCCCAGGCCTTGAAGACCGCGCCGGACGACGGCCATACCCTCATGATCACCATTTCGACGACGCTGTTCGGCAACCGCGTCATGTTCAAGAGCCTGGCCTATGATCCGGACAAGGATTTCTCCCTGCTGGCGCTCCTGCCCACCGGCAGCCTGCCGCTGGTCGCCGCCAAGGCGACGGGCGCGTCCAACATCGCGCAGTTCGTCGAGTACGCCCGCAAGAACCGCGTGAGCTTCGGCTCCTATGCCGCCGGCTCCATGGCCCATATCGTCTGCAATGCGCTGAACCAGCAGTTCAACCTCGACATGACCGTGGTGAACTATCGCGGTGAGGCGCCGATGTGGCAGGACGTGCTCACCGGCAACAGCCAGATCGCGCTGGGCAGCTTCACGGCCGCCAAGGCGGTTCTCGACTCGAATACCGGGACGGCCATCGCCATCCCCTCGACAAGGCGCATGAAGGCGCTGCCGGACACGCCGACCTTCGCCGAGCAGGGCCTCGACAATCCGGTCTTCCGCCTGCTCAGCTGGGTCGGCTTCCTCGGCCAGTCGTCGATGCCGCAGCCTCTGGTCGAGACCGTGTCTGCACTGATGCTGGAGGCGGCGCAGACGGAGCGGATCCGCAAGCTGAACGAGACCTTCGGCATCGAGGACCCCGTGCTCGGCCATGCCGACTTCAAGAAGATCTACGATTCACAGGGCCCGATCTGGATCGAGAACGTGCGCAAGCTCGGTCTGACGCCCGCCTGACGATGCCGCGATCTCGCCGGGATCAGACGATCTCGGCGAGGCCGTTGGTCAGCACGACGATGTCGCGCTCGACCACCCGGGCGCGGAAGGAGATGACGCCGGCGTCCTGCCAGATCTCGGTGCGGATGGTCTCTCCCGGCATGACCGGCGCCGAGAAGCGCACGCCGAAGCGCCGGAGCCGGGCCGGATCGTTGCCGCAGCAGGCCTTGAGGATGGCGCGGCCCGCCACTGCATAGGTGCACAGGCCGTGCAGGATCGGCCGCTCGAAGCCGGCGCCGCGCGCCACGTCCGGATCGGCATGCAGCGGATTGTCGTCGCCTGAGAGGCGATAGATCAGCGCCGCCTGCGGCAGGGTCTTCAGGTCGACGGCCGCGTCCGGCGCTCGGTCGGGGAGCGGATGAGGCTCGGGCGTCGGCCCCGAGGGACCACCGAAGCCGCCCTCGCCGCGGATGAAGGTCGTCGAGGTCAGGGTCGCCAGCAGATCGCCCGAGGCCTTGTCGATCACATCGCGCGTGGAGAAGAGCAGCGCGCCCTTGCCCGGGCCCTTGTCGACGATCTCGGTGACGCGGGTTCGGCCAATAACCGTGCCGGTGGCAGGCAGCGGCCGGTGGATGACGAGGCCCTGTTCGCCATGCAGGACCTTGCGCCAGTCGACGCCGGTGGCCGGATTCTTCAGCCAGAAGCCGGGATAGCCGAGAACCACCGCCATGGTCGGCAGGGCCTTCAGGCCGTCCTCGTAGACGAAGGGCAATTCGGTGCGGTCCATCGGGTCCGCGCCGCAGCCCACACCGAGGGCGTAGAGGATCGTGTCCTTCGCCTCGTAGCGGTGCTCGAGGTCGGGGAAGTGCCAGTGCTTCAGCTTGTCGTAGTCGATGGGCATCGGTGATTGTCCGTTCGAACCTGGACCGTCATGCCCGGGCCTGTCCCGGGCATCCACGAATTCCTGTCAGCGCCGTGTTCAAGTCGTGGATGGCCGGGACAAGCCCGGCCATGACAATGCAGCGATGGTTCGCCGCCACTCACAGCGAGCGGGCGACGATCTCCTTCATGATCTCGGTGGTGCCGGCATAGATGCGCTGGATGCGGCTGTCGGCATAGGCGCGGGCGATCGGATATTCCCACATGAAGCCGTAGCCGCCGTGCAATTGCAGGCAGGTGTCGACGACACGGCCCTGCAACTCGGTCAGCCACCACTTGGCCATGGCGGCGGTGGTGACGTCGAGTTCGCCGCGCAGGAATTTCGAGATGCAGTCGTCGAGGAAGACGCGGGCGACGGTGACCTCGGTCTTCACCTCCGCCAGCTTGAAGCGGGTGTTCTGGAAATCGGCGACGGTCTTGCCGAAGGCCTTGCGCTCGCGGGTGTAGTCGACGGTCCAGCGCAGCGCCGATTCCATCACCGCGACGGCGGAGATGGCGACCAGCAGGCGCTCGCGCGGCAGCTCGGTCATCATGTAGGCGAAGCCGCGACCCTCCTCGCCGATGATGTTGGTGGCCGGCACGCGGACATTGTCGAAGAAGAGCTCGGAGGTGTCCTGCGCCTTCAGGCCGATCTTCTCGAGGTTGCGGCCGCGCTTGAAGCCCTCGCGGTCGGCCTCGACCAGGATGAGGCTGACGCCCTTGGCGCCTTCCTTCGGGTCGGTCTTGGCGGCGACGAGGATGAAGTCGGCGAGCTGGCCGTTGGTGATGAAGGTCTTCTGGCCGTTGACGACATAGTGGTTGCCGTCGCGGATCGCCGTGGTGCGGATGGCCTGGACGTCGGAGCCCGCCCCCGGCTCGGTCATGGCGAGCGCGCCGATGGCCTCGCCCGAGGCCATTTTCGGCAGCCAGTGACGCTTCAGGTCCTCGGAGGCGTTATTGAGGATATAGGGGGCGACGATGTCGGAGTGCAGGCGGAAGCCCGGGCCGGTGAAGACATGGCCCATCATCTCCTCGATCATGATGGCGCTGGTCAGGAAGTCCGCGCCGCCGCCGCCATAGGCCTCGGGAATGTTGGTGAGCAGCATGCCGGCCGCGCCCGCCTTCAACCAGGCCTCTCGATCGACGACGCCTTCCTTTTCCCAGCGCGCGTGGTGAGGGGCGATCTCCTCGGCGATGAAGCGGCGGCAGGCGTCACGGAAGAGGTGATGCTCTTCCTTGTAATAGGCGGCGGTGGCGGTCATGGCGCGCTTCTCCTGATCCGGGCGCGGCGGCTCGAAGCCCCGCGGCGAGCCTCTATCCTAAGACAGGCGTTTCGGCGAATGAAACGGGATTTCGTGCAATTGACGATCGGACTATGGTGCCGCCACGGTCGCCGATCAGGCGAGAACGGGACTTGGAGAAGAGGATCAGCATGGCGGGCACGGGCGCACTGGACGGCAAGGTCGTCATCGTCACGGGCGCGGGCCGGGGCATCGGCCGCGAGATCGCGCTGACTGCCGCCGCCGAGGGGGCCAAGGTGGTGGTGAATGATCTCGGCGGCGCCGCCGACGGTTCGGGCGCCAGCGCCACGCCGGCCGAAGAGGTGGTCGACGAGATCCGCAAGGCGGGTGGCCAGGCCGTCGCCAGTTTCGACAGCGTCGCCGAGGCCGCTTCGGCCAATGCCATCATCAAGACCGCGGTGGATGCCTTCGGCGGCCTCGATGCGGTCATCAACAATGCCGGCATCCTGCGCGACGCCATCTTCCACAAGATGAGCGTCGCGGACTTCGAACTGGTCATCAAGGTGCACCTGATGGGCACCTTCTACGTCTCCCATGCCGCCGCCCGCATCTTCCGCGAACAGACGAGCGGCGCCTTCGTCCATTTCACCTCGACCTCAGGCCTCATCGGCAATTACGGCCAGGCCAATTATGCCGCGGCCAAGCTCGGCATCGTCGGCCTGTCGAAGTCCATCGCCCTGGACATGGCGCGCTTCAACGTGCGCTCGAACTGTGTCTCGCCCTTTGCCTGGAGCCGCCTCATCGGCACGATCCCGACCGAGACCGAGGCGGAGAAGGCGCGGGTCGCCCGCCTGCAGGCCATGGGACCCGAAAAGGTGGCGCCGCTGACGGCCTTCCTCGCCTCGGACCGGGCGAAGGACGTGACCGGCCAGATCTTCGCGGTGCGCATGAACGAGATCGTGCTGATGGGCCAGTCACGGCCGATCCGCTCGGTCCATCGCGACGGCGGCTGGACCTGCGACAGTCTGGCCAGCCACGCCATGCCGGCGCTGAAGTCGTCCTTCTACCCGCTCGACCGCTCGGCCGACATCTTCTCATGGGATCCGGTGTGATGGACGGCGAGCAAGCCCTGCGGTCCCGCCGCGCACCTCTCCCCGGCGGGGAGAGGTCGCCGAGCTTCGCGAGGCGGGGGAGGGGGAGAGAGGCTGAACGGAACTTTGCCCCCTCACCCGACCTTCGGTCGACCTCTCCCCGCCGGGGAGAGGTGTACGGCGCGGCGGCCGCGATCCTTTTCCAGCCCGCAACGATCGGGATCTGACCTGATGACCTTCGGAATTCTCGCCTACGGCGCCTATATCCCGCGCCTGCGCCTGCAGCGCAAAGCCATCGCCGACGCCCATGGCTGGTTCAACGCCGCGCTCAAGGGCCAGGGAAAGGGCGAGCGCGCCATCGCCAACTGGGACGAGGACGCCGTCACCATGGCGGTGGAGGCGGCGCGCGACTGTCTCACGGGCCAGGACGCGACCCGCGTCGAGGCGCTGTGTCTCGCCTCGACCACCTTTCCCTTCCTCGACAGGCTGAATTCGGGCGTCGTCGCCGAGGCTCTGAATCTCGGGCAGGACCTCGCCGCCGGCGATGCCGGCCAGACCCAGCGCGCCGCGACCACGGCCCTCGCCAGTGCCCTGCGCGGCGGCCCGGCGACACTGGTCCTCGCCGCAGAAAACCGGACGGTGAAAGCCGCGAGCCCGCTCGAAATGGCTGCCGGCGACGGCGCCGCGGCCGTGCTCGTCGGCGAGGGCCGGCCGGTCGCGACGCTGCTCGCCGCGGCCACCCGCACCGCCGATTTCGTCGACCACTACCGCACGCCGGAATCGGAGTTCGACTACCAGTGGGAGGAGCGCTGGATCCGCGATGCCGGCTACATGCCGCTGGTGCCGCCGGTCATCAAGGCCTGCCTCGCCAAGGCCGGCCTCGCGCCCGAAGCCGTGACGCGCTTCTGCATGCCGGCCGTGCTCGCCAGGGTCGCCCAGACCGTGGCCAAGGCCGCCGGCATCGCCGAAGCCGCCGTCGCCGACAACCTGCACGCCGTCTGCGGCGAGACGGGTGCGGCCCATCCGCTGGTCATGCTGGTGGCGGCGCTGGAAAAGGCGAAGCCGGGCGACCGGATCATGGTCGTCGGCTTCGGCCAGGGCGCCGACGTCCTGCTGTTCGAGGTGACCGACGCCATCGCCGATCTGCCGGCCCGGCTGGGCGTGCAGGGGCATCTCACCCGCCGCAAGGAGGAGAGCAACTACGCGAAGTTCCTCGCCTTCAACGACACGGTGGAGCTCGAGCGCGGCATGCGCGCCGAAGCCGACAAGCAGACCGCCCTCTCGGCGCTCTGGCGCAACCGGGCGACGGTGACGTCCTTCGTCGGCGGCAAGTGCTCGAAGTGCGGCACGCTGCAGTTCCCGAAGACGCGGGTCTGCGTCAACCCCAACTGCACCGCCATCGACACCCAGGTGCCCGAGCCCTTCGCCGCCAAGACCGGCAGGATCAATTCCTACACGGCCGACCGCCTGACCTATTCGCCCGATCCGCCAGCCTGCTACGGCATGATCCAGTTCGAGGAGGGCGGGCGCTGGATGATGGACTTCACCGACGTGGACGAGAAGGATCTCTCCGTCGGTCAGCCCATGCGGATGATGTTCCGCGTCAAGGACATCGACAGCCAGCGCGGCTTCCGCCGCTATTTCTGGAAGGCGGCGCCGGCCGCAACAGGGAGGACCTGACCATGCCCAAAGGCATTCGCGACAAGGTCGCCATTCTCGGCATGGGCTGCTCGAAGTTCGGCGAGCGCTGGGACATGAACGCCGAAGACCTGATGGTCGAGGCCTATGTCGAGGCATTGGGCGACGCAGGCATCGAGACCAAGCAGATCGACGCCGCCTGGCTCGGCACCGCCATCGAGGAGCAGCATGTCGGCAAGTCGGCCGTGCCGCTCGCCGTGGCGCTGCGGCTGCCCTACATCCCGGTGACGCGGGTGGAGAATTTCTGCGCCACCGGCACGGAGGCCTTCCGCGGCGCGGTCTATGCGGTGGCCTCCGGCGCTGCCGACATCGCGCTCGCCCTCGGGGTCGAGAAGCTGAAGGACACCGGCTATGGCGGCCTGCCGCAGCGCGGCCGCGGCACGTTGCCCAACATGACCTGGCCGAACGCCTCGGCGCCCGGCTATTTCGCCCAGCTCGCCGCCGCCTACCGCGCCAAGCACGGCTCGGCGCCGGGGGACCTGAAGCGGGCCATGGCCCATGTCTCGGTCAAGAGCCACGACAATGGCGGTCGCAACGCCAAGGCGCATCTGCGCAACAAGATCACCATCGACACGGTGCTGAATTCGCCGATGATCGCCGAACCGCTGGGGCTCTATGACTGCTGCGGCGTGTCGGACGGGGCGGCCTGCGCCATCGTGACGACGCCGGAGATCGCCCGCAGCCTCGGCAAGAAGGACCTCGTCTCGGTCAAGGCGCTGCAGGTTTCGGTGTCGAACGGTACCGAGGCCCAGCACAATTCCTGGGACGGCAGCTATTTCGCCACCACCCGGATCGCCGCCACCCGCGCCTATCAGGAGGCGGGCATCGCGAAGCCGCGCGAGGAAATCAGCCTGATCGAGGTGCACGACTGCTTCTCGGTGACCGAACTCGTTACCATGGAGGACCTCCACATCTCCGCCGAGGGCCGGGCCATCCACGACATCCTCGACGGGTTCTACGACGCCGACGGCACCATGCCCTGCCAGATCGACGGCGGCCTGAAATGCTTCGGCCACCCGATCGGCGCCTCGGGCCTCCGGATGATCTACGAGATGTACCTGCAGATGCAGGGCCGGGCCGGCGAGCGGCAGCGCCAGGACATGCCGCGACTGGGGCTGACCCACAATCTCGGTGGCTTCCCGCACCAGAATGTCTGCTCGATCTCGATCGTGGGACGTTACGAGGGGTAGGGGTTCAAAAAAGCCCCACCCTTAACCCTCCCCTCTGGCGAGGGGAGGGAGACTATGACCTCGCGCGGGGTTTCGACCGGCTGGGCCTGGCTCGACCGTAGCCGATCCAACGGGACGCTGTGGTCCCCCTCCCCTTAAAGCGGAGCGCACCAGGGGAGGGTAAGGGTGGGGCCATCTCTTCAGCGCCCTCGCCTCACACCCCGATGCCGAGCGCCGGCAGCTTGAGCCCCTTCTCCCGCGCGCAATCCACCGCGATGTCGTAGCCGGCATCGGCATGGCGCATGACGCCGGTGCCAGGGTCGTTCCACAGCACCCGGCCGAGTCGCGCCGCGGCCTCCGGCGTGCCATCCGCGACGATGACGACGCCGGAATGCTGCGAATAGCCCATGCCGACGCCGCCGCCATGGTGCAGCGACACCCAGGTGGCGCCCGAGGCCGTGTTGAGCAGCGCGTTGAGCAGCGGCCAGTCGGAGACGGCATCAGACCCGTCCTTCATCGCCTCGGTCTCGCGGTTGGGCGAGGCGACGGAGCCGGAATCGAGATGGTCGCGGCCAATGACGACCGGCCCGATCTCGCCCCTGGCCACCATTTCGTTGAAGGCGAGGCCGAGGCGGTGGCGGTCGCCGAGGCCGACCCAGCAGATGCGAGCCGGCAGGCCCTGGAACTGGATGCGCTCCTTGGCCATGTCGAGCCAGTTGTGGAGGTGCGGATCGTCGGGGATCAGCGCCTTCACCTTGGCGTCCGTCTTCGCGATGTCCTCCGGGTCGCCGGTGAGCGAGGCCCAGCGGAAGGGGCCGATGCCGCGGCAGAAGAGCGGGCGGATATAGGCCGGCACGAAGCCGGGGAAGTCGAAGGCATCAGTGACGCCCATATCCTTCGCCATCTGGCGGATGTTGTTGCCGTAGTCGAGGGTCGGCACGCCCATGCGGTGGAAGTCGAGCATGGCGCGGACATGGGTCGCCATGGATTGCTTGGCGGCGACCTCCACCGCTTTCGGGTCACGCTCGCGTGCCTCTTCCCAATGGGCGAGGCTCCAGCCGGCCGGCAGGTAGCCGTTGAGCGGGTCATGGGCCGAGGTCTGGTCGGTCACGACATCAGGGCGGATGCCGCGGGCGACCATCTCGGGGAAGATCTCGGCGGCATTGCCGAGGAGGCCGACCGAGATCGGCCTGCCCGCCATGTGGGAACGCTCGACGATCTCCAGCGCCTCGTCGATGGTCCGTGCCTCGGCGTCGAGATAGCGCGTCTTCAGCCGCATCTCGATACGGCTCGGCTGGCACTCCACCGCGATCATCGAGGCCCCCGCCATGGTGGCGGCGAGCGGCTGGGCGCCGCCCATGCCGCCGAGGCCGCCGGTGAGGATCCACTTGCCCTTGAGCGAGCCGCCGAAATGCCGGCGGGCAACCTCGGCGAAGGTCTCGTAGGTGCCCTGAACGATGCCCTGGCTGCCGATGTAGATCCAGGAGCCGGCCGTCATCTGGCCGTACATCATCAGCCCGAGCTTATCGAGGTGGTGGAAGTGGTCCCAGGTCGCCCAGCCCGGGACGAGGTTGGAATTGGCGAGGAGGACGCGCGGGGCATCCGTGTGGGTGCGGAAGATGCCGACCGGCTTGCCGGACTGGATGAGCAGCGTCTCGTCCGCCTCCAACGACCGCAGCGAGGCGACGATGCGGTCGAAGCTCTCCCAGTCGCGCGCGGCGCGGCCGATGCCGCCGTAGACGACCAGCTCGTTCGGACGTTCGGCGACCTCGGGGTCGAGATTGTTCATCAGCATGCGGAGCGCCGCTTCAGCGCCCCAGGTCTTGGCCGACATTTCCAGGCCGCGCGGCGCCCGGATGAGGCGCGAATTGTCGAGACGGGTCGTCATGGGCGGGCCTCCAGAGTGGCAGCGGCGGCGAGGATCGCGGCGACGATCCGGTCGAGGACGGCTTCCGTCTTCGCCGCGACGGTCTCCTCATAGGTCCAGGGTGGCGCCTCGGCCATGTAGGCAGATTGCGCCAGCTCCATCTGCACGGCGTGGACGTGGCGGTCAGGCGCGCCGTAGTGGCGGGTGATCCAGCCGCCCTTGAAGCGCCCGTCGGCGACGAAGGTCAGGTCGGAGGCCCCCGCCACCCGGATCGCGGCGTCGCGGAGCGCGGGGGCGCATGAGAGGCCGCCATTGGTGCCGATGTTTAAGACCGGCAGCGTGCCCGGGAAAAGGTTGGGGACGACCGACCGGATCGAATGGCAGTCGTAGAGCACGCAATAACCGTGACGGATCCGCGCCGTCTCGATGGCTGCGGCCATGGCGGCATGGAAGGGCGCGAAATAGAGGCGCCGGCGGCGGCCGATCTCGGCGTCGTCCGGCACCTGGCCATCGCGGTAGATGGGTTCGGCATCGAAGGTCGCGGTCGGGCACAGCGTCGTGGTGTTCTGCCCGGGATAGAGCGAGACGCCTGAGGGGTCGCGGTTCACGTCGATGACGAAGCGCGACAGGTTCTGGCGGATGACGGTCGCGCCGGTTCGCGCGGCGATGCCGGCATAGAGCCGGTCGAGCCACCAGTCGGTGTCCGGCACCGAGCGGCCGAGATCGTTCAGCGCGACCGAGACCTCCGGCGGGATCATGGTGCCGACATGGGGCTGGCCGAGGACGAGCGGGCCATCGCCCGGAATGACGGTGACGGGGTTCATGCCATGTCTCCGAACAGCCGCTCCACGACATGGCCGAAGGGCGTCGTCAGCCCGCCGGTGGCGACGAGGCGGGCGGCGCGCTCCATCTCCGCCGAAAGCGGCCGGTCGACGTCGAGGACCGGTGCCGTGGCGCGGATGGCGGCTTGGGCCTTCTTCAGCAGCGGGCTGGTGGCCAGCGGCGCCCGCATGTCGATGCCTTGCGCCGCCATCAGCGCCTCGATGCCGATGATGCGGCAGAGGTTCTCGGCCATCGGCCCGAGACGGCGGGCGCCGTGGGTCGCCATGGAGACGTGGTCCTCCTGGTTCGCCGAGGTCGGGATCGTGTCGGTGACGGCCGGCGCCGCCTTCTGGCGGTTCTCCGAGGCCAGCGCCGCGCTCGCCACCTCGGCGATCATGAAGCCGGAATTGAGCCCCGGTTCGCGGACGAGGAAGGCCGGCAGGCCGGAAAGGACCGGGTCCACCAACATGGCGCAGCGGCGCTGGGCGAGATTGCCGACCTCGCAGGCGGCGAGCGCCAGCATGTCGGCGGCGAAGGCCACGGGTTCGGCGTGGAAATTGCCGCCGGAGAGCACGTCGCCGTTGTCGGACATCACCAGGGGATTGTCGGTGACGCCGTTCGCCTCGTGCAGAAGCATGGCCTGAGCCGAGCGGATGACGTCGAGGGCGGCACCCATCACCTGCGGCTGGCAGCGGATGGAATAGGGGTCCTGCACGCGGGGATCGTCGGCGAGGTGCGACCGGCGGATCTCGCTGCCCTCCATCAGGGCGCGCAGCACGGCGGCGACGGCGATCTGGCCGGGCTGGCCGCGCAGCGTGTGGATGCGCGCGTCGAAAGGCGTGTCGGAACCGGCGATGGCGTCGGTCGAGAGCGCCCCCGTGACGAGGGCGGCGGCGAAGGCGTTCTCGATGAGGAAGAGGCCGTGCAGCGCCAGGGCCGTGGAGACCTGGGTGCCGTTGAGGAGAGCGAGGCCCTCCTTGGGGCCGAGGACGACGGGCGTCAGCCCGGCCTTGGCCAGCGCCTCACCGCCGGTCATGCGCGCGCCGCGCCAGACCGCCTCGCCCTCGCCGATCAGCACCGCCGCCATATGGGCGAGCGGGGCGAGATCACCGGAGGCGCCGACCGACCCCTGCGCCGGAATGACCGGCAGGACGCCCTCCCGCAGCATGGCGACGAGGAGATCGACTGTCGCCGGCTGCACGCCGGAGGCGCCATGGGCCAGGCTCGCCGCCTTCAGCGCCAGAACCAGCCGGACGATCGGCTCTTCCAGCGGCTCGCCCATGCCCGCCTGGTGCGAGCGGACGATGTTGACCTGAAGCTGCGCCAGTTTCTCCGCCGGAATCCGGACGCTGGCCAGCTTGCCGAAGCCGGTATTGACGCCATAGACGGCATCGTTGCCGCGTGCCTTGGAGAGGAGCAGGGCGTGGCCATGAGCGATGGCGTCCTGCGTCGCGGGGTCGAGGCCGGGCGTGGCCCCGGCGGCAATCTGACGCCAGAAGCCGAGGGCGTTCCCCCCGGCGCGGATGAAAGCGGTCATCAGGCGCCTCTGTAGCGGGCGAAGAGCGGATTGAAACCGATCCGGTAGACCAGTTCGGCGAGGCGCTCCACCGACCAGAGGCAGAGATCGGCGCGCCGACCCGGTTCCAGAGCCCCGATATCGTCGCGCCCCAGCGCCTTCGCCGCGTTGCGGGTGAAGCCGAGGAGGCATTCCGCCACGGTCATGCGGAACAGGGTCGCGCCCATGTTCATGGTCAGAAGCGGCGAGGTCAGCGGCGAGGAGCCGGGATTGCAGTCGGTGGCCAGCGCCATCGCCGTGCCGTTGCGGCGGAAGGCTTCCACGGGCGGCACACGGGTCTCGCGGATGAAGTAGAAGGCGCCCGGCAGCAGCACGGCCACGGTGCCGGCCTTCGCCATGGCGGCCGCGCCCTCCTCGTCGGTATATTCGAGGTGATCGGCCGAGAGCGCGCCATGATCGGCGGCAAGCCTCGCACCATGCAGGTTGGAGAGCTGGTCGGCATGGAGCTTGACCGGCAGGCCATGGGAAGCGGCCGCGGCGAAGACGCGGGCGGTCTCCTCGGGTGAGAAGGCGATGCCCTCGCAGAAGGCGTCGACCGCATCGGCGAGCCCGTGATGGGCGATGGCGGGGATCATCTTGTGGCAGACGAGGTCGAGATAGGCCGCCTTGTCGCCGTTCGCCTCGGGCGGCAGCGCATGGGCGCCGAGGAAGGTGGTGACCACACCGACATCGCGCTTGTCGGCGAGCGACCGGGCGACCTTGAGCTGCTTCTCCTCGGTGTCCAGGTCGAGGCCGTAGCCGGACTTGATCTCGACCGTCGTCACCCCCTCGGCGATGAGCGCATCGAGGCGGGGCAGGCTTTCGTCGGCGAGATCGCGGGGTTTCGCCGCCCGCGTCGCCTTGACGGTGGAGACGATGCCGCCGCCGGAGCGGGCGATCTCCTCGTAGCTGGCGCCCTGCAGCCGCAGCTCGAATTCATGGGCGCGGCTGCCGGCATAGACCAGATGGGTGTGGCAGTCGACCAGGCCCGGGGTCATCCAGCGGCCCTCGCAGCGGATGGTCTCTTTCGGGTCGAGCCGCGGCGCGTCGGCGCGCGCACCGACATAGACGATGCGACCGCCCTCGGTCGCGACGACGCCGTCCTCGATGAGGCCGAGGCCCTGATCCGCACCGGTTCCGGCCATGGTGGCCAGCCGCGCGTCGCGATAGAGACGATCAACGCGCATGGGATGCTCTCGGCACGTCGTATTCCTCGCCCAACAATGCTAGGCGAAAAACCGTAGCATGGAGACGGCGATGGACAAGCTCCATCTGGACAGGGCGCTGACCCCGATGGGCTGGCGCGACAACGTGACCGTGGCGGTCGGGCCCGATGGACGCATTGCCGCGATTACCGAGGGGCCCGCCGCTGCGGGCGCGGCGCGCCTCGGCGGCATCGTCCTGCCGGGCCTGCCGAACCTCCATTCCCATGCCTTCCAGCGCGGCATGGCGGGGCTGACCGAGGTGGCCGGCACGGGCGAGGATTCCTTCTGGACCTGGCGCGACTGGATGTATCGATTCGCCCTGGCGCTGGAGCCCGAGGATGTCGAGGCCATCGCCGCCCTCGCCTATGTCGAGATGCTGGAGGCGGGGTTCACGACCGTCGGCGAGTTCCACTACCTCCACCACGGCCGCGACGGCCGACCCTATGCGGACCCTGCCGAACTCGCCCGGCGCTGCATCGGAGCGGCGGAGGCGACAGGCCTCGGCATCACCATGCTGCCGGTCTTCTACGCCCATTCCGGCTTCGGCGGCCTGCCCCCCGGCGAGGGCCAGCGGCGCTTCATCTGCGACCTCGACCTGTTCTCCCGTGTGGCGGAGGGCGCCCGCGCCGCCGCCGGCAGCTATGCCCGCGGCCAATTCGGCATCGCCCCGCATTCGCTGAGGGCGGTGACGCGGCACGAGCTGACGGCCCTGGTGGCCGCCTTCCCGGAAGGTCCCCTGCACATCCACGTCTCCGAGCAGGTCCGGGAAGTCGAGGACTGCCTCGCCGCGCATGGGACGCGCCCCATCGCGCTTCTCGCTGACACGGTCGCGCTGTCGGAGCGCTGGTGCCTCATCCATGCCACCCATGCCGACGCGGCCGAGCGGCGGATCATGGCGGAAGCGGGCTCCGTGGTCGGGCTCTGCCCGGTCACCGAGGCCAATCTCGGCGACGGCCTGTTCGACGGGGTCGATTTCCGCGGGCGCGGCGGCCGATTCGGTGTCGGAACCGATTCCAACGTCGCGATCTCCGCCAGCGGCGAGCTGTCGATGCTGGAATATGCGCAGCGCTTCGCCACCCGGCGGCGCACGGCGATGGCGGATCGTGGCGCCTCCACCGGGCGCTCCCTGTTCGAGGACTGCCTCGCAGGCGGCGCCCAGGCGCTGGGTCTCCGCCCGGCGGGGATCACGGTCGGCGCGCCGGCCGACTTCGTCGTGCTCGACGCCGGGCACATCGCCTTTGCCGGCCGTGGCGACGACGCGGTTCTCGATTCGTGGATTTTCGGGCCTTCGGCCGGTGCGCTGCGGGAGGTCTATGTCGGGGGACGGCGAGTGGTGGACGGCGGCCGGCACGTGGCACGTTCGACGGTCGAAGCGCGGGCACGGGCCGTGCTGGACCGGGTGATCGGTGGATGAGGGGTCCGGGCGGGTTCCCGGCTCACGCCGCCCGCTCCACCATGGCCGGCACAAGGCCGGGCATGACGAGGATGTCGCGGCCGACCCCCTCAGGGCAGCAGGTCCTTCAACCGCAGCAGGGCGATGCGCTCGACCTGGCGCAGCGCCTCGGCGAATTCGGCGGCGGCATCATGGCCGAGCCGCGCCTCGAAGGCGGCGCGAATCTCGTCCTTGGTCTTCCCTTTCACTGCGATGATGAAGGGAAAACCGAAGCGCGCCTTGTAGGCGTCGTTGAGCCGGGTGAAGGTCGCCCGCTCGTCGTCCGTCAGCCTGTCGAGCCCGGCGGAGGCCTGCTCGCCGGTCGATTCAGCGGTGAGCCGACCGGCCGCGGCGAGCTTGCCGGCAAGGTCCGGATGGGCGCGGATCAGGGCGAGCTTCGCCGGGTCGCCGGCAGCGCGCATGACGGCGACCATCGCCGCATGCAGGCCCTCGGCCGTGTCGTGGTCCGCGGTGAGGCCGGCGTCGACGGCGCCTTCCGCGATCCACGGCGAATGTTCGAAGACACCGCCGAAACGGGCGACGAAGGCCGGGCGGGCAAGGCGGCTGGGGCGGTCGGCTTCAGGGAGTTCGGCTTCAGTCATGGCGGCGTCCTGCGGTTCACCCGTCAGCCTAGAACCCGCCGCCGCCTCACTCCACCTTCTCGTTGGGATAAACGCCCCAGAGGCGCGTCTGCTCGATCCAGCCGTCGAAGCCCTGGCCGGTGATGCGGCACCAGGTGCCGTTGCAGGCGCGGACCATTCCCTGGACCTTCGGCTCGAGCCGCGCGACGACCCGGTCGCCACCCGGACGATTCATCAGCGAAACGAGGTCGTCGGAGTTGCCGCGCGGCATGACGATGCCGGTGCGCCGCCCCGAAAGCATGGAATGGAAGACCCAGGTCTCGGTGCCGTCATGGTCGCGGATGCGGCGCCAGTTGTCGAATTCGGCGGTGACCTCCACCGGCAGGCCGGAGCGCTGATAGATCCAGACCACCTGGTGTTCGCGCGTCGGCCCCATCCGCGCGTTGACGCGTTCCAGTTTCAGGCTGACGAAGCGGGGAACCGGGAGACGGGTCTGCGAGCCGAGCGACCCGGTGACCTCGGCGTAGGCGCTGGTCGGTGCGCCGGCCAGGACGGCCGCAATGACGACCGCAATGGCGGCCGGCACCGCTCTCAGGCGAAAAGCACTCATACGCAACCCACTGGCATCCGAAACGCACCACACCGTCGCCGGCCCCTTCGAAAGACGGGTCACGAGAGGGGACCGACGGCTTTGTCTGGCGCGACCCTTCTGGTAGACAGGTCGTGCCGGAAGTCATTGTCGCCGTTCAGGG
Organism: Phreatobacter sp.; assembly: GCF_030691135.1. Lineage (GTDB taxonomy): Bacteria > Pseudomonadota > Alphaproteobacteria > Rhizobiales > Phreatobacteraceae > Phreatobacter. The sequence goes on from NZ_JAUYFA010000037.1 coordinate 29,889, forward strand.
TTAAGACAGGCTTGATGGCCGGCCGGAATCAACCGGCCGGGTGATCCGTTGCAGGGCGGCTCACGAGAATTCCAGAGGTTGGGGTATGCCGAACCGCAAGAAACCGCTCGTCGTCGTGACGAGGAAACTGCCGGACAGCATCGAGACGCGGATGCGCGAGCTCTTCGAGACGCGCCTCAACGTCGACGACAAGCCGATGAGCCAGGCCGATCTTGTCGCCGCGATGAAGACGGCGGAGGTCCTGGTACCGACCGTCACCGACCGGATCGACGCGGCCCTGCTGTCGCAGGCGGGCCCGCAGCTGCGCCTCATCGCGCAGTTCGGCAACGGCGTCGACAATATCGATGTCGCCACCGCGATCCAGCGCGGCATCACCGTGACGAATACGCCGGGTGTCCTCACCGAGGACACGGCCGACATGACCATGGCGCTGATCCTCGCCGTGCCGCGCCGCCTCGCCGAAGGGCTCGAAGTGCTGGAACACGGCGAATGGATGGGGTGGACCCCGACCTGGATGCTCGGCAAGCGCATCCACGGCAAGCGCCTCGGCATCGTCGGCATGGGCCGGATCGGCCAGGCGCTCGCCCGCCGCGCTGCCGCTTTCGGCATGCAGATCCACTATCACAACCGCCGGCGCCTGCCCGAGAAAACCGAACAGGCGTTGGACGCGACCTATTGGGAGAGCCTCGACCAGATGCTCGCCCGCATGGACATCATCTCGGTCAACTGCCCGCATACCCCGGCGACCTACCACCTGTTGTCGGCGCGGCGGCTGAAGCTCCTCAAGAAGGAGGCCTTCGTCGTCAACACGGCGCGCGGCGAGATCATCGACGAGGTAGCGCTCACACGGATGATCGAAGCGGGCGATCTCGCCGGCGCCGGCCTCGACGTGTTCGAGAGCGAGCCTGCGGTCAATCCGCGGCTGATCAAACTCGCCAAGGCGGGCAAGGTGGTGCTGCTGCCGCATATGGGCTCGGCCACCATCGAGGGCCGCATCGACATGGGCGACAAGGTCATCGTCAACATCAAGGCCTTCATGGACGGCCACAAGCCGCCGGACCGCGTGCTGCCCTCGATGCTGTGAGGCGCCATGAGCCTTTCCGCCATTCGCAATCTCGACCACACGGTCCTGCTCTGTGTCCGGCTGGCCGATACGCGCGCCTTCTATCGCGACGTGATGGGGTTTCCGATCGAGACGGACCATCCGACCTGGGTCAGTTTTCGCGTCGGATCGGCGCTTTTGTCGCTGCGGCCGCGCGGACCCTGGTCGGTCTGCGACGACGGCCCGGCCGTGGCGGGATCGGCCGCCGTCCAGCTCGCCTTCCGCGTGCCGCCGCCGGCGGTCGATGCCTGCCATACCGAGCTGGTCGCGAGGGGCGTGACGATCCTGCGGGCGCCCACCGACCTTCCGGCCTGGCGCCACCGCACGCTGTTCTTCCGCGACCCGGAAGACAATATCATCGAGATCTACGCCGAATATTGAGGCACGCGCGGGTGATCCAGCCTCAGGCGTCCTGCCCGTTCAGCGGGTTCTCCGGGTCCCAGCGGTAGCGCACCGTCTCGAAACGCATGGCGCGGGTGTCGATCATCAGCAGGCGGCCGACGAGGCCCTCGCCGAAACCAACGATCTCGCGGATGACCTCCAGCGCCATCATCGAACCGACGATGCCGGTCAGCGCGCCGAGAATGCCGGCCTCCTGGCAGGAGGGCACGGTTCCCGGCGGCGGCGCGTCGGGGAACAGGCAGCTATAGGTCGGGTTCGGGCGGCCCTCGCCGTCGTTCTCGTGCGGGCGCAGAGTCGTGAGCGTCGCGTCGAAGGTGCCGACCGCCGCCGTCACCAGCGGCTTGCCCTCATGGAAACAGGCGTCGGAGACCGCATAGCGGGTGGCGAAATTGTCGGAGCCGTCGGCGACGATGTCGTAGCCGCGGACGAGATCGCGGGCATTCGCCGCCGTCAGCCGGGTGATGTGGGACACCACCTCGACATGGGGGTTGAGCCGGCGGATGGCATTGGCCGCGCTCTCGGTCTTGAGGATGTCGACATCCTCGGTGCGGTGGATGACCTGCCGCTGAAGGTTCGACAGCGCCACGCCGTCATCGTCGACGATACCGATGGTGCCGACGCCGGCCGCTGCCAGATAAAGCAGCAGCGGCGCGCCGAGACCGCCGGCGCCGATCACCAGGACGCGGGCGGCCTTCAGCTTCTGCTGGCCTGGCCCGCCGACCTCGCGCAGGACGATGTGGCGGGCATAGCGCTCGAGTTCCTCAGCGGAGAACATCAGTCGATCGACAGCCCCAGGGATTGGCGCACGCGGGCGCGGACGGCATGCCCGTCACGGGTCGGCAGCACACGCTCGAGTTCGGCCTGGCCGATCCTGACCACCGCGACGCAGGGGCCGTTGCCGAGCGCGGTCGCGCGGGTCGCGAGCCCCTCGACATCGCCCATGGCGTCGATGGCCCGGGAATCGGCAATCCCGGAGGCGCCGGCAATGCCGGCGAGATCGGCGACCAAAGTGTGGCTCGCCTGCCCGCCGGTCTCGCCGTAGAGGCCGTTATCCAGGATGACGACGGTGAGGTTCTTCGGCGCCTGCATGGCGATGGTGGCGAAGGAGCCGACACCCATCAGCATCTCGCCGTCACCGGTGACGGCGATGACCGGGGTTTCGGGCCGGGCGAGCGCGATCCCGAGGGCCATCACGGCGCAACCGCCCATGGCGCCCCAGAGATAGACGTTGCGATCGTGGTCGCCGCAGGCGGCGACGTCATAGGTCGGCGATCCAAGCCCGGTGACGACGATGGCCTCGCCGCGGTCCTTCAGCAGGCGGGCGACGACGGCGCGGCGGTCGAGGCGGTTCACGGACTGGCTCATCTCACGAAGACCTTGGCACCGATGAGCTGCTGGGCGAGGAGAACAGCGACGGCGCTGCCGCCCTCATAGGCCATGCGGATGCCGGCGGCTGTGGCGGGACCAACCTCCTCGGGCCTGTCGGCCCTGAGCACATGCACGCCCATCAGCCGGAAGGCGTCGGGCGTGCTGGTTCCCATGGGAACCTGCCACGGATTGAACTCGCCCCATTCGCCGCGCATCGTCACGAAGGTGAGGAAGGGTCCGCCCATGTTGCGGACCAGCGACAGCATGTTGATGCAATTGCCGACGCCCGAGGACTGCATGAGCAGGCAGGCGCGGTCGCCGCCGAGCCAGGCGCCGGAGACCAGCGCGATGCCCTCCTCCTCGGTGGTCAGCGGAATGCCGATCATCGCCGGGTCCGCATGGACGGCGCGGATCAGGTCGGCATGGCCGCCATCGGGCACATAGGCGACCTGCCGGACACGGGCCGCTTTCAGGGCAGAGAAGATGTCGCCCGGCCAGCCGGCGGGCGAGGCATGCAAAGCATGAGGATGCGCGGCGTTCATGGGCTGGATAGGCTCCCCTTCCCTTGCGAGGGGCGGACCATGACGCCGCGCCCGCGGAGAAACAAGACTGACAATCGGGAGGACAGGCATGACGGTCGGATTCATCGGACTGGGAAAGATGGGACGGGGCATGGCCTCGAACCTGCAGACCAAGGGCTTTTCGCTGATGGTGCACGACGTGGTCGCGGCGCCGGTGGCGGCGCTGGAGGCCCTCGGCGCGAAGCGCGGCACGCCCGCCGAGATCGCCGCGTCCTGCGACATCGTCGTCACCATGCTGCCGACGGGCAAGGAGGTGGGCGAGGTCGTCCTCGCGCCCGGCGGCGTGCTCGACCATGCACGGCCCGGCACCCTCATCATCGACATGTCGACCATCGACCCGGAGACGACCGACAAGCTGCATGACGAAACGCGTCGGCGCGGCATGTCGGCCGTGGATGCACCGGTCGGGCGCCTCGCCTGGCATGCCGACCGGGGGCAGAGCCTGTTCATGGTCGGCGCCGACGATGCCGATTACCAGCGCGCCCTGCCTTTGCTTCAGGCCATGGGCACGACGATCCACCATTCCGGCGGTCCCGGCGCCGGCACCCGGATGAAGCTCGTCAACAACTACCTCGCCATCATCCTCTGCCAGCTCAATGCCGAGGCCCTGTCGCTGTCGCAGCGCTTCGGGCTGGATCTCGCGAAGACGCTGGACGTGCTCTACGGCACCACGGCGACCAACGGCCAGCTCAAGGTCAACTGGCCGAACAAGGTTCTGGCGGGCGACACGGAGCCCGGCTTCTCCATCGATCTCGCCCACAAGGACCTGACGCTGATCATCCAGGCGGCGAACAGCGCGCGCGTACCGCTGCCCGTCGCGGCGGCGGCTCGGGAGGCTTTCTCCCAGGCCCGCGCCCGCGGCTACGGCCAGAACGACTTCTCGGCGATGGTGGATGTCGCCTGCGATCTCTCGCAGATCGAGCGTGCCCGGCTGCCGAAGGGCTACACGCCGCCGGCTTAGAGCCTGCTGACAGGCACGCCCTTGTGGAAGCCAGCCCGACGCGGCACCACTAGGACATGCCGAGCCATCCGCGCGCCCTGACGATTCCCGCCTCGCGACCGCATCTGCGGACGCTGGCGGAGGCGATCCTGGCCGGCCGGGTCATTCCCGGCTGGCCGGATCCGGGTGACCCCCTGTCGCTGGCGGCGGGCACGATCCTGCTGCCGAACCGGCGCGCCTGCCGCACCATGCGCGACATCTTCGCCGAACTGACGCCGGCGGGCGCGGTGCTGCTGCCGCGAATCACGCCGATCGGCGATGTCGACGAGGACGAATGGGCCTTCGCCGATCCGCTGCCGCTCGACGTCCTCGGCCTTGCCGCCATCGGCCCGGCCATGCCGGGGCTAGACCGCCGCCTGACCCTCGCGACCCTGGTGCGGCGGTGGGCAGAAAGCGTCGACAGGGCGGTGATGCGCCTCAAGGGCGATGATCCGCTGATCGTCTCGACGGCGACGGCCGACGCCCTGTCGCTGGCCGCCGATCTGATGCGGCTGATGGACCAGGTGGCGACGGAGCGGGTGCCCTGGTCGAACCTCGACGGCATCGTCGACGCCGGGCTCGACGAGTTCTGGCGGATCACCCGCGCCTTTCTGACGATCGCCCGCGAGCACTGGCCGGCCCATCTCGAAACCCTCGGCCAGAAGGAGCCGGCGATTCGCCGCGACCGTATCATCGCCGCCGAGACGATCCGCCTCGCCGCGACGACCGGGCCGCTGGTCGCGGCGGGATCGACGGGCTCGATTCCCGCGACGCGCGACCTGCTGCGCATGGTGGCGCTGCATCCGCGCGGCGCGCTGATCCTGCCCGGCCTCGATACCGATCTCGACGGAGAGTCCTGGACGGCGATCGGCGGGGCGGCGGGTGCCGCGGCCCATGCCCATCCGCAATATGGCCTGAAGCGCCTCATCGACCATGTCGGGATCGACCGCGACTCGGTGGTGATCCTGACACCGCCCGCCACCTTCGGCCGCGAGGCCCTGGTGTCGGACGCCATGCGCCCGGCCGCCACGACCGACAGGTGGGTGGAGGCGCCGACCACGGCCACCGCCGAGGCACTGGACGGCCTGACCGTCATCGAAGCGGCCAACGAACGCGAGGAGGCGCTAGCGGTCGCCGTCGTCCTTCGCCAGGTGGCGGAGGATCCCGCCCGCGATGCGGCGCTGGTGACGCCCGACCGGGCGCTCGCCCGCCGCGTCGTGGCGGAACTCGCCCGCTGGAACGTTGCGGTCGACGATTCCGGCGGCCAGCCGCTCGCCGGCACGCCGGCCGCGACAGTGGTGCGGCTCTCGGCGGCGCTGGCGCTCGGCGAGCCCTCGCCGTCGGATCTGCTCGCCCTCCTCGCCCATCCGGCGCTGTCCCGGGACGACGAGGCGACGCGGGACGCGGCGATCGCCGCCATCGAGCTGAAGGCGCTGCGGGGACTGAGGCCGTCCGGCGGCCTCGCCGGTTTAGCCCGCCTGCTCGACGAAACCCTGCCGAGCCAAAGGCCGCGGCCCGAGGATGCGGCGAGCCGGGTGAACGGGGTGGCGCTGGAAGCCGGCCGGGCGCTGCTCGGTCGGACCATCGCCGCCCTCGAACCGCTGGCGACGCTGGACCGGCAGGCGCCGATCGCCGCCTTTGCCACGGCCCACCGCGAGGTGGCCCGGCGCCTCGGCCTCGACCCCGACGCGATCGGCGCCGAGGCCGTCACCGACCTCCTCGACCAGCTCGCGGCCTCCCCGCCGGCAGCGACCTTCCCGCTGGGGCGCGACGACTATCCTTCCGCCCTCGACGCGCTTCTGCAGACCGAAACGATCCGCCTGCCGGCCAATCCGGGGGCGCGCATCCGCATTCTCGGCCTCGTCGAGGCGCGGCTGCTGCACGTCGACTGTGTCGTGATGGCGGGCCTGGTGGAGGGCTCCTGGCCCGGCGAGACGCGGCTCGACCCTTGGCTCAACCGCGCCATGCGGGCGAGCTTCGGCATCGATCCGCCGGAGCGGCGGGTGGGCCTCGCCGCCCACGACTTCTGCCAGCTCCTCGGGCAGCGGCAGGTGGTGCTGACGCGTGCGACCAAGGCGGGCGGCGTGCCGACCGTGCCGTCGCGCTGGATGCAGCGCCTCGCCGTCGTGCTCGGCGCGGAGTCGTGGGCGGGCCTCCGCGCGCGCGGCGAGCAGGTCCTCGCCCTCGCCCAGAAACTCGACGCGGAGGAGACCGCGCGTCCCATCGCCCGTCCCCGTCCGGCGCCGCCGCTGGCACTCCGGCCGACACGGCTCTCGGTCACCGAAATCGAGACGCTGCAGCGCGACCCCTATGCGGTCTACGCGCGGCATATCCTGAAACTGCGCGCGCTGGAGGCGCTCGACCAGGTTCCCGGCGCCGTCGAGCGCGGCATCGTCATCCACGGCGCGCTGGACGCCTATACGCGCGCGGCGTCGGCGAGCCCGGTCGCCGATCCCGTCGGCCGTCTCGTCACGCTGGGCCGCGAGGCTTTCGCGCCCTACTGGGACGATCCGTCGGTGCGCGCCGTCTGGTGGCCGCGCTACCTGCGTATCGCCGCCTGGTTCGCCGGAGCCGATGCCGACCGGCGCCGGCTCTTCGCCGCTGCCCATGCGGAGCGGTCGGGCCATCTCGAATTCGAGACGCAGGCCGGCCGCGTCTTCCGGCTGACTACCAAGGCCGACAGGATCGACGTGACGGAGGACGGGCGCGCCGAGATCGTCGACTACAAGACCGGCAGCCCGCCGACCGACAAGCAGGTCAATTCAGGCCTCGCCCCGCAGTTGGCGCTGGAAGCAGCCGTGCTGAAGGCGGGCGGTTTCGCCGAAATCCATCCCGACCTGAAGGTCGACGCCCTCGTCTATGCCAAGCTCGGCGGCCGTGATCCGGCCGGCGAGTTCTGCCCCGTGACAGTCAAGGCCGGCGTCGAGACCCTGGTCGAGGACACGCTCGCCGGGCTGAAGCAGCTCATCGCCGCCTATGAGGACGAGAGCCGCGGCTATCTCTCCTGGGCCATGCCGCAATATGTCGGCGGCCGATCGGGCGACTATGCCCATCTCGCCCGCGTCAAGGAATGGTCGACCGGCACGGGAGAGAGCGAATGAGCCGCAGCCTCGCCGCCCCGCCGGAAGCGGTCATCGCCCAGCGCAAAGCCTCCGATCCCGCGCATTCGGCCTGGGTTTCGGCCAATGCCGGCTCGGGCAAGACCTATGTGCTGGCGCGCCGCGTCGTCCGCTTGATGCTGGCCGGCACTCCGCCGGGGGCCATCCTGTGCCTTACGTTCACCAAGGCGGCGGCGGCCACCATGGCGAACCGCGTCTTTGAACTGCTGGGACAATGGGCGCTGCTGGACGATCCGGCGCTGCGGGAGGCCCTCCATGCGCTGGACGGCCAGGACCACGACGACGCCACGCTGCGCCGGGCGCGCCGCCTCTTCGCCGAAGCGCTGGAAACGCCAGGCGGGCTGAAGGTGCAGACGATCCACGCCTTCTGCGAAAGGGTGCTGCATCAGTTCCCCTTCGAGGCCAATGTCGCCTCGCAGTTCACCGTGCTCGACGAGCGGGCCCACGAGGAGATGGTGCGCCGGGCCAAGCTCGGTGTCCTTCTGGAGGCCGCGGCGGAACCCGACGGCGAGACCGGCCGGGCGCTCGCCCATCTGTCGACGGTCGCTGCCGACACGACGGTGGACGACCTTCTCGGCGAGGCACTCGCCGCCCGCCACGCCATGGAGCAGGACATCGCCGCCCGGGGCGGCCTGGCGCGGGCGATCGCGACGCTCGGAGACACGTTCGGGCTCCTGCCCGGCGAAACCGAAGCGGCGTTGACCGCGGCCATCGTCGACGAGGCGGAACTGCCGCCCGGCGAATGGGAGGGGGTCGCCGACACGCTGATCCACAACTCCGACGCCGTCACCGACAAGGCCGTTGCGGCGGCGCTGCGACAGGCTGCCCGCGACGCGACACGGCGCAGCGACATCTACGAGCAGATCTACTTCACCCTGGCAGGCGAGCCGCGGAAGACGATCGTCACGGCGAAGATGAAATCCCGCGAGCCGAAGCTGGCGGAGCTGTTCGGCCGGGAGAAGGACCGGCTCGAGGCGCTGCGGCTGAAGCGCAAGGCCGCCGTCCTGCGCGACGGCACGGCCGCCCTGCTCACCCTCGCCCAGGCCATCTCGCAGCGGGTGGAAGCCGACAAGGCGGCGCGGGGAGCGCTGGATTTCGCCGACCTGATCGTCCGGACGCGCGACCTGTTCCGCAACGGCTCGGCGCCCTGGATCCTCTACAAGCTCGACCAGGGCATCGACCATGTGCTGGTGGACGAGGCGCAGGATACCAGCCCCGACCAGTGGGAAATCGTCAGCGCCCTGATCGAGGAGTTCACCGCCGGCGAGGGCGCGCGCGGCATGCCGCGCACCCTTTTCGTGGTCGGCGACGAGAAACAGTCGATCTATTCGTTCCAGGGCGCGGTGCCGCAGAACTTCAGCACACTGCGCGATGCCTTCGCGCGGCGGTTCGCAGCGGCCAAACGGCCCTTCGAACGCAATATCAGCCTCAACTTCTCGTTCCGCTCGACCAAGGCCGTCCTCAGCGCCGTCGACCGCGTCTTCGCCGACGACGATGCGCGCAAGGGCCTGTCCTTCGCGCCGGGCCCGCTGTCGCCGCACGAGGCGGCGCGGCAAGCCGCACCCGGTCTCGTGGAGCTCTGGCCGGCCGCCCTGCCGGAGGCCGGAGAGGATCCCTCGCCCTGGACCGCTCCGGTGGACGCACCCGGCCTCGGTGATCCCGCGGAACGGCTGGCGGCGCGGATCGCCTGCCATGTCAGGCTGTGGCTCGACGAGGGGCACCGCCTGCCCGACCGCGACCGGCCGATCCGCGCCGGTGACATTCTCGTCCTGGTGCGGCGGCGCGGGCCGATCTTCGAAAGCATCATCCGGGCGCTGAAAAATGCCGGCGTGCCGGTGGCGGGTGCCGATCGCCTCGTGCTGGGCGAGCATATCGCCGTCATGGACCTGCTGGCGCTCGGCGACTGCCTGCTGACGCCCGAGGACGACCTGTCGCTCGCTGCCGTGCTGAAGAGCCCGCTGATCGGCATCAGCGAGGATGACCTGCTGGAACTGGCCGCGGGCCGTTCCGGGTCGCTTTGGAACGCCTTGGTGGAGGATGAGCACCCGGCGGCGGCCCGGCTCGCCGGCTGGCGGGACGAGGCGCTCGCCCTTTCGCCCGCCGCCTTCTACGGCCGGGTGCTGGCGCGCGACCGCGGCCGGCGCGCCATGCTGGCACGCCTCGGTTCGGAGGCCGCCGACGCGCTGGACGAGTTCATGTCAATGGCGCTGTCCTTCGAGACGACGGACATCCCGACCCTGCGCGGGTTCCTGTCGTCCATGCGGGCGAGCGAGCTCAACGTGAAGCGCGACATGGAGCTCGGCCGCGACGAGGTGCGCGTCATGACCGTCCACGGTGCCAAGGGGCTGGAAGCCGACATCGTCTTCCTCGCCGACACGATGGGCAAGCCCGGCGGCAGCCACGACCCGAAGATCTTCGCCATCCAGCCGCCCAATGCGCCGGTCGGCTCACCGCCGCGCCTCGTCTGGTCGCCATCGTCGAAGACCGATGTCGGGCTGGTGGCGGAGGCGCGAAAGGCCAGTCGCGAGGCGCAGGCGGAGGAGTATCGCCGCCTGCTCTATGTCGCGATGACGCGGGCCGCCGACCGGCTCATCGTCTGCGGGGCGCGGCCGAAGCGCGCCGTTTCCGATGTCTGGTACGACATCGTCGACCGCACCATCGGCAGCGAAGCGGTCGAGGAGCCGGCCGATGACGGCGACGGCACCGTGAAACGCTGGCGCAAGGGGCCGCCCCTCCCGGCCGAGCGGGCGCCGGCCGCGCGGAGCGCGCCGGCTGCCGTTCCCGTGCCGCACTGGCTGCAGACGGCCGCACCCGCCGTCGCGCCGCCGCCGCGGACCCTGACACCGTCGGGCTTCGGCGGCACGCCCGGCCGCCGAACGTCCGGGGAGGCGCTGAAGAGCCGCGAGGCGGCGATCCGGCGCGGCACGATCATCCATCGTCTGCTGCAATCACTGCCCGACCTTCCGCCCGACAGGCAGGCCGAGGCGGCGCAGCGCTTTCTGGCGGCGCAGAGCGACATCGACGCGGTGGTGGCGGCCGGACTGGCGGCCGAGGCGCTCCGGCTGATGGCGGACCCGCGGGTCGCCCCGCTCTTCGGTCCGCGCAGCCGGGCCGAGGTGCCGGTCGCCGGACAGCTCGGCGGCAAGACGGTCTCCGGCCAGATCGACCGGCTGGTGGTGACGCCCCTGTCCGTCATCATCGCCGACTTCAAGACCAATGATCCGGCCCCGACGCGCCCTGAGGACGTGCCGGAGAGCTATGTGGCGCAGCTCGCCATCTACCGTGCGCTGCTGGCCGAGATCCTGCCGGGACGGCGGGTCGAGGCCTGGCTCGTCTGGACCGCTGTCCCGGCGGTGATGCCGGTCGCCGCCGAGCGGCTCGACGCGATGATGGCGAAGCTCGGGCTGGCCTGAAGAGCGGCGCGCGCGGCCGCGATGCTCACAGGGCGGCGAGCGGCGGCAGGTTGTCGTCTTTGCCGGTCAGGGCCGAGGCGTGCAGGCCGCGGACACGTTGCTCGAGGAAATGGGCGATGGCCTTGCGGTCGGCGCTCGGATCGAAGGGCACGGGGTTACCGAAGATGAGGTCGACGTCGACGGCGCCGTCCTTCAGCAGCGCCCAGGCATGGGGCACCAGTTCGATGTCGCCGATCCAGGAAATGCGGGAGCGGTGCTGGCGGCCTGCCGGCAGGCCGTTGATGCGGCGATAGGCCAGCGCGATCGGCTGGATCCAGACGGTCTCGCCGGTGGCGCGGGCGAGGCTTTCGGCGGCTCCCACCAGGGCGGGGCGGAAGCGCAGGACGCGGTTGCCGTCGGAGGACGTGCCCTCGGCGAAGAGCACGACGGGCTCGCCCTCGCGCATGCGGGCGATCATTTCCTGCGCCGTCCGCGAGGTGGTGTGGCGGCGGTCACGATCCACGAAGATCGACCGCTGCAGCTTGGCGAGATAACCGAAGAGCGGCCAGTTGGCGATCTCCGCCTTGGCGACGAACGAGACCGGCGCGAAGGCGCCGAGCACCATGATGTCCATCCAGGTGACGTGGTTGGGCACGAAGAGCGCCGGCCGGTGCGTGGTCGCCTCGCCGCGCACCGTGATCCGGGCGCCGAGGGCCTTGAGCACGATCCGATGGAACAGCATGGGGATGGTGCGGCGGGCGTTGAGACCGAAGCCGTGGGCGATCATCTGGGCGGGCAGCAGCACCAGCGCCGCGGCGATCAGCAGCGCCAGCCAGACCAGGGCCCGGATCGAATCGAAGATGCTCGGACCGCCGCGGCCGAACTCCGTGCCCGGCCTGTCAGGATTCTTCATCGAGCGGCACGCAATAGAGTTCGAGGCGATGGTCGACCAGCCGGTAGCCGAGCTTGCGGGCGATCTCGGCCTGCAGCCGCTCGATTTCCTCCGACTGGAACTCGACGACCCGGCCCGACCGGAGGTCGATCAGATGGTCGTGATGGGCTTCCGGGATGGTCTCGTAGCGGGCGCGTCCGTCACCGAAGGCGTGTCGGGTGATGATGCCGGAATCCTCGAACAGCTTGACGGTCCGGTAGACCGTCGACAGGGAGATGTTCGAATCGACGGCATTGGCCCGCCGGTGCAGTTCCTCGACGTCGGGATGATCGGCCGCCGCCTCGATGACGCGGGCGATGACGCGGCGCTGATCGGTCATCCGCATGCCCTTGGCGATGCAGGCTTCCTCGATCGTACTGGTCCGGCTCTCGATCCGGGGCGCTATCACCACGGTCCTCCTCAACGGCGACGGACCGATCCTATAGCTTTGCACGCCCGCCCCGTCACCCCCGCGCGACGGTCATGGCCACCGGTGCGGCTGCCGCCGCCGGCTGTTCCTCATCCTCGTCGTCATACATCATGGCGATCGCGCGCTGACGGTCGGCGATGGAGGTGTTCAGCCGGTCGAGGGCGAGGGTGAGTGTGGCGAACTGGCTCGAGTCGAAGCCGGGCCGTTTCGACGCCTCGATGGATTCGACGAAGATGTCGTCGGCGCGCTTGGCGATCTCGTCGAGCACGTCGGTGTCGTCGGAGGCGCGAGCCTGTCGGAGGAGAAGCAATACTTCAGGCAGGAACCCCGGGTCCTTCTCACGTCGGCCGACGCCGAAATAGCCGGCCGCCCCGGCGAGCGCCGAGCCGCCGAGGGACAGGCCGAAAATGGTCAGATAGAGGAAATCGCTGTATTTTTCGAGAAAGGTCTTCTGCTCACCCGTCAGATAGGCGAGGGCGCCGGGGTGGACCTGGATCGAGGATCCCTTTTCCGTATCAGGCACTTCCAGACGGTTTGCAGCGGGGTGCTGGGCGGCGAACGAAGGGCGCAGGGTGAACAGCTGCTGGGTGAATTCGGCGGCCACCGCATCGTCGACGCTGCGGCGCGCCACGAGATAGTGCACGACGCCGAGCGTCGGGAAGCTCTCCGTCGGCCGGGGCGGGTTCGACCCGAAGGAGCCGGCGACGATGTCCATCGATTCCAGAAAGACGACCCGGTCGGCGACCGCTTCGGCCTCGCGCACCGGCACGAAGGTGACCTTGCCGTCTGGCGTCTCGCGCACGAGGCCGGCGATGGCGTCGGCGACAGGCTTCGAAGAGGGCGGGCCGACGGTGACCAGCGCCTCGATCTGCTTTTTGCGGAAGATTTCCGCCGTCTCCCAGGGCAGGACCTCGACCATCCGCACGGTCGAGGGCTGAACACCGTGTTCGCGCAGAATGGTCTGGATCAGACGGGCATTGTAGCCGATGCCGCGTCCCATGACGCCGATCGTCTTGCCGCCGAGATCCGTCCAGCGCTCGATGCCGGCGGCAGCCGGTGCCGCCAGGATGACCGGGTTGCGCTGCCAGGTCGCCACGGTCATGGCGCTGGGGGGAAAGGCGATGTCGGCCCTGACGATGGCGAAGTCGACCTCCTCGCGCTCCAGCTTGGCGGCGCTGTCGGAGGGCGAATCGGATGAGACGAGACGCAGACGCACGCTGGAGCGCTCGCGTTGCAGGGCCACGCGGAACGCGTCGATCAGACGCGCCGCTTCCGACCCGGACGGCCCCACCGCGATGGTGACCGTCGTCGGCCGGTTGTACGAAAAGGTCGCCAGAGCGGCGCAGCCGATAAGGGCGCAGACGACAGCGACGATGATGAGACGCGTGCGGGACATCAATGATCAGGTTCCGCAGAGATCATGGCTCTTTTGCGGTGCAAATACCATCGCCTCGCCGAGACCGCTGGTGGCTGCTGGCGATATCAGCGGCGACGCGGCGAATCCTCGATCATGATGGAGGGTGTGCCCGTCGACCGCGACTGCGTCGCCGCACGGTTGATCCGATCCCGCTCGGCCTCGGTCAGCGTCCGGCGGGCCCCTCCTCCCTGTACCGCGCGGCCGGGAGCGGTACGGGCCTCGTCCGCGTCGCGTCCCCGACGACGATCGGCATCGCGCTGGCGCTGCTGGTCGCGTTGCTGGCGGCGCAGTGTTTCGAGATTGCGGTCGGTTTCACGCTGCTGGCTGCGCTGAAAGCTGTCGAACGAGCGCCGGTCGCTGTCCCGCTGGCGCAGGATCTCGAAATGCTGCTGCGTCGGATTGCCGAAGGAGGGCGGCGCCATGCCCGGCGCCGGCGGTGGATAGCCGACCTGGGCACGGAGCGGGCCGGAACCACCGGCAAGGCCGGCGAAAGCGATGAGAACGAGCGTCAGGGCGGTGCGCTTCGTCGGCATGGACTGATCCTGATCCTCCGGGCGTCAACGCCGCGATGCCGCGGGTGTTCCAGACCAGTCTGTCAGTCGATCGTGACCACGACGCGGCCGCGGATCCGCCCTTCGAGGATGGCCGCACCCGCCTCGATCACCGCTTCCAGCGGAATGGTGGAGGTGATGCGGGCGAGGCTACCGCGATCGAGTTCAGTCGCGAGCCGCGACCAGGCTTCCAGCCGCAGCGTCTTCGGGGCCATGACCGAATCGACGCCGAGCAGCGAGACGCCGCGCAGGATGAAGGGCGCGACGGTCGTCGGCAGGTCCATGCCCTGGGCGAGGCCGCAGGCGGCGACCGCACCACCATAACGCGTCATGGAGAGCACATTGGCAAGGGTGTGCGAGCCGACGGAATCGATGCCGCCGGCCCAGCGCTCCTTGCCGAGCGCGCGGCCGGGAGCGGAGAGTTCGGCGCGGTCGATGATCTCGGCGGCGCCGAGGGACTTCAGATAGTCCGCCTCCTGCGGCCGGCCGGTGGAGGCGACGACGTGATAGCCGCGGCGGGCGAGAAGGGCGGTCGCGACCGAGCCGACGCCGCCGGCCGCACCCGTCACCACCAGCGGGCCGCGTTCGGGCGTGATGCCGTGGCGCTCCAGCGCCATGACGCAGAGCATGGCGGTATAGCCCGCAGTGCCGACGGCCATGGCCTCGGCGGCGGTGAGGCCCTCGGGCAGCGGCACCAGCCAGTCGCCCTTGACGCGCGTCTTTTCGGCATAGGCGCCCAGATGGGTCTCGCCGGTGCCCCAGCCGTTGAGGATGACGGCGTCGCCCGGCCTGAAGTCGGCATGGGCAGAGGTCTCGACGATGCCGGCGAAATCGATCCCGGGAATCATCGGGAAGCGGCGCACCACCGGCGCCTTGCCGGTCAGGGCGAGGCCGTCCTTGTAGTTGAGGGTCGAATGCGAGACCCGCACCGTGACGTCACCGTCCATCAGGTCGGCCTCGTCGAAGCGCGCCAGCGCCGCCTGCGTGCCGGTTTCGGTCTTGGTGACCACCACCGCCCTGAACGTCCCCATGGTCGTCGCCTCCCTGTCGCGCCGGCGACAGTCTCCCGCCCCGCCGCGGAGGGCAAGCGGCCGATGCTCCGCCGAAGGACCGATGGGCAAGCATCCGCAAACAACCGGAGGGCTGTCCGCTGCGATTGTCCGCTACGGTCGCGACGGGGATGGAGACATGGCCATCGACACCACCTCACCACCGGCCGACGACGCTCGCGGTTTGGCAGAAGCGCCGCATTTTCACGGCCATCGCGAGAGGCTGCGCAGCCGCTTCCGCGAGGCCGGAGCGGAGGCACTGGCGGATTACGAACTCCTCGAGCTGATCCTGTTCCGCGCCATTCCGCGGCGTGACGTCAAACCCCTCGCCAAGGCGCTGCTGAAGCGCTTCGGCTCCTTCGCCGACGTCCTCGCCGCACCCGAACCGCGGCTCGCGGAGGTTGAAGGCGTCACCGCCACCGTCGCCACCGAGCTGAGGCTCGTCCACGCCGCGGCGCGGCGCATGGGACGCGCCGAGATCTCCCGTCGCCCGGTGCTGTCCTCATGGGCGGCGCTGATCGACTATTGCCGCACCGCCATGGCCTTTGCCGAGCGCGAGCAGTTTCGCGTGCTTTATCTCGACCGGAAGAACGCGCTGATCGCCGACGAGGTGCAGGGCGAGGGCACGGTCGACCACACGCCGGTCTATCCGCGTGAGTTGGTGAAACGGGCGCTGGAGCTGTCATCGACCGCCGTGATCCTGGTGCACAACCACCCGTCCGGCGATCCGACGCCGTCGCGGCCCGATATCCTGATGACCCAGCAGATCGTCGACATCGCCCGGCCGCTGGGTATCACCGTGCATGACCACATCATCGTCGGCCGCGACGGCCATGCCAGCTTCAGGGCACTGAAGCTGATCGCCTGATCCGTCGTCTCGCCCTTGACCGCGCCGGCGCGGTCGCTCACAGGCTCCGGCATGTTCATTCCCTCCCACTTTCCAGCCGGCCTCGCCTGCGCGGCGCTGCTGATGGTCGGCGTCGCAGCGCCCGGCGCCCAGCCCTCATCCCCGCGCAGCTGGACGGAGGAAAAGTGCCACCGCTACAGCCAGGGCTGGGACGAGGCGCTGAAGCGCCATGGAACGAGCGGCCTGGCGCCGGAGTTTCTCGCGGCCCACGGAAGGTTCATCGCCGGCGGCTGCCTCGGCCCGGCCCGAGTCTGCCCGCGCTCGGCGCGCGAGACGGATCTCGCCAATATCATGACCGTCCGCGCGCTGAATGCCGGGATGGCGAGTACGTTTCTGCCCTGGGGCTGTCCCTGAGGCGCAGCGCGCCCTTCCCCTCCGCGCCGTTCTTGTTTAGTTCTGTCGGCCATGTCCGCCCGCCATGATGCCGATCTGACCGACGCGCTGCTGCTGCCAGAGCGGTTCGGCGCCTGGTTCGCCGGGCGTGGCTGGGCGCCGCGGGCCCACCAGCTCGACCTCCTGCGGCTAGCGCAGGACGGGCGATCGGCGTTGCTCGTGGCACCGACGGGCGCCGGCAAGACCCTTGCGGGCTTCCTCCCCTCGCTGGTCGAACTCGCCGGGAAGCCTGCGCGAAAGGCATCGGATTCGCCGACAAAACCTGTCGGGCGGGCACCGCCGCCGCGCCAGCGGGGCCTGCACACACTCTACATCTCGCCGCTGAAGGCGCTCGCCGTCGACGTGGCGCGCAATCTCTACCGCCCGACCGAGGAGATGGGCCTCGCCATCCGCATCGAGACCCGCACCGGCGACACCCCGGCCTCCAAGCGCCAGCGCCAGCGCGCCGATCCGCCGGACATCCTGCTGACGACCCCGGAACAGCTCGCCCTGCTGCTGGCCTCCGCCGACGCGCCCTATCTGTTCGGGTCGCTGAAACGGGTCGTGCTCGACGAGCTGCACGCGCTTGTGACCTCCAAGCGGGGCGACCTTCTCGCCCTCGGTCTCGCCCGCCTCTTCACCCTGGCGCCGGATCTCGTGACCGTCGGCCTGTCGGCGACAGTCAAGGATCCCGATGATCTCGCCCGTTTCCTGACGCCGCAACGGCCGGGCGCGGCACGGGCCGCCGTCGTCATGGCGGCGGCGGGCGCCAGGCCCGACGTGACGATCCTGGAAACGGCGGAACGCCTGCCATGGGCCGGACATTCGGCACGCCACGCGGCAGGCGAGATCTACGAGGCGATCAAGGCGCACAGGACGACGCTGGTCTTCGTCAACACCCGCAGCCAGGCGGAACTCCTGTTCCAGCTGCTCTGGACCATCAACGAGGAGGACCTGCCGATCGCCCTCCATCACGGCTCCCTCGACGTCGCGCAGCGGCGCAAGGTCGAGGACGCGATGGCGGCCGGGAAGCTGAAGGCGGTCGTCTGCACCTCGTCGCTCGACCTCGGCATCGACTGGGGCGATGTCGACCTCGTCCTCAACATCGGTGCGCCGAAGGGATCGAGTCGGCTGATGCAGCGCATCGGCCGGGCCAATCACCGGCTCGACGAGCCCTCGCGCGCCGTTCTGGTTCCGGCCAACCGCTTCGAGGTGATGGAGTGCCGCGCCGCGCTGGAGGCCATCGACCTCGGCGCGCAGGACACCGAGCCGCTGCGCACCGGTGCCCTCGACGTGCTCTGCCAGCATGTTCTCGGCATGGCCTGCGCCGGTCCGCTCGACGAAGCCGCGCTCTATGCCGAAGTGACGGCGGCGGCACCCTACGCGGCGCTCGACGCGGCGACGTTCCAGGACGTCATCGCCTTCGTCGCCACCGGCGGCTATGCCCTGAAGTCGTACGAGCGCTTTGCCAAGATCCGCAAGGACAAGAAGGGCCTGTGGCGTGTCGCCCATCCCTCCGTCGCCCAGCGCTACCGCATGAATGTCGGCACGATCGTCGAATCGCCGATGCTCAAGGTGCGGATGGTGCGCAGTGCCCGGTCCGCGACCCGGGGCCCGTCAGGGCCGCTGATGCGCGGCGGACGGGTGCTGGGCGAGGTGGAGGAGTATTTCATCGAGGGTCTCGTCTCGGGCGACACGTTCCTCTTTGCCGGCGAGGTCCTGCGCTACGAGGCGCTGGTCGAGAACGAGGTCTATGTGTCGCGCTCGACGGCGCGCGAACCGAAGGTGCCGGCCTATGCCGGCGGGAAGTTCCCGCTTTCGACCTTTCTGGCCGAGGGCGTCAGGCGGATGCTGTCCGACCCGGCGGAATGGCGAAAGCTGCCGTCCCAGGTCGCCGAATGGCTGGAACTGCAGCGCACCGTCTCGGTGATCCCCGGACGCGACCAGTTGCTGGTCGAGACCTTCCCGTGTGGTGACCGCTTCCATCTCGTCGCCTATCCCTTCGAGGGCAGGTTGGCCCACCAGACGCTCGGCATGCTGCTCACCCGGCGGCTGGAGCGGCGCGGCCTGAATCCCATGGGCTTCGTCGCCAACGACTATTCCCTGTCGGTCTGGTGCCTGACCGACCTTGGCGCGGCGATACGCTCGGTTGACCTGTCGATTGCCGCGCTATTCGACGAAGACATGCTGGGGGACGACCTCGAGGCCTGGCTGGATGAAAGCCAGTTGATGAAACGGACGTTTCGCACCTGCGCCGTCATCGCCGGCCTGATCGAGCGGCGCCATCCCGGCAAGGAGAAGACCGGTCGGCAGGTGACCATCTCCACCGACCTGATCTACGACGTGCTGCGCCGGCACGAGCCGGGGCACCTTCTGCTGCGGGCGGCGCGGGCCGATGCGGCGACCGGCCTTCTCGACATCGGCCGGCTCGGTCAGATGCTGTCACGCATTCGCGGACGAATCGTGCACAGTGACCTGAAGCGTGTTTCACCTCTGGCGGTTCCGGTGATGCTGGAGATCGGTCGCGAGCCGGTTTATGGCGAAGCGGGCGAGGCTCTTCTCGCCGAGGCCGAGGCTTCGCTGCTGGCGGAAGCCGGTATGGCCGAGCAAACATGACGACCATCGATTCGGATCAGGAATGACTGCGCGGCCGGGACAGATATCGGAAACCACCATCGCTCTTCTCGGCCGCGGCTTCGTCGCGGATCCGTCGGGGGCGCTGTGGTGTCCGGCATCGCGGCTCGTCGTCGTGTCGGACCTCCATCTCGAAAAGGGCTCCTCGCTCGCCGCAAGGCGGATGCTGCTGCCGCCCTATGATACGGCGAGGACGCTGGCGATGCTGGCAGCCGTCATCGCGCGCTACCGGCCGCGGACGGTGATCTCGCTGGGCGACAGCTTTCACGACCGGGCAGGACCCTGCCGCATGGCCGAGGCCGATGTCGTGACGCTGAGGGCATTGCAGGCCGGCCGGGAGTGGGTCTGGGTCGCCGGTAACCACGATCCGTCGCTCGACGGCGCACTTCCGGGGCTGTGCTGCGACGAGGTCACGGAGGGGGGGATTCGATTCGCCCACGAACCGACCCCGACGCCGCAGGGTGGCGAGATCGCCGGCCACCTGCATCCCTGCGTCAAGGTCACCGGACGTGGCGGCAGCGTCCGCCGCAAGGCATTTGTTTCATGTGAAACGCGGATCGTGATGCCGGCCTTCGGCGCCTTCACCGGCGGACTCGACATCCGGTCGCCGGCGATCCGCTCGCTGTTTCCCGACCGAATGGCGGTTTTCGCCCTCGGGCAGCAGCGCGCCTACCAGGTGGCCGCCTGACCGATCAGGGCCGCTGGTAGACCCAGACCCGGGCCGGGGGAATATTGCGCCAGATGCGCTCGGAGGGCGTCACCGTCAGCCCCGCTCCCTTGATCGGGACCGGCGAGGTCACCGAATAGGTGAACTGGACGAAGGGCGCGCCGGGCTTCATCAACGCCAGCGCCTCGTTCAGCAGCTTCAGCCGGATCGGCTCGGGGCGCGTCATCAGAGGCAGCCCGGATACGACGGCGTCGGCGGGTTCCGAGAGGCGGCCGATCAAGGTCCGGTTCAGCGCATAGGCGTCACCGTGGACGATGGTCGCCGCCGGGAAGCGCTCGCGCAGCAGGCGGCAGAAATCCATGGAATATTCGACGAGGACGAGGCGCTTCGGATCGACGCCATGGGCGACCAGCGCGGCGGTAATCGACCCGGTTCCGGGGCCCAGTTCGATGACGGGGCCGGTACCTGCCGGGTCGACATAGCTCGCCATCCGGTGCGCCAAAACCGGCCCCGAAGGAGCGACAGCCCCCATCCGCAGCGGATTTTTCAGCCAGCTTTTCAAGAACTTGCCGTCGTACTCCCGCCGTTTTTCCGGCCGGCGAAGCACGGCAACGCGACTCATGGGTGTCTGGTCGACCATTCATCGGCCCGATGAAGACGAGCTCCCCACGAGCCCTGTCACAAGGCTGTCATTCCTATCGGTATGTCAGCGGGGGGTCAAGGCAGAGGGTTCTGCGGCCGGTCGCGGCAGCTGGTCATACCAGATGGCCTTGTCGCCAAATTCCTCGATGAAAGCAGCGTGGGCCGCGATGTCTTCTTCGGTCAGCCGCGGCGTCAGAGGGACAAGCCTCTGGACCAGGACCGCCTGGCCCCGGGCAGCCCGCTGGGTGGCGCGGCCCGCATCGGCGAGGCCGAAGGAGGCCTGCCGACCGCCAATGAGCTCGATATAGACATCGGCCAGAAGCTCGGCATCCAGAAGGGCGCCGTGCCGGGTGCGGCGCGAATTGTCGATACCGAAGCGCGAACACAGCGCGTCGAGGCTCGCCGGCGAGCCGGGGAAGCGGCGGCGCGCCATGGCGAGGGTGTCGACCACGCGATCCATCGGGAAGAGTGTACGTCCGACGCGCTTCAACTCGGCATTGATGAAGCCCATGTCGAAGGACGCGTTGTGGATGACGAGCCGGGCATCCTCGACGAAGGACCAGAAGTCGTCGACCACCTCGGCGAAGCGCGGCTTGTCGGAAAGAAAGGCGGCGGACAGGCCGTGGACGCGAAAGGCCTCGTCCGGCATGTCGCGCTCGGGATTGATATAGACGTGGTAGGTCCGGCCGGTGGGGAAATGGTTGATGAGCTCGATCCCGCCGATCTCCACCAGGCGATCGCCGCGCAGCGGATCGAGGCCGGTCGTTTCGGTGTCGAGAATGATCTCGCGCATCAATGGCTCCTGCGGCTGCCGGCGAGGGCCCGGATGATGTCGGCGACCTGTCGGCGCGCCGTATCGAGACCATAACCCGATTCGATCACGAAATGAGCCCGGGCGCGCTTCTCGGCGTCAGGCATCTGGCGGGCGAGGATCGCCGCGAGCTTCTCCTCGGTCATGCCTGGGCGCGCCAGAACCCGCTGCCGCTGGGTCTCGGCGGGGGCGGAAACGACCGCCACCGCATCGACGCGGCGCTCGGCGCCGGTCTCCAGAAGCAGCGGAATGTCGAGGACCGCGACGGCGTGACCCGCCGCCCGCATCCGGTCGCGGAAGGCGCGTTCGGCGGCGCCGACGAGCGGGTGGACGATGGCCTCGAGCCGCTTCAGCGCCGCGCCGTCCTTGAGCACGATGGCGCCAAGACGCGTCCGGTCGACCCGCCCGTCGACCACGACGCCGGGGAAAGCCTCGCCGATGGCGCCGACGGCGCCTCCGGCATAGAGCCGATGCACGGTGGCGTCGGCGTCATGCACGGGGATGCCGACGGCGCGGAAAATGTCCGACGTGGTCGACTTCCCCATGCCGATCGAGCCGGTCAGTCCGAGCACGAACATCTCAACGGCCCCGCACGTCGGCGGCGAGATGCTCATAGAGTTCCGGCGTCACCTCCGGCGTGACGCCGAACCAGCGGGCGAAGCCCGGGACCGCCTGGTGCAGCAACATGCCGAGACCTTGGACGATGTGATGATCGCGCGCAGCCGCGCGCGCGAGAAGATCGGTCACCAGCGGCACGTAGACGATGTCGGAAACGATGGCGGAGGGCTTCAGCGTCTCCAGCGGCAGGTCGAGCGATGGGTGGCCGCTCATGCCGAGGGAGGTCGTGTTGACGAGCAGGTCGACGTCGCCGAGGGCGGCCGGCAGGCCCTGCCAGTCGTGCGTCCTGATCGCGCCGGGATGAGCGGCGGCTATGGCTTCGGCCTTGCCGAGGGATCGATTCGCCAGCGTGACGAGCGGAACGCCGCGCGACAGGAGGCCATGGACGACGCCGCGGGCGGCGCCACCGGCGCCGAGGACCAGGGCATGGGCGACCTCGCCCTCCCAGGCAGGCACATGGTCGTCGAGGTTCTTCAGGAATCCGACCACATCGGAGTTCATGCCGACAAGGCGGCCGGCCTCGCGCCAGACCGTGTTGACGGCGCCGACGGCAACCGCCCCGGGATCGACCTCGTCCATGGCCGCAAAGGCGGCTTCCTTGTGCGGGATCGTGACATTGCAGCCGGCGAGGTCGCGGTCGGCGAGGCTGTGGAGGAAGCGCGCGACGTCACCGGGCTCGACAGCCTCCCGCGTATAAGCGCCCTCGATACCGTATTGCGCCAGCCAGAAGCCGTGGATCAACGGCGAGCGGATGTGGGTGACCGGCCACCCGATGCAGCAGGCGCGGATCATGTCGCGATCATGCCCTGGCTGCGCAAGGCGGCCAGAAGGGGCAGCAGTGGCATGCCGAGGATGGTGAAATAATCGCCGCTGATCCGCTCGAAAAGCTGGATCCCTTCGGCTTCGAGCTGGTAGCAGCCGACCGAGGCCAGGGCCCGATCTCCGGCCCCCGCGAGATAGGCGTCGAGGAATTCCTCGGAGAAGGGGCGCATGGTCATGGCCGCCGACGCGACCGTGGAGAAGACGATCGCGCCGCCGCGCGCAACGGCGACACCCGAATGGAGGTGATGGGTCTGGCCACGCAGCGCCAGCAGGTTGTCACGGGCCTCGGCGAGGCTGGCCGGCTTTGAAAACCGGCGCGGCCCGAGCGCGAGGGTCTGATCGGCGCCGATGACGGTGGCCTCTGGGTCGGCGCGGCTGACCGCAAGGGCTTTCGCCTCGCCGAGCCCGCGGGCGATGGCGGCGGGGTCCCGTCCTTCGCGCGTCCAGGCCTCGTCGAGCGCCCTTTCGTCGACGGGAGCGGCGGCGAGGTCGATGTCGAGCCCCGCGCCGCGCAGCATGGCGGCACGGGCCGCCGATTTCGATGCGAGGACCAGGCGGGTCATGCGCGGGACCTGTCGTCGAGGGCGCGGCGATGATCCTTCAGCAGGGTGATGATGCCGGCCGCGGTTTCCTCGATCGAACGACGGCTGACGTCGATGATCGGCCAGTTGTTCGTGCCGAAGAGCCGGCGCGACTGGGCGATCTCCTCGGCAACCGCGACACGGTCGACATAGCTCGAGCGGTCCTGGGGAGCGTTGAGGGTGAGGATGCGGTTCTCGCGGATCTGCACGATGCGTTCGGGGCTGGCGAAGAGGCCGACGAT
The DNA here is from genome assembly GCF_030691135.1 of Phreatobacter sp. Classification (GTDB taxonomy): domain Bacteria; phylum Pseudomonadota; class Alphaproteobacteria; order Rhizobiales; family Phreatobacteraceae; genus Phreatobacter. The sequence goes on from NZ_JAUYFA010000037.1 coordinate 53,506, forward strand.
CAGCGGCTTCTTCAGCGACCAGATGACTTCGGGCAGGGGGATGCCCGGTACGAGTGGAATATTGGCCGCCTTTACGCCGCGGTTGGCGAGATAGATCGATGTCGGCGTCTTCGAGGTGCGCGAGACGCCGACGAGCAACACGTCGGCCTCTTCCCAGTTTTCCGGCAGCTGGCCGTCGTCGTGCATCATCGTGTAGTTGAGCGCGTCGATCCGCTGGAAATATTCGGCGTTGAGCACATGCTGCGCGCCGACCCGGGGCGTCGATGCTGCTCCCAGATAGTTCTGGAACATCGAGAGGATCGGTGCGAGCACGGAGAGGGAGGGACAACCGAACTCCTTGCACTTGGCATTGAGACGGTCGGTCAGTTCCTGGTCGACGAGCGTGTAGAGGACGATGCCGGGACTGGATTCGATCTCGCTCAGGACACGATCGAGCTGCTTCTGCGACCGCACCAGCGGATAGACGTGCTCGATGGCCGATACGGTGGAGTACTGCACAGCAGCCGCACGACCAACCGTCATCAGCGTCTCGCCGGTGGCGTCGGAAACGAGATGAAGGTGGAAATAGCTCTCGCGACGATGCGGCATCAGCACTCTGTATGAAGACGGCCGGGGCTGTGGACGAGCAGGGAAAAGGACACGGAAGCCGGCGCTCTGCAAGAGGCAGCGGGTTGTTCGTCACAAAGTCGTCCCCAGGCGTCGGCATGGGTGGCCGATCGACGGGCGTCGGGGGATAAGCTGCCGACGGGCGCCCGAACCGACACCAGCCGCTATCGGATAACGTCGTCATATCAGGGGCTTGCGGCGCTTTTCCGCGGCCCTTTCAAGCGGCCGAACCGGCCTGGCTCCAGGCAGGCAGCGGTGGACAACTTGTGAAGGAGAATGTCTTCTCCTAATCCAGTGTCAAGGAATCAAAGAAGACTCTCTTTCATCAAGTATGAAGGGAAAGGGAGCATGAGGGAGCGACCGTGCACAAACCTCTTCTCGCAGTGCTCAAGGGTCACCATCCGGCCTCACCACCGATCTGGATGATGCGCCAGGCGGGACGCTATCTCCCGGAATATCGGGAGGTCCGTGAAAAGGCCGGATCGTTCCTCGATCTTTGCTTCAACCCGGAACTGGCTGCCGAAGTGACGTTGCAGCCGCTGCGTCGGTTCGGCTTCGACGGGGCGATCCTCTTTTCCGACATCCTCGTGGTCCCGCACGCTCTCGGGCAGACCGTCACCTTCGAGGTGGGCGAGGGTCCAAGGCTGGATCCGCTGGTCGATGCAGGTGGTCTCTCCCGGCTTTCCGATGCGCTCGCACCGGAGATCGTGGGCAAGGTCTATGAGGCGGTTGCGCGCATCAAGGAGCAACTCCCCGAGACGACGACGCTGATCGGCTTCTGCGGGGCTCCCTGGACGGTCGCGACCTACATGGTCGCCGGCCGCGGCGGCGACGACCAGGTCGCAGCCCGGCTTTTTGCCTATCGCGATCCCGAAGGGTTTTCACGGCTGATCGATCTGATCGTCGAGGCCTCCATCGGCTATCTGCTCGGGCAGATTCGCGCCGGGGTCGAGGTCGTACAGATCTTCGATACCTGGGCTGGGGTCCTGCCGAATGCGCAGTTTGCCAAATGGTCCGTCGAGCCCATCGGCCGCATCGTCGCCGGGGTTAAGGCGGTGGCTCCGCATATTCCGGTCATCGTCTTCCCGAAAGGCGCCGGGCCGAGGCTTGCGGCGATCGTTTCCGAGACCGCGGCCGATGCTGTCGGTCTCGACTGGACGGCGGATGCCGGTTTCATCACCCGGGAGGTCCTGCCTCACGTGGCGGTGCAGGGCAATGTCGATCCCATCGCGCTGCTGGCCGGCGGGGATGCTCTCGACCAGGCGGTCGATACGGTGCTGCGCTCCTACGGTGGCGGCCGGCTCATCTTCAATCTCGGTCACGGCATCCTGCCGCCAACACCCATCGCTCATGTCGAACAGATGGTCAGTCGGGTCAGGTCCTGGAGGACGGCGCAGTGACGATCATCTCAGACACCGGCAGCGATCCGGCGATGACGCCGCGGCGACGCATGATCCGCGTGGTCCTGGCGCTTGCCATCACCCTGGTCGGCGTCATCGCGCTGGGGGTCATGGCGCCCGTCGCGGCGGTCGCCTGGATCAAGGTTCTGCATGTGCTGGCGGTCATCTCGTGGATGGCGGGGCTGCTCTACCTGCCGCGCCTGTTCGTTTATCACAGCCAGGTCGCGGCGGGCTCCGAGACCTCCGAAACGTTCAAGGTGATGGAGCGCAAGCTTCTGGAATACATCATCAATCCCGCGATGATCGTGACCTGGATCGCGGGACTCTGGCTGGCCTGGCAGGTCTATGGCTTCCAGGGCGGGTGGCTGCACGGAAAGATCGCGCTGGTTCTGCTGTTGTCCGGCGTGCATGGCTTCTTCGCTGGCGCCGTGCGCAAGTTCGGTGCGGACAAGAACACCCGTGGCCACGGGTTCTGGCGCATCATGAACGAGGTGCCGACGGCCATCATGGTGCTTGCGGTGATCCTCGTCATCGTCAAGCCGTTCTGAGGCTTCCGCCGCATCACGCCGCTGCAGCGAACCTGCATCGGCGGGACTTGCATTCAGCCGATTCAGGGCTTATTCGGAAGATCCCTTCTCACGCAGACAGGGTGTTTCGAGGCGGCTCTCACGAAGAGCACGGCCCGCGCCCAGCCGCTGACCTCGCTTCAGGGTCCGGCCACAGATCTGCAATCCATCGCCTTCCCTGATCAGGCCCGGCTCTCGTACCGTGTTTCGCGCCTCCGGCCGTTCCGACCATTTGTGGTTCCGATGCAGCAGATCAAACTTCAGGACATCAAGTCGAAGTCCCCGACGGAGCTTCTCGTCTTTGCCGAGGAGTTGCAGGTCGAGAATGCGTCGACGCTGCGCAAGCAGGAGCTGATGTTCGCCTGCCTCAAGCAGCTTGCATCGCAGGAAACCGACATCATCGGCGAGGGCGTCGTCGAGGTTCTGCAGGATGGTTTCGGCTATCTGCGGTCACCGGATGCCAATTATCTCGCGGGTCCGGACGATATCTACGTCTCGCCCTCGCAGATCCGCCGCTTCGGCCTGCGCACCGGCGATACGGTGGAGGGGCAGATCCGCTCGCCGAAAGAAGGCGAACGCTACTTCGCCCTCCTCAAGGTCAACCGGATCAATTTCGAGGAGCCCGAGAAGGCCCGCCACAAGGTCAATTTCGACAACCTGACGCCGCTCTATCCGAACCAGCGGCTGAAGATGGAGGCTGAGGATCCGACCAAGAAGGACTTCTCGGCACGGATCATGGACGTGGTGGTGCCGCTCGGCAAAGGCCAGCGCGCCCTCATCGTGGCGCCGCCGCGGACCGGCAAGACGGTTCTGCTGCAGAACATCGCCCAGTCGATCACCCGCAATCACCCGGAATGCTACCTCATCGTGCTGCTCATCGACGAGCGGCCGGAAGAGGTCACCGATATGCAGCGCTCGGTCAACGGCGAGGTCATCTCCTCGACCTTCGACGAGCCGGCGACGCGCCACGTCCAGGTCGCCGAAATGGTCATCGAGAAGGCCAAGCGCCTGGTCGAGCACGGCCGCGACGTCGTCATCCTGCTCGATTCGATCACCCGTCTGGGCCGGGCCTACAACACGGTCGTGCCGTCGTCCGGCAAGGTGTTGACCGGCGGCGTCGACGCCAATGCGCTGCAGCGTCCCAAGCGCTTCTTCGGTGCCGCCCGCAACATCGAAGAGGGGGGATCGCTGACCATCATCGCGACCGCACTGATCGATACCGGCAGTCGCATGGACGAGGTCATCTTCGAAGAGTTCAAGGGCACCGGTAACTCCGAGATCATCCTCGACCGCAAGGTGGCGGACAAGCGGACCTTCCCGGCGATCGACATCACCCGCTCCGGCACCCGCAAGGAAGAGCTGCTGGTGGCACCCGACATCCTCAAGAAGATGTATGTGCTGCGCCGTATCCTCAATCCGATGGGGACGGTCGACGCCATCGAGTTCCTGCTCGACAAGCTGCGCCAGACCAAGGTGAACAGCGACTTCTTCGACTCGATGAACACCTGATCCGATTCACGAGCGAAACGAATCGGGTGGGCTCCATCCGATTCGCCTGCGAAACAGCGGGGCCGCCATGATCGCCCGTACCATCGCGTCCATCTCCACCCCGCCCGGAACCTCTGGTGTGGCCGTGATCCGGGTGTCCGGGCCGGACGCTGCAAAGGTCGCCATCCAGCTCACCGGGCGGGTCCCCAGTGCCCGTCGGGCGACCCTGGTCACCCTGACCGACCCCGCCAGCTGCGAACCTCTCGACCGGGCTTTGGCGCTCTGGTTTCCGGGGCCGCACAGCTTCACCGGCGAAGATGTCCTTGAGCTTCAGGTCCATGGCGGGCGCGCCGTCGTCGCGGCCGTCCTGCAGGCGGTTTTGGCCGTGCCGGGATCACGTCCGGCGGAGCCTGGAGAGTTCACCCGGCGCGCCTTCGAGAATGGCCGTCTCGACCTCAGCGAGGTCGAGGGGCTCGGCGACCTGCTGCAGGCCGAGACGCAGGCCCAGCGACGGCAGGGCTATGGCCTTTTTACAGGGCGGCTGACATCCGAGGCCGACAGGCTTCAGGCCCGTCTCCTGCCGATCCTCGCGGGCGTCGAGGCGACCATCGACTTTCCCGACGAGGGGGACGTCACCGGTGCGGCGCTGGTTTCGGCGCGGCGCGACCTTTCTTTGCTCGCTGCTGATGTCGATGCGCTTCTCGCCGGCGCGGCGCGCGGCGAGAAGGTGAGGGATGGCGTCATCGTGGCGATCGCCGGCCCGCCCAATGCCGGCAAGTCGACGCTTCTCAACGCCCTGGCGCGGCGGGATGTCGCCATCGTGTCGGCGGTGGCCGGCACCACCCGCGACAATCTCGAGGTGCACCTCGACCTCGGTGGCGTCGCCGTGATCCTGGTCGATACGGCAGGGCTGCGGGAAACCGTTGACCCCGTCGAGGCCGAAGGCATTCGCCGCACGCGCGAAAGGATGGCCGGCGCCGATCTGACACTCTGGCTCTGCGCCGGCGCGCCGGCTGGCGATGCCGACCTCGCGGCCGGCCCGGGTCGCAGCGAACTGTGGCGCATCGCAACGCAGATCGACCGCGGCGGCGCGGTCCGCCCGGACGCTGCGCATCGGATCTCCGCCTTGACCGGTGAGGGGATGGCCGGGCTGGTCGATGCGATCGCCAGTTTCGCCGCGGCCAGGACGGGTGGCGAGCCGGCGGTCGTCGTTCACCAGAGGCATCGCCTGATCTTCCAGGAGGCGGCAGACGCGCTGGCGTCAGCCCTGGCTTTGCCGGCCTGGGACGATCAGCCTGAACTGGTCGCGGAGCGATTGCGGCAGGGCCTTGCCGCCCTCGGCCGCAGTCGTGGGCGCGTCGGGACCGAGGCCATGCTGGATCAGCTGTTCTCGGCCTTCTGCATCGGGAAGTAGGTCTCGGCCTCCGCCGGTGTTTCACGTGAAACGATCGATTCGCTCCCGGAACACTTCGTCGCTTTCGATGGCGATTGCCGTGACGGGAGCGCGCCGGTAAAGACGAAGCAGGAACAGGAACGATGGATCAGCGCTTCGACGTCGTGGTGATTGGTGGCGGGCATGCGGGCTGCGAGGCGGCTGCGGCATCGGCGCGTCTCGGCGCACGCACTGCGCTCGTTACCCAGCGCTTCGAGACGATCGGCGCGATGTCCTGCAATCCAGCGATCGGCGGGCTCGGCAAGGGCCACCTCGTCCGGGAGATCGATGCGCTCGACGGCTTGATGGGGCGCGTTGCCGATGCGGCCGGCATCCAGTTCCGGGTTCTCAACCGCCGAAAGGGGCCGGCTGTCCGCGGGCCGCGGACCCAGGCGGATCGCCAGCTCTATGCGGCTGCCATGCAGCGCGAGCTCAAGGCGCAGCCGGGCCTGGCCATCATTCTCGGCGAGGCGAGTGAACTGGTCGTCTCAGAAGGGCGCGCCACGGGCCTCGTTCTGGCGTCCGGCGAAAGGCTCGATGCGGGAGCCGTGGTCATCACCACCGGAACCTTTCTGCGGGGCGTCATTCATCTGGGCGAGCGGCAGTGGTCCGCAGGGCGGGAGGGTGATGCCGCGAGCGTCGGTCTCGCAAGCAGTCTGGCAGCGACCGGCTTTGCGATGGGACGCCTGAAGACCGGCACGCCGGCGAGGCTGGATGGCCAGACGATCGACTGGGCTGCGGTCGAGATGCAGCAGGCCGATTCGGAGCCGGAACCTTTTTCGACCCTGACGGATCGCATCACGACACCGCAGATCGCCTGCGGCATCACCCGGACGACGCCGGAGACCCATGCCATCGTGCGCGACAACCTCGCGCGTTCCGCCATGTACTCCGGGCGGATCGAGGGGGTAGGGCCGCGCTACTGCCCGTCGATCGAGGACAAGATCATTCGATTCGGCGATCGCGACGGCCATCAGATCTTCCTCGAACCCGAGGGGCTGAACGACAGCACGGTTTATCCGAACGGCCTGTCGACATCGCTGCCCGAGGATGTCCAGGAGGCGTTCCTGCGGTCCATTCCCGGGCTGGAGAAGGTCGTCGTCAAGCGCTTCGGCTATGCCATCGAGTATGACCATGTCGATCCGCGGGAGCTGGAGCCGACGCTGGAGACCCGCCGTGTTTCAGGGCTTTTTCTGGCCGGCCAGATCAATGGAACGACGGGCTATGAGGAGGCCGCGGCGCAGGGCCTGCTCGCCGGGCTCAATGCCGCCCTGCGGGCCGGCGGTAGCACCGGAGTCGTGATCGGGCGCCACGAGGGCTATACCGGTGTGATGATCGACGACCTCACGAGTCGCGGTATTACCGAGCCCTACCGGATGTTCACCTCCCGCGCAGAGTTTCGCCTGGCGCTGAGAGCGGACAATGCCGACCAGCGCCTGACCCCGATGGGAATGGCCCTCGGCTGTGTCGGCCAGAGGCGGTCGATTCGCTTCCGTGACAAGACCGAGGCTCTTGCTGGCGTTCATGCACGGTTGGCGGAGCTGACGCTCACTCCGAGCCAGGGCGCGCTTGCCGGCCTCTCGATCAATCAGGATGGCATTAGGCGCTCGGGCTTCGAACTGCTGTCGCGGCCGGATATCGACTGGGCGACGCTCTGTCGTCTCTGGCCCGCCCTGAACGATGTGCCTCAGGGCATCGCGGTGCAGGTCGAGATCGATGCTCATTACTCGGTCTATCTCGACCGCCAGCAGGCGGAGATCGACGCCCATCGGCGCGACGAAAACCTCGCGCTTCCGGAGGAGTTCGACCTCGAAGGCCTTCCGGGGCTTTCCAACGAGATCCGCGCCAAGATCCAGACCTACAGGCCGCGGACGCTCGGCCAGGCGGCACGGATGGATGGCATGACGCCGGCTGCCTTGACGCTGATCGCTGTCTGGGCGCGACGGGCCGGCGCGAGGACGGCCGCGTGACCGACATCGATTCGGCCCTGGCTGCGGCCGACCTCGCGGGCGTGCCTGTTTCACGTGAAACGGCCGAAGCGCTCGCCCTCTATGTCGCCCTGCTCAGGCGCTGGAACCCGTCGAAGAACCTCGTCTCGGCCGCAACGCTGGATTCGGTCTGGACGCGGCACGTCGCCGACAGCCTGCAATTGTTGCGCTTCGCGCCGGATGCCCGTCGCTGGGCCGATCTCGGCTCCGGCGGCGGCTTGCCGGCGCTGGTGATCGCGGCGCTCCTGAAAGGGCGCGACGGGGCGGTCATGCACTGCATCGAGAGCAAGCTCGGCAAGGCGGCCTTCCTGCAGGAGGCGGCGCGGCAGATGCAGGTTCCCGTCCGGGTCTGGGCCAAGCGCATCGAGGACGTCGTGGGTCGCGAGCCGCTGGATGTCGAAGTCGTGACGGCCCGGGCCCTGGCACCACTCGGCGAACTCCTGCGACTTGCCAATCCCCTGTTGAAAACCGGTGCCGTTGGAATCTTTCCCAAGGGGCAAGATGTAGTGTCTGAATTGACGGAAGCCTCTAAATGTTGGAGGTTCATGCATACATCGACACCGAGTGTGACGGAGTCTCGCGGCCGAATCCTGATGGTCAGCGAGGTTTCCGAAGTCACCGGATGAACTCCAGAAATCGGACGTGACCCATGTCGCTCCTGCCCCCCTCATCCTCCTCCATGGCGCCCCGCGTGCTGGCGCTCGCCAACCAGAAGGGCGGCGTCGGCAAGACGACCACCGCCATCAATCTGGGGACGGCGCTGGCGGCGATCGGTGAGCGCGTGCTCATCCTGGATCTCGACCCGCAGGGAAACGCCTCCACGGGGCTGGGGATTGATCGCCGCGCCCGCAGCAAGTCTACCTACAGCGTTCTCGTCGGGGATCATTCTCTCACCGAAACGATCCAGGAGACCTCTGTTCCGCGGCTGTCGATTTCACCCTCGACGATGGATCTCTCCGGCGTCGAACTGGAGATTGCCAGCGCCAAGGATCGGGCCTACCGGCTGCGCCGTGCGGTAGAGAGCCTCGGCAGCGAATACAGTTATGTGCTGATCGACTGCCCGCCGTCGCTCAACCTGCTGACGATCAATGCGATGACGGCCGCCGATGCCATCCTCGTGCCGCTGCAGTGCGAGTTCTTCGCGCTCGAGGGGCTGTCGCAACTGATCAAGACGGTCGAGCAGGTGAAGACCACCCTCAATCCCGGCCTGACGATCCACGGCATCGTCCTGACCATGTATGACGCGCGCAACAACCTCTCGGCCCAGGTGGTCGACGACGTGCGCCAGTTCATGGGCGACAAGGTCTACCAGACCATCATTCCGCGAAATGTCCGGGTTTCCGAGGCGCCGAGCTACGGCAAGCCGGTCCTGCTCTACGATCTCAAATGCGTGGGGAGCCAGGCCTATCTGCGCCTCGCCTCCGAGATCATCCAGCGTGAGCGCGTGCTGCGGGCGGCCTGACCATGGATTCGATTCGCCCGCGTTTCGATTTGCCTGCCGACGTCGTTACGCTGGCGTCCCGAAGGAGACAAGACATGGCTGAGGATGCCAACCGGTCGCGGCTGGGACGGGGCCTTGCCGCCCTGATCGGCGATGTCGGCGAGGAGACCGCGGCGGTCGACCGGATCCGCGCGACGCGCAAGGTGCCGATTTCCTTCATTCGCCCCAATCCGCGCAATCCGCGCCGGATGTTCCGAGAGGAGGATCTGCAGGAGCTGGCCGACTCTATTCGCGAGCGCGGCATCATCCAGCCGATCGTCGTGCGGACAGTCGCGGGCGCCGTCGACGCCTATGAGATCGTCGCTGGCGAGCGGCGCTGGCGGGCGGCGCAGCGTGCCGAACTGCACGAGGTGCCGATCCATCTTGTCGAGGTCGGCGACCGTGAGGCTCTTGAGCTCGCCATCATCGAGAACGTGCAGCGCGCCGACCTCAATCCGCTGGAAGAGGCCCTCGGCTACAACGAGCTGATCGAGCAGTTCGGCTACAGCCAGACCGATCTGGCCAAGATCATCGGCAAGAGCCGCAGCCATGTCGCCAATACCCTGCGCCTGATGAAGCTGCCCGAGAACGTGCAGGGCATGCTGCGCGAGGGGCAACTGACTGCCGGCCACGCCCGGGCGCTGCTGGCCGTGGACGACCCCGGCAAGGTCGCCTCGCAGATCATCGACCAGGGGCTCAATGTCCGGCAGGTCGAGGCATTGACTCAGGAGCAGTCGGAGAAGGCCGGCCGGCCGCCCAAGCAGCGGGAGCGCCTCGAGAAGGACGCGGACACCAGGGCGCTGGAAAAGACGCTGTCCGACGCGCTGGGGATGATCGTCAGCATCGACCACCGCGGATCGGGCGGCGAGTTGCGCGTCCGCTACCGCTCGCTCGAGCAGCTCGAGGACATCTGCCGGCGGCTGCAAGGCTGATCGTCGGGTGGCTGCGCGTCAGCCGCGGGCACCCTGGCGCGCTGCCGTCGCGATGGACATCAGGAGGCGTCCGGCGAGTGTCGGGGCGATCGCGGCGCGGGCACGCGTCTCGAAGCCGGCTTCAGCGAGCCTGACGACGATCCGGTGCAGCTTCTCGGCCGTCCACAGGCCGATCTGCCTTTCGACGGAGAGCTTGCGCCGGAAAAAGACCGGCGGCTCGAACCGTTCCACAGCGGTTCGGGCAGGCGTGCCGCTTTCCACCGCCAGACGAGCCTTGTGAAGGCTGAGCGCGTGTCGTGTCGTGGCCGAAATAATCTGCGCAACCGCTATGCCGGCGCCGTCGGCGCGCAGCAGCAGGCGATCGAGTTCGTCCGGCTGGCCACCGAGCGCCGCATCGACGATGGCGTCGACCCCCAGCGTGAGGCTTTCTCCGGCGACGGCCTCGATATCCGCGACCGTGATGGTGCCCTGGCCGTGGCAATAGAGGCAGATCTTGCGGATTTCGGCGCGTGAAGCGGCGCGGTCGCCGCCGATGATCTGGGTGAGGAGCGTCACCGCGGCCGTTTCGACCTGAAGGCCGGCCTGGCGTGCCTCCTCGACGACCAGCCGCTTGAGATCGGCTTCGCCATCGGCATAGCAAGGAATGACAGCGGCGGCGCCGGAGCGTTCCGCATCGGTCCGCAGCGGCGCCGTCTTCTTGAGATCGCCGGCCTCGACGAGAATGGTGGCGCCTTCCGGCGGGGACGCGAGCAACGGTGCCACGGCGGCGGCGATCGGCTTCTCGCCGGCCCTGACCCAGATGAGCCGCCGTCCGCCGAACATCGACAGCGTGCCGGCCTCGTCGGCGAGCCGCGCCGGGTCGCTGGCGAGGATGTCGCCGTCGAGCCGGGTGACGGAGAAGGGATCGTCGAGGTCGGGCGCGATCTTGCCGGCGATGGCGCGGGCGCGCTCGGAAACGAGTCCGACGTCGGGGCCATAGACCAGGATAATGGGGCGCCGCGGGTCTGGTCCGGCGATGAACCGATCGATGTCGGTGCCCTTGAGGATCGTCACGCCGTCATCTCGGGCGGGTCGCGTACCAGCCGGCGACCTGGGTGACGATGTTCTCGGCGAGCGCCTTGGTCGCGCGCTCCTGCGCCTCGATGACGGCACGGTCTGAGGCGAGACGCTGGGCGGTGCGATCGAAGGAGGCGGAGGCGAAGGCCGAGCCGCGATGGATGACCTGCGCGTCGCCGACCGCCGTGATCGTATAGAAGCCGAACATGGTGACGGACTGGGCTGACGGCCGTCCGGCGGCGGTGTTGAGCGCCAGAGGCACGGTGTCGACGCCGACGGCGACACGCAGCACATGGGTCGGCGAGGCGGCGCGGCCGCCGCCACCCTGCGTCAGATATATGAGCTCGTTGCGCAGGATGACGCCGCTGCGACCGGGAATCTCGGGAATGTCGAGATCGCGCAGCGCCGCCTGGGCGTTGCGGCCGCCGGTGACCACTGCCGGGTCGCCGTAGAGCGGCGCGAAGCATCCCGCCAGCGCGGCGGAACAGGCGCAGACCGCGACGAGGCGGCTCAGGCGAGCGAACGAGGTGTCAACCCACGACATTCACGATCCTCTGAGGCACGACGATGATCTTTTTCACGGGCCGACCTTCCAGCGCCTTGCGAACGGCGTCGAGAGCGATCGCAGCGGTCTCGATATCCTTTTGGGCCGCCTCGCGCGCGATCGTCAAGTCCGCTCGCTTCTTGCCGTTGACCTGAACCGGCAATGTGATCGTGTCCTCGACGAGAATGGCCCGGTCGACCACCGGCCAGGGCTCCTCGGCCACCAGACCCTGATGGCCGAGCGCCGACCAGCATTCTTCAGCCAGATGCGGCATCATCGGGGCGACCAGGCGCACGAGGATGCCACCCGCCTCGGCGAGGGCAGCCGCCATGTCCGGCGCCGGAACACCGCCACGCAGGGCGTCGAGCGTCTTCGCCAGGGCATTGGCGAGCGTGTAGACGTGGGCGACGCAGCGGTTGAAGGCGAGTCGCTCGACGTCGGCCTCGACCGCCGCCAGGGCCTGATGCGCAGCCCGCCGGACGGCGGTCGCTTCCTCGCCGTGCGAGGCCGTCGCCGTCGCCGCCGCCGAGGCCGTCTGCTCGGCGATTTCGCCGACGATCCGCCAGAGCCGCTGGACGAAGCGGCTGGCGCCCTCGACTCCGGCCTCGGTCCAGATCACGTCGCGCTCGGGGGGCGAATCCGACAGCATGAACCAGCGGGCGGTGTCGGCGCCGTAGGTGTCGATGATGTCGTCGGGATCGACGACGTTCTTCTTCGACTTCGACATCTTCTCGATGGAGCCGATTTCCACCGGCTGGTTCGAGCCCTTGAGCACAGCCAGGCGCTGGTCGCCCTCGCCGGAGATCGTGATCTCAGCCGGCGTCACATAGGTCCCGTCCGGGATGCGATAGGTTTCGTGGACCACCATCCCTTGGGTGAACAGGCCGCGGAACGGCTCGTCGAGGCCGGCATGGCCCGTCGCCTTCATGGCCCGGGTGAAGAAGCGCGAATAGAGCAGGTGCAGGATCGCGTGCTCGATGCCGCCGATATACTGGTCCACAGGCAGCCAGGCATCAACCACGGCCGGATCGGTCGGGCTTTCGGTGCGCCAGGGATCGGTGAAACGGGCGAAATACCAGGACGAATCGACGAAAGTATCCATCGTGTCCGTCTCGCGGCGGGCGGGCTTGCCGCAGGACGGGCAGGCGACGTGCTTCCAGGTCGGATGCCGGTCGAGCGGGTTGCCCGGCATGGAGAAGTCGGCATCGTCGGGCAGGATGACGGGCAGCTGGTCGTCCGGCACGGGCACCGCACCGCAATCGTCGCAATGGATGACCGGGATCGGGCAGCCCCAGTAGCGCTGGCGAGAAATCAGCCAGTCGCGCAGGCGGAAATTGACCTTGCGCGCTGCGGCGGGGGCATGGCCGAGAATGGTTTTCTCGAGGCGGGCTGCAACCTCCGCAAAGGCCGCCTCGGTCGTCAACCCGTCGAGGAAGCGCGAGTTGATCATGACGCCGTCGCCGTCATAAGCGGTGTCGGTGACGGTGAAATCGGAACCGGCATCGGCCGGTTTCACCACCGTCTGGAAAGCCAGGCCGTATTTGTTGGCGAATTCGATGTCGCGCTGGTCGCCGGAGGGGCAGCCGAAGATGGCGCCCGTTCCATAGTCCATCAGGATGAAGTTGGCGACGTAGACCGGCACTTCCCACGTGGGATCGAAGGGATGGATCGCCTTGATACCGGTGTCGAAGCCGAGTTTCTCCGCCGTCTCCAGCGTCGCCACCGAGGTCCCCATGCGGCGGCACTCGTCGGAGAAAGCCGCCAGATCCGGATTGGTTTCGGCGGCGGCCCGCGCCAGCGGGTGATCGGGCGCGATCGCCATGAAGGCGGCGCCGAACAGGGTGTCCGGCCGCGTCGTATAGATCTCGAGGTCGGCATGGCCGGCGGGCGCGGTACCGTTCGTCAGGGCCCAGCGGATCATCAGGCCCTCGGACCGGCCAATCCAGTTCTTCTGCATCAGCCGGACCTTTTCAGGCCAGCGGTCGAGGCCGTCCAGCGCCGTCAGCAGGTCGTCGGAATAGTCGGTGATCTTGAGGAACCACTGGGTCAGGTCGCGCTGCTCGACCAGTGCCCCGGAGCGCCAGCCGCGGCCATCAATGACCTGCTCGTTGGCCAGCACGGTCTGGTCGACGGGATCCCAGTTGACCTTGGCCGAGCGACGCTCGACGAGGCCGGCGCGCATGAAATCGGCGAAGAGCTTCTGCTGGTGGCGGTAGTAGGAAGGATCGCAGGTGGCGAGTTCGCGCGACCAGTCGAGCGACAGGCCCATGCTCTTCAGCTGCGCCTTCATGGTGGCAATATTGGCGTAGGTCCATTCCTTCGGGTGGACCTTGGAAGCCATTGCGGCGTTCTCGGCCGGCAGGCCGAAGGCGTCCCAGCCCATGGGATGGAGCACGTTGAAGCCGCGGGCGCGCTTGTAGCGGGCCACCACGTCCCCCATCGTGTAGTTGCGGACATGGCCCATATGGATGCGCCCGGACGGGTAGGGGAACATCTCGAGGACGTAGTATTTCGGCCGCGGATCGTCGTTCTTCGTCTCGAAGATGGCCTTCTCGTCCCAGACCGCGCGCCATTTCGGCTCGGCGGTGCGGGCATTGTAGCGTTCGGTCGACATGATGGGCGGCGGGTCCGGACAACGGGGCAAAAGCGAGCGCGGACAACACACGAAAGGGCCCGGCCGGTCAAGGATTTGGCGCATATGGGGGCCTTGCTGGTCGTCTGACGCGGCGCGTGGTAGCTCGAACGCCGCCCAAGGAGCCCAGCCATGTCCGACGCCGTATCCCGTCTTGCCGAGGTGAAGGCCGCCATCGCCGCCGCGACGGCTGATGCGAAGCGCCCGGACGGATCGGTGACGCTCGTCGCGGTGTCAAAGACCTTCCCGGTCGAGGCGATCGAGCCGGTTCTGGCCGCTGGCCATCGCGTCTTCGGCGAGAACTATGTGCAGGACGCCAAGGGAAAGTGGCCGGAGCTGCGCGCGCGCTATCCCGACGCCCAAGTCCACATGATCGGGCCGCTGCAGTCGAACAAGGCGAGGGAAGCTGTCGCCCTCTTCGACGTGATCGAGACCCTCGACCGTCCGTCTCTGGCGAAGGAACTGGCGAAGGAGATCGAGAAGGCAAGCGGCACGCGGCGTCCGCGCTTTCTCGTCCAGGTCAATACCGGGGCCGAGCCGCAGAAGGGCGGCGTGCTGCCGGACGAGGCCGATGCCTTCATCGCGGCTTGCAGAAATCAGTATGGGCTCGATGTCGAAGGCGTCATGTGCATCCCCCCGGCAGACGAGCCCCCAGCGCCCCATTTCGCACTGCTGACGACCATCGCGCGCCGCAACGGGCTCTCCACCGTGTCCATGGGCATGAGCGCCGACTATCCCGTCGCCATCGCCATGGGCGCGACCCATGTGCGTGTCGGCAGCGCCATTTTCGGGGCGCGCGGCTGATCGTCAGCCGGTGCCGATGGCAACGGCGCCCTTGCTCAGGAATGGAGGAAGGGCGGCCACGCATGGCCGCTGCCCAGACGCCTCACGGCCCTTTGCATGTGTATCGGCGGTCGATACAACCGTTCCGAAAGAGCCCGTCGGCGGGCATTGTGAGGGTTCCGTATCGTGTCGACGCAGCAGGGTTTCGAGCGCCGCTATCAGGCGCCAGAGCGCGAACCGATCATCGAGGTCGACGAGCGCCTGTTCCTCAAATCCGCGGCGCGATCATTCTATGTGCTGGAGGCCTTTGCGCGCAGCCCGCGCCCGCTGTCGCTGGCGGAGGTCGCCAAGGGTGCCAAGATTTCCAAAAGCGCCGCCCAGCGTGTCGTCCAGACGCTGCTCGTCCTCGGGTATCTTGAGCGCTCGCCGACCGGGACGGGTGTCATTCCGGGCCGGCGCATCCTCGACCGGTCCTTCGATTATCTCCGGTCGAATCCCCTGATCGAACGGGCGACGCCGATCCTCACCGAGTTGCGCAAGACCTGTGGCGAGCGCGTCGACCTGAGCCTCTTCGACGATGTGACGATCCTCTACGCGATCCGCCTGCAGAGCAAACGGGAGACCTTCTACGCGACCCTGTCGGGCCGCCGCATGCCGACCTTCGCCACCGCCGGCGGCCGGGCGATGCTGGCCTGCCTCGACGACCGCCATGCCGATGACATCGTCCGGCGGTCGAAGCTTGCGCCACTGACACCGAAGACCCTCGTCGATCCCGCGCTGATCCGCCAGCGCGTCGAGGAAGCCAGGCGGGACGGCTATGCCTATGTGCTGGAGGAAAGCCTGCTGGGCGAGATCGTCGTCGCCGCCGCGGTGATCAAGGAGCGTAACATGCCCGTCGGCGCCATCCACATTGCGGGATCGCTGGCCGACTGGTCCGCAGAGGATTTCCGCAAGCGCTTCGCGCCGCTTGCCATCGAGGCGGCCCGTGCCCTGTCGGGGTGAAGACACCCCGAAGTGATCTCCGGGCCGGGCGGCCCGCCTTGCTGCAGTGCGGCAGAGCCCCCAAGTCGCTCAGACCCCTTTCCCGCGGATGCCAGAGCCGCCCCTTTCAGCAGGAGATGACCATGAGCCAGGATTCCGGTCCGTTGTTCCAGCCCTTCACCCTCGGCGACCTGACGCTTCCCAACCGCATCGTCATGGCGCCGCTGACCCGCAACCGCGCCACGCCGGGAACCGACGCGGCCAATGCGATGACCGCGACCTATTACCGGCAGCGCGCCACGGCCGGCCTGATCATCTCCGAGGGCACCCAGGTCTCGCCGCAGGGCCAGGGCTATCTGCAGACCCCCGGCCTCTACAGCGATGCGCAGGTCGCCGGCTGGAAGACCGTCACCGACGCAGTCCACGCCGCCGGCGGGCGCATGTTCGCCCAGATCTGGCATGTCGGCCGCGTCTCGCACGAATCGCTGCTCAACGGCGGCGCGCCCGTGGCGCCCTCCGCCGTTGCGGCCAAGTCGAAGACCTATATCGCGGGCGGGTTCGCCGACGTCTCGGCCCCGCGCGCCCTGGCGCTCGCGGAGATCCCCGGCGTCGTCGCCGAGTATGCCGATGCCGCCGTCAATGCGCGCAAGGCCGGGTTCGACGGCGTCGAGATCCACGGCGCCAACGGCTATCTCATCGACCAGTTCCTGAAGGACGGCGCCAACCAGCGCCAGGACGCCTATGGCGGTTCGGCGGAGAACCGGGTGCGGTTCGGCCTCGAAGTGGTCGACGCCATCCTCAAGGTCTTCCCGAAGACCCGCCTCGGCATCCGGCTGTCGCCGGTCAGCCCGGCCAACGACACCGTCACCTCCGATCCGGCCGAGGTCTTCGGCCTCTTCGTGGCGGAGCTCTCGAAGCGCGGCATCGCCTTCATTCATGTCGTGGAGGGTGCGACGGGCGGTCCGCGCGACAACGTGCCCTTCGACTGGGTGGCGCTGCGCAAGTCCTTCTCGGGCGCCTATATCGCCAACAACGGCTATACGCGCGACATGGCCATCGACGCCGTCCGTGACGGGCGGGCCGACCTCGTCGCCTTCGGAAAGGCCTTCATCGCCAATCCGGACCTGGTGGAGCGTCTGCGCCTCGACGCACCGCTGAACGAACTCGACAAGACGACGCTCTATGGCGGCGACGCGAAGGGCTATACCGACTATCCCGCGCTGGCCGAAGCTGCGGAGTGACGACCCGGGACGGGGCGGCGCGAAGCCGCTCCGTCGCTGCAAAAGCCGAATGGGAGGTCTGGCGGTCCCGAAGCCCGCCAGATTAGCCGATCTAGTAATGTCCAGGTCGATCATCCAGATCGAAATTCGGCCTATTCCCCATAGACCTACCGAAACGACTCTCTCAGCCTGATCCTGTCGAAGTCCACCAATCGCGACTGCCAATTGGGGCAGCCGTTAGGGCAGCGATTAGGACAGGTTGGAGGAGGCGTAAGAGTCGAGCGCTTCATAAATTGAGTGACCGCTTTGTTGAGAAAGTGAGCGAGCCGAAGCACCACGGCGATGAAGGTGGCCTCTATCCATCTGTCCGGCTTGCGGGCATGCAGGGCCTGCTCCAGCGCGTCGAGCACGACACCCGCCGTCTGCGTACGGCTGACCCGCCAGCCAACGTTGCGCCTGGGCGAAATACGCGCTCGCCTTGCGCAGGATCTCGTTCGCCTGGCGCAGCTCGTGGACCTCGCGCTCCAGCGCCTTCAGCTTCTCCGTGACATCAGAGGGAACGCCAGCGCGCTTCCCGCCATCAACCTCCGCCCGCTTGACCCATTCCAGCAGTGTGTGGGTCGAGCAGCCGATCTTTGCGGCAATCGAGGCGCAGGCAACCCAGCGCGAGGAATGCTCGCCCTCCTGGTCCAGCACCAGCCGAACCGCTCGCTCGCGCACCTCAGGTGAAAACTTGTTCGTCGTCTTGCTCATGATGGCTCATCCTTCTCAGGAGTTGAGCCCTCCGGCAAACCCAGTGCGGTTCAGTTCAGGGATCGGCCGCGTGCCTCAGCGACCGGCTGTGGGCCCTGTAGCGCAATGGCGCGCGACAGCAGCGTGGGTGGCGAACCAGCAGCCGCCGCGGGCCTTCATGTGCCGGATCAGTTCCTCGACGATGAAGATGCGGGATCGGTAGCCGATGACGTGGGGATGCATGGTGAGGAGAAACAGGCCGCCTTCCTCATGCGCGCGGTCGAATTCACGGATGAAGATGTCGAGAACAGCGGGCGGCGGCGTATGCGGCCGCAGGCCTTTGAACCGGTCCATGTTGAAATAGGGGGCGTCGTCCCGGATCCACTCGACAGGCAGTTCGACGATGCCCGTGGGCACGCCGTCCTCGACCAGTTCATAGGGATCGTCGTCGGCCATCAGCGAGGAATCGTAGATCAGGCCGAGTTCGCGCTGGATCTTCAGGGTCGAGGGTGAAAAGTCCCAGGACGGCGTCCGCATCCCGACGGCACGGATGCCGGTGATTTTCTCGAGCTGGTCCGCGGCGCGAAAATGCAGGTCGCGCTCGACCGCCTCCGGCAGGACGGAGTTGAGCTCGTGGATCCATCCGTGGAGACCGATCTCGTGACCCTCGGCAATGACCCGGCGCTGTTCGTCGGGATGAAGCAGGGCCGCGACCGCCGGCACGAAGAAGGTGGCGGGCACCGATTCGCGACCGAGCACGGAGAGGATGCGGGGGATGCCCCGGCGCGCACCATACTGCCCCCAGGACATCCGCCCGATGGAGTTGCCGCCGTCACGCAGTTCGTTGGTCTCGTGGTCGGAATCGAAAGAGAGTGCGACCGCGCAGCGGGCGCCGCCGGGCCAGCTGGCAGGCTTCAGCGACCGTCCGGCGCGCACATGTTCGACGCGACCGCGCCATTCCGCCTCGTCCCATTGCCACGGTTCCATGGGTCACGTCCTGTCGTCGATCAGCGGGTGGTGGCAGGCCGCGCGCCGTCCATCGGCGAGGTCGCGGAGATCGGGGGCCTCGCTGCGGCATCGCGCGTCAGCGGCAGGGCATCGCAGGTGAAAGTGGCAGCCGGGCGGCGGCGCGAGCGGCGAGGGCAGTTCGCCGCTGATCGGCCGGAAGCTGACGAGGTCGTCGCCCGTCGTCACGAGCTTGGGCACGCTGTCGAGCAGGGCGCGGGTATAGTGATGGGCGGGGCGGGTGTAGATGTCCTCCGTCCGGCCGAGCTCGACGATGCGCCCGAGATACATGATCGCCACCCGGTCGCAGATGTGCCGGATCACCCCGAGGTCATGGCTGATGAACAGCATGGTGAGGTTCAGTTCGCGCCGCAGCTTCAGGAACAGGTTGATGATCTGGGCCTGGATGGACACGTCGAGCGAGGCGACGGGCTCGTCGCAGACGAGAATGTCGGGCTGCATGGCGAGGGCCCGCGCGATGGCGATCCGCTGGCGCTGGCCGCCGGAGAACTGATGCGGAAAGCGGTCCGCGGCATCGGCCGGCAGGCCGACCGCCGAGAGCCAGCGGGCGACCTCGGCGCGGGCCTCGGCGCGTCGGATCAGGCCGTGGGCGATGGGCCCCTCGGCGATCGTCGCTCCGATGCGAAAGCGCGGGTCGAGCGAGCCGAACGGATCCTGGAAGATCATCTGCACGCGCGTCGTCGTCTTCACCCGGCGGCGTGAGCCCCCCATCACCGGCTCGCCGTGGATGAAGGCCTCGCCGTCGCTCGGCGGGTGGATTCCCGCAATGACGCGGCCGAGGGTCGACTTGCCACAGCCGGATTCGCCGACAAGGCCGAGGACCTCGCCGGGGGCGATGTCGAGGCTGACACGGTCGACCGCGTGGACCGTGCGGTTCTCGACATAGGCCCCGAAAAGCCCGGCGATCCGCTCGCCGATGGAGGGGGTCGGCGCGAAGCGGCGGGAGACGTTGCGGACCTCGACAATCGCGGGGCTCATGAGGTCGGCTCCGCATGCGGATGATGGCATCGCCAGCGGCGATCGCCCGCGACCGTCGGCGCCGGCTCGGCGTCGCAGGCCCCGTCTGCCCGCAGGCAACGCGGCGCGAAAGCACAGCCCGGCGGCAGCGCCAGCATCGAGGGGGGCGCGCCGGGGATCTGCATCAGGTCCTTGCCGGCAACGGCCTTGGCCGGGAGCGAGTCGAGCAATCCCCGCGCATAGGGGTGACCCGGCGCCGACAGCACCTGGCGGATCGGTCCTTCCTCGATCACCCGGCCCGCATACATGACGATGATGCGGGAAGCGAGGGATGAGACCGTCGCAAGGTCATGGCTGATCCAGATCAGCGCCGTCCCGGTATCGCGTGCCAGAGCCCGCATTTCCGTGAGAATCTGTGCCTGGACGGAGACGTCGAGAGCGGTCGTCGGCTCGTCGCAGATGATCAGCTTCGGCCGGTTGAGCAGGGCCGTCGCAATGGCGACGCGCTGGCGCATGCCGCCGGAGAACTGATGGGGATAGGCGTCGAGCCGGCGCGCGGCATCGGGGATGCCGACCAGGGTCAGAACCTCCGCCACGCGGGCCCGTGCCGCCGCGGCGCTGACAGTCTCGTGGGCGTGGATGGCGAGGGCCATCTGGTCGCCGATGCGCAGGACGGGGTTGAGCGTCGCCGCCGGGTCCTGGAAGACCATGGCGATCTCCCGGCCGCGCATGGCGCGCAGGTCGCGGGCGGGCAGGCCGACCAGCTCGCATCCCGCCAGCCTGACCGAGCCGCCGGTGATCCGCCCGGGCGGGTCGATCAGGCCGAGGATCGAAAAACCCGTGACGCTCTTGCCCGAGCCGGATTCGCCGACGAGGCCGAGGATTTCGCCGGCCTCGACATGGAAGCTGACCTCGCGCACCGCCCGCACGATGCCGGCCCGCGTCGGAAACTCGGTGGTCAGGCCCTCGACGACGAGTAGCGGCCCGCTCATCGCCGGAGCCGCGGGTTGAGCTGGTCACGCACCTGGTCGCCGACGAGATTGATGGAGGCGATGAGCACGATCAGGGCGATGCCGGGATAGATCGAGATCCAGTAGCGTCCCGACAAAAGGTACTGGAAGCCATTGGCTATCAGCATGCCGAGCGACGGCTCGCTGACGGGCAGGCCGAGACCGAGGAAGGAGAGCGTGGCTTCCAGGGCGATCGAATTGGCCACCTGAACCGTGGCGACGACGATCAGCGGCGGCATGCAGTTCGGCAGGATATGCCGGAGCACGACGACGTGCGGCTTGAGCGGCGTGGACAGGGCCGCCTCGACATAGTCCTTCGAGCGCTCGGTCGCGGCGGCGCCATGGGCGGTCCGCGCGAAATAGGCATATTGGGCCGTCACCAGCGCGGCCACGAGCTGCCACTTGCCCTGGCCGAGCACGGCGGCGAGGACCAGGGCGAGAAGGATGGCGGGAAAGGACAGTTGCAGGTCGATGAAGCGCATGATGAGCGCCTCGATGCGGCCGCCGAGATAGGCGGCGAAAGTGCCTAGCGTGACGCCCAGCGAGAAGGCGATGATCCCGGCCGACAGACCGATCTCGATGGAGACGCGCAGCCCGTAGAGGATCGCCGAAAGGACATCACGCCCCTGGCCGTCGGTGCCGAGCCAGTGGGTGATGCCCGTGCGGGGGCTGACGAAGCCGGGCGGCCGACGGGCGTCGGCCAGGCGCAGGCCGGCCATGTCATAGGGGTTCTGCGGGGTGATCCACGGCGCCACCAGCGACAGCACGACGATGGTGGCGACGATGGCGAGCGCGACCACCGCAACGCGGTTGACGCGAAACTCGCTCCAGAATTGTGCGACGGGGCCCGCGATCATGACGCGGCTCGCAGCCGGAGGCGCGGGTCGAGCGCCACATAGACGATGTCGATGGTGAGGTTGACGAGGATGAAGAAGAAGGCGACCAGCATGAGGTAGGCGACCATGACCGGCCGGTCGAGCGTGTTGATGGAATCGATGATGAGTTTTCCGACCCCCGGCCAGGAGAAGATCGTCTCCGTGACCACGGCGAAGGCGAGCGTGGAGCCGAATTCCAGCCCGAAGACCGTGACGATTGGAATGGCGATCAGGCGCAGGACATGGCGGCGCAGGATCGTCGCCTCGCTCTCCCCGGCAGCGCGCGCGAATTTGACGGTATCGGTCAGCATGATCTCGCGGGTGCCGGCGCGGGCGAGCCGCACCATCATGGCGAACTTGAACAGGGCCAGATTGAGCGCCGGAAGGAACAAATGCTGCCAGCCATTGGCGGTCAAGACGCTCCACGAGATGCCGAAGAGTTCCCGCGTCTCGCCGCGGCTGCCGGCGGGCAGGATGCCGAACTGCACCGCGAAAATGAAGATCAGGACGAGGCCGATCCAGAAGGTCGGCACCGAGAAGCCGAGGATGGAGATGCCCATGATGGCGCGGGCAGCCAGGCTGTCAGGCTTGTAGCCGGCATACATGCCGAGCGGCACGCCGACGAGCGTCGCACCGACGACGGCCACGAGGGTCAACTCCAGCGTCGCCGGGAGCCGCGACAGGATCAGCGGCAGGACCGGCGACCCGAAGACGAAGGACCTGCCGAAGTCGCCCTGGACGAGCCGGCCGACGAAGTCGAGATATTGTTTCCACAGCGGCTGGTCGAGACCGTAGGTGCGGATCGCCTCCTCGCGGATCTGCTGGGTGGCATCGGGTGAGATCAGGACGTCAATCGGGTTGCCCACCGCATAGACGCCGCAGAAGACCAGCACCGAGATGATCATCATCACGACGACGGCCTGCAGCAGGCGCTGGATGATGAAGCCGAGCATGGATCAGGCCCAGCCTTCGGCGATGACGGCGCGCGTTTCGTCCACTGCAATGTCCCAGATGGCCAGCATCTCCGCGTCGGACCGCTGATAGAGGCCGCCGTAATTGCCGTCGCCGAGCATGGCCTTCTTGGCGCCGGGATCGAGCTGCTGGAACCGCCCGAGGTCGAGCATCGGCTTCTGATGGGACGGCGCCGCGACGTCCGGAAGCCGCGTCCAGGGGAAATTCTCCATCCAGGAGGCGTGGGAAGCGACGGGATCGATCGCTTGCACTTTGGCGAAGGTCTTCGGCGCGTTCCACCAATTGTGCCATTTCACCTGGCAGCCGCGGTTGCGGTCGAGCCATTCGAGGATGGCCCCGTGGGCGGGCGAGTTGCCGCCGTGCCCGTTGACGAGGGTGATGTGGCGGAAGCCGGACCGCACCATTCCGTCGAGCACGTCGACGAGAATGGCGCAGAGCGTCGACAGGCGCAGCGTCACGGTCCCCGGATAGTCGACGAAGCTCGGCGTGAAGCCGTAGTTCACCACCGGAAAGACCGGGATGGCGAGCGGTGCGGCAGCCTCCAGCGCGACGCGTTCCGCCAGGATCGAATCGACGCAGAGGCTCAGGCCGGCGTGCTGCTCGGTCGACCCGACCGGCAGCACCGCGCGCAGGTCGCGTTGCGCCTGCGCCTCCACCTGCATCCAGTTCGTCTCGGCGATCCGCATGGCGTCCTCACTCCCCCTTGTCGCCCGCATGGAACATGCCGAGCACGACCTTCGCCATCAGCATGGACAGTTGCTCGCGCTCGATCAGCGA
Source organism: Phreatobacter sp. (assembly GCF_030691135.1). Taxonomy (GTDB): domain Bacteria; phylum Pseudomonadota; class Alphaproteobacteria; order Rhizobiales; family Phreatobacteraceae; genus Phreatobacter. The sequence continues at coordinate 76,963 of NZ_JAUYFA010000037.1, forward strand.
GAGCGGCTCGAGCATCTCCTCCTCGAGCGCGACGAAACGCGGCATGGCCTCGGCCAGGAGGTCCTGGCCGGCCGGCGTGAGATGCAGCGGCTGGGCCCGGCGATCGGTGGCGTCGGCCCCGCGCCGGACCACGCCGCGCTTGGCGAGAACGCCGACGGCGCGGCTCAGCGTGTTTTTCGGGAAGGCGGTGGAGGAGGCGATCTCCGAGGCGGTGACGCCGTCCGTGATGCCGAGGCTGTAAAGGATGACGAATTCCGGCCGCGACAGGCCGAAGCGCTCCTCGACCCAGCCATAGAGCGGCTGGTTGTAGCGAAGAGCCAGGTAGTTGAACCGCGCCGCGAAACCGCAGGGATTCTTCCACAGGCGCGCATGGGTGAAGGCGTCGAGACGCCGCTGGGGGCTCGCGACTTCCGGCTCGGCAACGCGCGGGGAGGCAATAGATGGTTCCAAAGAGAACTTCCTTGATCCGAAGCCTGATTATATCGGCCGGAAATGGTTCCACAAGGGATTGACTAGGAGGTGTGCACGCCATTTGAATGGGCGGTGACGGGTGGTGCCCGCCACCGGATCCGGTATCCCGACCAGGAGGTTCCCATGCGTATTCTCAGACGTTCCCTGATGCTCGGCCTGCTGGGCGTCGCCACCATGCTGCCCGGCACGGCGCCGTCCGCCCATGCCCAGATCCTCACCATCGGTGTGCGCGGCGGCCCCGATTCGATCGATCCGCATTTCACGGCGACCGGCACCCATGCGGAAGCCCTGAAACATGTCTTCGACACGCTGGTCTGGTCCGGCCGTGGGCTGGAACTGGAACCGCGCCTGGCCGAGAGCTGGCGCGTCGTCGACGCCACCACCTGGGAATTCAAGCTGCGCCGCGGCGTCAAGTTTCACGACGGGTCGGATTTCACCGCCGAAGACGTGAAGTTCTCCATCGAGCGGATTCCGGTGGTCTCCGGCCCCAATCCGACGACCATCTATGTCCGGCGCGTCAAGGAGACGCGCATCATCGATTCCCACACGATCCACGTCGTCACCGACGGGCCGGCGCCGAACCTGCCGAACGACTTCATCCGGCTCTTCATCGTCTCGTCCAAGGCGGCGGCAGGTCTGACGCGCGAGACCGCGAACGAGGCCTTCAATTCCGGCCGGGCGGCCATCGGTACAGGTCCTTATCGCTACGTCTCCTGGCAGCCGCGCGGCGAGCTCGTGCTCGCCCGGTTCGACGGCTACTGGGGCCCCAAGGAGCCGTGGGAGCGCCATGTCCGCCGCGAGATTCCGAATGATGCGGCGCGCGTCGCGCAGTTGCGTGCCGGCCAGCTCGATCTCATCACCCGTGTCCCGGCCTCCGACGTTGCCACCCTGCGCCGTGACAACCGCCTGACGGTTCAGACCGTCGACACGGTCTATGTCTTCAACGTCGAGCTGGACATGCGTGAGCGGGCAAACGGCATCACTGCCAAGGACGGCTCCGCACTGGCGGCCAATCCCTTCCGCGACCTGAGGGTTCGCCAGGCCATCGATCTGGCGATCGACCGCACGGCGCTCGCCGAGGTTGCCATGGAAGGGCTGGGCAAGCCGGTCAACCAGATGGTGACGCCGACCATTTTCGGGTTCAACGCCGCCCTTCCGGCCTTGCGCCATGATCCGGCCGAGGCCAGGCGCCTGCTGACGGCGGCCGGCTTTCCCAACGGCTTCCGCATCCCCTTCGCCTTCACCAACGACCGCCTTCCGGGTGACCGCGATGTCGGTACGGCGATCGCCCAGATGCTCGCGGCCATCGGCATCGAAGCCCAGCCGAACGGCATGCCGGCGGCGGTCTTCTTCCCGGCGCGGACCCGTGGCGAACATTCCATGTCGATGTCCGGCTGGGGCACGCTGACCGGCGAGGCGCATTACACCCTGTCCTCCCTCGTCCATTCGAACGATCGCGAACGCCGCATGGGTGCCTTCAACGTCCTCGGCTATGCCAATCCCCAGATGGACAAGCTGCTGCAGGACGCGGCCATCGAGATGGACGAGGCGAAGCGGCGCAAGCTCCTGGAAGATGCCAATGCGCTGGTTTCTGCCGACAAGCAGCGGTTGCCGATCGTCGCCGTCTCCTCGGCCTGGGCCATGAACAAGGCCAGGCTGACGCTGTCGCCGCGGGTCGACGAGGACACGCTCGCCATGGACATCCGCCCGGCGCGATGACGCCATGCGGCGGCGGCCCCCGGGTCGCCGCCGTCCCTCGCATGAAGGACAGGCCGATGGCCGAGAGACCCATCCTGATCTGGGGTGCCGGCGCGATCGGCGGGACGCTCGGCGCCTATTGGGCGCGTGCCGGTCTGCCGGTGGTGCTGGTCGATCAGGTCGCCGAGCATGTCGAGGCCTGCCGCACCCGCGGCCTGCATGTTTCCGGCCCCATCGAGGACTTCACTCAGGTGGTGCCGGCGCTGACGCCGGACGAGGTCACAGGCACCTATGACATCGTCGTTCTGGCCGTGAAGGCGCAGGCGACGGAGACGGCCCTGCACCAGCTTTCGCCTCATCTCGCCGCCGACGGCTACGTGCTCTCCGCCCAGAACGGTCTCAATGAACTCGCCATCGCCGCTGCGGTGGGCGCCGATCGCACCATGGGCTGCTTCGTCAATTTCGGCGCCGACTGGCATGGTCCCGGCGAGATCCTCTTCGGCAACCGCGCCGCGGTGGTTGTCGGCGAGATCGACGGCACGGTGCGCGAGCGGACGCGGGCGATGCATGCCAAGCTCGCCCTCTTCGAGCCGGGTGCGGTGCTGACCGATAATGTCTGGGGCTATCTGTGGGGCAAGCTCGCCTATGGCGCGATGCTCTTCGCCACCGCCCTGACCAACGATTCGATGACGGAGAACTTCGCCGATCCGCGCCGGACCACCGTCTTCGAACGCCTCGGCCGCGAGGTCATGGCGGTTGCGAAAGCGCGTGGCGTGGTGCCCATCGGCTTCAACGGCTTCGATCCCGCGGCTTTCGCTCCGGGAGCCTCGGCCGAGGGGGCAAGGGCCTCCATCGCGGCGCTTGCCGAATTCAACCGGCATACCGCCAAGACCCATTCCGGCATCTGGCGGGACCTGGCAGTGCGCAAGCGCCGCACCGAAGTGGATCCGCAGATCGGGGTGATCGCCAGGCTCGGCGCGGAAGCTGGCGTCGAGACGCCGGCCATTGCCAAGCTGGTGGAACTCATCCACGCCATCGAGGACGGTGTCCGCCCTATGGACATGGCGACCTTCCAGGACCTGATCGACACATGCACATCGACCTGACCGGCCGCGTCGCCCTCGTTACCGGGGCCGCACAGGGCATCGGCAAGGCCATCGCCCTGGCACTGCGCGCGTCGGGAGCCACCGTCGTGGTCGCCGATCTCGACGGCGATGGGCTCGGCAGCTTCGCCGCGGCCGAGGGCTTTGCCGCGCGCACGATCGACGTATCCGACCGTGCCGCGGCCCATATGGCAGTGACGGACGTGGTTGCCGCCCAGGGGCGCATCGATATCCTCGTCAATGCCGCTGGCGGCGTGCGCGGACAGGTCGGCCGCCCGATCGCCGCGGTGTCAGAGGACGAGTGGCGGGTGCTGTTCGAGGCCAATGTCGACGGTGCCTTCTGGCTGGCGCAGGCCGTCAGCGGGCCGATGGGGAAGGCTGGCCATGGTCGCATCGTCAACATCGCATCGGGTGCGGGCCTGCGTCCAAGCCTGACCGGCATCCAGGCCTATACGGCGGCGAAACATGCGCTGGTCGGCCTGACCAAGCAGCTCAGCCAGGACCTCGGGCCATCCGGCATCACCTGCAATGCGGTCGCGCCGGGCTTCGTGCTCTCCAATCCGGCGACGGAACGGCAATGGAACGCCTATGGCCCCGACGGCCAGAAACGGCTGGTGGAATCCATCCATGTCCGTCGCCTCGGCACGGCCGCGGATATTGCCCATGCCGTGCTGTTCCTGGTCAGCGATCAGGCCGGCTGGATCAGCGGCCAGATCCTGTCAGTGGACGGTGGTCGCTCCTGAAACGCGGGACCACCGTCATCGGGCGCCTTGCCGATGACCTGCCTCGGGCTGGCCATCCGCGATCCATGCCGGCGATCGCGTCGGCGCAGACAGCCGCGTGATGTCGATATCCTCCGGCTGATCGGGTGGAGGTGCCGCTGGAGCCGCCTGCCGCCTGCCATACTGGCGCGCGGGTCCGGAGGCCTTTGACAGAAAATCGCGCCCCTGTTCCGGCGGGAACAGTCCGGGCGGTGGGGCGGGGTTAGGGTCTGGACATCGGGGCAGCAGACGCCCCTGCCAAACCTGAGGGACCACCGCCATGACCCGCTTCAAGACCTTCGCTCTCGCCGCCGTCGCCGCCGCCACCCTGTCGCTCGCCATGGCGCCGCCGGCCGAGGCCCGCTCGCGCAACGCCGCCCTTGGCATCGGCGCCCTGGCTTTCGGCCTCATCGTCGGCAGCGCCGTCGCCTCCAGCCGCGCCCGGGCCTATGAGGCCCGCGAGTGCTACACGATGCGCCGCTGGGTCGAGGGTCCCTACGGCATGGAGCGCCGCACCGTCCGCGTCTGCGAGTAAGCCGCCGCACCCAACCGCCGTGGGGCATTGTCAGGGCAACATCGGGGTTGCCCTGTGAAGGGCATGGCGGCATCGCTCGGAGCCATGTCCCTTGCTCGCCGTTTCTGCGACTTCAACACGTCGCCCGAGGTGATCCGCCTGGCGGTCATGATGAGCGCGCGATGCTGCGGTTTCGACGGATGCACAGCCTCGAGAAATTCGCCGCTTTGCGCGGCTCCGTTCACAACCACTTCAACCAGGACCGACACCTTTCATGCCGCGGGCACTTCAAGGCCCGACGTGCTGCCGCTCTCGCGCAGTGGCGTCGGCTCTGCGCGGCCTGACGACGCGCGCGGGCAGGGGACTCTGAGACCAGTTTGGTTTGTCTGACAGCAGACACGGCGGCAAAGCCGGTCATCTCGCGCAGAATCCACACGCCGGAGAGTCGATCGATGTCTGGCTTCGGTCAGACGGCGAGCGATCCGGCGACCCGTGCGGCCTGGATCGCCGCCAGGACGGCCTGATGCTCAAGCGGGCTCGGAGCAGGTTGCGGCGGCCTAACGACGGCCGTGGGAATCCGGCCGCCGTCAGCAAGCGCCAGCTTCAGGCGGGCGGTAGCCCGGCCACCTGGCGCATCGCGGTAGATGGCGACGGCGAGGGGATAGATGCTGTCGTGCAGCTTTCGCGCCGTCGTCCAGTCGCCGCTGGCGGTGGCCGCGAAGAAGGCGACCAGCAGGTCGGGCACAAGGGCTGCGAGCGACACCTGCGCGCCGGCAGAGCCGATGATCGCGCTGGTCAGGAGATGCTCGTCGCCCGAGCCCATGACGACGAAATCCGGCCGCAGGCCTTCCAGAAGCCGCTTGTTCGCCTCATAGGCGGCGACCTCCCAGCTCCCCTCCTTGACCGCGATGATCCGCTCGTCGGCGGCGAGTCTGGTGAGGGTTTCAGCCGAATAGGCCATCCGGCCGGCCCCGACCGGGGCGGCATAGAGCATCAGTGGCAGGCTGGAGGCCGCCGCGACATGGTCATGGTGGATGTCGACCACCCGCTCGTCATGGCCAAGCGCCCAGGAATTTGGCGGGAAGACCAGCAGGATGTCGGCGCCGGCCTGCTCGGCGTCGGCGGCATCCCGGGCCGCCTGCAGGCTCGATTCCGCATTGATGCCCGAGCAGATGACACAATCGGCGGGTGCCACCTGCCGCGCGATCGCGATCACGCGGCGCTTTTCGGCGGAATCGAGGACGAAGTTTTCGCCGGCATGGCCGTTGATCAGGAGGCCGCGAATGCCGGGGCGGTTGGCGACCGCCGCGATATGGGTGGCTAGCGCATCCTCGTCGACGGAGAAGTCGGCACGCATTGGCACGATGGTCGCGGCATGGATGCCGGTGAGGCGGGATGCGAGCGGGTGGGTCATGGCGGAGCGGCCTTCATCAGGCGGTCGATGGGAAAGAGCGGCAGGTCGGGCTCGCGGCCGAGGATGACATCGGCGAGCGAGCGGGCAATGGAGGGACCGCTGGTATAGCCCGAATGGATGGAGCCGCAGACATAGGCATCGGGAATGCCGGGAATGGGTCCGGCGGCGGGCAGGGCGTCGGCGGTCTCCGCCTCGAGGCCCGCCCAGGCGCGGGCTAGCCTTGCGCCGGCCAGTTCCGGGATGGCGTGGCAGGCGAGCCGGATATTGCCGACGAGCCGTTCGGGGACGAGTTCGACGCCACCGCGCTCGCGGTCGCCGATACCCTGCCAGCCCCCGCCGATGACGACCGTGCCATGGGGATATTGCTTCAGTGACAGGAGCCCCGACGCGATTCCGACCACGGTGCGCATGACCGGCCGGATGCGTTCCGTCACCGACAGCTGGTTGACCAGCACCTTGATCGGCAGGTGAACGCCGAGCCAGGCCATCATCGGCTCGATCCAGACTCCACCGGCGAGTACGACGCGGCGGAAGGAAACGGGGCCTTGCGCCGTCCGGGCGACGAAGCCGTTGTCCGTGCGGTCGAGTCCGCTGACCCCGCGGTTCTCCATCACCGCCACGCCGGCATCCACCAGCGCTGCCCGGAAGGCCTGACCGGTCAGATAGGCATTGGCATAGCCGTCGACCACGCAATGGCCGGCCATCAGGGTCCTGTCGGAGATACCGGGCTCGACCCGCAGCGCCTCGTCGCGGCTGATGATGGTGATCGGCGCGCCAGCGGCCCGGCGCTTCCCCGCCCGCTCCTCCAGAAGCGCCGCTTCGCGTTCGGTGAAGGCGAGCGACAGGCCGTCGCAGACCACAACGCCGACATCATGGCCAAGCCAGTCGCGGGCGGAGGCCCACATGGCATGGGCCCGCATCGCGTGGGGGATGAGCGCGACACGGGTCATCTGCAGGGTCAGCGTGCCCGCATTGACTCCGGAGGCCTCGCGGCAGAGCGGGCCGCGGTCGAGGAGCGCGGTAGACAGGCCGCCGCGCTGGGCCAGCAGCGCCAGCGTGGAACCGACCACGCCGCCGCCGATGACGCCGAGATCGTAGATGGGCGCTTGGCTCATAGCGGCGCCGGTGGCGGGATCGGGATGTCGGCATAGTCGAAACTGCCGATCATCGTGTCGAAGGGAACGGGTCTGAGCGGCACGCGCTGGGTCCAGTAGCCAACTGTCTCGCGCGTCACGCCGCGCCGCTGGGCGACAAGCTCGGCGGCGACATCGCCACACATCCGGCCCTGGCAGGGCCCCATGCCACAGCGGGTGAAATGCTTCATCTGGTTGATGTCGCCGGCGCCCGCATCGACGGCGGCATCGATCTCGGCGCGGCTGACGTCCTCGCAGCGGCAGACCACGGTGGCGGGGGTGATGGCGGCGACCTGCGCGGGTTTGAGTGCCATGGCGCCGGCGACGGTATCGGCGAAGGGGCGATAATCCGCCAAAGCCTGGAGCGTGGGTTCTGCGAGCGCGGTGAAGGCCGTCGCATCGAGCCGGCCGGCGTCATGGGCCGCGGCGAGACCAGCCAATCGGCCCGCGACCGCCGACGGACGCGCGCCGCGGATGCCGGTGCCGTCGCCGCAGGCATAGAGGTTCTCGATCGTGGTGCGGCCATAGGGGTCGAGTTCCGGAATGAAGCCGCCGCGCAATCTGTCATACAGATGGGCGGCACGCAGGATCTTCGGCACTTCACCGCCCGGAACGAGCCCGTGGCCGACGGCCAGCGCATCGCATGCGAACCGCCGCTCCGGCCCTGCGATCGGTGCGCCGTCGGCATCGACCGGCCCGACGATGACGGCTTCGACTTCGGACCGGCCTGCCGCGCAGCGCACGCCATGGCCGGCGAGAAAGGGCACGCGGGCGCCGAGGATCGACCAGGTCCAGCCCAGCCCCTCCTTCAGCAGATCCAAGCGGCGGGCGAGGCCGGGCAGCCGTCTCGCCCAGGCGAGCCGGCCGTCCATGTCGACGATGGCCGCGACCTCACCACCCTTGGCGATGATGCCGGCGGCGACCGCGAATAGCAGCGGCCCTGCGCCCGCAACCACCACCCTGCGGCCGGGCAGGACCGCCTGCGCCTTCAAAAGGACGGTGGCGCCGGCAAGACCGATGACCCCCGGCAGGGTCCAGCCGGGAAAGGGCACGACGCGCTCATGGGCCCCGGTGGCAGCGACCAGGCGCGGGGCCTCGTAGGCTTCCGCGCCGTCCGGGCCCACGGCGTCGAGCCGGAAGGCACCACCGACCGACCAGACCCGGCGACCAAGCCTGCGGTCGACGCCGGATGCGGCAAGCCTTGCCCTCAAGCCATCGCCCGCCTCGGCATCAGCGCCTTTTCGCGGCATGGTGAGGCCGGAAAGCGGCGCGCGCCAGCCCTGGCCGCCGGCATCGGCCTGTTCGTCGATCAGCACCACATCGAGGCCGGCCTCTGCTGCGGCCAGCGCCGCCTCGGTCCCGGCGGGGCCTGCTCCCAGCACCAGACAATCGGCGGGGCGGATCACCGGAGCGTGCCTCCGAGCCCGACCTGCATGCCGGCGCGGACGGGCGTCAGGCAGGCCTGGACGATGCGCCCGTCGACCGTGACGACGCATTCCTGGCAGAGTCCCATGTGACAGAAGGCGCCGCGCGGAGTTCCGCCGCGCGGACTGTCGCGCAAGCCGAGCAAGCCTGCGGCGGCGAGCGCGGTTGCTAGCGGTTCGCCGGCCGGCGCGCTGACTTCCATGCCATCCACCGCGAAGGTGGCCGCGGCCGGCCGCGTCACGCCGTTGGATACGCGCACCAGGCTCATGCCGGCAGCACGGGCGTGCGCACCGTCCGGGCCTGATCGACGAGCTTGCGCTCGGCATAGCGTCCGGCAGCCGAGAAGGCGTAGGAAATGACGAAATAGAGCACCAGCACCGTGCCGAAACAGATCAGGGCCGAGAATCCGCGCTGGTTCAGCATGCGGGCCGAAAAGGTGAGCTCCAGAAAGCCGATCTGCGAGACCAGCGACGTCTCCTTGATCATGCTGACCGTGTGGATGGTGGAGGGCGGCAGGATGACCCGCCAGGATTGCGGCAGCACGATGCGGAAGAGCGCCGTCAGCGGCGGGATGTTCATGGTCAGCGCCGCGTCCCACTGGCGCTCCTGGACAGCCTCGTAGCCGGCACGGACATTCTCGGCCGACAGTGCCGACATGCGCAGCGCGACCGACGTCACCGCGATCAGGAACAGGCTCGCCTGGACGCCGGAAAGCTGGAAGCCGAAGAACACGCACATCAGCAGGACAAGGAAGGGGATGCGCCGGATGGCCTCGACATAGAGGATCAATGCGCCGCGCACCGGCCCGACCGGGGTGATTTGCGGCAGGCGGAAGGTGGCGATGGTGAAGCCGAGCGCATAGCCGGCGAGGCAGCCGATCAGCGAGACCAGCAGCGTGTTGAGCGCCGCATTGGCCAGGAACAGCATGTTCCAATAAGTGAAGAAACGCGGCGCCTCTTCCATCAGTCCGGCGATGATGCCCATCAGAAGGCCCTCGCCTTGACGCGGAACAGCACCCGCCCGAGCGCATAGAGCATGGCGGAAGCGATGATGGTCAGCCCGATATAGATGAGCGCGGTCATCGAGAAGATCTCGATCGAGCGGAAGGTGACCGCATTGGCGTTGAGGGCGCGGGCGGTGAGTTCCTCGACCCCGAAGATCGCCGCCATCGAGGTGCCCAGCATCATGATGATGTACTGGTTGGAAAGGCCCGGATAGAGCGTGCGGATGATGTGTGGTGCCACCACGTAGCGGACCAGTTGGAACCTCGAAAAGCCCAGCGTCTCCGCCGCATCGATTTCGGCGCGCTGGATCGACTGGAATCCGGCGCGCTGGATCTCGGTGAGATAGGCGCCGGCATTCAGTGTCATGCCGATCAGCACGGCGGCATAGGGCGACAGGATGATGCCCATGTCAGGCAGGGCGAAGAACAGGAAGAAGATCTGCACCAGCTGCGGTGTGTTGGTGCAGAAGCTGACATAGGCGCGGATCGGCGCCCGGGCGAGCGTGCCGCCGTAGGTCAGCACGGCTGCGCCGAAAAGCCCGATCAGCAGACCCATGGCGAAGGCGAGCGAGGCGATCTGCAGCGAGAGCCAGGCGCCGGCCAGGAAGTCCGGCAGATAGGAGATCACCTGGCCGTATTGGAGGCTCATCGTTGCATGCCTTGGCGGGGAGAAGGCGGCCGGGGAATGTCCCCGGCCGATGGGCGTCAGAACATCGGGTTGAGCGGAACCGGCGTCTTCATCGGCACACCGAACCACTTTTCCCATGTCTTGCCGACGAAGCCGGAGCGATGCATCTCGAACAGGGTGACGTTCAGCACGTCGCGCAGCGTCGCATTGCCCTTCTGCACGCCGATGCCGACCCAGGTCGATCCCAGCACCTCGTCGAGGACCTTCCACTTCACGTTCTGGACGTTGCGCATCGGGATGACGATCGATTCGAGCACGTCGACCATGGCGTCGGCGCGGCCCTGCTGGAGCGCGCGGAACGTGTCCGGATAGTTGTCGAGCAGGGTAACCTGCGCCTGTGGCGCATTGGCCTGGATCCACGGAATGCCGACCGTGCCGCGCACCTGGACGAGCTTGACCTGCGGATTGTTGAGGTCGGCGGGCTTGGCGATCGGCACCGTCGTGCCACCGTCCTTGGTCAGCACCACGACGCTCTGGGTGTGCAGCGGCACGGTGTAGTCGATGACCAGCGCGCGCTCGACCGTGCGCGTCATGGCGCCGAGCACGATGTCGATGCGGTCGGCCTGCAGGAACGGAATCCGGTCTGGCGAACCGACCTGGACGATTTCCAGTTCCACCCTCATCTGGCGCGCAAGTTCGCGCGCGATGTCGGCGTCGAAGCCGTCGATCTGATTCTGTGCGTTGAACACCCCGAACGGCGGCAGGGTCGGATTGATGCCGGCACGCAGCTTCTTGGCGGCGAGCACCTTGTCGAGCGGCAGCGCGCTGGTGCCGTCCGTTCCGATGGCAGCGAGCGTTGCGGCGCCTGCGGCGAGGCTCAACGCCGCGCGGCGGGAGATCGGACGCTTCGGCAGATCAGTCATGTCGTCGTTCCCTTCAATCCGAGGTGGGCCTTGCCTTGCCGGGCCCTTGACCTTCGGGCAGGCTAGCGTGCTGCTCGAAACAGGAGCAAGCCTGTTAAGGAGGCACGCCTATGCGGAATCCGGACCGGGCTTGCAGGAGACATTGGCTTGACTTTCTTGACGGTTCAGCGGCTCGCCGCCCGCTACGGTGCCATCGACGTGCTGTCCGGCATCGACCTCTCCATCGGCCGCGGTGAGATCCTCGCCCTGATCGGCCCTTCGGGCTCGGGCAAATCGACCCTTTTGCGCACACTCGTCGGGCTGATCCGGCCGCATGCCGGCCATGTCGTGCTGGACGAGGAGCGGATCGACTATGGGTCGAAGGCCTCGCTGAAGCGCGCGCGTGACCGGTTCGCCATCGTGTTCCAGCAGTACAATCTGTTCCAGAACATGACGGCCCTGCGCAACGTCACGATCGCACCGACCATCGTGAAGGGCAGGGCGCGCCGCGATGTCGAGGCCGAGGCGCGCGAACTCCTCGCCAAGGTCGGGCTGTCCGCCAAGGTGGGGGCCTATCCCGACGAACTGTCCGGGGGGCAGCAGCAGCGTGTGGCGATCGCCCGGGCGCTCGCGCTGAAGCCCGATGTGCTGCTGCTTGACGAGGTGACCTCCGCGCTCGACCCCGAACTGGTCACGGAGGTGCTTGACACGATCCGTGCGCTCGGACGCGAGGGCATGACGATGATCATCGTCAGTCACGAGATGGGCTTCGTCCGGGAGGTGGCGAGCCGCGTCGCCTTCATGGACCAGGGCAGGATCGTCGAAATCGGCACTCCCGCACGTGTCTTCGACGCGCCTGAAACCGACCGTCTCAAGGATTTCACCGCCAAGATCCTGAGACATTGAGGTGGTTGCCGCGAGCGACGACGGCCTGATCGCCGGCGCCGTCGACTGCCATGTCCACGCCTGCCCCCACATCAATGCCCGCTCGCTCGACGTGGTCGAAGCTGCGCGCGAAGCGCTGGCCGCCGGCATGGCCGGCCTTGGCCTGATGGACAATTTCGCCAATTCCGCCGGCTACGCCGCGCTGGCCCGGCGGGTGCTGGGTTCCGTCGACCTCGAGATCTGGGGCGGGTTGATCATGGAGCCGCCGGCGGGCGGTGTTTCGGCCGAGGCGGTCGCGATCGCCCTCGCCTATGGCTACGGGCCGGGTACCGGCGCGCGTTTTATCTCTCTGCCGACACACCACACCCGCCATGTGGCGCGCGGGGAGGGCCGCTCACCGCTCTATGTGGAGGCCTGTTTCGAGGTGCCGGAGACGGGACCGCTGCCCGACCCGCTCCCGGCAATCCTCGATCGCATCGCCGCTGCGGATGTCGTTTTCAATACCGGCCATGTCGCGGCCCATGAGGCGGTGCGGCTGGTCGAGTGCGCCCGTGCCCGCGGCGTTGGTCGCATCCTCGTGCCCGCCTCGCATTACGACGACGCGGCGATCACGGCGGTGATCGGCGGCGGGGCCGTTGCCGAACTCTCCTATTTCTTCGCGTCGCCGGCCGCCGATGTCCCGCTCACCCATGTCGATGCCGAGGCCCATGTCATCGCCGGCGTCAGCATAGCGCGCATGGCCGCGATCATCCGGCAGCACGGTGCCGGCCACATCATTGTCTCGAGCGATTGCGGTGTCGGCATCCTGCCCCGGCCGGTCGAGGGATTGCGCCTGTTCCTGCGCCTGCTGGGCGCGGCTGGCGTCGCACGGGACGAGCTCGCGCGGATGGTTCGCGACAATCCTGCCCGCCTGTTCAGGGTCGGCGCGTGACAACTGTCCGCTCCGAACGCAGGACCGTCGTCCTCGCGGCGCTGGCCATGACCAGCGCGGTGTTCCTGTTCGTCGTGATGGATTCGCTGATGCGAGTGGTGGCGCGTGAGGCCTCGGTGGCGGTCGTCGTATTCCTGCGCAATGCGGTGCAACTCGCGGCGCTGGGCGTCTGGGCGCTGGCGACCGACTGGACACGCTTCGTCGTCACCCGCCATCCGCTGCTGCAGATCGTCCGCGGCCTCTGCCTCGCCGGCACGACGCTCTTCGTGGTGCTGTCGCTGACGCATCTCACGCTGTCGCAGACCTATGCCATCGCGCTCTCCGCGCCGCTGCTCGCCACCGCCCTGGCCGGACCGGCGCTCGGCGAGCCGACGCGACCTTTGCAATGGCTGCTCATCGCGATGGGCTTTGCCGGCGTGCTGATCGCGCTCGATCCCGGCGCGCCCTTTCTCTCGCTGGCGCTGCTGTTTCCCCTGGCGCTCGCCGGTCTCAATGCCGTCTATCAGGTGCTGACGCGCCATACCGGACGGACCGATCCGATGACGGCGCTGCTCTTCCATGCGAGTTTCTGGGCGCTTGTCGTGTCGGGTATCGGCGCGCTGGTCTTTCCCGGAATGCCCGACCTCGAAGGCGTGGGCCTGCTGGTCATTTCGGGGCTCTGCGGCGTCGTCTCCCATATCCTGCTGGTCTGGGCCTTTACCAACGCTCCGGCGGCCGTGGTCTCGCCGATGACCTACAGCCAGATCATCTGGGCTTCAGGCATCGGGCTCATCGTGTTCGGGGAAGTGCCGACGCCGACGACGCTTGTCGGCGGCGCCATCGTCGCGGTTTCCGGTGTCCTGCTGATCGTCTTCTCCGCACGAGGGGTCAAGAAGGGCGTCGACGCGTCGACTTAGATCGCCACCGCGTTTGCCGGCGGGGTCCCGCGCACTGTCAGCGGAACATCGGGGTTGCCCTGTGAAGGGCATGGCGGCTAGCGCGGAGCCACGTCCCATGCTCGCCTGTTTCGCTACGTCAAGACGTCGCCCGAGGTGATCCGCCTGGCGGTGACGATGTATGTTCGCTACCCGTTGTCGTTGAGGAACGTCGAGGACTGATCTGATCTGATCGGTTCCCAAGAAACTCCACCTTCCGGCGTTCCAAAGGATGGGACCGGATCACGTCGATCATGCGCCCGATGCGGTAGCCGAAGGTCAATGCCGGTCCCAGGGTGATGCCTGCGCCAGGGTAGTGGCCGCCCATGATCGAGGCCATGTCGCTTCCGCAACAGTACAGTCCGGCGATGGGCTCACCATTGCCGTCGAGGACGCGGCCGTCAGGGTCGGTCAGCAGCCCCGACGCCGTGCCGATATCGCCGGGATAGACGCGGACGGCATAGAACGGCTGTTCGGCAATCGCGCCGAGGCATGGATTTCCCGCGATGGCGGGGTCGCCATAGTAGCGGTTGTATTCCGACGAGCCCTTGCCGAAACCGGCATCGATCCCGTCCGCCGCCGCTTGGTTCATCTCCGCGATGGAGGCACCGAGCGCGTCTGCTGGGACATCGAGCTTTCTCGCCAGTTCGGCGATCGACGCAGCCTCAATCAGATAGCCGTCGCGGATCAGGTGAGTGCGGGGGCGTCCGCCGGGAAGGGCGAGCCCCAGGCCCCAGCGGTCGACGAACGGGCGGTCGGCGAGACGAAATAGGAACAGGCCTCGGCGACATCCTCGGTGGTCCCGATTCTGCCGAGCGGAATGCTCGACGACATCTCGGCGTCGCGGCCGGCGTGTCGCTCGGCTATCTCGACTTCCGCTTCCCCGACATCGGCTGGCGCAACGGCCATGCGCGGCTCGCCGCCTGGTATGCCGGCTTCGCCGAGCGGCCTTCCATGAAGGCGACGGCGCCGTTGGGATAGGCCTATTGGCTTGGTCGGTTCGGCGAATGTGGCGGCCGCTCGGCGCGAGATTTCGTGTACCGTGGATTTTGGCGGCCGCCATCCAGGCCTATCCTCGCCGAATGGGCGGGATGATTTTCGAGGGCATCCGACCCCCTCAGTTTGAAGCGATGACGACGGGCGGCGGGCAGATGTCCGTCAAGCGTCAAATGACCCGAGCTTACGTCGGCGCGTCCGAGCCCGGAACGTCGGCCCGAGAAGGGACCGATCGCGCAGGTTCTGCTCTGCGCCTCAATAGCAGACTTTGGCTCTGTGGTCTGAAGCCGACCTTGGACTGCGGATCCGCCGATGCCTGGTCAAACCCGGCTTTGGCCGTTGCTCGACGCTACCGCACGTGGCGAGCCTCTGTTGGAACAATGGTCGCGCCCGCCACGGGTTGCGGCGCATACGTCGCAGGGACCGGCATTGCAGCTGGAGGCGGAATGGCCTATGGGGCGATTTCAACGCGCTCGTTGGACAATTCCAGTCTCTTGTGAGCGACCATGAACATGCTCATGTTTCTCGGCGGCCTGGTCCTGCTGGTCGTCGGCGCGAATGTGCTGGTGCGAGGCGCATCGAAACTCGCGCTATCGTTCGGCATCAGCCCGCTCGTTGTCGGCCTGACGATTGTTGCCTTCGGGACCAGTGCGCCCGAAGTCGCCGTAAGCGTCGGAGCGGTGCTCGATGGCAAGACCGACATTGCCATTGGCAACGTCGTGGGCAGCAACATCTTCAACGTGCTGTTCATCCTGGGCGTCAGTGCGCTGATCACGCCGCTTGTGGTCAACATTCAGCTGATCCGGCAGGAGGTGCCCATCATGCTGGGCGCCAGCCTGTTGCTGCTGGCATTCACCTTCGATGGCAAGCTTTCCTTCCTGGAGGGCGGCGCGCTGTTTGCCCTGCTCGCAGCCTACACCATCTTCCTGATCGTGCAGTCGCGCCACGAAACCCAAGCGGCCCAGGACGAGTTTGCCGAAGCGGTTCAACCCGCCGAGGCTGGCGGCTGGGACAGTCACTGGGTCGCACAGGTGGGCCTGATCGCCGCGGGTCTCGTGGCCCTCGTTTTCGGATCTGACTTTTTGGTCAAGGCCTCGGTCAGTTTTGCGAAGGCGATTGGCGTGAGCGACCTCGTCATAGGACTGACCATTGTGGCGGCGGGCACGAGCATGCCAGAGGTTGCAACGAGCATCGCGGCGGCGTTGAAAGGCGAACGTGACATTGCGGTCGGCAACGTCGTCGGCAGCAACACCTTCAACATCTTGGGTTGCCTTGGCGTATCGGGGCTTGTCTCGGGCGATGTGGGGCTGGTCATGGCACCGTCACTGCTGGCCTTCGACATCTGGGTGATGCTGGCTGTAGCGCTGGCATGCTTGCCTGTTTTCATGACCGGAGGAGAGATCGCCCGTTGGGAGGGCGGCGTTTTCCTCGGTTACTACGCCGCCTATGTGTCCTATCTGATCCTTGCCGCCCAACAGCACGATGCTTTGCAAGCCTTCTCGGGATTGATGTTGAGTTTCGTGGTCCCTCTGACCGTTTTGACGCTGGTGGTGATGATGATCCGCCGTCCATCCGCGTCGGGCAAATCTTGAATCCATTTTTTCGCCACTGAAGAATTCCAGGGAGAAGTGCTCCCGGGAGTTCCGGGGTGAAATGAGCCGGGTTGAAGATGTTTCCCGCGGGGTGAACCACCCCGGGTCTGCCGGAGGCCGGTGGTCTTGATTTCTGACGAGGCCGCCTGAGCCTAGAGCGGACTTACATGGCTTGGTCTTTTACGCGAGGGCCCGCTGAGGCAGCTCCTCCAACGCAGCCTGTTCGACTTTGGCGGTGGCGAGCCTGAGCCCATGCCGAAACGCCACTAGGGCGTTAGCGTTGAGGTGAGTTGCGATACAGGCGATTTTTCCCAGCAAAATCGATGTGCATTGGCGGTCCCGAAGGGATTCGAACCCCTGACCTTCGGTTTAGGAAACCGCTGCTCTATCCTGCTGAGCTACGGGACCGGTGCGCCCTCTATCTCACGCCGGCCGCCCGGGCGGCAAGACGGGAAAGCAGCCGAAACCGCCGATCACGTACCGAAGAAGGAACTCCGCTTCGCCGCGGCGGGCGCCGGCTGCTCGGGGCCCGGATCGTCCGGCGGGCGGGCCATCGGGAAGACGGTTTCGGTCGGTACGATCTTCGGACGGTTCGGGGCCGCAGGTGAAGGGTCGTTGGCAGGCTCGGCCGCGGGCTGGGCCACCGCCTCGACGATCTTCGGGGCGGGCGCGGCCGGCATCTCCTCTGCAACCACAACCGGCTCCAGCTGGGCTGCGGCCGGTGCCGGCTGCATCTCGGGCGGGGAGGCCACCGGCGGCTCGACCGCCGCAGGGACCAGTTCGATGATAGGGGCCGGGGCTGGCGGCGCCGGCTGTTCCGCCTCGTGATGATCGGCGAGGACATCGTCAACCTGCAATACCGGACCGCCGATCTCGGCGACGGGCACTTTCCACTCGAAGGCGTCGAGGCGGCCGGTCACCAGCGATGCCGGCAGCCAGACATCGCTCGCCTGGCCGTCGGCGGTCCAGACCGGATCGCGGGCGGCGCGCAGGGCGCGGGCCATCCATTCGCGTGCGCGGCCGTGATCACCATGTTCCTTGGCGCTGATCTCGGCCTGCAGCAGGCAGGCCCGCTGGGTCGGTGTCGCCGTGGCGGCGATGTCGTCGAGGGCGCGCCGGGCGACGGCGAATTCGCCGGCATCGATGGCAGACCGCGCGATGGCCATCAGGCCCTCGGGATGCGAGGGGACGAGGCGGGCGAGATATTCGACGCGCTTGAGTTCGTCGAGGCGCGAATCGCCCCGGCGGGCATGGGAATAGACCTCTGCGAGATCCGGGTGGGGCGTCGCTTTCCAGGCGGCCTCGATCACCCGCGAGGCCTTGCGGGCATCGCCATCGGTGGTGAGAAGACGGCCAGCGATCACGGCTGCCGGGACCAGGGTCGGGGCGAGCCCGTGCGCCTCGATCGCCAGCGCCTTGGCGGCGACGGGATCGCGATCCTCGAGGGCGATGGCCTTGGCGGTGAGCAGCACGGCGCGGCGGCGCCTGGCCTGGTCCTTGTCGATGATGCGTGCGGCATACTGCTTCTCGATGCTGGTCAGCGCATCGTCCCACTCGCCGCTCAGTGTCTGGCTCTCCAGAACGGCCTGGGCGGCCCATCCGGCCGAGGCCGATTCCTTGATAGCCTCGTCGGCGATGGCGCGGGCGACGACCGTGTCGGAACGGCGCTGCGCCTCCACATAGAGCCCGCGCAGGCCGAGGAGCTTGGTTTCCGGCGACCCCAGCATGGCGCGGAAGGCCTGTTCGGCGCCACCGCGATCGCCGGCGAGCTGCGCCGTCTGCGCCTTGAGCAGCAGGGTCAGCGGCTGGTCGGCTGCATATTTCGCGGCATCGGAGGCATGGCGTTCGGCGCTGCGCCGATCTCCCGCGCCGATGGCGATAATGCCCCGGCTGATGGCCTCGGTGCCCTTGCGGCGACGCCTGCGGCGCAGGGCGCGGGCAGCGAGCGCCGGGCTGGCGATGAGCCAGCGGGCGAGGCCGATCACCACCATCACCAGTGCGGCACCGACAACCAGGGCGATGAGGCCGGTGACGACCTCGAATTCGATCTGGCGGCCGAGCCAGACGATCGAGACGGTGCCGGGCTGGTCGGCCATCCAGGCGGCGCCGAAGGCGAGGGCGGCGAGAAGGACGAGGAAGAGGACAACGCGGATCATGATCTCTCCTCAACCTCCGCTCAGGGCGCTGGCGGCATCGGTCGACAGGCGGCGCAGGGCGGATTCGGCTGCGGCGCGGGCACGCGCCTCGGCGGCCCAGTCGGCTCCCAGCGCCCGGACGGGCTCCGGCAGCCGGTCGAAGTCGGCGAGCGCTCCGGCCAGGTCGGCGCGGCGCAGCTTGGCCTCGATGCGGGCAATCGCGGTCGGCACGTCGTCACCGGCCGCCTCGCCCACCGGGCGGATACGGACGAGGTTCTGCGCGCTCGCCGTCAGACGTTCGAGCATCGTGCCGTCGGCCGCAGGGCCGGGTGCGGCGCGCAGGAGCGCCGGGGCCAGGGCTGCGAAGCGTTGGGCGAGGGCACCCGTCGCGGGCAGGCCGCGTTCGGCGTGGGACTGGAGTGCACTCGCCGCCTCGGCGGGCAGGCCGAGGGCGCTCGCCATCCGCAGCTCTTCGGCAAACGGCTGTCCGCGGTCGACGGCGGCACGCAGCGCGCCGAGCCCGATGACGAGGGCGGCGCGCCGGCTGGAATCGCCGGCCTGCGCCCTGGCCGCTTCGAGCGCCGTGACCTTTTCCGTGAGGGTGGCGCCGGTGGCCGCCGTCGCCTTCATCTCCGCCTCGAGCAGCTGAAGCGTGCTGCCGATCTCGGCGATGCGACCGGACTGTGGCGCCGTGAGCGCCGCCACCCGCGCCTCGACGCTCGCCATGTCGATGGAAGGGGCGGGCGGGGCCGGCGGCGGCGCGGGGGGCGTGGCGCGCTGGGCCGTGGCGACAGCCTCGACGGCGGTCTTCAGGGCGTCGATCTCGGTCCTGAGCGGCGCCAGATCGACGGCGGGCACCGGAGTGGCGGCTGCGGCCGAACCGCCGGCCGCGGGGGCCGGCCGCTGTTCGAGGGCGGCGAGACGGGTCTCCAGGCCGGAGCGGGCCGCGTCCAGCGCCTCGATGCGCCGGGTGACGGGCGCCAGATCGACCGCCGGTGCACCCGTCGCAGCCGGACGGCTGGCCATCTGGCGAACCTGGCTGTCGAGGGCGGCGAGGCGCTGTTCCAGCGCGCCGTTGTCCTGAAGGGCGGCGGTCGGCCAGTACCCGGCCATCTGTGCGCCCGCGGCGAGACCCCCGGTGAGCAGGGCTCCGACGAGACCGGCCGCAACGAGACGGCCGAAGCCCGTTCCAGACGGTGTGGCGGCCTCGGAGGTCGCAGGCGGCGGCGGAACATCCCGGGACGGTGTCGGAGGGGGCGTGTCAGGGGGCGTCTCTCGTGCTGCGCTGGTCACGGGGTCCTGGTCCGAACCTTCTCCGACCCTGGAACCGGGGGCCTCGACGGGCACGGCGTCCGGCGTGGGCGCATCGGCCTTCATGGAACTGGTCGCCGGCGCGGCCGCCGCATCTATGGCCGACGGCGCGTCGGAGGAGTGCCGATCGCCCAAACCGATGCCGACATCGGGTGATCCATCGGTCGCGGCCGCCACGGTTTCCGTCGCAGGCTCCGGCGCAGGCGCGCTCTCGGGACCCCCATTTGCGGCGATCCCGGCGGTATCGGACGCGGCGGTATCAGCGGCCGGCACCACTTCCTGCGCCTCGAGAGTGATCGTCGGGGCCTTGCCGCGACGCTTGAGCTTCGGATCGTCGCTCGGGCGGTCGTTACTGGCCATCAGCTGTCTCCCGCTTGCCCCTCGGCATGATCTAGCGCGCTGGTGGACCCCGCCGCAACCCGAGTCAGGTCAAAGGGCGGCGAGGAGGGCGGCCTCGTCGGGGCGCTGAGCGGTAATGACGCATGAGGGCCCGAGAGGTTCCAGCATCGCTGCCACCGCCGGCGACAGGCAGACATGCCGGAGGCGGCGGGCCACGGCCGCCCCTCCCAGGGTCAGGCACAAATGGCAGAAGACCTCCGCGGCACGCGGAGAATAGTGCAGGACGGCGCCGAGGGTTCCATCGGCCAGGGTCCTCGCAGCAGCTTCCGGCCACTCGGTCACCGGCGCCATCCGATAGACGACGGCGGAGACGACAGCGAGCCCGGACGGGGCGAGGGCCTCGGCGAGGTCGCCGGCCCGGTCCTCGCCGCCGGGATGGAGAATACGGGCGCCGCGGGGAAGCCCGGCAGCCGCGATCAGCGCCGAAAGGGCGCGCAGGTTGCCCGCCGCGGAGCGGATGTCGGTGAAGCCGGCGTCGGCGAGCGCCCCGGCCGTGCGGTCACCGACGGCAAAGGCAGGGAGCGCGACAAGCGCGGCAAGCCGGCCTGCGGGCATCATGGCGATCGTGCGGGGACTGGTTACGGCCAGAGCGGCAAACGGGCCGCCGATCTCCGCCGCGACCGGCACGGCGGCGAAGAGCGGTGCCACCACCGCCTCGTGGCCGCGCGCCGCGAGAGCCTCCGCCGTGCGGGAGGCCTCCGGCTCGGGCCGCGTCACGAGGACGCGCATCAGGACGGTCCGAAGAAACCGGCTCCGGCACGGCCCTTGAGTTCGGCCCCGGCGTCCCGGCCGAGGGCAACCGCCTCGGCGGACCTGCCGCTGCGCGCCGCCACATGGCTCTCACTGCCATCGGGTCGCAGGATCTCTCCGGTAAAGGACAGGGTGTCGCCGACGAGGGTGGCGAGGCCGGCGATGGGCGTGCGGCAGGACCCGTCGAGCACGGCGAGGAAGGCTCGCTCGGCGGCGAGCGCCAGTGCGGTCGGCGGATGGTCGAGGGGAACGAGGAGGTCACGGGTGCGGATGTCGTCGAGCCGGGTCTCGATGCCGATGGCGCCCTGGCCGACGGCGGGCAGGAACCGGTCCGCCGCGACGATCTCGGTGACCTCGTGGGCGATCCCGAGGCGGTTCAGCCCGGCCATGGCGAGCATGGTGCCCGCGACCTCGCCGGCATTGAGCTTGGCCATGCGTGTCTGGACGTTGCCGCGGAAGGTGACGACGTCGAGGTCCGGCCGCTCCCGCCGGATCTGCGCCTGGCGGCGCAGCGAGGAGGAGCCGACCACGGCGCCCTGCGGCAGGCCGGCGAGGGTGGTCGCGGCGCGACCGATGAAGCCGTCGCGCACGTCCTCGCGCGCGAGGAAGCAGACGAGACCGAGCCCCTCGGGCAGGGCGGTCGGCATGTCCTTGGAGGAATGGACGGCGAGATCGATGCGGCCGTCGAGAAGCTGCTCCTCGATCTCCTTGGTGAAGAGCCCCTTGCCGCCGGCTTCCGACAGCGGCCGGTCGAGGATCGCGTCACCGGTGGTCTTGATGATCTTGACCGCGATGTCGTCTTCCGGGACGCCATGGGCTTGAGACAGAAGGCGTCGCACCAGATGGGCCTGGGCGAGCGCCAGGGCCGAGCCACGGGTGCCGATGCGGAGGAAGGGCGATTGCGCCATGGGAAGGTCCGGTGATACGCGGGGCTCAGATCATAGCGAGGGATCGGCGGACAGGAAGGCCCGTCGAACTGCCTGTGGCGAGGGATGAGGCCGATGCTGGTTCTCGGGATCGAGACCACCTGCGACGAGACGGCGGCGGCGGTCGTGCGCATGGGCGCCGACGGGCGCGGCACGATCCTGTCCAACATCGTGCGGACCCAGATCGAGGAGCACGCGCCCTATGGCGGGGTGGTGCCGGAGATCGCCGCCCGCGCCCATGTCGAGATCGCCGACCGGGTGACGGCCGAGGCGCTGCGGGCGGCGGGGGTGAGCGCCGGTGACCTCGACGCCGTGGCGGCGGCCGGGGGGCCCGGCCTCGTCGGCGGCGTCCTCGTCGGGCTCACCACCGCCAAGGCGATGGCCCTGGTGCTTGGCAAGCCGCTGGTGGCGGTCAACCACCTCGAGGCCCATGCCCTGACGGCGCGTCTCACCGACGACGTCGCCTTCCCCTTCCTGCTGCTGCTCGTCTCCGGCGGCCATACCCAGCTTCTCGCGGTCAAGGGCGTCGGCGACTATGCCAAGCTCGGCACCACGATCGACGACGCCATCGGCGAGGCCTTCGACAAGGTCGCCAAGCTCCTCGGCCTTCCCTATCCGGGGGGGCCGGAGGTGGAGCGTCGGGCTATGACCGGCAATCCCCGCCGCTTCGCCTTCCCGCGACCGCTCCAGGGCCGCCCCGAACCGGATTTTTCGCTGTCCGGGCTGAAGACCGCCGTCCGGCTGGCAGCGGAGGATCTCCGTGCGGCATCGGGGACGCTCTCCTTGCAGGATGTCGCCGACCTCTGCGCCTCCTTCCAGGCGGCTGTGGCCGACATGGTGGCCGACCGCTGCAAGCAAGCGATCCGGATTTTCCGGGCGCGCTACGGTGAACCCGCGGCGCTGGTCGTCGCCGGCGGCGTCGGCGCCAATCAGACCCTCAAGGCCGTCCTGCAGAAGACGGCCGATGCGGCCCGCTTGCAGCTGGTGGTCCCGCCGCCGAAACTGTGCACGGACAATGGCGCGATGATCGCCTGGGCCGGCGCCGAAAGGCTGAGGCTCGGCCTCAGCGATCCGCTCGACGTGGCGCCGCGGGCGCGCTGGCCGCTCGATGCCGGCGCGGCCACCATCGGTTCGGGCCGGCTGGGAGCGAAAGCATGAGCGTTGGAACGGGGGCGTTGAGATGACTGACAGGACGCGGGTGGCGGTACTCGGCGCCGGGGCCTTCGGAACGGCGCTGGCCAATGTGGCGGCGCGGGCCGGCTGCCGGGTCTCGCTCTGGGCCCGCGAAGCGGCGACCGTGGCCGAGATCAACGGCCGCCGCACCAATCTCTCCCGGTTGCCCGGCGCGCAGATCCACGACCAGGTGACCGCGACGGCCTCTCTGGAGCAAGCGCTGGCCGCCGATATCGTGCTGGTGGTCGTCCCGGCCCAGGCGCTGCGACAGGTTCTCGCAGCCTGCGCGCCGCATGTCCTGCCCGGCACGCCGCTGGTCGTCTGCGCCAAGGGCATCGAGCGCTCCACCGGGCGCTTCCTGTCGGACGTCGTCGGGGAGGTTGCCCCGGTCGGCCTGCCCGCCGTGCTGTCGGGACCGAGTTTTGCCGCCGACATCGACCGCGGCCTGCCGACGGCCGTGACGGTCGCAGCCGCCGAGGAGACGGTGGCACGCCGCCTCGCCGCCGCGCTCGGTTCGCCGGCCTTCCGCCTCTATCACTCCACCGATGTGCGCGGCGTCGAGATCGGCGGCGCGACGAAGAATGTCCTCGCCATCGCCGCCGGCATCGTCGCCGGACGCCGTCTCGGCGCCAGCGCGACGGCGGCGATCACCGCCCGGGGCTTTGCCGAAATGACGCGGTTCGGTACGCATTTCGGCGCCAAGGCCCAGACGATGATGGGCCTTTCCGGCCTCGGCGACCTGATCCTCAGCTGTGCCAGCGTCCAGTCGCGCAACTTCGCCCTCGGCCATGCGCTGGGGGAGGGCAAGGGGCTCGATCTCCTTTCCGGCAAGGGGGCGCTTGCGGAAGGCGCGCTCACCGCAGAGATATTGGTGGAGAAGGCCCGCGAGGCCGGCATCGACATGCCGATCGCCGAAGCCGTCGATGCCGTGCTCGGCGGGATCATCGACGTCGACGAGGCGATCGTGCAGCTGATGGCGCGTCCGCAGCGGGCCGAATGAACGTCCTGGTGACCAACGAGAGGCGATGGAGCAGCCGATGACCAATTTCTTCGACAAGCTGGCCCGTGGGGTCGAGGCCGCCACCAAGGCCATGGGCTCCGACCTGGTGGCCGAGACCCACCCCTTCGACCTCACCCATTCGGTGGTCTTCCCCGTCGCCAAGCTGATGAAGCGGCGCACCGGCGGCGAGCCGATCGTCGTGATCGAGCTCTCCGACGGCAAGACGACCATGACCCTCGCTGAATTCGACCGGTTTGTCACCGAGCTCGACGCCTTCCGCAAGCTCATCCCCACCGCCTCCGCCGCGCCGAAGATCGAGGGGGAGTGAATGGCGCACTGGCTCTACAAGTCCGAGCCCTTCAAATGGTCGTGGGACCAGCAGGTCGCGGCGGCCGCCGAGGGAACCTTCTGGGACGGCGTGCGCAACCATGCCGCCAAGCTCAACCTGATGCGCATGAAGGTCGGTGACCGCGGCTTCTTCTACCATTCCAACGAGGGCAAGGAGATCGTCGGCGTCGTCGAGGTGATCCGCGAGGCCTATCCGGACCCGACCGCAGAGGCGGGCGAACCCTGGGTGGTCGTCGACATCAAGGCGGTGAAACCGCTGCAGGTTCCGGTGAGCCTCGAAGCGGTGAAACATGCGCCCGACCTCGCCGAGATGGCGCTCCTCAGGCTGTCGCGCCTCTCGGTCCAGCCGGTGACGGATAGGGAATGGTCGATCGTCTGCGCGATGGGCGGGATCGAGCCCTGAAGCTCCGAAATGGGGAACGCCGCCATGGACGGGGACCGCAGCGGCCACTGGGAGGCCGTTTATTCGACCAAGCGCGAGTCTGACGTCAGCTGGTTCCAGCAGGATCCGGCCACGTCGCTCGCCTTGATGGCATCGGCCGGCGCGACAGCGGCCTCGTCGGTCATCGACATCGGCGGCGGTGCCTCGCGGTTGGTCGATGCGCTGCTGGCGCGGGGCTATGACGACGTGACGGTTCTCGACCTCTCGGCCGCCGCCCTGGCGACCGTGCGCCGCCGCCTCGGACCGGACGGTGACAGTTTCCAAGGGATCGTGGCGGATATAACGACCTGGCGGCCGCGCCGTCGCTACGATGTCTGGCACGACCGCGCGGCCTTTCATTTCCTGACCGATGCCGCGGAACGGGCCGCCTATGTCGCGGCGCTGAGGGCGGCGCTACCGCCGGACGGCCACGCCGTCATCGCCACCTTCGCTCTCGACGGGCCGGAGCGCTGCAGCGGCCTCCCGGTCACGCGCTATGACGGCGAGAGCCTCGCCGCGGTCCTTGGGGATGATTTCGAGCGATTGGAAACGGTGGCTCACAGCCATGTCACACCCTGGGGCGCGCCGCAGTCGTTCCAGTTCAGTCTGTTCCGCCGCGTCTGAGGCCTGCTGCCGACGCCGTTCACCGCGTCCGCCGCACCGGCTTCGCAAGACAGGCCTTGCCAGCTATCATGTGCGAAACGCCGTTTCGTTGAAGGCTTTTTCCTGAAGGCTTTGTCCATGCCCCAATCCCCCGCGCCGCGCGGACCGCTCGCCGGCATCCGTATCCTCGATCTCACGTCGGTGATCCTCGGCCCTTACGCGACCATGCTGCTCGGCGACATGGGTGCCGAGATCATCAAGGTCGAGAGCCCCGGCGAGGGCGGCGGCGACATCATGCGCTGGCCGGGCTCCGGGCCGGAGGAGGCAGGCCCCGGCATGGGCCCGCTCTTCATGATGTACAACAAGAACAAGAAGTCGGTGGCGCTCGACCTGAAGCGCCGCGAGGATCAGGAGGCCTGCATCGCGCTGGCGAGGACCTGCGACGTCGTCTGTTCCAACATGCGGATGGACACCGCCGCCCGCCTGACCATGGACTACGACAGCCTCAGGGCGCACATGCCCAACATGATCTACATCCATGCTGCGGGTTTCGGCGCGGAGGGGCCCTATGCCGGCCGGCCGGCCTATGACGACCTTATCCAGGGCATTTCAGGCGGGGCCGACATTCTCCCCCGCGTCGACGGCAATCCGGCGCCGCGTTACCTGCCGACGCTGGCCGCCGACAAGACGGTCGGGTTGTTCATGGTGCAGGCGGTGCTGGCCGCCCTGTTCCACAAGCAACGGACCGGCGAAGGGCAGTTCGTCGAGGTGCCGATGTTCGAGTGCTACACGCATTACGTCATGCACGAGAACCTCTACGGCCATGTCTACGACCCGCCGCCGCCGGGAACCGGGTTCGGCTACGGGCGCATCCACAATCCCGACCGGCGGCCCTACAAGTCGCAGGATGGCTGGATCGGCATCTTGCCCTACACCGACCGCAACTGGACCGATTTCTTCGTCCTGGCGGGCCGGCCCGAACTGAACGCCGACCCGAAATTCTCGACCTACCGGGCGCGGATGGTGAACATCAAGGAGCTCTATTCCATGATGGATGCCATGGTCTCGACGCGGACCAATGCCGACTGGGCCAAGGTCCTGACCGAGAAGGCGATCCCCTTCGCGCCCATCAACCGGTTCGGTGATCTGATGGAGGACCCGCATCTGAAGGCGGTGGGCTTCTTCCGCAAGCACGCCCATCCGGACGGCTACACCTGGGTCGACATGAAGCACCCGGTGAACTACGCGGCGACCCCGGCCTCGACGCGGATGGCGCCGCCCAAGCTCGGGCAGGATACGGCCGATGTGCTGCGCGAGGCGGGTGTGGCGCTGCCGAAGGCGGCGGAATAGGCGCCGGAGCTCCGGCGCCCCGTCGGGCTCAGTTGAAGAGCGCGTCGATATCGTCCTGGCTGGCGTGGCCGGCATCCTCGGAGAGCTTGGGACCATTGAGCAGGGCGGCGTCGCCGGTCGCCTCGCTGATGCCCTCCACCGCGATGTCCTTGAAGCTGTCGAGACCGCCCCAGATCTCCATCATCCGCATGATCCGGTCCTCGATGAACTTCAGCGTATTGACCACCTTGGTGATGCGCTGTCCTGTGAGGTCCTGGAAGTTGCAGTGCTCGAAGACGGTGATGATCTTCTGCTGGATGTCGTCGATCGCCGCCTGATCCTGCGTGCTCTTGAGCTTGGCTGCGAGCTGGCTGGCGATCTGGTCGATGCCCTCGGCGGCGGTGAGGATGCCCTCGGTCGCCTCCTGCGTGCCGGTGACGATGGCGTCGAGCTCATGCGTCACGCGCGTCATCTGCTTGCCCTTGAAGCCGGTGACATGCAGCGTCGCGATCTCGTGCTTGGTCTGGTCGATGGCCTGCCAGATCTGGTCGAGCTCGGCCTTCAGTTTCATCGCCTCCTGCATCTCCGCCCGGTAGGCGTCGATCATCTGCTTCGAGACCTCCTCCGGCGGACGGATCAGTGCGCGCAGCTGCTTGATCTCGGAGAGGATCTCCTGATGGCTGCCGCTGGCGGACGCTCCCTTGGAATGCGGTGAAGTCTCCGGCTGGGAGATCACTTCGATGCGAAAGGCTCTTTTCTGGGCGCGCATGGACGATCCGGGCAAGACGTAGCCTCCGGCCGAAAGCGACCGGTTTGCATAAAAGTACCGGCAGGGAGTTAAGAGGCGGTTCCGCCGCATTCACCCAAAAAATCAAGGTACGCTGCAAAAAAAATTAGGGTTAATCATATCTTTCTCCAGCGATTGAGTGGTCCTGGCCAGTATCCAGCGCTTGTTTACGTGGGCTTAACCGTAATGAAACGCGATGGCTGTTGACGCTTCGAAAAGGATGTTTCCGGCCGCGGCGTTTACCATTCACTGGCGGCTTTGGGCGCTTTTCTGAAGCCTCCTGAGACGATCGGCTGTTCCACCCCTCGCCCTGTGTTGTGTATCAGAGTTCGGCGATGCCCCTTTCCCGTCTGACGGCCGCCGTCGCGGCCCTTTGCCTCTTCGGCACGACCTTCCAGGCCTCCGCGCAGATCGCGGGGGCCCGCCGCGACCTCGGCGGCGGCTTCATCGAGTTCCTCTACAACGGCGGCCAGCCGGCCGGGCCGATCGCCGGCGCCCACCGCGCCGGGGTGCAGCATCGCGCTGCCCCGACCTCGCCTGCCCATCTCAGGGCCTCCCACACGGTCGCTCCCGATCTCGAGCCGGTGCGCCCGCTCGTGCCGCGGTCGGCAGAGTCGAGGTTGCAGCGCGAGGCGGCGCCACGTTCTGCCCCAGCCCGGGGCATCGACCCGCGTTTCCTGCCGCAGCAGGTGACATTCCAGAGCAGCCATCGCCCCGGCACGATCGTCATCAACACCGCCGAGCGGCACCTCTATCTCGTCCAGGCCGGCGGCACCGCCATGCGTTACGGCATCGGCATCGGGCGCCCCGGTTTCGGCTGGAGCGGCACCAAGACCGTCACCCGCAAGGCCGAGTGGCCGGACTGGCGACCGCCGGCACAGATGCTGCGCCGCCGCCCGGATCTGCCGCGTTTCATGGCCGGTGGGCCCGCCAACCCGCTCGGCGCCCGGGCCCTCTATCTTGGCTCGTCGCTCTACCGCATCCACGGCTCGAACGAGCCCTGGACCATCGGTCAGGCGGTCTCCTCCGGCTGTTTCCGCATGCGCAACGAGGACGTCATCGACCTCTACAACCGCGTGCGCGTCGGAACCCGGGTGGTGGTGATGTGAGCTTCGCCGCCGGGCCTTCGGGCCCTGCGGCTGTCCTTGCGGCGGGAAAGCGTAACAGCGCCCCGCCGCGGCGCTCGACATGAGCGGACAGGAGGGGCCGCTCCGTCTCAGGACGGGGCGGCCTTTCTGCTGTGCGGGCGTCAGGCGCCGCCGATGAGGATGCCGGCGGCCAGAACCAGGGCGCCGCCGAGCACGATCTGGAAGGTTGCCCGGAGGAAGGGCGTCTCCATGTAGCGGTTCTGGATCCAGACGATGGCCCAGAGCTCGACGAAGACCACAGCGAAGGCGATGGCGGTCGCCGTCCAGAAATCGGGGATGAGATAGGGCAGGGCGTGGCCGAGCCCGCCGATCGTCGTCATCACGCCCGAGGCGATGCCACGCTTCAACGGCGAGCCGCGCCCCGACACCTTGCCGTCGTCATGGGCCGCTTCGGTGAAACCCATGGAAATGCCGGCGCCGATGGAGGCCGAGAGCCCCACCAGGAAGGTCGTCCAGGGGTTCTGGGTGGCGAAAGCGGTGGCGAAGATCGGCGCCAGCGTCGAGACCGAGCCGTCCATCAGGCCCGCCAGGCCAGGCTGCACCCAGGTCAGCACGAACTGGCGATGGGCGGCGGCATCCTCGGTGGCGCGCCCCTCCTCGGTCAGATGGGTCTCGCCGAGGGCATTGGCCTCGCGCTGATGGGCCGCTTCCGCGGCGGCGAGATCGCCGAGCAGCCTGCGGGTATCGGCATCCGTCGTCCGCGCCGCTGCCGCGACGTAGAAGGCGTGGGCCTGCCGCTCCATGTCGGCCGCCTCCTCGCGGATGCGGTCGAGGGCGAGGTTCTCCACCAGCCAGACGGGGCTGCGGGCGTAGTAGCCGGACACATGCTCGCGGCGGATCGGTACGATGAAGTCGCCGAAACGGCGCTTATAGGTGTCGACCAGCCGGCGGCGGTGCTCGTCCTCGGTCGCGGCCATGCCCTCGAACACCGCGGCTGAATGCGGGTAGCTCTGGGCGAGCTTGGCGGCATAGGCCCGGTAGATCTGGCCGTCCTCCTCCTCCGAGGAGATGGCGAGTGCCAGGACCTCCTGTTCGCTGAGGTCGTCGAAGCGGCGCTTGCTGCCGAAGCCCGGCAGGGGAAGGCGGCTGAGCATGGCGGGCGCCTTTATTAGAATTATTCTAGAAAAGAACTAATCTCTGCGCCACCGGGGCGCAAGGCCACGTTCGCGCGTCTCCCCTGCGCTCGGCAAAGGCTGCCCGCTCGGGCGTCAACCGCATTCCTCCCCTTCGCTGCGCCGGCTTGCTCCCTGTCCGCTGCTTGGTATGCTCATTCGAGATCAGGGCCCTTTCGGAGATTTTTTTCCATGTCCAAGACGAGCGCGCTGCGTGTGGTGGGCGACGACGCCACCAACACCGCCATTCCGAACGACCTCCAGGCCTTCTGGATGCCGTTCACGGCCAACCGCTCGTTCAAGGCCCGCCCGCGCATGATCGCCCGCGCCAAGGGGCTCTATTACTACACGCCCGAGGGCAAGCAGATCCTCGACGGCACGGCGGGGCTGTGGTGCTCCAGCGCCGGCCATTCCCGCGACCCGATCGTCGAGGCGATCCAGAAGCAGGCGGCCGAGCTCGACTTCGCTCCGTCCTTCCAGTTCGGCCACCCCAAGGCCTTTGAACTGGCGAACCGCATCGCAGCGCTGGCGCCGAACGATCTCGACCACGTCTTCTTCTGCAATTCCGGCTCGGAAGCCGCCGACACCGCGCTGAAGATGGCGATCGCCTACTGGCATGCCCGCGGCAAGGCCTCCAAGACCCGCCTGATCGGCCGCGAGCGCGGTTATCACGGCGTCGGCTTCGGCGGCATCACGGTCGGCGGCATCGTCGCCAACCGCAAGGTCTTCGGCTCGCTGCTGGCCGGCGCCGACCACCTTCCGCACACCTACAACCGCGAGAAGCAGGCCTTCTCGAAGGGTGAGCCGGAATGGGGCGCCCATCTCGCCGACGAGCTCGAGCGCATCGTCGCGCTGCATGACGCCTCCACCATCGCCGCCGTCATGGTCGAGCCGATGGCCGGCTCGACCGGCGTGCTGCCGGCGCCGCAGGGCTATCTGAAGCGCCTGCGCGAGCTCTGCGACAAGCACGACATCCTGCTGATCTTCGACGAGGTCATCACCGGTTTTGGCCGCCTCGGTGCGGCTTTCGCCGCCGAGCGCTATGGCGTCACGCCGGACCTGATGACGTTTGCCAAGGGCGTCACCAATGCCGCGGCGCCGATGGGCGGCGTCATCGCCCGCAAGCACGTCCACGACGCCTTCATGACCGGGCCGGAGCATCTCGTCGAGCTGTTCCACGGCTACACCTATTCGGCCCATCCGCTGGCCTGCGCCGCTGGCCTGGCGACGCTCGACCTCTATCGCGACGAGGGTCTGTTCGAGCGCGTCAAGATGCTGGAGCCGATCTGGGCCGACGCCATCTTCGGCAAACTCCAGGGCAAGGCCGGCGTCCTCGACATCCGTCAGGTCGGCCTCACCGCCGCCATTGACATCGAGGGCTGGAAGGACCTGCCCGGCAAGCGCGGTTTCACCGCCATGGACAAGGCCTTCCACGAGGAGGGCATCATGATCCGCATGGCCGGCGACTGCCTCGTCGTCACGCCGCCCTTCATCGTCACCGAGAGCGATATCGGCATGATCGCCGACAAGCTGTCGAACGTCATCGACTCGACGGTCAATCCGTCCTGAGGCGCACCGCGCCCGCAGGCGACAAGGCCCGGCCCAGTGCCGGGCCTTTTGCTTTGGTGCGTCATGCACCGGGGAGAGGTGAAGCAGCGGCGTCGGCAGCGACCCCCTTCACCCGAAAGCGATCTGCACCTTCATCGCCTTCGACCGGTCCGAGGCCAGATGAAACGCCTCGACCGCCCGTTCCATCGGCAGGGTGGCGGTGAGCAGAGGACGCACGTCGATGCGCCGCTCGCCGATCATCGACACGGCGGTGGCGAACTCGTGATGGAAGCGGAACGTGCCGCGGATCTCGAATTCCTTCGCCACGAGCACGGAGATGGGCAGCGTGAAATCGCCGCCCGTGCCGACCTGCACGATCACTGCGCCCGGCTTCAAGGCGGCGAAGGCCCCGGTCAGCGCCTTCATGTTACCGGAGGCTTCGAACAGCACGTCGAAGCTGCCCTTGTCCGTCTCGTAGGGCCGCAAGGCCTCCGGATCGGTGGCGGTGTTCAGCGTCGTGGCGATGCCCATAGCCCCGACGACGGCCAGCGTCGCCTCGGCTACGTCGGTGGCGACGATCTCGGCCGCGCCCGCCGCCCTCGCCGCGAGGATGCAGAGCGCGCCGATCGGTCCGCAGCCGGTGACGAGCACGCGTTTGCCGAGCAGCGGTCCGGCCCGCCGCGCCGCGTGGAGACAGACCGCCAGCGGCTCACAGAACGCGGCTTCCCCCAGGCTGACACCGTCGGCCACCTTGTGGGCCTGCACCGCGTCGCAGACGAGCACCTCGCGGAAGGCCCCCTGTATATGCGGAAAAGGCATGGCCGAGCCATAGAAGCGCATGTGGAGGCAATGGTTGGGCATGCCGTCGAGACAGTAGCGGCACTGGCCGCAGGGCCTGGACGGGCTCACCGCCACCCGGTCACCGGGGACGAGCGATGCGACGTCGGCACCGACCTGCTCGACCGTTCCGGCGATCTCGTGGCCGAGGATCATCGGTTCCCTCAGCCTGACGGCGCCGAAGCCGCCGTTGTGGAAATAGTGCAGGTCCGAGCCGCAGATGCCTCCCGCCCCGATCCTGACCGCGACCTCTCGCGGCGCGAGCGGCGCGAGCGCGCGCTCCTCCAGCCGGAGGTCGTGGGGAGCGTGGATGACGAGCGCCTTCATGGGATCCTCCGGGTCGCCCGATCTTGGACCGCCCTCCCTTCGGACAGCGGCGGCAGGCCTCACCACAGCCTAGCAGGCCGGCGTGCCCGTGGAAGGCCCGGGTACTGCGTCGCAGACCAGCCGCGTCTCAGAACAGCCGTGGCAGGGGGCGGCCGGCGAGCGCCTGCTGGTAGCTGGCCAGGACGATGCCGGTCCAGCCGATGGCCGCGATCCAGACCGCCGCCATGGCGGCCGCCGGCGGCAGGCTGCGGGCGGCGACCAGGCCGAAGAGAGGCAGCGCCTGGATCATGTGGGTGGCGAGGAAATGCGAGACGCGCAGGTCTCCGACCATCAGCGACCAGCCGGTGAAGGCCATCCGTGCGCCGCCGGGCGGGTGGACGCCGACATGCGGGCTGAGACGGCTGCCGATGGTGAAGGCGGTGACGAGCGTCAGCACCGCCCCGCCGACGAGCCCGAGCAGGAGGGCGAGCCGCAGGGCCGGGGCGATCCTGGCATCCGCGTCGGCATAGGCGACGATGCCCACCACCGCGGCGCTGAGCGTGATGACGACGGCGCCGGACGCCATGGCGGTGTACATCGCGCGGGTGAAGGGCGTCGCGAGGTTGAAATGCGAAGCCTGCTGCCGTGCCGCCTGGATGATGATGTAGATCATCTCGCCGAGCGAGGCGAAGGCGCAGGCGGCGGCGACAACGGCCAGCAGCGTTCCCGTCCGCCAGCCCTCGCCGAGCAGCGCGACGACGAGCGCCAGCGTCGCCATGTGGACGGCGAGGGAAATGGCGAACTTCATCGGCTTTGCCCAGACACTGACCTCGTTGATCAGTCGCTTGTCGATGGTCCAGAACACCAGGGCGAGCGCCAGCATGAGGACCATGACCAGCGTGGCAGTCCAGAAGATGGCCTCGGCAAGGCCCAGGCGGCCGGCGGTCATGGCAGATCCTTCAGCAAGAACGCGGCGGTCATCGCCGCGTGGAGGCGCCCGTCGCACGGGGCTTCGAGGGGGCGCGGACGAAACCGACGCGACGACATCGGCGCTTTCCCCTGGAGCGTCACCAGAGAGTTCCTCAGGACCATAATCCCCGGCCCGCGGCCGGCAAGTCGGCCCGGGTGCCATAGGAAGCGGGACGGCCGAGACGTGTCTGCGATAGCGGCTGACCTGAGGCGGACATCAGGGAAATCCCGGCGCGAGTGAGCGATGGCGGTGCCTATCAAGGCGCGTTGACACTGTCAACATCGAGGCATTTCCGTGATTGCGAGGCGTGACGCGGCGTGGTTCATTCCGCGCCGTCACATCAGCGGCCGCGCGCCGCCACCGATCGTCCGGAGCCTTTCATGAAATCGCGTGCCGCCGTCGCCTGGGAAGCCAACAAGCCCCTCACCATCGAGACCATCGACATCGAAGGACCGAAGGCAGGTGAAGTGCTCGTCGAGATCATGGCGACCGGCGTCTGCCATACCGACGCCTACACCCTGTCCGGCCTCGATTCGGAGGGCAAATTCCCGGCGATCCTCGGCCATGAGGGTGCGGGCATCGTCCGCGAAATCGGCGCCGGCGTCACTTCGGTGAAGGTCGGCGACCACGTCATCCCGCTTTACACGCCGGAATGCCGCGCCTGCAAAACCTGCCTGTCGCAGCGTTCGAACCTGTGCACCGCCATCCGCGGCACCCAGGGCCAGGGCCTGATGCCGGACGCCACCTCGCGCTTCTCCTGCGAGCCGGTCGGCGGCCGTGGTCGCAACGAGGTGTTCCACTACATGGGCTGCTCGACCTTCTCGAACTTCACGGTCCTGCCCGAGATCGCTCTCGCCAAGGTCCGTGAGGACGCCCCCTTCGACAAGATCTGCTACATCGGCTGCGGCGTCACCACCGGCATCGGGGCGGTGATCTACACGGCCAAGGTCTGGCCGGGCGCCAATGTCGTCGTCTTCGGCCTCGGCGGCATCGGCCTCAACGTCATCCAGGGCGCCCGCATGGTCGGCGCCGACAAGATCATCGGCGTCGATCTCAACCCGGCCAAGGTCGAGATGGCGAAGAAGTTCGGCATGACCCATTTCGTCAATCCGGACGAGGTCGGCCGCGACAAGGTCGTCCAGGCCATCGTCGACCTGACCGGCGGTGGCGCCGACTTCTCCTTCGAGTGCATCGGCAACATCCACACGATGCGCCAGGCGCTGGAATGCTGCCATCGCGGCTGGGGCGAGAGCATCATCATCGGCGTGGCACCCTCGGGCACCGAGATCACCACCCGTCCGTTCCAGCTGGTCACCGGCCGTGTCTGGAAGGGCTCGGCCTTCGGCGGCGCCCGGGGCCGCACCGACGTGCCGAAGATCGTCGACTGGTACATGGACGGGAAGATCGACATCGACAGCCTGATCACCCACATCATGCCGCTCGACGAGATCAACACCGCCTTCGACCTGATGCACGAGGGCAAGTCGATCCGCTCCGTCGTGACGTTCTGACGCGCGGTTCCGGCCTGTCACAATGACATGACCGGCCTGTCGACACTCTGCAACATTCTGCCTTCACCGTGAGTTCATCGGGGTGATGCTGCCATGACGACGGGTGGCGATCCTTCATGGCCATGGCTGGAGCAGAATACGATGGACGACCGCGACTATATCAAGCTGAAGCCTGCACTGATGGGCTTCCGCTACGTAGGGACCGTGCCGGATGAAGCACGCCCCTTGCTGAGGCGCGCCTATGACGATCTCAAGCGCACGATGGGCGACGCCTGGGACGAGCAGATCGCTGCCAAGGAGATCTGCTGGATGAACATCTGGCAGGACGACGAGGAGGGCGACGCGATGGAGCTCTCCGACAAGACGCTGGCCGCCGAATTCCATGCCTGGTGCGCGACGGCTTCGGGTCAGTTTGCCGAGCAGGGCGCCATCATGGACGGGTACGGTTTCGTGGTGAACCCGATCGGCTCCAAGCCGCAGGTCTGGCACGTCGACTACACCACCGATGCTGCGGCGATCTGGATTCCGCTCACCCAGTTCACCGACAAGAACGCCACCCAGTTCATCACCCTGCCGGAGGGAACGCCCGACGAGGCCCTGGAGAAGGTCGCCTCCCATGTCGACGAGGTCGATGTGGAGGCCCTCGCCCGCAGCGTCGACCATTTTCAGGTCCACCAGATCGTCGCCAAGCCCATGTCGGTGCTCTACATGGGCCGCGGCACCATTCACCGCGGCATTTCCAACAGCGGCGAGGAGAACCGCATCTCCTTCTACATCTCGCTGCACTTCATCCGCGATTATTCGGTCTATCCCTATGCTGCCGACGAGCGCTCCGAGCAGGCCGTGGTGAACTTCAACGACTGACGCGTGCGGGGGCGGCTCAGCCGCCCCCGCAGCATCCGGAGTTGACAGCGACAGCGCCTCTATCAGTGGCCCTTGGCGGCGGCGCCCCGGTGCAGCAGCGGCTCGACGCCATAGTGCATGGCGAGGAACACGGCACCGCCCAGCGCCAGGCCGACCGCTCCCGAGGCGAGGGCGGTCGCCAGCCATTCGACAGCGGTCTTGATCGCCGGAACCAGGGCGGCGATCGCGACGGCGGCGGCGTGGATCGCATGCTCGATCCCGGTCAGGCCGTAGCCGGCGAGGCCGTGGATGACGATGCCGCCGCCGACCCAGAGCATGGCGAGGGTGCCGACGAGGCTGAGGGTCTTCAGGAAATAGGGCATGCCGAAGACGAGGCCCCGCCCGACGGGCTGGGTCAGCCGGCTGACGGCACGGTCGACGGCGGCGGGTTCACGCGGTTCCAGCTCCGTCGGTCGGCCGCGCAATACGTGCCCCAGACCGGTGATCGGCCTGCTGCTCTGTGCGAGGGCGAGACCGACATCATCCCCCTTCACGATCAGGGCCACCGCACCATAGACCAGGACCGTGATGCCGATCCCGACAACGGCGAGGATCAGGGCCTGCGTCCAGAAGCTCGGTGACGTGATCGTCGACAGGGCAATCGCCATGATTTCGGCGGAGAGGATGAAGTCGGTGCGGATGGCACCGGCGACACGCTGGTCCTCCAGCGCCGCTGCTTCGTCGGGGGCGGCGGCTACAGGGTCGGGCGCCGGTGCGTCGTCGTCATGGGGCACGACCATTTCGAGTACCTTCTCGAACCCCTCGTAGCAGAGATAGGCGCCGCCGATCATCAGCAGCGGCGTGATCGCCCAGGGAGCGAGGGCGCTCAGCAGCAGGGCGCCCGGCAGCAGAAAGAGCATCTTGTTCTTGAGCGACCCCCAGGCGATCTTCGCCACAATGGGCAATTCGCGCGATGCGGCGAAGCCGACGGCATAGCGTGGGGTTACTGCCGCATCGTCGATGATGATTCCGGCCGCCTTGGCTCCCGCCTTGGTCGCCTGGGCCGCGACGTCGTCAAGGGTGACCGCCGCCACCTTGGCGAGGGCGGCGATGTCGTCGAGGAGTGCGATCAGGCCTAGGCTCACGGGAACCCTCCATTCGTGCCACGATCGGATAGCGGGGCATCGCTGCCGCAAGATGACAAGCGCCAATTGATGGAGGCCTTGCTCGTCAGGCCGGACGGTCGCCCTTCTTCAGCTTGGCGGCGGCGCGGTTGTCGACGCCCGGCAGCATCTTGGCGGGATCGCGGGTGACGACGACGTCGACCACCGACGGCCCTTTCGTCGCCAGCGCCTCTTGGAGCGCGGCCCTGAGGGTGGAGGGATGTTCGACCCGGATGCCGTGGCACCCCAGCGCCTTCGCCGCATCGGCGTAGTTGGTCTCGGCGAGGTCCGAGGCGTGATAGGCGCCGGGGCCGTAGACGAGGTGCTGCAGCGCCTTCACGTAGCCGGATGCGGCATTGTTGACGACGACGATGGTGAGGTCGAGGCCCATGCGGCGGGCGGTCTCGATCTCGCCCAGCATCATGTTGAAACCGCCGTCGCCGGTCAGCCCGATCACCGCCTTGCCCGGCGCGCCCATAGCGCAGCCCATGGCCCCCGGCAGGCCGTAGCCGATGGAGGCGAAGCCGCGGTCCGGGACGAAGCAACGGCCCGGCTTCTTGGTGTCGAACAGCAGGCCGCCCCAATGGGCGGCAAAGCCGCCGTCGGCGACGAGGTAGCCGTCGGCGGGCAGCACGTGATTGATCTCGGTCATCAGGCGACCCATGCTGACGGGCACCTCGTCGGAGGTCAGCTTTTCGTTGACGTCGGCGCGCCAGGCCGCCATCCGCTTCGGCACGTCGGCCGCATAGGCGGACTGCCGGGCGCGGATCGCCTCCGCCTTCGGAGCGAGGGCGGTCGCGAGGTCCTCGATGCCGAGTTTCGCGTCGCCCCAGAGCGTCACTTCGGGCTGCACGGTGCGGCCGAACTCCTCGGCGACGATGTCGAGATGGATGATGCGCTTGCCGCGCGGCGGCACGGTGAAGCGCTTGGTGGCGATCTCGCCGAGCTTGCAGCCGATGACGAGAATGAGGTCGCTCTCCTCGATCAGCGTGTTGGCGATCCGGTCGTAGCGACCGAAGAGGCCTGCCGAGAGCGGGCTTGTGCAGGCAATGGCGCCCTTGCCGGTCATCGTGTGGGCGACGGGGATCGCGAAGGTCTCGGCGAAGCGCTGCAGCGTGTCGGCCGCGCCGGACAGGTGCACGCCGCCGCCGGCGAGCACGATCGGACGGCTTGCGCCGGCGAGGAGGTCGGCGGCCTTCGCCAGGGCCGCGCCGTCGGGGCGGCAGCGCAGGGCCGGTGCGCCGCCATGGGCGGGATCGACCTTGAAGTCGTCGTCGGAGAAACCGTAGCTGCCGTGGCAGATATCCTCCGGCACGTCGACGATGACGGGGCCGGGGCGTCCGGTGGTGGCGACGGCGAAAGCGCGACGCATCAGTTCGGGGATGCGATGGATGGCCTCGATCCGGATCACCTCCTTGGCGCAGGGCCTGAGGATGTCGAGCTGGCGGCTCTCCTGGGTCATGTTCTTCCAGGAATGGTCGCGGTGGGTGTCACCAACGATGGCGACCATCGGCGTGCCGGCGTTCAGGGCCTCGACCAGGCCGGTGACGAGGTTGGTGGCGCCGGGTCCGAGCGTCGCATCGACGAGGCCGACGCGACCGGTGATCTTGGCATAGGCGTCGGCGGCGAAGACACCGGCGCGCTCGTCGTTGATCAGGTGGTGCTTGAGGCCGAGGCGGCGGGCGGCGTCGTAGAAGGGCAGCAGCTGGAAGCCGCCCATGCCGAACATCGGGCCGCCGTCGAAGGCGAGGATCATCCGCGCCAGGGCTTCGCCACCCGTCATTTCATTGTCGCTCATCGACCTGTCTCCACCCGCGGCGTCGGCCGCATCGATCGGGTCGGCGAAGGTCGGAAACCGACGCTGCGCGCCGCGGCGGATTGCGCCTGCGCTCAGGTCCTGCCTTCCGGGCACCCTCCCCGCCCTGTCCCGCGCCGTTGACCGGCGCCTTGCAACTTGGCCGCAACGGTTAGGGAGGCCCCCGGGACCTGTCAACGCAGGCGACGGGCAGGCCAGCAATGTCGCCGGTCCGCCTTTTGGGGTCAGGCCGTCTCGTGGGCCTGCGACCAGGCCTCGGCCACCTCTGCGCCGGTGGCGAACCAGACGCCAGGGAAGGTACGGATGAAGGCGATCAGCTCGCGGATCAGGGCGATGCGGCTCGGGCGTCCGCCGACCTGCGGATGGAAGATCATGTCGAACAGCCCGCCCCACTTGTAGATCTCGCGGAACTCCTCCTTGTAGACGGAGAGCATATGCTCGTTGGTGAAGATCGGCCGCGGCGTCTTGACCGAGAACAGGGCAAAGGGCGCATCGTCCAGCGACCAGTGCCAGGGCAGTTCGATGACGCCCTTGGAGCCGTCCGGCATGACGTGGCGATAGGGGTTGATGTCGTCCATCAGCGAGGAATCGTAGAGGAAATTGTGCTGCTTCAGCAGCTTGAACAGGCCCTCGGAGACCTCTCCGGCCGGTGAGCGGTAGCCCTTCGGCACGACGCCGACCGTGCGCTTGAGCGCCTCGAGACCCTTCTCCATCTCCTCGACCTCGGCCTGCGGATCGTCGCTCACCCATTTGTGGGAATAGGAGTGATGGGCGACCTCGTGGCCGTCCTTGAGGATCATCTCGACGCGGTCGGTATGGTTCTCCGCCGTCCAGCCGGGGACGAAGAAGGTCGACTTTATGCCCTCGTCGCGCAGCGTGTCGAGGATCTTCGGCACGCCGACCTTGGCACCATATCGACCCTGGCTGAGCACGCCGGGGCGACGGACATTGTCCGGGTCGCGCGACGTCCACAGCGTCTCGGCATCGAAGTCGAAGGTCAGCATCACGGCGCAGCGGGCGCCGTTCGGCCATTTGACGCTCATGTCGTGCATCGTCTCGTCTCCCGTGGTCTGGTTTCAGATTCTTCCATGCCGCGCGGCGAGGAAGCCGCCGTCGACCGGCAAGACCGCGCCGGTGACGAAGGCGGCGTCCTCTGAACAGAGGAAGGCCACAGGCCCGGCGACGTCGGCCGGTGTTCCCATCCGTTCGACCGGCGTGCCTTCGACGATGAGCCGGGTGTAAAGCGCGTTCTGCCGGTGGCCTGTGGTCATCGGCGTCGCGATGAGGCCCGGGGCGACGGCGTTGACGAGAATGCCTTCCGGCGCCAGTTCCCCGGCGAGCTGGCGGGTGAACTGCGCGACGCCGGCCTTCGCCACCGCATAGGCCGTGGTGCCGGGATAGCCGGTGATGCCGAAGATCGAGGAGATGTTGACGATGCGCCCGCCGGGCCGCGGCAGGTGCGGCACGACGGCCCGCGTGACGCGCAGGACGGCGGCGAGATTGGTGTCGAGGAAGCGGTCGATGAGCGCGTCTTCGCTTTCCATCAGCCGCTTCGAACCGCCGATGCCGGCATTGTTGACGAGAATGTCGATGTGCCCGAAGGCGGCGAGCGAAGCCTTCGCCATGGCCTCGCCGGCGCCGCGGTCGGTGACGTCCTGGATGAGCGCGCTCTGGCCGAGGCGGGCGGCGGTCTCGGTGACCTCCGGGATCACATCGACGAGCAGGACCTGCGCGCCCTCTGCCGCAAACCGCCCGGCGATCCCCTCGCCGATGCCGCGGGCGGCGCCGGTGACGATGACGACCTTGCCGGCGAAGCGCTTGGGATCAGGCAAGGCGCCCTCCGTCGATAGGCAACGCATGGCC
Source organism: Phreatobacter sp. (assembly GCF_030691135.1). GTDB lineage: Bacteria > Pseudomonadota > Alphaproteobacteria > Rhizobiales > Phreatobacteraceae > Phreatobacter. The sequence goes on from NZ_JAUYFA010000037.1 coordinate 117,632, forward strand.
GGTGACGTAGGAGGCATCGTCGCTCAGTAGGTAGAGCACGCCGGCCGCCACCTCCTCCGGCTGGCCGAAGCGGTTCATCGGATGTTTCGTCTTCTGGAAGGCCTCGCGCTCGGCGCGCTGCACGGGATCGGCGATCGCCGCCATGCCCTGACGGTGCATGGGACTGTCGATCGTGCCGGGGCAGACGCAGTTGACGCGAATGTTCTCGGTGGCGTGGTTGAGGGCGAGGCTCTTGGTCAGCAGCGTCACCGCGCCCTTCGAAGCCGAATAGATCGAATAGACCGGCGAGCCCTGCAGCCCTGCGGTGGATGAGAACAGCACGACCGCGCCGCGGCCGAGGGTGCGCATGTGCGGGATGATGTGTTTCGCCGCGAGCCATGAGCCCTTCACGTTGATGGCGAAGACGCGGTCGAACTCGTCCTCCTCCACGTCAATGGCGATCCTGGACGGGCCGATGACGCCCGCTGCAGCGACCAGCAGCTCCACCGGTCCCAGCTGCGCCCGCGCCGTATCGGCAAAACGCTTGACGTCGGCGGATGAACTCGCGTCCCCCGTCACGGTGACGGCGCCGGGGCAGAGCGCTGCAGTCTCGGCGAGCGCCGCGGGATCGCGGTCGAACAGGGCGAGCCTCGCGCCCTCTGCGGCGAGGGCGACGGCCGAGGCACGGCCCAGTGCCCCACCGGCCCCGGTGATGGCCGCAACGCGGCCCTCGAAACGTGCTGCCCTCGGTTCGCTCATGTTCGACCTCCCATACGCAGTTCTTCGAGCCGCCGATGATCGGCGGCAGGCTGCCCCGGTCCGATCGGGCCGGGATAGAGGTGCGTCAGGTTCTCACGGGCGTTCACGATGCACGAAGCGGTCACGGTCGCACCCATGAGGGCCGGCATGCGACGGCGGAAGAGCTGCGTCATGACGAGAACCCATTGCCTTGTCGTATCGTTAGTCAATACGGATATATTGATAGCTTGATACGCTGGGTTGCGCGCTGTCAAACCCATGCAAGGGCCGGAGCGGGGCAAATCGCCGGCATGGGTGGCCTGTCCGAAACGCAGGACGTCGCCTCCGGCAGCACGCCGGTCGCCGTCAGGATCGCAGGGCCGAACGGAGAATTGCGGATCAGACGCTGAGAGCGCGCGCCGCCTCGATGGCCAGGGGCGAGAACCGGCGGCGGAAATCGGGAATCGACCACTCGCTGAGCGAGCCCGCGATATGAACCGCACCGATCGGCTGACGGTCGCTGTCGAGCACGGCCGCCGCGAGAACCACCTCGCCGATCAGCGCCTCCTCGGCCGCCCACGAGTAACCCTCAGCGCGGGCCTCTCTGACCTTTTCCCAGATCTGCGGGAGCTCCGTCCGCGACTTCGGCGTCAGCGCGCGGCGGTTTGATCGCATGAGCAGATCGTCGACCGCTTCATCGGCCATGTGCGCCATGCAGGAACGGCCGCCGGACGACAGGAACGAGGGGATCCGTCGCCCGGGCAAGGTCGCGTAAAAGGTCTCCCGCTTGCTCTGCAGGCGGATGGCATAGATCGTCGACGTGTCGTCGAAGAGGCTGAGATCGATGCGCTCGCCGGCGAGCTTGCGCAGTTCCATCAGCACCGGCGTCGCCCGCTCGATCAGGGGATTGGACCGAAGGTAGTCGAAGGAGCGGTCGAGCAGCTTGCGTCCGAGCGTCAGCCCGCCGCTGTCGGCCCGCTCCAGATAGCCGCGGGCCAGCAGCGTCTGCCCGATCCGCTGCGCGGCACTCTTGTTGATGCCGGTGGCGGCGGCGATCTCGCCGAGCGATTTCGGCCGCGGGCTCTGCGCGAAGGCCTCGAGCACGTCGAGGGCGCGGGCGACCGATTGCAGGAACAGGCGCTCGTCGACGGCGTTGGCGCCGGCAGTCTTGGTCATCGAAACCCGTCGGACGAGCGCTCGGCCCCATCCTCCCTGACGCAGGCCATCCTCGCTGGTCCGTGCAATTGGCCCGGTCCGACAGGGGCTGCGTGTTCAACCTTGGCGATTGCTATGCCGTCGGAGACGCGGAAATGCAACACGATCGTATCGTGCGCCAATACCTGCTCGGCGGAGGTCTTGTGCGGTCGGCGTCATGCCTTCGCGGCCCCGCCCGCCGCCAGCGCCTTCAGGTCATAGCCGACAGCCTCCGCCTCCGCCAGGGTGACAGGCGACGGAATGGCCAGGATCCTACGGGCCAGGATGTTGTCGCCGGGCCGGTTGACCGATTCGACGCCGATCAGGATGCCGGCGCGGAACGCGATCAGGGAGAAGCGCGCCTCGGCCGGATCCCCGATGGTCACCTGCCTGTCGAAACCGGTCGTCAGACCGGCCATCTGCAGCTTGAGATCGCCCTGGTCGGACCAGAACCAGGGCACGGCGCGATAGGGCTGCGGCGTGCCGGTCAGACGGCCAGCGACGAGGCGGCCCTGGTCGATGGCATTCTGCACCGATTCCAGGCGAATCGGCCCTCCGGCGAAAGGATTGGGGTGGCTGCAGCAATCGCCGATGGCCGAGATGGCGGGATCGGCGGTCCGTAACAGGTCGTCGACGAGGATGCCGTTCTGGACCGCGAGGCCGGCCTCGGCCGCGATCTCGGCATTGGCGATGCCGCCGATACCGACCAGAACAAGGTCAGCGGCGAGTATCTCTCCGCCGGTCAGCCTGACACCCGTGACCTTGCCGGCCACGCCGAGGATCGCCTCGACACCGGCGCCGAAGCGGAACTGCACGCCGGCGATCTCGTGCCGCTCGCGAAAAAAGGCGGATACGGCCGGCGTCACCGCTCGCGCCATGGCCCGGTCGGCGGCTTCCACCACATGGACCTTCCTGCCGCGCTTGGCTGCGACCGCCGCGAATTCCAGCCCGATGAAGCCGGCCCCGATCACCACCACGTCGGCGGCAGCTTCCAGCCTGGCCCCGAGAGCCCGGGCATCGGCGAGGGTGCGCAGACAGGCGACGCCGTCGAGATCGGCGCCTTCGCCGCTCCAGTGCCGGACGCGCGAGCCGGTGGCGATCACCAGATGGCCGTAAGTGCAGGACCCGCCGTCGGCGAGGTCGAGCCTGTGCGCAGGGCGATCGATCCGAGTCGCCCGTGTGCCGGTTAAAATGCGGATGTCGAGCTTGTCGAGCATGGCCTGGGGCCGCAGCACCAGCGCATCCTCGGCGACCGTGCCAAGAAGAAAGCCCTTGGACAGCGGCGGCCGCTGGTAGGGCAGGACGGGCTCGTCGCCGATCATCTGGATGGTTCCGGCGAAGCCATCCTCGCGCAGCGACAAGGCGGCCTGGAGGCCGGCCTGTCCCGCGCCGAGGATGACGACGTCGGCATGGGTCGCGAAAGGCTGCGTCATCGAGGTCACAAGGTCTTCACGCGGACGCCCCAGCGGCGTCAGATCGGCGCGCCCGGCACCGATACCACGATGCCATCCAGCGCGTCAGGCAGGAGAATCCGGCGGGCAGCCGCGCCCTGTCATCAGGCTCGTCCCCGCCGCCGTATCGATCGTCACCGGGCCCGCCCCGGGACGCGGCAGGGTATGCGCGGCATGTCAGGCCGCCGTCACGCGCAGCGGCAGCGTCTTCAGGCTGCGCAGGTTGTTGTTGAGGGTGCGGGTCGGCGCGCCGTCAAGTTCGAGGCTCCTCACCTGCCCGACCATGGCTTTCAGCACCGCCTCGCCCTCGAGCCTTGCGATCATCTGGCCGATGCACATGTGGACGCCGGTGCCGAGGGCGAGATGGCCCATGGTCTGGCGCGTGACGTCGAAGGCGTCGGGACGCTCCCACTGGTCGGGATCCCGGTTGGCGGCGCCGAGCATGACGAGGATCTTGGTGTCGTTCGGCACCGTGACGCCATCGATCACCACCTCCCGCATGGTCTGCCGGCAGACGTTCTGGATCGGCGTCTCCAGCCGCATAGCTTCGTCAAGGGCCGGGCGGATGCGGGCGGGATCCTCGCGCAGCAGCGCCCATTGCGCCGGATCCATCGCCAGATACCAGAGCGCCGCCGAGATCATGCTCGACGTGGTGTCGAGCCCCCCGCGCAGGAAGGAACGCACCAGAAGCGGTGCCGTCGCGTGATCGATCTCGCCGCGGTCGGCGGCCTCGAAGATCGCCTCGCCGAACCCTCCGGGCACCATGGCCTCGCGCTTCATGCTGTCGAGGAACCAGTCCCAGATGACGTCGGCCTTGCGCTGGGTCTCCTCGTAACGCGCGTTCTTCGGCCCCTGACCATCGAAATTGAGGGCGCCGAGGAGGAAGAGGTTGTCGCGCCGCTGCGGTGAGTCGCGCAGGCCGAGCGCTTCCGGAAAGGTGTTGGAGACATAGGTCTCGGCCAGGTCGTGGACGCCGCAGAAGGCACCCTTGTCCACGAGTTCGGCGACGAGCCGCCCGGCTGCCGCCTCGAAATCCGCGCGCCAGCGGCGGATGACGGCCGGCGAGAGAATCCGCTGAAGCACCGTCCGCACATGGGTGTGCTGCGGCGGATCCACCTCGACGATGGGGCTCGCCGGCCGCCATGCCCCGGGCTTGCGGATGTCGCCGAGCCCCGAACCGCCGGTGGAGGAGAAGGTCTCCCAGTCCTTCAGCAAAGGCAGGACGTCGCGGTGCCGGCCCATCGCATGAACGCCGTAGCGTTGCAGGAACACCACCGGACCTGCATCCCGCACGGCGGCATGCATGGCCCGCGGCTCGTTCAGCACGTCGTCGGCATAGGGGTCGACATCGAGAACGGGCGCAGCCACGCCATGGGTCGCATTCAGAGCGGTGTCGCGCATGGCAGAGCTCCGTCGGCCGGCTGGGTGGGGAGCGGGCCCGATGCGTATTGCCAGAAAATACGGCGGTATCGTCTGAGTTTGGAGAGGCGATGTGCCGCCTGTCAATCGCCTCGCCCTTCCCGGTGCGCATGGCTCTTTCCCGGCGATGGGTGCGCGATCCTCGCGCGCAAGACTGGCGCGACCGCTTCATAGCGGCGACAATGGCTAAGGTTTCCCGCCGGATCGCCCGCCGCCCATGCGCTATTCCCTGCTTTCGCTCGTCAGCCACGCCCTGGGCGGCAACAGGGACTGGAAGCCCGCCTGGCGGGACGCGACGCCGCAGCCCAGCTACGATGTCATCGTCATCGGCGGCGGCGGCCACGGGCTGTCGACGGCCTACTACCTGGCGCGCGATTACGGCATCGCCAATGTCGCAGTGCTGGAGCGCGGCTGGATCGGCGGCGGCAATGTCGGCCGCAACACCACCATCGTGCGCTCGAACTACCTGCTGCCGGGCAATATCCCGCTCTATGAGCTCTCCATGCAGCTCTGGGAGGGCCTCGAGCAGGACATCAACTACAACGCCATGGTGAGCCAGCGCGGCGTCCTCAACCTCTACCATTCCGACGGCCAGCGCGACGCCTATGCGCGCCGCGGCAACGCCATGCGCCTGCACGGGATCGATGCCGAACTGCTCGACAAGGAGGGCGTGCGCCGGCTCTACCCGTTCCTCAATTTCGACCAGGCGCGCTTTCCCATCCAGGGCGGCCTGCTGCAGCGTCGCGGTGGCACGGTACGCCACGACGCCGTCGCCTGGGGCTATGCCCGCGCGGCGAGCGACCGCGGCGTCGACATCGTCCAGAACTGCGCCGTGACCGGATTCCTGCGCGAGGGCGGCCGCATCACCGGCGTGGAGACGAACCGCGGCGCCATCCGGGCGAAGAAGGTCGCGATGGCCGTGGCCGGCAGTTCCTCCGAGGTGGCCGCCATGGCGGGCCTGCGCCTGCCGATCGAGAGCCACGTCCTGCAGGCCTTCGTCTCGGAAGGGCTGAAGCCGATCATTCCCGGGGTCATCACCTTCGGCGCCGGCCATTTCTACATCAGCCAGTCCGACAAGGGCGGCCTGGTCTTCGGCGGCGATATCGACGGCTACAATTCCTATGCCCAGCGCGGCAATCTCCCGGTCGTCGAGGATGTGTGCGAGGGCGGGATGGCGCTGATGCCGGCCATCGGCCGGGCCCGGCTGCTGCGCAGCTGGGGCGGCGTCGTCGACATGTCGATGGACGGCTCGCCGATCATCGACCGCACGCCAATGGACGGTCTCTATCTCAACGCCGGCTGGTGTTATGGCGGCTTCAAGGCGACGCCGGGCTCGGGCACCGTCTTTGCTCATCTCATCGCCCGCGACGAACCGCACCCGGCCGCGACGGCCCTCACGCTGGACCGTTTCGCCCAGGGCCGTGTGATCGACGAGAAGGGCCAGGGCGCCCAACCGAACCTGCACTGAGGACCGATGCGCATTCCCTGCCCCTATTGCGGCCCGCGCGACAGTTCGGAATTCGCCTATCACGGCGACGCCGCCCCGCGCCGCCCGGCCGATGGCGATGCCGCCGCCATGGCGACCTATGTCTATCTCCGCGACAATCCGGCCGGCCCCATGGAAGAACTCTGGTACCACGCCTATGGCTGCCGCTCCTGGCTGGTGGTCTGCCGCGACACCCGCGACCACACCATCACCGGCGCGAAGCCCGTCGCTACGCACGGGGCCACGGCATGAGCGTCAACCGCCTCGCCACCGGCGGCCTCGTCGACCGGCAGACGCCCATCGGTTTCAGTTTCGACGGCCGTCCCCTGACGGGGCTCGCCGGCGATACGCTGGCCTCGGCGCTCGTCGCCAACGGCATCGGTCTCGTCGGCCGCTCGTTCAAGTATCACCGCCCCCGCGGCATCGTCTCGGCCGGTCCCGAGGAGCCCAATGCCCTGGTGGAGAAGGGCCGAGGCGCCTATCGCGAGCCCAACACACGTGCGACCACGATCGAGCTCTATCCCGGTCTCGACGTCGCCAGCCAGAACCGCTGGCCCTCCCTGCGTTTCGACGTCCAGGCGATCGGCCAGCTGGCGTCGCCGCTGCTTGGTGCCGGCTTCTACTACAAGACCTTCATGTGGCCGGCCGCCCTCTGGGAGCGCCTCTACGAGCCGGCCATCCGCCATGCCGCCGGTCTCGGCCGGCTGTCGGGCGCGCCTGACCCGGACACTTACGAGAAAGCCTATGCTTTCTGCGACCTTCTGGTGATCGGCGCCGGTCCCGCCGGCCTCGCCGCGGCCCTCACCGCCGGACGGACCGGGGCGCGCGTCATCCTGCTCGAGCAGGACTTCGCCCTCGGCGGCCGCCTGCTTTCCGACACCGTCGAGATCGACGGCATGCCGGGACCGGTCTGGGTCCGCGAGGCGGAAGCCGAATTGGCGACGTTCGACAATGTCCGCATCCTCACGCGCACCGCCGCCTTCGGCCTCTATGACGGCGAGATCGGTGCGGTCGAGCGTCTCACCGACCATCTCGCGGTGACCCCGGCGGGAATGCCGCGCCAGCGTCTCTGGACCCTCGTCGCGGTGCAGACCGTGCTCGCCGCCGGTGCCATCGAAAGGCCGATCGTCTTCGGCGGCAATGACCGACCCGGCATCATGCTGGCCGCGGCCATGCGGACCTATCTCCAGCGCTTCGCCGCCCTGCCGGGGCGCCGGGTCGCGGTGTTCACCGCCACCGACGACGGCTGGCGGACGGCCGAAGCCTTCGCCAGCGCCGGCGTTCCGGTCGCGGCGGTGATCGATGCGCGGCGCGACATCGCCGCATCCGTCAGGGCGCTCGCCGGCGACGTGCCGGTCTTCCTCGGCGCCCGCGTGCTCGATGCCATCGGTGGGCAATCCCTCTCGGCGATCGAGGTGATCGGCGATCACGGCCGCCGCCGCATCGCCGTCGACGGCCTCGCCGTATCAGGCGGCTTCAACCCCGATATCGCGATGACGACCCATCTCGGCCACAAGCCGCGCTGGTCGGATGCCAGCCTCGCCTTCGTGCCCGATGCCATGCCGGCCAATCTCGCCGTGGCGGGCGCGGCGGCCGGCCGCTTCACCCTCGCCGAGGCGCTGGCAGACGGGGCAAGGCTCGGCGCTGCGGCGGCCGGCGCTGCCGGCAAGCCCGTCGTCGCGGCTCCGGCGTGGCGTGCCAGCGACGAGACCTTCGCCGTCGGGCCGCTCTTCCACGTCGAGGGCGGACGCGGCAAGGCCTTCGTCGACCTGCAGAACGACGTCACCGACAAGGACGTCGCCCAGTCGGTGCGCGAGGGCTTCGTCTCGGTCGAGCATCTGAAGCGCTACACCACGCTCGGCATGGCCACCGACCAGGGTCGCACCTCCAGCGTCAACGGCCTCGCCATCCTGGCGAGACTGACCGGCCGGACCATTCCCGAAACCGGCTCGACGCGGGCCCGCCCGCCGCATGGCCCGGTCGCCATCGGCGCCTTCGCCGGTCTCCATACCGGCACGCATTTCAAGCCGACGCGTCTCACCGCCTCGCATGGCTGGGCGAAGGAGCAGGGCGCCGTCTTCGTCGAGACGGGGCAATGGCTGCGGGCCCAGTGGTTCCCGCGGGCAGGCGAGCGCGACTGGCTCGAAAGCGTCACCCGCGAGGTCGATGCCGTGCGTTCCGGCGTCGGCATCTGCGACGTCTCGACCCTCGGCAAGATCGCACTGTCGGGGCCGGATGTCGGCGCCTTCCTCGACCGGGTCTATTGCAACACCTTCTCCACCCTGCCCGTCGGCAAGGCGCGCTATGGCCTGATGCTGCGTGAGGACGGCTTCGTCATGGACGACGGCACGACGGCGCGGCTCGGCGAGGACGACTATGTCCTCTCCACGACCACCGTGAATGCCGGCAAGGTCATGCAGCACCTTGCCTTCTGCCATCAGGTGCTGTGGCCAGACCTCGACGTGCAGATGGTGTCGGTCACCGAGCAGTGGGCACAATTCGCGGTGGCCGGCCCCCGCTCCCGCGCGTTGCTGCAGCAGCTGTTCGGGCCGGCTGCGGACCTGTCCGACGCCGCCTTCCCCTATCTCGCCTGCGGCACCTTCCCGCTCGGCGCGACCATGGCCCGCCTGTTCCGGATCTCGTTCTCCGGCGAGCGCGCCTATGAGATCGCCGTCCCCGCCGGCTATGGCGACGCTCTCATCCGCGCCCTGATGGTCGCGGGTCGCGATCTCGGCGTCACGCCCTACGGTACCGAGGCGCTCGCCGTCATGCGGATCGAGAAGGGGCATGTCGCAGGCGCCGAGCTGAACGGCCAGACGGTGGCGCGTGATCTCGGCCTCGGACGAATGATGTCGCGGAAGAAGGACTATGTCGGCCGCCTCATGGCCGAGCGGGAAGCCTTGAATGATCCGTCCCGGCCGACCCTGGTGGGACTGCAGCCGACTGTGCCGGGCGTGCGCCTGCGCGCCGGGGCGCATTTCCTGAGCCTCGGGGCGCCGGCCACCGCCGCGAGCGACGAGGGCTACATGACCGCGACGGCCTTCAGCCCCGCTCTCGGCCACTGGATCGGCCTCGGGCTTCTGGCGCGCGGGCCGGAGCGTATCGGCGAGCAGATCCGTGCCTATGACCCGATCCGCGGCGGCGATGTGGTCGTCGAGGTGGTGAACCCCGTCTTCATCGATCCGGAAGGAACCCGCGTTCATGGCTGATCTCGTCCATCGTGGCGGCTATGCCGGCCTCGGCCGGCGGGTCGGATCAGGGGATGGCGTTCTTGCCGTCGAGCGGGCGGGCCTCGCCGCCGCCACCGTCATCGCCCGTCGCGGCAAGGCGGGGGAGACGGCGGCACGCCTCGGCAGCCGTTTCGGGTTCGCGGTGGTGGATGGGCCGAAGCGTGCGGTGTCCGCGGTCGCCACCGTGCTCGGCACCGGGCCCGGCACGTGGTTCGTGTTCGGCGAAGAAGATCCGGGGTTCGTCGCCGGCCTTCGTGCCGCGCTGGCAGGCGTCGCCGCGGTGGTCGACCAGTCTGACGGCCAGGCTGTGCTTCACCTGAGCGGAGCGCGGTTGCCAGAGCTGCTGGAAAAGGGGGTGCGGATCGACCTCGACCCCGCGCGGTTCACGCCCGCGGACGTCGCCGTCACCGCCATAGCCCATATCGGCGTCACGCTGTGGAAGATCGATGCGGTGCCGACCTTCGCCGTCGCCTTGCCGCGGAGCTATGCCGCAAGTTTCCGGCATTGGCTCGAAACCTCGGCGGGACCGGCAGGGCTGACAGTGATGTCGGACTGAAGCCCGTCGGCGCCGCAGCAGCAAGGTGGGCCACCTTGTCGAGCAGCGTTATGCACCGCTCGTGGATCCTATTTCCCGGCGCGACGACGAGACCCGCCGCTTCGTGATCAGGCGCGATGCCGATCACCGGTCGCGCCCAAATGTCGCGGAGGGCGCTTGTTCCAGGTCAATTCCCTCCCTTTCCGATCTGACAGATTGCAGGGACAGACCAAAGACAAGGGATCGAAACGATGAAGACGACCGCCTACCTGCCCCTGCTGACCTATCCCGATACGGTGTCCGTCAAGGCGGCCGCGGCCGCGGCGAGAATGGCCGCCGCGATCGGCGCCGACCTCGACGTCATGATCTATTCCGTCGACCTCCCGCGCTCCAGCGCCTCCTTCGGCGGGATGGTCATCAACCTGTCGGACATGGTCCGGAAGGTCGAGAACGACAGCCGCGAGCATAGTGCGGGGCTGGCGGCTGCCGTACAGGACATGGCGCGGAGCCACGGCTTGGCCTTTCAGCTCGATCAGCGCCACGCGGTGCCGGCCGAGGCCATCCAAGGGGCTGTCGCGGAGGCCCGCTATCGCGATCTCGCCATCGTCCCCTGGTCGGACGACAACCTGACGTCCCGCGAGCTCGCCGAGGCGCTGGTCTTCGGCGCGGGCCGGCCCGTTCTGCTCGTCCCCGAGACCCATGAGGCGGTGCGGATCAGCCATGTCGCGGTGGCCTGGGACGGTAGCCGTGTGGCGGCGCGGGCCCTCGCCGATGCGCGGCCCTTCCTTGCCGCGGGCGCGCGGGTCACGGTGCTGATGGCGGGCGACGAGAAAAAGCTGGAGGCGGGGATCGGCGACCTCCTGGTGGATAGTCTGTCGCGCCGCGGCGTAACAGCGGCGGTCCGGACCGTTTCGGCGAAGGACCGGCCGGTCGCCCAGGCCCTGCAGGATGCCTGTCGCGAGGTCGGTGCCGGCCTGCTGGTGATGGGAGGCTACGGCCATTCGCGGCTGAGGGACTTCGTCGTCGGTGGCGCGACGCGGGGCGTGCTCGCAGCGCTCACCATGCCGGTGCTCATCTCCCACTGAGCGCGACCGAACCTTCGGGCGGCCCCGTGAACTCCGGGCGCGGGAGCCGGGCCGTCGGTACTGCAGACGAGCTATGCGCCGTGCGGCATCTTGCAATTTGTCGGCTGCACCGAAAGGCTTCCGTTACGCGATGACGTTCCGCGGTCCGCTCGATCGGACCACCTCAAAGGAACGCGTCGCGCGCCGCTCCCCGAGCGGTCAGGGATGCGGCTTCCGCATCCGATGGGAGGACGGATGGAACGGACCAGTCGCATCAGCGCGGCCCTCATCTTTATTGCGCCTTTGGCCGTGCTGGTGGCGCTGTGGGCCATCATCGTGCCCGTCCTCGAGGTGCGGCCGCAGATCTTTCCGAGCGTCGCGGCCGTCGGCAAGGCGGGTCTCGAGAGCCTGATCGACGGATCGCTGGTGCGTCACGTCATGGCGAGCGTATCCCGCGTCGCGATCGGCACGGTTCTGGCGGTTCTGGTCGCCGTGCCGCTCGGCATCCTGATGGGGGTGAGCCGCGGCGTCTCCGCCTTCCTGACGCCGCTGATGCGCTTCTTCTCGGTGCTGGCCGGCATCGCCTGGATCCCGATCGCCACGCTGTGGTTCGGCTACGGATTCGGCGCCATCGTCTTCGTCATCTTCAACGCGGTCTTCTTCGTCGTCGCCTACAACACCCTGCTCGGCGTCTCGACCATCCCGATGACGCTGCGCCACGCCGCCGCCTCCCTCGGAGCCGGCCGGCGGGCCATGCTCACCGACGTGCTGCTGCCCGGCGCGCTGCCCAACATCGTCACCGGCGTCCGCACCGGCCTCGGCTTCGCCTGGCGCGGTCTGATCGCCGCCGAGATGATCGCCACCGATGTCGGCCTCGGCTACATGCTCTTCGTCGCCCGCGACTTCTACCAGACCGAGGTCATCGTCCTCGGGATGATCGTCATCGGCACGCTCTGGCTGCTGATCGACCGCTTGCTCCTCGTGCCGCTCGAGCGGGCGACGATCGAGCGCTGGGGGCTCGTCAGCACATGAACGCCCTCCTCCCCCTCTGGAGCTTCGTCCTCAGGACCTCGGTGAAATGGCCGATCCTGCAGACGCTGGCGCCCTTCGTGCCCGTCGTGGCCCTGTGGTGGGCGGTGGCCGCCTGGGGTCCCTTTCCTCCGGCCTTCTTTCCCTCCCCGCCCGACGTCTTCGCCAAATTCGTCACGCTGATGGAGAAGGGGATCCTGCCCGAATATCTCGCCGACAGCGTCGCGCGGCTTGCCATCGGCGCCGCCATCGGGATCGGGCTCGGCGTGCCGCTGGGACTGTGGATCGGCCTCAGCAAGGGCGCGCACCGCGCCCTCTGGCCGGTCCTCCTTTTCTTCCAGGCCATCGGCGACATCGCCTGGCTGCCGATCCTGATCATCTGGTTCGGCTTTGGCCTGACGACCATGACCTTCGTCATCGTCTACACCGTGCTGTTCCCGGTGATCCTCAACACGGTGCTCGGCGTGCGCTCCGTCCGGATCGAGCTCCACCGGGCGGCCCAGAGCCTGGGCGCCTCCCCCGCCCGCATTGTCGGCGAGATCGTCGTTCCCGGCGCGCTTCCGAACATCATGACGGGCCTGCGCAACGGCCTCGGCTATGGCTGGCGGGCCCTGATCGCCGCCGAGATGATCGTCGGCACCAGCGGCATCGGCTTCCTCATGTTCGACGCGCGCCGTGCCGGCTCGGTCACCGAAATCGTGCTGGGCATGATCGTGCTCGGCATCCTCTGGTACATCGTCGACGCGTGGATCCTCGCTCCCATCGAGCAGGCTACCGGCCGGCGCTGGGGATTGGTCACGCAGTGAAGTCGCTCAGCCTGAAGAACCTCGCGAAGACCTATTTCGACGCCTACAAGGGCGAGCACGTCACCGCCATCCGCGACGTGTCGCTGGAGGTGCCCGCAGGAGAGTTCGTCTCCATCGTCGGCCCTTCCGGCTGCGGCAAGTCGACCATCCTCAACATGGTGGCGGGTTTCATCCCGCATTCCGGCGGCGACATCCTGGTCGGCGGCGTGCCGGTCAAGGGACCGGGGCCCGATCGCGGCGTCGTCTTCCAGTCCTTCGCGCTGTTTCCGTGGAAGACCGTCCTCGACAATGTCGGCTTCGGCCCGAAGATGCGCGGCGTGCCCAAGGCCCGGCGCGACGAGATCGCGCGCGAATATCTCGCTCTCGCCGGTCTCTCCCATGCCGCGGACCGCTACCCGAACGAGCTGTCGGGGGGCATGCAACAGCGCGTCGGCGTGGTCCGGGCGCTTGCCAACGAACCCGACGTCCTCTTGATGGACGAGCCTTTCGCCAGTGTCGACGCGCAGACCCGCATGACCCTGCAGGACGAACTCTCGCGCATCTGGGAGGAACGGCGGCCGACCGTGGTCTTCATCACCCACGATGTCCCGGAAGCCGTGTTTCTCGCCAACCGGGTGGTCGTCCTCTCCAAGGGCAAGGTTTTGGCTGAGGTCGAGGTGCCGATCAGCCGCCCGCGCGTCTGGGACCGGCTGGTGGCAGACGATGAGTTCAAGGACCTGTCCAACCAGGTCCTCGCCCTGGTGAGGTCGGCATGAGGCTTCTTCGGCAGGCCCTCGGCTCCAGGCGCGGCCTGATCCTGCTCGGGCTCGCCGCGGCTTGGGTCCTTTGGCAGGCCTGGCTCTTCGCGGTGGCGCCGGCCAAGATCGCCGGCGGCTTTCCGGAGCGCGCGCGGGTCAATGCCGTGATCACGCTGCCCTTCGCGCCGGAGCGTTTCCATATCCTTGTGTTCCAGCGCTACGGCCGCGTGTCGGGAACGGAAGGCAACAGCGTCGAACTGCGCGGTATCGACAAAAGCCAACTCGGCGCCATCGCCCGGCACTACTGGGTGAGGCGGATAGAGCCATTGCAACAGGGAGGATGACCATGATCACGAGAAGGACGGCCGTCGCCGGAACGCTGCTCGCAGCACCGGCGCTCGCCTATGCCCAGCAGATGACCAAGCTCAAGGCCGGAATGGTGACCGGCATCGACCAGATCGGCCTGCCGATCGCCCTCGAGCGCGGCTTTTTCGAGAAACAGGGCCTCGACGTCGATATCGCGCGGCCCTACGCCACCGGCGTCGACGCGCTGAACGCCCTGCAGGCCGGCGAGAGCAACATCGTGCAGGTCGGCGTCCCGATGATCGGTGCCGTCGTACGCGGCATGGACCTCGTCGCTCTCGGCAACTATTCCGGTAAGGCCACCGCGCGCGGGTCGGACGCCACCATGGCGCTGATCGCTCGCGCCGATTCCGGCATCACCCGGGGCAATCTGGCGAGCCTCAGGGGCAAGCGGATCGCCGCGTCCTTCGGCACGATCAACCATCTCTACATCCTCGCCCTGCTCGAAAAGGGTGGCCTGGCGCCGGCCGACGTGACGCTCGTCAACACGCCGCCGCCGGACATGACGGTGGCGCTGCTGGCCAGGGGCATCGACGCCTTCGTCGGCTGGGACCCCTGGCCGATTGTCGCGCTGAAGGACGTGCCTGGTGCCGTCGAGATCATCCGCGGCGGAGACGCCATCTCGTATGTCGGCTTCAATGTGGCCCTGAGGCCCTGGGTCGCCGCCAATGGGCCGACCATCGAGAAGTTCCTGATCGCCGTGTCGGAGGCCGATCAGTGGATGCGCAAGAACCCCAAGCCGGCGGCGCAGGTGGCGACCCGCTGGATTCCCGGGCTTCGGCAGGACATCGCCGAGACCGCGATGGAGTTCAACATCCAGCAGGCCGACCGGCGCCTGTCGGCCAACAACTTCCGCGCCATGCATGAAGCCCTCGACCGGCTGCACCGCCTCGGCTTCCTGCGTGCGACCTTCGACGTCAACAAGCACTTCGAGCCGAAGCACATGCTCAAGGTGATGCAGGACCATCCCGCCCTGTTCGCCGACCTGCCGCCGATCCCGGCGGAGGTGGCGATCGGACCGGGTTACGTCTTCAGGCCCTGAGCCTTCCGCGGCGAACCCATCGCCGCCAGACCGCTGCGCGCCCGGGGCCTCCGCAGGAGACCCCGGGCGATGGCATTGGGCACCATGGAACCTCCGGCTTCGAAGGCGCCACCGGGTCCGGTTGCAAAGATCCTTCATCTCCTGTCTTGCTCGCTGATCCGCCGACGAGGAGGTCGCCTTGCCGATCGACATGACCGCCGCCTTCGCCTTCTGGCCTTCGCTCGCCGCCATCGCGGCCTCCGTCAACGATGGCCGGAGCACGGCTGCTGCCGAAGCCGGGCGGTCCCTGGCGCGCATCGATGAACTGGACGGGGCCATCAATGCCTTCACTTCGGTCGACCGGGACGATGTGGCGGCGCGGGCGGCACGGGTCGATGCGCGGATTGCGGCGGGCGAACGCCTGCCCCTCGCCGGCGTGCCCGTGGCGATCAAGGACAATATCTGGGTCGCGGGGCGACCGATCACCCAGGGCTCGCGGCTGTTCAGCGATTTCGTCGCCCCCGAGGATGCCGAGGCCGTGGCGCGGCTGGTGGCCGCCGGTGCGGTGATCGTCGGCATCGCCAACACGTCGGAATTCGCGGCCAAGGGCCAGACGACCAATCTCCTCCACGGCGCCACGCGTAATCCCTGGAACACCGCGATGACCCCAGGCGGCTCGTCGGGCGGCCCGGTGGCCGCCGTCGCGAGCGGCATGGTGCCGCTGGCGATCGGCACCGATGCCGGCGGCTCCAGCCGCAGGCCCCCGGCCCATACCGGCCTGGTCGGGCTCAAGCCGTCCTTTGGCGCGGTTCCGTATGGCCCGGGCTTTTCCGAGCCATTCTTCGCCATTTCCTGCATATGCCCCATTGCCCGGACTGTCACCGACACCGCCCTCGCCTTCGAGGTCATGGTGGGGGCTAGCCTGCTCGACCCGCATTCGGCGATCCTGCCGCCGGATGGCGAGCTCGCGCCTGAGCGGATGCGGATCGCCTACAGCCCGCGCTGGGGCCTCGACGTGCCGGTCGAACCGGAGGTCGCGGACCATGTCGCCGCCTGTGTCGAGCGGCTGCGCCGGGCCGGCCTGACCATCGTCGATCGCGATCCCCAATGGCCGGCCGGCGCTGCGGAGGCCGGTCTCGGCGCCATCCAGCAGGGCGGTCTCGCCGCGCTCTTCGGCTCGTCCTGGAGGGAGCGGCCGGACCAGATCGATCCCGATCTCGGCGCGCAGATCGCAGCCGGTCTCGCGCTTGCGGGAACCGACGTCGCCAGCGCCCTGCTCCTGTCGGAACAGGTCGCCGTCGCCGGTGCGCGCTTCTTCGCGGCCCAGGGTCTGGATGCGGTGATCGGACCGACCACGCCCTGCGCCGCCTGGCCGGTCGACCGGCTCGGTCCGGAGACGATCGCCGGCGTTCCGGTCGGCCCGCGCGGCCATGCGGTCTTCACGCCGCTGTTCAACCATACGCGCCAGCCGGCGATCTCCGTTCCCTGCTGGCTCGACCGTTCGGGCCTGCCGCTCGGGCTGCAGATCGTCATGCCGCGCGGGCGGGACCGCGACGTGCTGAGACTGGCCGCCGCGGTGGAAGAGGCGCTGGCCGCAGGGGCGTGATCCTCGGCGGGCCTGGCCTGCAGGCAGCCGGGCCGGGCGCTCTCTAGACCCCTTCCCACGACCGGCTGGGAGCGGGTTCACCGACCTGGCCCCGTCGCGAGCGGGGATTGATCAAAAGTCGTGCGGGTTGCACATCTTCATCCGGCCGCGACCTGCCATGTGGCCGAACGAGGACTGTCCGCCGATGTTCGATCCTCTCGCCAGACGCCTCATCGACGCCCCTCTGGCGCGGCTCGGCGCCTGGATCGCGGGTCGCGGTGCCACCGCCAATGCCATGACCGCTGCGGGATTGGCCTTCGGGCTGGCAGCGGCCCTCGCCATCGCGACCGGTCATGCCGGCTGGGGATTGCTGCTGATCCTGATGTCGCGGCTGGCCGATGGTCTCGACGGGGCGGTCGCGCGCGTGCGCGGGCCGACCGATCTCGGCGCCTTCCTCGACATCGTCGCCGACTTCGCGTTCTACGCGGCCATTCCCATCGCCTTCGCCATCGCCGATCGGGCGAATGCCTTCCCCGCCCTGGTCCTGGTCGCCAGCTTCCTGCTGTCCGGTGGGAGCTTTCTCGCTTTCGCCACCCTCGCCGAGAAGCGCGGCCTCGCAACCACGGCGCGCGGTCGCAAGGGCTTCTTTCATCCCGGAGGCCTGGCGGAGGGCACCGAGACCATCGCCGCCTTCGTGCTGATGTGCCTGTTTCCGGCCTCCTTCGCGCTGATCGCCTGGATCTTCGCGGCGGCCTGCATGATCACCGCCTGCGGCCGCTGCCTCGACGCGGCCCGCATGTTCCGCCAGGACCCCTGAGAGCGGCGCGGCCCGCGGTCGCCCCTCAGTCTGCGACGCCGGCGATGGTTGCCACATAGTCCTGCAGACGGTCGAGGCCGCGCTGCATGTGATGGTCGAGTTCCGCCAGCATCAGGTCGAGCCGGTCACCGGTCGCCAGATCCAAATAGGCCCGGTGGGCATCATCCAGGGGGCCGGAGCGTCCATGGGCCTTCTGGTGGACCGCGAGGTAGAGATGGAGCCGGGGGGCGATGCGGTTCCAGGTCTCCAGCAGCAGCCTGTGGCCGCAGAATTCGTAGACGGTCGCATGAAGCTTCACCTCGGCCTGCGACGCGGCGAAGCCGTCGCCGCCGGGCAGCGCCGCCAGCAGGGCCTCGTGCCGGGCCTTGAGGGTCGCGGCGAAGGCATCGGTGCGATGATGCCATATCTGCGTGAAGGCGAGGCGCTCCATCGCGGTGCGCAGCGAATAGATCTCGCCGACATCGTGGCGCGACAGCGACATGACACGGGTGGCCGTATAGGGCACCGACACGAGGAGACCCTCCTCGACGAGCTGCCCCATCGCCTCGCGCAACGGGCCGCGGCTGACCCCGAATTCGGCCGCGAGCTGCTGTTCCGTCACCGTGCTGCCCGGCGCGATGCGGCCGTCGATGATGGCATGACGCAGGCGCTCGGCGACGCGGTCGCGGAAGGTCGCACGCCGGAGCGGCGCGACACCCGTGTCGGTCGCAAGGCCCGCCGCGCGGCTCATCGGGTGACCCATGCCTGGTAGTGCTCGGAGGCACGCCCCGTCATCGGTCCGGGGGTGCCGTTGCCGATCACCCGTCCGTCCACCTTCGTCACCGGCGTGACGCCGCCCAGGGTCCCGGTGATGAAGGCTTCATCGGCCGAATAGACTTCGGCGAGGGTGAAGGGGCGCTCCTCGGCGGGCAGCCCAGCGGCGCGCCATGAATCCAGTACCGCCTGGCGGGTGAGGCCCTTGAAACAGAAAGCGCCGGTGGAGGTCCAGAGGGCACCGCGGCGGACGATGAAGAAATTGGTGGAGTTGCAACTGGCGACGAAGCCCTGCGGGTCGAGCATCAAGGCCTCGTCGGCTCCGGCATTGATTGCCTGGATCAGCGCCTGGATCAGGTTCAGGCGACTGTGCGAGTTGAGACGCAGGTCGAAGACGTCCGGCGTGCTCGTCCGGAAGGTGGAGGTGAAGAGCGACAGGCCGCGGATCTTCGAGTCCGGTCGTGGCGTCTTGTATTCGGCGACGATGACGATGGTCGCCTTGCCGATCACGAAGCGCGGGTCCTGGTTGACCGTCTTCTTGACGCCGCGGGTCACCATGAGACGGACATGGGCGCCGTCGGTCATGCCGTTGCGCGCCAGGGTCTCGTTGACTGCGGCGGCGACCTGCTCGCGGCTGAGGCCGATGTCGAGCGCGATTGAAGTTGCGCCCTCGAAGAGCCGGTCGAGATGCGCGTCGAGTTGGATCAGGCGGCCATTCTTGAGCCGGAGCCCCTCCCAGATGCCGTCGCCCAGCACGAAGCCGCTGTCGAAGACCGAGACGCGGGCCTCATGGCGGGGGACGAAGGCGCCGTCGACATAGACGAGAACCGCTTCGTTGCGCGAGTCGTCGAGGTACCCCTGGGCACTGCCCGCGGTGGAATTTCCTGCGCTGGTCATGGCACTGTTCCGTCAGAAGCTGAACCGGCGATGGCCGGCGATGAAGGCCTGGGTCAAAGGCCGGCGCGGCGCCTTCAGCACCTCGTCCGGCGTTCCCTGTTCGTAGATGCCGCCCTCGGCGAGAAAGAGGACACGGGTCGCCATGTGATAGGCGAAGCCGATCTCGTGGGTGACGAGGATCATGGTGCGCCCTTCGGCGGCGAGCGCCTGGATGGTATCGAGCACCTCGCCGACGAGGGCCGGGTCGAGCGCCGAAGTCGGCTCGTCGAACAGCAGGATCTCCGGCTCCATGGCGAGGGCCCGCGCAATGGCGACGCGCTGCTTCTGCCCGCCGGACAGATGCGCCGGATAGGCCTCGGCCTTGTCGGCGAGGCCGACCCGGGCGAGCTCGGCCATGGCGCGCTCGCCGGCCGGCGCGCGGGCCATCCGCTTCACCGTGACGAGCCCTTCCATGACGTTGCCGAGCGCCGTCATGTGAGGGAACAGGTTGAACTGCTGGAACACCATGCCGACGCGCTGGCGCAGCCGGTTGAGGCTGCCCTCGTCATAGCGGGTTTCGGTGCCGCCGGAGCGCTGGCGCTCGGCGCCGACCGGCTCGCCGTTGAGGATCACGCGCCCCGCGTCCGGACGCTCGAGGAAGTTGATGCAGCGCAGCAGCGTGGACTTGCCGGACCCCGATGCACCGATGATGGCGATGCGGTCGCCGCGCTTCACGTCGAGATCGACACCGGAAAAGACGGCCCTGTCGCCGAAGCGCTTGTCGAGGCCGGCGAGCCGGAGGAGAGGTGTGTCCATGGCTCAGTCGCTCCGCGCCAGCCGCCGCTCGAGCGCATAGGTCGCGCGCACCAGCGGGTAGAGGAAGAGGAAGAAGAGGGCGCCGATGACGGTGTAGACCTCCAGCGGATTGAAGTTCAGCGAGGCGATGAGCTTGCCCTGGTGCAGGAGCTCGATATAGGCGACGACCGAGGCGAGGGTCGTCATCTTGAAGATCTCGATGCCGCGGTTGGTCAGCGCCGGAAGCACCCGCCTGAGGGCCTGGGGCAGGACGATCCGCCGGAGCGTCTGCAGGCCGGACATGCCGATGGCGCGTGCCGCCTCCCACTGGCCCGGCTCGATCGACTGGATGCCGGCGCGGTAGATTTCGGCCGAATAGGCGGCCGAGTTGAGCGAGATGCCGAAGATGGCCGCCGTGAAGGGCGTGATCTCGACGGGAACCAGCATCGGCAGGGCGAAGTAGAACCACAGGATCTGCACCAGCACCGGCGTGTTCCGGAAAAACTCGATGAAGCCGATCGAGACCCAACGCGCCAGCCGCCAGCGTGACCGCCGCGCCAGCGCCACGATCAGGCCGAAGCCAAGGCCGAGCACCAGGCAAACCGCGAAGAGCCGCACAGTGCCGACAGCCCCCATGGCCAGAGCCTGCCAGTTGTCGAGCAGCGGCGTAAAGTCCCAGCGATAGGTCATCGCGTCATCTCGCCGCTTTGCGCCATGCGCCGCTCGACCAGCGCGCCGAGCGCGCTCACCAGTGTGATGGTGACGAAGTAGAGGAGGGCCGCCGCGGTGAAGACCTCCAGGGGGCGGAAGGTCTTCTGGGCCAGTTCGTTCGCCTGATAGAGGAGGTCGGCATAAGAGACGGTGGCGACCAGAGTGGTGGTCTTCATCAGCTCGATCGAGCGTTCCATCATGGCCGGGAACATGCGCTTCACCGCCTGAGGCAGGATGATGCGCCGCATCGCCTGCGCCTTGCTCATGCCGATCGCGCGCGCAGATTCACTCTGACCCTTGTCGACGGAGACGATGCCGGCACGAAAGATCTCGGCGAAGAAGGCCCCGGACTGGATCGTGAAGGTGAGGGCCGCTGCGAGATAGGGTGTCATCTCGACGTTCAGGATGATCGGCAGGCCGAAATAGAACCAGAAGAGCTGCACCAGGGGCGGCGTCGTCCTGAACACCTCGATCACCAGCCCGGCAGGCGCCGCCATGAGGCGGTTGCCGGACAGTCGCGCCAGCGCGAGGGCGAGGCCGACCGGCAGACCGCCGGCCAGAGCCACGGCGGTCAGGACAAGCGTATTGCCGAGGCCGGCCAGCAGCAGGTCGCCATGCGCCCATATCGGCGTGAAGTCCCAGCGGTACACGAGAGCCGCGTCAGCCGAGCATCTCCTTGATGATCGGTGGGGCCGCCTTGGGGTCGAGACCGAAGCCGGTGAGGAATTCCTCGTACCAGGCCTGGATCTGGCGGCTGCGGTAATAGCCGCCGATCTGCTCGTCCACCCAGGCGACGAAGGCGGTATCGCCCTTGCGGACGGCCGCGCTCGACGGGTTGGACTGGGTCGGCTGCGGCACGACGATCTTGCCTGCGCCGAGGCGCTGGCGCGCTGCGATCAGCGGGGGATGGAACAGGCAGACCGCTTCGACGCGGCCGGACTGGAAGGCGGCGATGGCTTCGGTATTGCCGGGGAAACGCTGGATGGTGGCCTTGGCGACATTGGTGGTGAGGAAGCGGTCCATGCTGGTCGCCTGCGGCACGGCGATCCGCACCTCCGGCTTGTTCAGGTCCTCCCAGCTGCGCACGGCGAGGTCGTCCTTCGCCAGCACCGCGAGGGAATAGTAAAGGAGCGGCGATGCGGGAAAGTCGACCGCCTGGGCCCGCTCGGGCGTGGCGTCGAGCACATACATGATGTCGATGCGGTTGGCCTGGAGGGCCGCGATCGCCGTACCCCAGGTGACCTCGACCGGCTCGAAGCGAACCCCGAGCGCTGCCGCCATGGCCTTGCCGATCGAGACGCCGACCCCGGACGACCACTCGCCGGTGCGGGGGTCCTTGGAATACCACGGCGGCGCCTGGGTGACGCCGACCCGCAGCGAGCCACGGCGCTTGACCTCGTCCAGCGTGCCCGCGCCCTGGGCAAGGGCCGGCGCGACGAGCGTCGCTCCCGTCGAGAGAACCAGAGATGCCGCAAAAACGCGTCGATCGATGAACATGGATCCCCTCCGTCCGGCCTCGGCTGAAGCGCTGTCGTCGGACAGTCAAAACCGCTGATTGTCGATTGTCAACAATCAAGCAGAACGGGCACGCTTTCGAGCGCGCGCGGCAGCACCGCTGGCGACGTGGGCGGCAAATGATCCTGGGCGTTCACGCGATGGCGGCTCCGCGCCTCATGGCGGTGGCGGTCGCGCGCTCCCGCGGCCGGCCTGCACCGGCGGGGCACCGCGGCGATCCGTCAGCGCACGAGCTTCGGCAACCAGAGGATCAATGGTGGCCAGGCCATGGCGATCAGCAGCGGAATGAGCTGGATCATCATGAAGGGTGTCACCCCGCGGTAGATCGTTCCGATCGTGACATGCGGCGGGCAG
Source organism: Phreatobacter sp. (assembly GCF_030691135.1). Lineage (GTDB taxonomy): Bacteria > Pseudomonadota > Alphaproteobacteria > Rhizobiales > Phreatobacteraceae > Phreatobacter. The sequence continues at coordinate 140,090 of NZ_JAUYFA010000037.1, forward strand.
ATGCCCTTCAGGTAGTAGAGCGATGCGCCGAAGGGCGGCGAAATGAAGGAGGTCTGCAGGTTGATGGCGACAAGGATGCCGAACCAGATCAGGGTTTCCTCGCGCGTCATTCCCATGCCGAAATTGAGGTCGGCGACGATCGGGGCGACGAGCACGATGAGGATGAAGGTGATCTCTACCCATTCCAGCACGAAGCCGAGGATGAAGACCGCCAGCATGATGATGACGAGGACGCCCCAAGGGCCAACCGTATCGACAAAGAGCATGTTGCGAACGAGGTCGTCGCCGCCGATGCGCAGAAACAGGCCCGTGAAGCAGGTTGCCCCGATCATCACCATTGCGATCATGGCGGTGGTCCGCAACGTCGAGTGCAGGATCGGCGGCAGTGATGTCCAGCGGAACTCGCGCGAGAAGGCCGCGAGCAGGGTGGCGCCGAGGGCGCCGATGGCCGCCGCCTCCGTCGGTGTCGCGATGCCGGCGGCGATGGAGCCGAGAACGGCGAGGATGAGGCCGAGCGGCGCCACCAGATTGGCTGCGGCCTCGAGCAGCAGCGCGCCGATCGGGATGCCCTCGCGCCGTTCGATGGCCGGCATGCGCTGCGGCCAGAAGACCGAGCCGATGAGAATCCAGACGATGAACAGAAGACCGAGAAGGATGCCAGGGATAAGGGCGCCGAGGAAAAGATCGCCGACCGAGACCTGGAGCACCTCGCCGAAGACGACCAGCATGATGCTGGGAGGGATGAGGATGCCGAGCGTACCGGAGGCTGCGATGATGCCGGTGGCGATCTGCGGGTCATAGCCGCGTTCGAGCATGGCCGGCAGGCCGAGCAGGCCGAGCATGACGATGGAAGCGCCGACAATGCCGGTCGACGCCGCCATGATGATGCCGATGACCGCCACGGCGATGGCATAGCCGCCGGGCAGGGGTCCCATCAGTCGCGCCAGTGAGGTCAGCAGCCGCCCGGCAATGCCCGACTTGTCGAGCATCAGACCCATATAGACGAAAAGTGGTATCGACAGCAGGAGCCAGTCGGCGAGGATTCCGGCGTAGATGCGCGTCACGAAGGTGAACAGGAAGGCGATGGGGACGTCGGCGACGAGGCAGAAGGCGACGGCGATGCCGGCCATGACGAAGCCCATGGGATAGCCGCTGAAGGCCCCCGCGACGAGCATGACGAGCATTGCGATGGGGAGCCATTGTCCGGTCACGTCGTCATCCCTTCTTCGGGGGCCGCGCCCTGCCGGCGGCTGAACCAGTCGACGGTTGCGGGATCACGGCCGCGTCCGACGAGGGCGACGACATGCTGGATGATCTTCACCAGGACGACGATCGCCAGCAGCGCGAAGCCCAGCGGCATCACGCCCTTGACCAGATAGCGATCCTCGAGCCCGCCGGTCGTCGAGCGTTCGGCGGTCCTCAGGGCGGTACCGGTGAAGCGCCACGAGAAGTGCAGCATGAACAGCGTGAAGGGGAGCAGAAGAAAGGTATCGCCAATCAGTTCGATGATGACGCGCGTGCGCGCCGTCCAGCCGGCGGCGACGAAGTCGATGCGCACATGGGCGTCGGTCTCGACCGCGTAGACGATGCCGAGCATCACCATGACGGCGAACAGGTGCCATTGCAGTTCGGTCAAGCCGGTGACCGTCAACCGGTCGCCGAACAGTGGCAGCGTGAAGCCCCAGACGACGATGGTCGAGAGGCGCAGCTGGCTCGCCAGCACCGTCGCCAGAATGACGACGATGACGAGCGGCAGGGTCCAGCTGGCGAGCCGGCAGAAACCGCTCGCCAGGCGGCTCGCCCCATCGAGAAGCTTCAGCGCTGCATCCACGAGCCGGGTTCCTTGCGAGCAACGGCCGGCACACGAGGCGCCGGCCGTATGGCCATTCGACCGTCCGGAATCAGCGCTGCGGAGCGGGAATCCGCTGCAGTTCACGCCACTCGCCGACCTTCGAGATGTAGTCCCGCAGGCTGGTGAGGGCTTCCTTGAACAGCGGATCGCGCGCAGCCTGCTCGTTCAGAACCTCTTCGGAGGCCTTCTGCAGGGCGGTCAGGACGCTGTCGGGAAAGCGCCGGATCGTGACGCCCTGGGTGCGATAGTATTCGAGGGCGGTGCGCTGGGTGTCGATCTGATCGTACATGTTGAAGGTCACGTTCGCCATGCAGGCCTCGCGCATGATCGTGCGCTGCCGGTCGGTGAACGAGTTCCAGACACCCTTGTTGATGATGATCGAATCCCAGGTGGCGAGCTGGTGCCAGCCGGGGAAGTAGTAGTTCTTGGCGACCCGATAGAAGCCGAGGCCGCGGTCGATCGAGGGCAGCGAGAACTCGGTGGCGTCGATGCGGCCGCGCTCCAGGGCCACGAAGATCTCGCCCGCCGGCACCAGCTGTGTCGACACGCCGAGCTTCGACAGGACGAGGGCGCCGAGGCCGGCGATGCGCATCCGCAGACCCCTCAGATCGTCGACCGAGTTGATTTCCTTGCGGAACCAGCCGCCGGCTTCCGAGTCGACGAGGTGGCAGGGCAGGATGACCACGTTGTGCGGATCATAGGCCTTCTGAATGATTTCGAGACCACCGCCGCGGAACATCCAGGCGAGCAAGATTTCCGGCGATGCGCCGAAGGGCATGGCGCTGACGAGATTGGTGACGGGGATCTGGTTGGCCCAGTATCCCATCCAGTCGAAGGCCATGGGAATAGCGCCGGACGAGACGGCACCGAACATCTCGAGCGGTGGCGACAATTCGCCGGCATTGCGGACGCGGATCTTGATCTCGCCATTGGTCATGGCATCGACCATCTGCGCCCAGCGGCCCGGGCTCGGTCCGAGCGAGGGCAGGTTGATGGGGAAGCCATGCTGCAGATCGAATGTACGTGATTGCTGCGCCATGGCGGGCTCCGCCACCGGCATCCAGGTCGCCGCGGCCAGAAGCGCAAGCCCGGCCGTCACTTTCCTCAAGAGTTTCATCGCCGTTTCCTCCTCCGGCAGGTCACAGAAGCCCGCTTGGCCATTCGGCCTTGGTGATGTCGGCACATCCTCGGCGGGTACCAGGAGGCCGTCTAGGCATGATCAGGCACGTGTGCCCTGCGGCAACTCCTCGTCCGACGGGGCGACAGGGTTCTGTTCCATGTGCCTGGCGGCGATATAGCCGAAGGTCATGGCCGGGCCGAGCGTGATGCCGCCGCCGGGGTAATTGCCGCCCATGATGCTGGCGGCATCGTTGCCGGCGGCATAGAGGCCGGCGATCGGGGTCCCCGTCGCGTCCAGCACGCGGGCATGGGCATCGCAGCGAATGCCGGCGAAGGTTCCAAGTTCGCCGGGCACCACCTCGACGGCATAGAAAGGGCCGGTCTCGATCGGCGCGACGCAGGGGTTGGGCTTGACGTCGGGGTCGCCGAGATAGCGGTTGTAGGCGGTGCTGCCGCGGCCGAAAGCCGGGTCCTCGCCGCGTCTGGCGGTGTCGTTGTAGCCGCGTACGGTCGCGTCGAAGGCCTCGGGCGCGATTCCCGCCGCGAGGGCGAGGTCCCGCAGCGTCCGCCCCTTCTTCAGGTAGCCATTGCCGAGATAGGGCGAGAGCGGCACGGGAAACGGCTTGACGAAGCCGAGGCCATAGCGCCGCAGCGTCGGATGGTCGGTGATGAGGAAGGCCCTGACGTCGGTTCCCTTCGGCGTGGCCTTGAACAGGCCCTGCATGAAGTCGTGATAGGAGTTGGCCTCGTTGACGAACCGCTCGCCGGCCGGCGTGACGGCGATGACGCCGGGCTTGGCGCGATCGATGAAATGCGGAAAGAGCCCGGTCGAGCCATCGCGGCGCGGCACCCGCGAGACCGGCGCCCAGGCAGCCGGATTGGGATAGTCGGTGACGATGGCGGCCCCGACCCGCTCGGCGACACCCAGCCCGTCGCCGGTATTGCCGGGCGGGGCGGGGGAAAAGTGCTCTTGTCCCGTGGGGGCATGGGGATAGAGCGCCTTGCGACGCTCGACGTTGCGGGGGAAGCCGCCGGCGGCGAGGACGACGCCGCGACGGGCATGAATCTCGATCGGGCCATCGCTGGTATCGACGATGCCGCCGACCACGCGGCCATCCCGGACGATCAGTTCGCGCAAGCCGCTGGACGTGCGGATGGGAATGCCGAGGTCGAGGGCCGATTTCACCAGGCGGCCGATCAGCGCATTGCCGTTGGTCAGCCGCATGGCACGGCCGTGGAGGGCCAGGTCCCGCGCATACCGTGCCAGGAGCATGCCGACATAACCGGCCGACTTCAGCGAGCGGGTGACGTTGAAGAAGTGCAGCAGCTCCTTGCCGGATCCGATCATCATGCCCAGGAAGGTGATCTCGGGGAGCGGCGGGCGCAGGCGCTTGATCTCGGGTCCGAGCTCGCGGCCGTCGAAGGGCTCGGCAACGATGGAGCGGCCGCCGGGCTTCGCGCCGGGGGCATTGGGGTGGTAGTCGGAGAAGGCTGGGCCGAGAACGAACTTCACCGCAGTGTTCTTCTCGAAGAACGACACCATCTCCGGGCCGTTGGCCAGGAAGGCGTCGACCCTGTCGCCGTCGAAATGGTTGGCAGCCTCGTGCTGCAGGTAGCGGCGGGCTTCGGCGGGAGTGTCTTCCATTCCCGCGGCGCGGGCGTGCGGATTGCACGGAATCCACAGCCATCCGCCCGAACGCGCCGAGGCCCCGCCGAACTGGGCCTCCTTCTCGACGACGATCACGTCGAGTCCGCCGAGCCGGGCGGTGACTGCCGCGGCGAGGCCACCGGCGCCCGAGCCGACGACGAGCGTGTCCGTCACGATTGCGGTCACGGGAAGGGCCTCCCTCTCGGGGTGGGGGTCGCCACGAATTCGCGAGGAACGAATGTGTTCGTTACGCTAGGCGAGGTTTCGCCCGCTTGGCAAGCGGCCGTTCGGCGGGGCCGGTCTTCGCCGCTCAGACGGCGAGATAGCCGCCGTCGACGACGAGGGTGGTGCCGGTGACATAGGTCGCCATGGACGAGCAGAGAAAGACGACGGGGCCGACCAGCTCCTCGGGCTCTCCGAAGCGCGCCATGGGGATGCGGGCGAGAAACTTGGCTGCCCGCGCCGGGTCGTTGCGGGTGGCGATTGTCATCTCGGTGGCGATGGTGCCCGGGGCGATCGCATTGACCCTGACGCCGCTGGGGGCGAGTTCCTGCGCGAGGTTCTGCGTCAGCATCTTCAAGGCGGCCTTGGACGTCGAATAGCCGAGGGAGGTCGCGGTGGAGACGAAGGCGGCGATCGAGGCGATGTTGACGATGCAGCCGCGGGTCCGCTTCAGCGCCGGCAGAACCGCCATGGTGACGTTGAGGGCTCCGTCGAGATTGACCTTCATCACCGCATCCCAGGCCTCGAAAAGGCTCGGGTCGTCGATGCCGTGCCGCGGGCAGATCCCGGCGCCGTTGACCAGGATGGAGACGTCGCCGGTCGTCTCCATGACCTTTCCCAGAATGGCCGCGGCGCCCGACCGGTCGGTGACGTCGAGTGCGGCCCAATCCGCCCGGCCGCCGCTCGCCCACACGGCCTCGGCGCT
>NZ_JAUYFA010000010.1 GCF_030691135.1 Phreatobacter sp.
TGTCTTCCGGCTATTCGGCGGCTTCGTGAAGCTTCGTTCCGGCGAGCTCCCGGAAATCCGGCATCGGTGCCAGCCAGCGCCGCGAGAGCGCCTCGGCGCGGGCCGACCAGGCGAAGTCGTCACGGCCATGGACGCGCCAGAGCACCTGCTCGGAGAGTTCCAGCAGAGCGAAGGCGCCTGCCGGCTCGCCCGCCGTCGCGAAGGTTTCGGTCAGGGACTGCAGCGTCAGGTGGGCGATGCCGTCGACCATGGTCAGCGTGTTCCAGTGGACGTGGCCGGAGATCCAGACGACCGGCCCCTTCGCCGTGCGCAGCACCGCTCGGATGCGCTCTGCCGTCGGATAGGTCGAGAAGCGTGCATTGTTCTCGAACCAGCGGTTGCCCACCTGCGAATGACCGGAGACCGGCACGTGGCTGACGATGGCGAGCGGACGGTCGGCCGCGGCGATGGTCGCGGCAAGCCAGGCGAGATCGGCGTCCTGCAGCGCAAAGCCGCCCGGCCGGTGCAGCCTGGCGTCGGCGCGCCAGACGACGATGCGCCAGTCGCCGATGTCGATGGTCTCGTGGCCGGCGGTCCGACCGAGGATCGCATCGTTGTCGGCGACCTCAAGGTGGTCGCGGTCGTGGTTGCCGTCGAGATGGAAGCGCGGATGAGTGATCGGGGCGAAGGCGTCGGCCACTTCCCGCTCCAGCACGAGATCGCTCTCCCGCGCCTCGTCGGAGATGCGGTCGCCGAGATCGAGGACGATGTCGGGATCAGCCTCGGCGACGAAGCGGCGGAACTCCCCCATCAGGCCGAGCGCGGCCGGACCGGCCTTCGAGAACGACGGCTTGCCGTGGTGGATGTCGGTGACGATGCACAGGCGTGCGGCGCGGGTCATGGGCGGTTCTCGACGGGCAGGGGATGGAGCAAGGCCCGCCCCGCGGTTGCGGGACGGGCCGATGGCGAGGACGGAGATCAGCTGGCGCGGCGCGGCAGCAGGGGCTGCACGGCAGCGGCCATGGCGGTCAGCGCCTCGTCGGCGCCCTTCGACTTGTTCACCACCGACTGCAGGTGATCGTTGATGACGTCGGTGATGCGCAGGGCGTTCTGGCCGGGGAAGGCGTACCAGCCGTTGATCACGTCCTGCTGGCGGATGGCGACGAGGTGGTTCGGGTTTTCGCGATAGAACTTGCCGAGCATGTCCTCGCGCGCCGCCGGGATGGTCGTGCCGGGCATGTAGCCGGTGGCGTTGACCATGGTCGTCGCGCCGACCGGGCCGGTCGCATATTTGATGAACTTCCAGGCCGCTTCCTGCCTGGCGCGGTCCTTGGTGAACATCATGGCGACATTGCCGCCGGCCGGCAGGCGCGGACTGGCGGCCGTGAGCGGGAAGCGGCCGCAGACCAGCTTGAAGCGACCGCCGATCTCGCGGTTGTAGCGGCCGAGCTGGGCGGTGGACTGCATCGACATGCCGAGGCGGCCGGAGAAGAAGTCCTGGAAGGCCGTATCCGGGCGGATATCGGGCATCTTGCCGTCGTCGACCAGCTTGCGGAGCACGCGGATGGCCTTCTGTCCCGGCTCGTCGGCGAAGGCGACGCGGCTTTCGTCGGCGTTGAGCATCGTGCCGCCATGCGACATGACGAGGGCCTGCCAGGCCCAGTTGCCCGTGATGGTCCAGTCGTAGAAGAGGCCGGTGCGGTTCTGCGCCGGAGCGGAGATGGCGGCGGCGAGGCGGGCGACCTCGTCCCAGGTGGTCGGCAGCTTGTCCGGATCGCCGCCGGCGGCCTTCAGCAGGTCGACGTTGTAATACATGATCGGCGTCGACATCGCGAAGCCGATGCCGGTCTGCTTGGTGCCGGTCTGGCCGAGCGACAGGAGCGACGGCGAGAAGCCGAGCGAGGCGGTCTCCGGATCGGCGTCCATGAAGGCCTTCAGGTCGACCGGAATCCGGCGCTCGTCAAGGGTGCGCTGGCGGTTGAGGCCGTGGAAGGCGACGTCCGGCAGGGTGTTGGTGACGACGTCGCGCAGGTTGCGCTGGAGGATTTCCTCATAGCCCACCTCGGGCGCGCGCAGCGTCACCTTGATGGTCGGGTTGGCCTTCTGGAAGTCGCTCGCGATCTTCTCCATCAGGTCCTTGAACAGGACCGGAATGGAATACTGCACCTGCAGTTCCACCGGGGTGGACTGGGCGCGCAGATAGGAGGGCAGGGCCACCGTGGCGGCGGCGCTGGCGATGAATGTACGGCGGGTCGTGGTCATGGTCGCTCCAGGGATCAGAGGCATGCGTCAGGAAAGGGCGAGCCGGGGTCCGGCGTCGCGGGTCGTCGGTTCGGCCGCCGGGGGATGCTCGGCCGTCCCGTAGATCGTGGTGAAGGCTGCGGTGTCGAAGGCGCTGGCCGGCCCGTCGAGGACGACCCGTCCGGCCCGCAGGGCGACGACGCGGTCGGCGAAGCGGCGGGCGAGATCGACCTGGTGCAGGGCACAGAGGACGGCTATGCCGCTTTCGCGCGCCACCGTCCTGAGAACGGTCAGGACATTGTCCGCCGATTGCGGATCGAGGCTCGAGACCGGCTCGTCGGCGAGCAGGATGCGCGAGCGCTGCGCCAGGACCCGGGCGATGGCGACCCGCTGCTGCTGTCCGCCGGAGAGGGAATCGGCGCGCTGATAGGCCTTGTCGAGAAGGCCGACGCGGTCGAGGCAGGCGAGCGCCAGCTGGCGGTCCTCGTGCGGGAACAGGCGGGTGACGACCCGCCAGGTGGAAACATGCCCCATGCGGCCGGCGAGCACGTTGTCGATCGCCGACATGCGGCCGATCAGGTTGAACTGCTGGAAGATGAGGCCGACATCGCGGCGCGCGCGTCTCAGTTCCCCGCCGCCGAGGCCGGCGAGATCACGTCCGAGGACCTCGACCGTTCCCTTGTCCGGGGCGACGAGCCGCGTCACGCAGCGGAACACCGTCGATTTGCCGGCGCCGGACGGGCCGACCAGGGCGACGACCTCGCCCGGCCTCAGGGTCAGCGAGACGTCGGCCAGCGCCGTCGTGCCGCCATAGGTCTTGGTGACGCTCTGGAGGGCGAGAACCACCGCCATCAGACGAGCCTCCGCCGGAGCCAGGCCGAGAACTGGTCGATGGCCGAGACCATGACGAGCACGATGACCGAGAGGGTCAGCAGCTTCTGGAAGTCGAGCAGGTCGATCGCCGCCTTGATCTCGATGCCGATGCCGCCGGCGCCGACGATGCCGAGGATGGTCGACGTGCGAACATTGGCCTCCCACACATAGAGCGAGACCGAGGCGAGGTTTGGCAGGACCGAGGGCAGCATCGCGTAGGTGACGATCTTGGTCCGGTTGGCGCCAGACAGCGCCGCGGCTTCCAGCGGCGCCGGAGGAATGGTCTCGATGGCCTCGGCGTTGAGCTTGGCGATGACCCCGAGCGAGTGAACGATCATGCCGAGGACGCCGGCGAAGGGGCCGAGGCCGACGGCGGCGACGAAGAGGATGGCGAAGACGACGGTGTCGATGCCGCGGAAGGCGTTGACGACTGCGCGCACCGGAATGGACAGCAGCGGCGACGGCGTCATGTTGCGGGCGATGAAGATCGACAGGGGAAACGCCAGCAGCGTCGCCACGGTGGTCCCCACCGTTGCGATCGCCACCGTTTCCAGGGCGCGGTAGACGAAGGCGTCGAAGTCGCCCGTATAGGGCGGCCAGGCCGTCGAGGCCCAGGCCCAGAGCCGCGGCAGGCCGGTCACGAGCTTGGCGGGGTCGACCTCGGCGATCCGCACCGAGGCCAGCACGAAGGCGACGACGGCGACCCCGATCGCCACCCGCGCCAGAAAGGCGCGGGACCAGAACTCGACCGGCGGCTCCACATAGGAGCCGTCGGTGCGCCGGGTCGGGGTCGCCGGGTGCGACATGGTCAGGAGGTCCGGATGGCGCCGAGATCGCGGCCCATCTTCTCGAGGACCTCGTAGGGCGCGTGGGTGGCGGTCACGAAGCCGGTATAGGGCCAGGGCAGCAGCTTCTTCTCGTCGTCGGACAGGCCGGCCAGCGACGCCGCCAGGGCCTCGGCGCGGGCCTGCGGGAAGCTCTTCGAGACGACAACGCACTCGTTCGGCAGCGGGTCGGATTCCCACACGATGGTGTTGGACGTCGGCTGGATCGTGCCGTTGCGGATCATCGTGTTACGGTGGGTGTCCCAGCCGGTGGCGAGATCGACCTGACCGTTGATCGTCGCCATCTGCGCGGCGGCAGCCGAGGCGCCTTCGGCATAACGGCCGAAGAAGGTCTTCGGCTCGATGCCCTTGGAGCGGAGGAAATGCGTCGGCACCAGCCAGCCCGAGGTCGAGCCGACGTCGAGCATCTGCATCGACAGGCCGCGCGCATCGTCGGGGAACTTGGCGACGTTGAGGCCCGGACGACCGACGATGATGGCCTTGTAGGTGGGGATGCCGTTGACCAGCATCGTGTTGATGATGCGCGCGTCGCCGCGCACCTTGGCGAGAATGTAGCCCCAGGGTCCCATCGGGGCGACGTCGATCTGCTCGTTGGCGAGCGCCGTGGCGATGCCGGCCCAGTCGTTGGCAACCTGCAGTTCGAGGTTGAAGCCCGCCTTGTCGGCGATGGCCTTGTAGACCGGCTCCCAGACGCGGCGGGTGTCGGCCTGGGTCGGCTGCTGGGGCCCAAGGCCGATCTTCAACGTCGGACGGGTCTGGGCGAGGGCGGGCGCGGAGATGGCAGCTCCCGCGGCGGCGAGGAGAATGCGGCGATCGATGAGGGTCATGCGAGGTCTCCTTGGGGGGGTCGAGATCACTTGACGGCGGTCATGGTGACGCCGTCGATGAACCAGCGCTGGGCGGCGAGGAAGGCGATGACGAGGGGGGCGGTGATGGCGGTCGCCGCGGCCATGAGCGGACCGTAGTTGGTGCCGGCCTCGGCATTGGCGAAGAAGACGACGCCGAGCGGCGGGGTGGCGAGGTGCTCGGATTGCACGACGATGAGCGGCCAGAAGAACTCGTTCCAGTTCCACACCAGCGACAGGACGCCGAAGGCGATCACCGCGGGCATGGCGGTCGGCATCATGATCCGCCAGACGATGGCGAATTCGCCGAGACCGTCGAGGCGGGCCGCATTGATGAGGTCGTCCGGCACCGTGAGGAAGAACTGCCGCATCAGGAAGATGCCGAAGACCGAGATGGTCGAGGGCAGGATGATGGCGGCGTAGGTGTTCAGCAGCCCGAGCTGCCAGAGCAGGATATAGAGCGGGATGGCGGTCACCTGCGGCGGGATCAGCAGGCCGAGCAGCACCAGCATGAACATGGTCTCGCGGCCGCGCCAGCGCAGCTTCGCCAGCGCATAGGCGCAGGGCAGCGCCGTCAGCAGTTGGCAGGCGAAGATCGAGCCGGTGACGATGAAGCCGTTGAGGATGTAGCGGGCCAGCGGCTGTTTGGTGAAGGCGTCGGTGTAGTTCTGCCAGGCGTGCCACTGCTTCGGCAGCAGCGTGAATTCCGGCGCGAAGATCTCGCCCGACGGCTTCAGGCTGACCGAGATCATGATGACGAAGGGGGCCAGCATCAGGAAAGCGCCGAGGCCCAGCAAGGCATGGCGGAAGAGCTGGAAGCCGAGGCCGGTCGCGGCGATGGAGCGCGTGCGCATGGGGCCCCTCAACCGTAATGGGTGTTGCGTTCCTGCAGGCGCACCTGAATGACGGTGACCAGCAGGACGAAGCCGAGGAAGACGACGGTGAGGGCGGCCGCATAGGCCGAGCGCAGGAAGGAAAAGCCCTCCTGGTACATCTGGAACAGGAGGACGTTGGTGGCCTTGTTCGGACCGCCGTCGGTCAGCACCTGCACCGTGTCGAAGACCTGGAAGGCACGGATCGCGGTGATGGTGACGACGAAGAGCATGGCCGGCCCGAGCATCGGCCATGTCACCCGGCGGAAGCGCTCGAAGGCGCCGTCGGCCCCGTCCACCGCGGCGGCCTCGTAGAGATCCTTCGGGATCGCCTTCAGCCCGGCGATGAACAGCACCATCGACAGGCCGATCGCCTGCCAGATGCCGATGACGCCGAGGGCGAAGAGTGCGGTGTTCGGGTTCTTCAGCCAGTCGGTTGTGGGAATGCCGACGAAGGCGAGGGTCAGGTTGATGGCTCCGACCGTCGGGTGGAAGGCGAACTGGAAGACCAGCGCCATGGCGAGCAGGGTCGAGACCACCGGCAGGAAGAAGGCGGCGCGATAAAAGCCACGGAGGCTTTCTCCGGCTTCGATCAGGATGGCTGCACCCAGCCCGAGAAAGACCGACAGCGGCACCACGAACGCCACATAGGTGAGCGTGTTGCGCAGGGTCTTCCAGAACACCGCGTCGCCGGCCATCTCGCGATAGTTTTCCAGCCCCGCCCAGGCGATCTCCGGCATGCCGAAGGTCCAGTCGGTGAAGGACAGGACGAAGACGGCGACCGTCGGCCCCAGCAGCAGGATCCAGATGAGCGCAAAGGCCGGTCCCGCCAGCACCCAGGCGGCGAGTTGCTCGGCCGTCTCGCCCGCGCGGGCCTTGGCGGGCCGGGCGAGCCCTCTCGGTGCGGCGAGGGCGAGGTCAGACATGGACCGTCTCTCCCCGCGCGGCCGGCACCAGGGGCGGGGCTGACTGGCGGACGGCGATCCGCTTTCCATCCTTGCCGAAGACCAGGACCCGGCGCGGGTCGGTCGACAGCGCGACCGGGTCGCCTGTCCTCAGGGCCGCCGCCGCCGACGGTTCGATCCGCGTGACGAGCGGCCTAGTCAGCGGGCTGGCGACGACATGGACCAGCGTCTCGGCGCCGAGCATCTCGACATGACGGATCGTGCCGACGAGGACGATGCCGTCGCCGGCGGCCCCGCGCGTCACCATCAGCGCCTCGGGGCGGATGGCAACCGTCACTTCCGCGCCCGGCTGGCCTTCGACCGTGACCGGCCAGGGTGTCCCGATCACCTCGACGCGTCCGTCGGCGCCGATCCGGCCCGGCAGCGTGTTGATCTCCGGCGTACCGATGAAGGTGGCGACGGCGAGATCCTGCGGGTCGTCATAGATGACCTGCGGCGGGGCGACCTGCAGGAGGTGACCGCCCATCATCACCGCAACCCGGTCCGACATGGTCATCGCCTCGGCCTGGTCGTGGGTGACATAGACGAAGGTGGCGCCGAGCGAGCGGTGCAGTTCGGAGATCTCGGTGCGGGCCTGCACGCGCATCTTGGCGTCGAGGTTCGACAAGGGCTCGTCCATGAGGAAAGCCTTAGGCCGTCGGACCATAGCGCGGGCGAGCGCCACGCGCTGGCGCTGGCCGCCGGAGAGCTGCGCAGGCTTGCGCGCGGCGAGATGGCCGATGCCGAGCCCCTCGGCCACGGCCTTGACGTCTCTGTCGATGCCGGCGCGGGCCGTCCGCGCGCCGGGCATGAACCGCCCCACCAGCGGCAGCCGCTGGGCCGTTGACAGGCGGCGCATCTCCAGCGGCAGGGCGATGTTCTCGGCCACCGTCATATAGGGGTAGAGCGCATAGGACTGGAACACCATGGCGACGTCGCGCGCCTTCGGCGGCAGGTCGTCGACCATGCGGTCGCCGATGAAGACATCGCCTGAATCCTGGGTCTCGAGGCCGGCGATGATGCGCAGGAGCGTGGTCTTGCCACAGCCCGAGGGGCCGACCAGCGTCAGGAATTCCCCGTCGGCGATGTCGAGCGAGACGCCGTGCAGGATCTGCGCGTCCTTGAAGCTCTTCCGGATGTTCCGCAGCGATATGCCGGCCATCGTCCCGCCTCCGCCATCCTGTTCGACGGCCTTACTTGTCGCCTTTAAGCCAACAAGTTAACGGACGTGTGACGGCTGGCGGCACCTTGCTGCGCTGCGGCGGGAGTGACGGTCAGAGCGTGTCGATGCGGACGACCAGGCTGCCGCTGGGAATGACGGCATTGCCGTAGAGCAGCGGCCGTCCGTCGGCGTCGCTGTCGACATACATCATCACCAGGACCGGTGCGTCGAGCGGGATCGACAGGGCTTCCGCCTCGCGCGTCCGGGGCATCCTGCAGTCGATCCATGTCGACGTGCGGAAGAACTGGTCGATGCCGAACTCGGCCAGGGCCTCGGTGAAGCTGCCCGTCCGGCGCACTGCCGCATCGATCCCGGCGAAACGGGCTTTCTCCAGCACGTGGTAGGAATAGATCAGCAGGGCGGGAGCCGCGCCGCGCACGCTTTCGACGAGCAGCAGGGGCGTTCCTTCGACGAGCCCGAGCAGCCCGCCGACGGAAGAACTCGCCGCCCGCTCGCTGGCATCGAGCACGCGCGCCGACGGCGCCGCATTCATCTGCCGTTCGATCTCGCTCCATTTCGAATCGCGGTTGATCCGATATTCCGGCGGTCGGTCCTCGACGAAGACGCCGCGCCCGCGCCGCGCCCGCACCATCCCCACCATGGCGAGATTGGCGAGGGCCGTCCGCACCGTGTGGCGGTTGACGGCGAAACGCTCGGCGAGGTCGTTCTCCGAGGGCAACTGGTCGCCGGGCCCGATCAGGCCGGACCGGATCTCCGCCTCCAGTTCGCTTTGAATGAGCCGCCAGACGGGGAAACGGTTCTTGGCCATCAGGTTCGCATCGGGAAGGGAAGGCGGAGGAATGAAGCCGGGACAATGACGTCAGGCACATGACGACGGCGGCCCGGGCTCCGCCGGCGCCAGTGTGGGACTGCCGTCATCCGGGGCGGTCCGCGTCCGCGCCAAAGACCGCGTGATCGCCGCGCTCGACGCGCGCCTCGCCGCGGATGACGTCGGCATAGAAGTCGACGAGCGTGTCGGTGCCGGTCGAGGGGGTCGCGTCTTCGTCGTAACGCCCGGTCACGGGATCCCAGACCAGCATGGATTCGGTGGCGTAGTAGCGTCCGATCCGCGCCAGTTCGGCCTTGGCAGTAAGGGAAGGCACGACCCGCCCGAGGAGGGCGAGGGCTGCGATGACGGTGTCGAGGAAGCCGATCGGCACCCGCCTGTAACGCGGCGGGCGACCAGTGAGGGCGAAGAGCGCCTCACCCTGGTCACGGGGGGTGAGGGCCGGCCCTGGGCCGCCGATCGGCAGGATCGCGTCGTGTTTGTCCGGGTCATCGAGGCAATCGCAGAGAAAGGCGGCGAGATCGGCGTCGCTGATCGGCTTGCAGGCCGTCAGGGTGCCGTCGCCGAACGTCAGAAAGGGCTTGCCGGCCTGCACCCGGGCGATCTGGCCGGACAACGACTTGAAGAAGGCGGTTGGGCGGACGATCGAATAGGTGAGCCCCGAGCCGATCAGCGCCGTTTCGAAGGCGAGCTTGGCCTGCTGGAAGGCGAGGAGCGGCTTCTGCACGCAGATCGCCGAAAGCAGGACCATCTGGCTGGCGCCCGCACGCAGGGCAGCGGCGAGAGCGTTCATATGGGCCTGATAGTCGATCGCCCAGGCATCTTCCGGCGCCCCTGTCCGCGACGCCAGGCAGGAGACGACCACATCGAAGCGGTCGTCCGCAGCGAGGATGGGCCCGGGATCGGTGATATCGCCGAAACGGAGGGTCGTGCACGGCAGCAGGTGCGCGATCTCGTCCCTGTCGAGCCGCCCGCCAACCCCGGCGCGGGGCCGGACCACACAGGTCACGGCATGCCCGCGCGCGACGAGGGCCGCGGCCGTTGCCTGGCCGATCGTGCCGGTCGCGCCGAGCAGCAGGACGCGTCGCGGCCGTGGTGACATGGCTGCGGCGGGACGGGTTCTGGTGGCAAGGGAGGCGTGAGCGGGCGGTTCCATGGCGACCTTGTGATCAAGGCTCTTTCGTTGACCGGAATCAAGCCGGGCGTCGCCGACCTGAACGCTGGCGGTGCCCTCCGGTTCACCCCGCATTCAAGGCGTGCCGCAAATGATCGCCTGGTCAGCCACAAGGAGGAAACGCATGGCCACATTCATACCAGACTCCAGCATGTTGAGCCGCCGGGCGCTGCTCGCTACCGCTTCGGGCGCCGCCGCCGTGATGGTGACCGCCGGGCTCGCTCCCGCTGCCGCGCAGCCGGCGCCGTCCATCGCCCCGGTGACGGTCCCAGTCGCCACGGCCACCTCGCCGGCCACGCCGGAAGAGATGCAATGGGGCTGGCGCCGCCGCCGCTGGCGCCGTCGCCGCTTCGGCTGGCGCCGCCGGATGTGGCGCCGCCGTCGGATGTGGCGCCGCCGCCGTTATTACTGGTGACGCTGCGCCGGTCGCCCGGCGAGAGGCACGAGGCCCGCCGTCCCAAGATGGCGGGCCTTTCCGCCGCAGGAGGTCACATCGTGTCGGGCGTCTGGATCGGATCTTCCGGTTGCGGCGCGTCGGGCTCCGGTTCCGGCTGGTCGGGCTGCGGCGGGCCCGGCTGGGGAAACGGCGCCGGCATGGGCGGCTGCGGGGTGCCGAAATAGGGGGTGCCGAGCAGGGTCGGTGCGGTCTGTAGGGTCATGGCCGGTCTCCGGGTCAGGTGCCGGATCAACCCCCGATGACGCTCATCGTTCCGGACCGCGTGCAGGGCCGGGCGGCCTGCCGCACTTTCCGCTTCCCGATCCGATTCAAACGGTTCAAGCTCGTGTCCAAGGCAAGGCCCGCCCGTGCGGGACCCAAGACATTGCCGGGAGGAACCCCATGAAGAAGCTGATGCTGGCGCTGCTCGGCGCCTTGGCCCTGACGGCCGTGCGGGCGGAAGCCCAGACCGCCGCCCCCACCTGGCCGCAACGCCAGGTCACCGTGATCGTGCCGTTCACGGCCGGCGGTACCACCGACCTCTTCGCCCGCATCTTCACGCAGGCGATGCAGCAGAAATACGGCACGGCCTTCGTGGTGGAGAACCGGGCCGGTGCCGGCGGTACCGTGGGCGCCACTGCCGCCGCGCGCGCCGCCAAGGACGGCTATACGCTGTTCGTCGGCACAGCCAGCACCCACGCCATCGCCCCGTTCGTCTACAAAGCGCTGAACTATGACGCGGATCGCGACTTCCAGCCGATCAGCCTTTTCGCCACCCTGCCGAACATGCTGGTCGTTTCGAACCAGATCCCGGCGCGGACGATGGGCGAGTTCGTCGCCTATGCGAAGGCCAATCCCGGCAAGCTGAACTATGGCTCGTCCGGCATCGGCGCCTCGAACCACATTCCGGCCGAGATCATCTCCAACCTCATCGGCACGCCGATGACGCATATTCCATTCCGCTCCTCCAACGAGATCATGAACGCGCTTGTCGGCGGCCACATCCATCTCGCCTTCGACAACATCACCTTCGCGCTGCCGCAGTCGCAGGGCGGCACCGTGCGCGCCATCGCCGTGACGTCGAAGGAGCGCAGCCCGACCGCGCCGGAAATCCCAGCCATTGCCGAGACCTTCCCGGGCTTCGACATCGGCACCTGGCACGGGCTTTTCGCGCCGGCCGGCGTGCCGCGCGCCGTGATCGACCAGGTGGCGGCCGACGTGAAGGAGATCTTCTCGCGGCCCGACGTGGTGGCGAAGCTGAAGGAGATCGGCGCCGTCGCCGCGCCAAACACTCCGGACGTCTTCACCGCCTTTGCCCGGTCCGAGCGCAGCCGCTACCAGGTTATCGTCCGCGAGGCCCGGATCGAGCCGCAGTGAACTTTCGCGTGAATCGGAAACCGGTTGGCGCGTTGTCCTCCCCGAAACAGCCGGAGCCAAAGCGGCTCCGGCCGATGCGGAGGGGTCCATGGCAGTCGGTTTTCTGGTTGTCCTGCTGATCGTGTTGCTGGTCTTTGGCGGCTATTTCGGCGGCGCACGTGGCGCCGGCGGGTCGGTGATCACCCTGATGGCCATCCTGACGGGGCTCCACCTCATCGGCTGGCTGCCCGACCCCTGGTGGTAGCGTCGGCGCGAAGGCCTTTGCCTAGCGCCCGGCCTGCTCCCGCCATGTGGTGAAATCGATCCGCGACTGTTCATCAGTCGGCGGATAGAGGCCGGTGATCGGCCGACCCTGCAGCACCATGGCGGTGACGAAATCCTCGAACACCGTCATTTCCACCGCCTCGCTGGCGATCTCTTCGGCGATCCCGGCGGGAATGATCACTACCCCGTCTGCATCACCCACCACGACATCCCCCGGCCAGACCGCGACGTCACCGCAGCCGATCGGCACGTTGATGTCGAGCGCCTGGTGCAGGGTCAGGTTGGTCGGCGCCGAAGGGCGGTGGTGATAGGCGGGGATGGCGAGGTCGGCGATCTCGGCGCTGTCGCGAAAACCGCCGTCGGTGACGATCCCGGCGACACCGCGCACCATCAGCCGCGTGACGAGGATGCCGCCTGCGGACGCTGCCCGCGCATCCTTGCGGCTGTCGATCACCATCACCGCGCCGGGCGGGCAGGTCTCCACCGCCTTGCGCTGCGGATGGCTGCGGTCCTGGAACACGGTGATCGGGTTCAGATCCTCGCGTGCCGGGATGTAGCGCAGCGTGAACGCCTCGCCGACCATGGTCGGCAGGGCCGGATTGAGCGGCCGCACGTCCTGGATGAACTGGTTGCGCAGGCCGCGTTTGAACAGCGCGGTGCACAGGGTGGCGGTCGAGACGCCTTGCAGCTTTGCGCGTGTCTGGGATGTCAGGCTCATGACGGGCTCCAGCGCTCAGAAGATCACCGGCTCGGCCACCGGCCCGCCGAAGCTCTCTTCGAGGAAGTCGAAGTCGCAGCCCTCGTGCGCCTGTTTGATGTGCTTGGTGAAGATCCAGCCATAACCGCGCTCATAATGGGCCTTGGGCGGCTGCCAGGTGGCGCGCCGTCGGGCGAGTTCCTCGTCCGTGACGCGCATGTTGAGCGTGCGCCCGTCGACATCGAGATCGATGATGTCGCCGGTCTGCAGCAGCGCCAGCGGCCCGCCGATATGGGCCTCCGGCGACACGTGCAGGATACAGGCGCCGTAGCTGGTGCCCGACATGCGCGCGTCGGAGATGCGGACCATGTCGCGGATGCCCTGTTTCACTAGCTTCTTCGGGATCGGCAGCATGCCCCATTCCGGCATGCCCGGCCCGCCATGCGGCCCGGCATTGCGCAGCACCAGAACCGTGTCGGCGGTGACGTCGAGGTCGTCGCGGTCGATCGCTTCCTTCATGCTGGGATAGTCGTCGTAGACGAGTGCCGGGCCGCTGTGTTTCAGGAACCGCGGCTCGCAGGCGCTCGGCTTGATGACGCAGCCGTCGGGCGAGAGGTTCCCTTTCAGGACGGCGAGCGCGCCCTCGGCATAGATCGGGTTCTCGACCGTGCGGATGACGTCGTCATTGTGGACCTCGGCGCCCGCCAGATTTTCCGACAGGGGCCCGCCCGTCACGGTGATGGCATCGAGATGGAGGTGACCGGTCAGCCGCGTCATCAGCGCCGGCAGCCCGCCGGCATAGTAGAAGTCCTCCATCAGATAGGTGTCGCCGCTCGGGCGGACATTGGCGAGGACCGGCACCTTGCGGCTGGCCTTGTCGAAATCGGCGAGGTTGATGTCGACGCCGGCCCGGCGCGCCATGGCGATGACGTGGATGATGGCATTGGTCGAGCAACCCATGGCCATCGCCACGGTGATGCCGTTCTCGAAGGCAGCGCGGGTGAGGATGTCGGTCGGCTTGAGGTCCTCCCAGACCATATCGACGATACGCCGGCCGGCTGCCGCGCACATGCGCTTGTGGTTGGCGTCCGGTGCCGGAATGGCCGAGGCGCCGGGGAGCGTGATGCCGATCGCCTCGGCGATCGCCGTCATGGTCGAGGCGGTCCCCATGGTCATGCAGACGCCGTAGGAGCGGGCGATGCCGCCCTCCACATCGGTCCAGTCGCGGTCGGAAATATTGCCGGCGCGGCGCTCGTCCCAGTATTTCCATGCATCCGAGCCCGAGCCCAGCGTATGGCCCTTCCAGTTGCCGCGCAGCATCGGGCCGGCCGGGACATAGATCATCGGCAGGCCGGCCGAGGTCGCGCCCATCAGCAGGGCCGGCGTGGTCTTGTCGCAGCCGCCCATCAGCACTGCACCATCCACCGAATGGCACCGGATCAGTTCCTCGGCCTCCATTGCGAGCAGGTTGCGGTAGAGCATGGTCGTCGGCTTGACGTTGCTCTCCGACAGGGAGAGCGCCGGCAGTTCGATGGGAAAGCCGCCGGCCTGGAAGATGCCGCGCTTCACGTCGGCGACCCTGTCCTTGAAATGGGCGTGGCAGGGCTGGGCGTCTGACCAGGTGTTGAGGATGGCGATCATCGGCTTGCCGACCCAGTCCTCGGGCGCGTAGCCCATCTGCATCCAGCGCGAGCGGTGGCCGAAGGACCTGAGGTCGTCCGGGGCGAACCAGCGGGCGCTGCGGAGGTCCGCAGGGGTCTTGCGGCGGGTCATGGGCATCTCGTCATCGGGCGTTTCGACAGGGGTGGTCGGCTCTTGGCGGCCGGGGGGACATCCAAGGACGGGCAGCCCCGGATGGCAAGACTAAGTGTCGAAGAAAGCGGCGATTTCGGCGACGCTGCACAGCGGTGACAGGCGATGATCGTTGCTGCGATGCGGTATCAACCGCCGTTCGCAGCGCGGCGCCGGCATCGCTACCGTCGGACGACGCGCATCGCACTTGCGAAAAATCCGGCCATGGCTAGGCTCCGCCGCGCGCAGGGGGACCCGACACGGATCCCGGCGCCCCGGAGGACCGACCATGCGCCGTATCGCCCTCGTTGCCGTCGTTGCTCTCACCGCGCTTTCGGCGGGCGAGGCGCAGGCCATCCGCATCCTCGGCCATGGCACCGACGCCTGCTCCGTCTGGCTGCGCGTGCGCACCACGCCGCAGGCGTCCGAATATCGCGAGTGGATGCTCGGTTATCTCTCGGCGTCGGCCTTCCACAAGAACAAGGATATCCTGCGCAACATGACCTACACTCAGGTCCTGGCGCGCGTCACGACCGAGTGCCAGCGCACCCCGACCAGGCGCCTCGACGACGTGCTCGACGGCTTCCTGCGCTGAGACACACTACAGCCGGCCGCGCGGCGCCGTCGCGCGCTAGACCTTGCTGTGCAATGCCGTGAAAGCCGCCAGTGTGACCCTCTAAACGATCCAGGTGAACACCGGCGGCGATCCCACCTCGGCAGTGCTCGTGGCCTGCGCCAGCAGCAGCGAAAAATTCACACTGATGACCAACCCGACACAGCTCCAGACCACCCTCACCGATATCGGCGGCCAGCTGACCCGGCTGCACCTGACCAACTGACGGGTCGGTCCACGCGAAAGGCCCCGGACGGATCCGGGGCCTTCGTCTTGCGGCAGAAGCGCGCGCTTAGCGGCGGGCGAAGCGACCGCCGTGACCACGGCCTCCCATTGCGAAGCCCGGACGCGGACCGGGGCGGCCGATGAAGGGACCCGGGCGCGGGCCGGGGCGGCCGATGAAGGGACCCGGACGGGGGCCAGGCCGACCGATGAAGGCATTTGGGCGCAGCGGCCGGACCTGGCGGCAGACGGGATGTCCGGGGAAGCGGGCGCAAATGCTGCCTAGAGGGCCGGGTGTCGCACCGATGGGGAGCGGGCTACCGCCGGCGACCGGTCCTGGAGCGCGGCAACCGGGAGCAAAGGGCCGCGTGGCGCAAATCGGGCGGCACCAGGACGGCCGGATGCCGGTGGAGCAGGACGGCGGCAGGCCGACCTGACCGGGACGGCAGCCGAAGGCGAAGGGGTTGCGGCGGCAACGATCGATGATGACGATACCGCCGCCGCCGCCGGGAATGAAGACCGGACCGCCCGGGACGAAGGCAGGACCAGCGGGGACGTAGGACGGCCCGCCATGGGCCATCATCGGGCCCGCAGGCGCCATGCGGGGCGGGGCATAGCCAGCGACGGGCGCCGGCGGTGCGTCGGAGCGGCAGCCGCTGTTGAACGAGGCCTGGTCCTGCGTCTGCCAGCCGTCGCGCGGCGGCTGGTTGCCGTGCTGCTCGGGCAACATCGGGGCCCAGCTCACCTGCTGGGGCTCGGCGCGCCAGACGACCCACCCCGGGCCGAAATTGCCATCCGCCGCCCAGATCCAGCCGTGCTGGGGATCATTGGCCCAGCGGCCGTGGCGATGGACGATGGCGCCCCAGGGCGTCGGATCGTTGAACACCCAGGTCCGCTGCTCGCGGTCGAACTGCCAATGGCAGCGCGGATAAGGCGACCAGCCGGGCATGGCGATCTGCTCCGACGGCTTCCACACTTCGCCGTAGAGGGGGTGGGTGTGAAAGCCGCCGAACTGCTGCAGCGTCGCACGGAAGGCATCCATGGGGCTGGGCATCATCTGCTGGATGGCGGCGCCGGAACTGCCTTCCTCGGGCGGCGGGGGAGGCGCACCGGCGCCGGGGGCGGTGGCGAAGGCCTGGCCGATCGACAGGCTGACGGCCAGCGCCAGCGACGATACGACGGATGCAATGCGTGAACGGGATTTCCAGGACATGACAGCTTTCCTCGCAGGCGCCTATCGCGCTCCCTCATCCGTCGTCCCGAGCAGCGAAAAAGTTCATGCGTGGCGGCGAGACTGGTCTCAGTTCCGATCCCGGTTAGGCCTTTGATCGGACGATATCTTCGGCTACACACGCTGCATGTGGCTGAACCAGCGAACCGTCGACGCGATCAGGCTGATGGCAGAGCTCTCGGCCCGCTGGCCCCATGCGGTCAAGGCGGCCGAACTGGCGGCCATCACCGGGATCACCTTCCTTAACGTGCAGAAGACGGCCCATGCGCTGTCGCGCGCCGGGCTTCTGGAGGCCGAGCGCGGCCGCTACGGTGGCCTCAGGCTCGTCCGTGCCGCCGACGAGATGAAGGTGGCCGAGATCGTCCGGGCCTTCGAGCCGGCGGACTGCCCGGTCAACTTCCTCGACGCCGATCAGACGCGTGACCCCGTCTCGACGCTGATGTTCCGCGCCCATCGCGGCTTCTTCCAGCCGCTCGAGGAGACGACGCTGGCCGATATCGAGCCGCGCGCCATCGCCCGCAAGGACGGTCAGGCCGCGCCCCGTTCGAGCCGCATCTCCGCATAGTGCTGCGGCAGGACCACCGGCAAGCCGCCGGTTCCGTCCGCTTCGCGGCAGAGATCCACGCCGAAGACTTCACGCACGCTGGCCCGCGTGATCACCGCCCCCGGCGCGCCGAGCGCATGCAGGCCGCCGCCGCTCATCACCAGGATCCGGTCGGCGAAGGTCGTGGCGAGGTTCAGGTCGTGCAGGACGGCGATGACCGCGACCCCCGTGCGCGCGAGGCCGGCGGCGCTCTCCATCAGCGCGATCTGGTGGGAGAGGTCGAGATTGGCCACCGGCTCGTCGAGGAACAGCACCTGCCGCAGGCTGCTTGTACGGCCTGCCTTGAGCTGCGCGAAGGTACGGGCGAACTGCACCCGCTGCTGCTCGCCGCCCGACAGCGTCTGGTAGCTGCGGGCCGCCAGATGAGCGATGTCGGCGGCATCGAGCGCGCCAGCGATGATGCGCTCGCGCATCGTCCGGGCGAGGGCGCGCCCGACGCTGTCGATGCCGATCCGCACCACTTCGGCCACGGTGAAGGGGAAGGCGAGGCGGCTCGCCTGTGCCATCACTGCGCGCTGCGATGCGAGCTTCCAGGCCGGGATCGCCGACAGGAGTTCGCCGTCCAGGCGGATGGTGCCGGTCGAAGGTGCCAGTTCGCCGGTCAGAAGCTTCAACAGTGTGGTCTTGCCGGCGCCGTTCGGGCCGACCACGACCAGGACCTCGCCGGCATCGACCGACAGCGATACCGCGTCTACGGGCTTGTGCCGGCCATAGGCGACGCCGATCCGATCGGCCTCGAGGAGTGTCGTCATGCGTCGAGCGTCCGGTCGCGGCGCAGCAGCAGCCACAGGAAGAAGGGGGCTCCGATAGCCGCCGTCAGGATGCCGATGGGCAGTTCCGCCGGAGCCACCATGGTGCGGGCGAGAAGATCGGCCCCGGTCAGGAGGATGGCACCGAGCAGGGCGGACAGGGGCAACAGCACCCTGTGATCGGGGCCGAACAACAGCCGGATGAGATGCGGCACGACGATGCCGACGAAGCCGATGACGCCGGCCGCGGCGACGCTTGCGCCGACGGCGACCGCCACCATCAGGATGGCGGCGCGCTTCAGCGCCTGCACAGGAATACCGAGATGGTAGGCCTCGGCCTCGCCGAGCAGCAGGGCGTTGAGGCCGCGCGCCAGGAAGGGCACGGCGAGGAGGACCGGCAGGATCAGCGGCGTCACCGTCGCTACCTTGGTCCAACTCGCCCCCGACAGCGAGCCGAGCGACCAGAACGTCAGGTCGCGCAACTGACGATCGTCGCTGACGAAGGCCAACAGGCCGGTCAGCGCGCCGGCGAAGGCGCCGAGAGCGACGCCCGCCAGCAGCATGATCGCCACCGAGGTCCGCCCATGGCGGGTCGCGACGGCATAGAGGATGAGGGTCGAGGCGAGGCCGCCGAGAAAGGCGCCGAACGGCAGGAGCACGAAGGGCATCTGCGCGGCGACCGTGCCGAAGATGCGGTCACCGAGGACGATGGTGAAGCCCGCCGCGAGCGCGGCGCCGGACGAAACGCCGACGAGGCCGGGATCGGCGAGCGGATTGCGGAACAGGCCCTGCATCAGCGCGCCGGAGACGGCCAGCGCCGCGCCGATCAGGCAGGCGAGCACGAGCCGCGGTACCCGGATCGACAGGATGATCAGGGCATCCCGCCCGGCGAGGACATCGCCGTCGCCCGTGACCCAGCCCGTCATCACCCGCATGACCTGACCGGGCGCAATCTTCACAGCCCCGCTGCCGAGCGACACCACGGCCAGCATCACCAGCAAGGCGCTGAAAAGGCCGACACCGATGGCCAGCCGCCGCCGCCGCGAGGCGAAGAGGCCTGCGATGGAGGGCGCTTCGGCAGCGATTGTCACGGTCGCGCACCCGCATAGACCGCTGCCATCAGGTCGCGCGCCGCCTCCGGCGTGCGTGGGCCGAAGCCGAGCAGATAAAGCCCGTCCATGGCGACGAGGGAACGGGTGCGGGCGGCCGGGGTCGCCGACAGCGCCGCCTGGCCGAAGACCTGCTCGGGGGAGGCCGCATGCTCGTTGTGCTTCATCATCAGCACCACATCGGGCGCCGCGGCGATCAGCCCTTCGTCGGTGAGCGGCTTGTAGCCCTCCACCGTCTCGGCGGCATTGACCGCGCCGGCCAGCCGGATGATCGCATCGGCGCTGCTGCGGGCACCGCCGACCATGACCCGGCCGTTCTGCAGCGAGAGCACGAACAGCACCCGCTTGCGCGCGGCGAGGGCGTCGCGCTGCTGCTTGAGCGCGGCAAAGCCCGCCTCGACCCGGGCAGCCAGCGCCTCGGCCCGGTCGGCGACATCGGCAATCCGGCCGATCATGCGGATGCGGGCGGCGACGCCGGCCTCGGTGGTGTCCTCGGAGATGCGAGCCACCCTGACGCCCGCTTCGGTGATCAGCTTGACCGTATCGGGCGGACCGGCGCCGTCCACCGCGAGGAGATCGGTCGGGCGCAGCGACAGCACGCCCTCGGCGGAGAGCGCCCGGACATAGCCGACATTGGCCTTGTCGCGCATCGCCTCGGCCGGGTGGAGGCTGGTCGTGTCGACGCCGACCAGCAGGTCCTGCCGGCCGAGCGCGTAAAGAATCTCGGTGATGACGCCGCCCGCGGCGACGATGCGGCGCTCGGCGGTCGATGCCGGCCGGCCGCTGAGGACGAGACCGGCCGAGGCGGCGAGGAACGTGCGGCGGGTCGGGCCCCGGACAGGAGAGAGGACGGGCGCGGTCATTTGGTGAGGATCAGCTTGTCGTTTGCGGTGACGCGCAGCCGGTAGCGCTCCCCCTTGTGGAGGATGACCGCCTCGCGCCCCGACCCGAGGATGGCGCCGATCTCGACCACGGGAACCGTCGTGACGCTTCCGCCCGTCGCGGCGAGCAGGTCCGCCCGATCGTCGGAAGGATAGGTTGAGGGGGAGGGGATCATGGAATGACCTAGTTTAGAATGAGAACAATAGGTCAGAACTCTCTGGAAACATTAAAAAGTGCTTCCCGTTCTGTTATTGTTGACATTCATAGTCAGCTTAACTAGCAATCGTCAACAGCGTCGAGACCGGGACACCCGGCCGGCGCCAATGCCAGCCAGCCGGACGCCCCTGCGTCGAGCCAGCCAGCCAGCCCCATAGAAAAACCCATTCAGGCTCGCGGTCTCGATCATGTTCCTTCGTCACGGTCGTCAGGCGCTCATGGCGTCGGTTTCCCTTCTGGTTCTCGCCACCAGCCCGGGTCTTGCGCAGGGCGAGGGCCGCCCTGCCGACGGCCGGACCCCCTCGGCGCAGGACGAGATCACCGTCTCCGCCGAGCGCACGCCATCCACGGTGTTCAACTCGCCCGGTACGGTGACGGTGATCAACGAGCGGCAGATCGACCAGAGCCTGGTCCAGGGCCCGCGCGACATCGTCCGCAACGAGCCCGGTCTCGCCGTCAGCAATGCGCCGACCCGCGTCGGGGCCGGATCCTTCTTCATCCGCGGCATCGGCGACAACCGCGTCCGCCTTGAGGTCGACGGTCTCCGCGTTCCCGATTATCCCGGCTCGAATGTCGGCCCCGGCCTCTACACCCGCGACGTCCTGGACTATGACAGCCTGAAGGCCGTCGAGATCATCCGCGGGCCGGCCTCGGCCCTCTACGGCTCCGACGCCATCGGTGGCGTCGTCACCTTCGTCACCAAGGACCCCGGCGACTATCTGCGCGAGGTCGGCCGCGACTGGTATGCGGGCACCAAGCTGTCCTTCGACAGCGTCAACCGCTCCTTCGCCCACACCTATACCGGGGCGGCCCGCCGCGGACCTTTCGAGTTCCTGTTCCAGTACACCCGCCGCGACGGCACCGAGACGCTGATCAATTCGGCGACGCGCCGGGCCAATCCGCAGACGTTCCAGTCGAACAACATCCTCGCCAAGCTGATCTACGAGACGCCGGATTCCGGCCGCTGGCGCCTGACCGGCGAGGCGTTCTGGCGCGGTTTCGCCACCGACATCGTGTCGGCCCGCACGGCGGCCATCACCCAGCAGATCGCCCACGACACCAGCAAGCGCTTCCGCCTCAGCCTCGACTGGACGCAGCAGCTGTCCTGGGCCATCGCCGACGAGATCAAGCTGGCGGCCTATGCCACCGACTTCGATCGGCAGGAGCATCTCGACGAATATCGCCGCTCCGGCGTCGTCGCACCGGCCCCGGCCAACCGCCTGCGCGTCTCCGACTTCGACTTCCGCCAGCAGATATTCGGAGCCAATGCGCAGTTCACGGCGCAGCGCCAGTGGGGCGGCTGGGACCACCGCATCATCTATGGCGCCTCTGTCGACTTCACCATGACGTCGCGTCCGCGCGAACGTTTCGAGGTGACCTGGCCAGGCGGCACTCCCGTGCCGCTGCCGCCGGGCGAGATCTTCCCGAACAAGAATTTCCCCGACACCCGCACCACCCAGGCGGCCTTCTATATCCAGGACATCATGCAGTGGGGCGCGCTGCGCATCATCCCGGCCGTCCGCTTCGACTACTACCACCTGAGCCCGAAGCCCGATCAGGCCTTCTTCAATTCCAATCCCGGCTTCCGGATCGGCAATGTCTCGGCCTTCGCGGTGTCGCCGAAGCTCGGCGCCACCTATGATCTGAACGAGAACTTCCGCGTCTTCGGCCAATATGCCCGCGGCTTCCGCGCACCGCCCTACGACAACGCCAACTTCGCCTTTTCGAACGCGCTGCAGGGTTACGAGATCCTGCCGAATTTCGGTCTGAAGCCGGAGACGGTCGACAGCTTCGAGGCGGGCCTTCGCGGGCGCTTCGCCGACGGATCGTCGTTCCAGGTGTCGGGTTTCTATAATCTCTACAAGGACTTCATCAATACAGCGACGATCTGCGCGCCGCCGACCTGTCCGCTGCTGCGGTTCCAGTACCAGAACCTCTCCTCGGTGCGGATCTGGGGCTTCGAGGGCCGCGGTGAATGGCGCATGACCCCCGAATGGGCGCTGCACGGCGCGGTCGCCTATGCCAACGGTACCGACCAGACCACCGGGGCGCCGCTCGACAGCGTCGACCCGCTCACGGGCGTTGCCGGCATCCGCTACACCAGCCCGCACAACTGGCAGGTGGAGGCCCGCATGAAGGCGGCGCTCGCCAAGACGCGGGTCAGTGCGGCCAACATCTACCAGCCCGCCGCCTATGCCGCCTTCGATCTGCTGGGCTCCTACGAGATCAACAAGAACCTCACCCTGCGGGCCGGCGTGTTCAACATCTTCAACGCGCGCTACTTCAACGCCATCGACGTCGCCGGCCTGACGTCCAACAGCGCCACCCTCGAACTCTTCCGTGCGCCCGGCCGCTCCGTTTCGGCCAGCCTGTCGGCGAAGTTCTGAGGCGCGCGATGGCCGGCCGCTCGACAGCGCGCAGGACGGATCCGGGCCGCAGCCACCCGGCGCGTCCTTTCGGTCGCGCTTGGTCCGAGCCCGGGCTCGCGGGAACGCGCGGGGAGGGGGCCGGGAGCCCGCTCCCGGGCGCCGTTCTGACGCTGGCGACGAAGCCGCAGCACGAGGAGCCATTGGCGGCCGTCGCGCCGCCCGTGGTCGTCGTGAAGACCGGTGGCGAGGCCGCGGCGGCACCCGCAGTCATGATCGCGCCTTCGACCACGACGCGGGACGGCGGGTCCGCGCCCGTGCCCAAGGTCGACGGTGCGGCTGTTCCCGCCCGTCATGATGGCGCGGCGAGGAGCGCCTCCCTCGCCGTCGTCGCCTCCATGCTTCTCCATGCGGGCGCCGCCGCCGCCATCGTCTGGCTCAGCCTTGCCGCCCCGCCGCCGATCTCGGCGGGTGAGGAGGGCATCCCTGTCGAACTCGTCGTCGCCGCGGATACGGGCGCCGCCGCGCAGCAGGATGCGGCGAGCGGCCGGCAGGAGACCGAGGCGCCGTCGACCGACAGCCTGTCTTCGCAGAAGATTGAGGCGCCGCCGTCGGACACGCCGCCGGAGTCCTCAGCCAGCGACCCCGTCGAGACAGCCTCCGAGGTTCCGCCGGTCGCCCAGCCGGATCCGCGGACCACGGCAGAGCGCATTCTGGACCATCTGCCGCCGCCGCCCATGCCGGACACGCTCCCCGTCTTCGACAGGCCGGTTGAGCCCGTCGTGGCTGAAGCCCCGCCGCCCGCTCCCGTCACCGCGGCGGAGCCGCCGCAGCCCGTAGCCGCGGCCGAGACGTCGCAAAAGGCCGAAACTCCGCAGCCCACCGAGGTGCAGGCCGCCGTCGCGCCGCCGGCCGTCGAGCCACCGCCCGCTCCCGCCGTTCAGCCACCTCCGCCGGTCGCACCGCCGCCCTTGCCGCAGGTGGAGCGGCCCCAGCCCCGCC
>NZ_JAUYFA010000044.1 GCF_030691135.1 Phreatobacter sp.
GACTCAGCCGCGCGCCCAGAGCTGCGCCACGAAGGTTCCGGCCTTCTTCTCGATCGCCGCCGCAGCGTCGAGGCAGACGTCCTCGCGGTAGCGCGAGGTGATGATCTGCGCGCCGACCGGCTTGCCGTCGATGAGACCGACTGGCACGACGGCGGCCGGCAGGCCGAGCACGTTGATCGCCGACATGAAGCGCAGGTCGTTCCAGAACAGCGACCGGCCGCGCTCGGCGCTTTCCAGATCGGCGTTGTAGGACGGCGTCTGTTGCACCGACAGCGGCGACAGGATGACCGGATAGTCTTCGAGGAAAAGCATCCAGTTGCGCAAAACGCGCGAGCGGCGGGCGATGGCCTTCATGTAGCCCTCGCGGTCGAGGATCGTGCTCGACCCCTTCATGGCCTCGATGGCGGCGATGAAATCGGGGCTGCCATGCTGGCGCATGGTCGCCTCCTGCAGCACCGTCAGCTCGGTGAAGATCAGGTCGGACCAGAGTTTCCAGGTACCGTCGAGGTCGGGGAGTTCGACCTCGTTCACGTCATAGCCGGAATCGGCGAGGTGGTCGGCGGCCCTGCGGACGAGCGAGATCACCTGCGTGTCGGTCTTCATGTCGCGCGGGATCTTGGCGAAGGCCACCTTGATCGGCCCCTTGAGTTTCGGTCCCTCGAGCGGCGCCGGCACCCACCAGGGGTCGCGGGGGTCACGCTGGGCCATCACGGCGAGGCCGAGGCGCACATCGGCGACCGAACGGGCGATCGGCCCCTGGGACGACATGAACTGGGCCATGAGCGGTCGCTCGTCGCCGTTCATCTGGGTCGGGTTGAAGGCGGGGATGCGCCCCTGCGTCGGCTTGATGGTGGCGACGCCGTTGCAGAAGGCCGGCCAGCGCAGCGAACCGCCGATATCGTTGCCGTGGGCGATGGCGCCGATGCCGGCGGCGACCGCCGCGCCCGCCCCGCCCGAGGATCCGCCGCAGGTGATCGCCGGATCCCAGGGATTGCGGGTGAGGCCGTGCAGCGGGTTGTCGGTGAAGCCGCGCATGGAGAATTCGGGCGTGTTGCTGAGGCCGACGATGACGGCGCCGGCCTTGCGCAGATTGGCGGTGACGGCGGAATCGTCGGGGGCGATATTGTCCTTGAAGGCGACGACGCCGTTGGAATTGGCCTGGCCCTTGACGTCGAGATTGATCTTGATGGTGATCGGCACGCCGTGAAGCGGGCCAACCGCATCGCCCCTGGCCAGCGCCTTGTCGGCGGCCCTGGCGGTCTTGAGCGCGTCCTTCGACAGGTCGACGACGACGGCGTTGAGGGCCGGGTTGACCGCGTTCATGCGGGCGATGGACGCCTTGACGACCTCCTCCGACGACACTTTGCGGGATTTGATCGCCCTGGCGGTCTCGACCGCTCCCCACTGCCAGATCGGTGCCTTGGCCACTGTCGCTGTTCCCCTGCTGGTGACGGGTCGATGGTGCGCAAGGATCGCGGCCAAGGGAAGTGCCGCCGATGGGGGCGAGTCATGCGCGGTCCTCCCCCTCACCCGGCCTGCGGCCGACCTCTCCCCGGCGGGGAGAGGCGAAGATGCGCCCTGCGCTGTTCGGACAGCCAGGGCGAGGCGGTGGCTCAGATCCCCAACACCCCGGCAATCTCCTCCACCGCCACCATGGGGGCGAGCCGCCCTGCCGCAACCTCGGCCTCCAGCGCCGGCAGCCGCGCCTTCAGAACGGGATCGCGCTTCAGCCGCGCGGCGACGCGCTCGTGCAGCATGGTCCACATCCACTTGACGCCCTGGGCGCGGCGCTTGGCGGCGAAATCGCCGGAAGCCTCGGTCTTCGCGCGGAAGGCGCCGATCTGCTCCCAGAGCGCGTCGAGCCCCTGATTGGCGAGGCCGGAGATCAGCAGGACGGGCGGCGACCAGACGCGCGACTTCGGCGCCATGATGTGCAGGGCCGCCCGGTATTCCGCCGCCGCCGCCTTGGCGCGCAGCGCTCCGTCGCCATCAGCCTTGTTGACGGCGATGATGTCGGCGAGTTCGAGGATGCCCTTCTTGATGCCCTGCAATTCGTCGCCGGCGCCGGGCAGCATCAGCACGAGGAAGAGATCGGTCATGTCGGCGACAGCCGTCTCGGACTGGCCGACACCGACCGTCTCCACCAGGATCACGTCGAAGCCGGCGGCCTCGCAGAGCAGCATGGTCTCGCGCGTCTTGGCGGCGACGCCGCCGAGCGTGCCGGACGAGGGCGAGGGCCTGACATAGGCGTTCTCGTCGTTGACGAGGCGGGCCATGCGCGTCTTGTCGCCGAGGATCGACCCACCGGTGCGCGAGGACGAGGGATCCACCGCCAGCACCGCGACACGGTGGCCCGCCGCGGTCAGGTTGGCGCCGAACGTGTCGATCGTCGTCGACTTGCCGGCCCCGGGCACGCCGGTGATGCCGATGCGGATCGCCTGGCCCGTCTCCGGCAGCAGCAGCTGCACCAGTTGCCGCGCCACAGCCTGATGCTCGGGCTTGGTCGATTCGACCAGCGTGATGGCGCGGGCGAGCACGGCGCGGTCGCCGGCACGGAGGGCCGCGGCAAGCTCGGCGGGATCTGGAAGGGCACGCATGCCGGCGTGGTATCAAAGCCACGCCCGGGAGGCGAGCGATTCGGCGGCGGCCGACGCCTTCCTCCCGCCCCATTGCGGCCATCTGCGCTGGTTACGCGGCAGGGATCTTCCGGGGCCCTGCCCCGCCTCCGTCGCCCGCTTCGTCCTTTCCAGGCGCTGCCTGCCGCCCCATCCCCGAGCCTCGATCCGCATGCCAGAGCCGTCGACCACCCCCGTCGCCGCCCCTTTCCCCGCCTTTCGCCTCACGGCGGTCGCTCTCGCGGCGCTCGCCCTCGGCGGCTGCTTCGGCACCGGGCTGACCGGCGTCACCGGCTCCCTCGGTGCGCTGACGGCCCCTGCGGCACCGCCGACCACCACATCCGTCTTCGTCACCTCGACGCGCCCCGCCTTCACCGGCGACAGCCTCGGCGCGCCTTCGGCCGAGCGCGCGCGGTTCTACCGCCAGGTGGTGAGCATGCCACCGGGGCGGGCCACCGGCACCATTCCGCGACCCCAGATCACGCCGGAAAGCCCGCGCCGCCACGCCATGCTCACGGAACGCCAGGCTTTGGGCCAGGAGGTCTTCCGACGGCAGGTGGCCGAGGCGGTGAACGGTAAGCCCCCGGACCAGCGCGACGTGCTGGTCTATGTCCACGGCTTCAACACCGACTATGACGAGGCGGCCTTCCGGGTCGTGCAGGTCGCGGCCGACGGCGGCTTTCGCGGCACGCAGGTGCTGTTCACCTGGCCGAGCTATCGCCGTGTCCTCGCCTATGGCGGCGACCGGGAGGTCGCCACCGCGTCGCGCGATGCGCTCGACCGGCTGCTGACCGATCTCGGACGCACGCCCGGCGTCGCCCGCATTCACATTCTCGCCCATTCCATGGGCGCCTTCCTGACCATGGAGGCGCTGCGACAGGCCGCCATCGCCGGGAATGGCGACCTCGGCGGAAGGCTCGGCGAGGTGATCCTGGCGGCGCCCGACCTCGACGTGGAGGTCTTCCGCCAGCAGATGGCCCGCATCTCCCGCCCCTCGCGCATCTCGCTCTTCGTGCAATCGGACGACCGGGCGCTGGCGGTGTCGTCGACGGTCGCCTGGGATCGTCAGCGCGTCGGCGCGCTGGACGTCCGCAATGCCGAGCATCGCCGCGTCATCTCGGGGCTCGGCGTCCGGGTCTTCACCATGAGCGCGACGGGCTGGACCGACCTCGTCCGCCACGGCACCTTCGCCGAGGCGCCGGAGATCGTCCGGCTGATCGGCGGCAAGATCAGCCAGCAGCCGGTGATCGAGGATTCGCTGCCGCAGGTCGCGGAGGCCCCGCCCCTGCCCGCCGAGCTCAGGGCGCCACAGGAGCAGAGGCCGATGGCCGATCAGCCCGAGGCGGCGCGGGCGGTGACCGTCGAAACGCTGCCGGCCGCTGGCAGCGGAGCGCCGGCGCCCGTCGATTGAAGCCAGGCGCCGCTCCGGGCCGCATCAGGCCCGCGTCCCTCTCAGGAAGGGCTGTGCGGCCTGCAACGCGGTATCGCAGGTGGGCGCAACCTTGATCAGGACGGACTCGGCACTTTCATTGCCGATCCACAGGCCGAAGGCGGTCGACACCGCCCAGATCGGATCCGAGGTGACGCGGTCGACGGCGGCGGGCGCTGCCTCACGCGTGCAGGTGACGACCTGCTGGACGATGGCCGGCGGCGCCTGGGCCCTGGCCAGCTGGGCGGTGATCGCCTGCTCGATGGGCTGGAGGAGGAAGAACGAGACGAGAGACATCAGGAAACTGGTCATGGCAATGGGCTCCGGGGGGCGCGTCGGACGGCGTGGAAGCGCGGATCAGTCGGTGCAATGGGTCTGGACGAGCGCCTGGCGATGGAAGGCGGCGAGGGTCTGCCGCACCATTCTTTCGGTCATCACCATCCCCGCGCCGTCGAAGTCGCGCAGCAGCGCCGCGACGATGTCGGCGTCGCCCGGCACCTCGAAGTCAGCCCGGTGCATGCCGGCGGCGTAGGCTGCGAGATCCGCACCGGTCAGGCCGAGGAGACGGCCGGCCCAGAGCCCGGTCAGGACATTGCGCCGTGCGATGACGTGGTCGCGGGTATCGGCGTCCAGGCACCAGTCGACGCGCGGCCCGGTCTCCGCGGCGCCCGTCGGGCGTGCGGCGGGCGGCTGTCCGGTCACGCCGGGTCGCTGCCGCGTCGGCCTGGTCGCCATGGCGGTCCATGCGGCATTCGCAGTGATCCCAGCGGGACGGGGGGCAGACCGTCCGGCCCCCACGGAGGCGGCGTCGAGGGCCACGCCCGGGTGGTCGGCTGCAAAGCCATGCGGGTTGATCGCGGCTTGGCCACGCATCGGGAAATCCTTCGGGCCGGCGAACGATGTCGATGAACGGTCCGACATCGCGAGAGCGCCGGCCGGGCGCTCGCCAGAGGGGCCCGGACCACGGGACTGGCCGGAAATGGGGGTTCGCCGTGCCGGGACAAGGGCGCGCGACAAGCTGGCGCAGGCGGCCGGTGGCGCGGGCAGCGGTTCAGAACAAGACGCCGATGACGATCCGGACAGCGGCGATCAGGGCGGCGAGCGCGGTGAACAGCGCCGCGCGGGAATTCAGGATCTGCGTCCGGTTCAGCGTCGTGACGATGCGGTTCATGTCGGCCGCGTCGATCTCCTCGTTGCGGCTGATGCGGCGGACGCGCTGGCGGCTGGCGATCCACCAGAACCAGGCCGACAGGCAGGCAGCCGTGGCGATGAGGAGGTCAAGGACGACGTTGAGCGTGGGCAGCATGGGAGGACCCCGGTGGCCGCGCAGCCATGGCGGAAAACGTTCCGCCGGGCAAGACCGCGCCTGCCCGGCGGGACCGGATCAGATGGCGGCCGCCCGCCCCTGCGGGCGCTTCTTGTAGAGCCAGACGGCGAGCGGCCAGACCATGAGGCCGATGGTGATGGCGGCGAGGACCGCTGAGACCGGCCGGGCGAAGAAGGGCAGCAGCGAACCGTCGGACTTGATGAGCGAGGTGATGAAATGCTGCTCGACCATCGAGCCCATCACGATGCCGAGCACCAGGGCCGCGACCGGGAAGCCGTTTTTCTCCATCAGATAGCCGACGACCCCGAAGGCGGCGACGGTGATGACGAGGAAGAGGTTGTTGCCGGTGGCGAAGGAGCCCACCGCGCAGAGCAGTACGATGACCGGCATGATCATGTAGCGCTTGGCCCGCAGGATGAAGGTGGCGAGTCGGATCATGATAATCCCGAGCGGGATCATAATGATGTTGCCAAGCATGAAGATGATGTAGAGCGCGTACATGCTCGACGCCTTCTCGGTGAAGAGCGTCGGGCCTGGATTGAGGCCCTTCATGTAGAGAACGCCGATGGCGATGGCGGTGATGGTGTCGCCGGGAATGCCGAAGAGCAGCGAGGGCACCCAGCCCGAGGCGAGCGAGGCGTTGTTGGAGGCACCCGCCTCGATCAGCCCCTCGGGATGGCCGGTGCCGAACTTCTCCGGCGTCTTCGAGAAGCGCTTGGCCATGGCGTAGGAGACCCAGGCCGCCATGTCGGCCCCGGCGCCCGGCAGCACGCCGATGATGATGCCGACGATGTTCCCGCGCGCCTGCTGCTTGGGATATTCCTTGGTCAGCTTCCACTGGCCCGCGAGGATCGAGCCGAACTTGCGGCGCTCCAGTTGCGGCGGCTCGGGCACCGACATGGCGCGCATGACCTCGGCCACGGCGAAGCAGCCGACGAGGGCGGGGATGACCTCGATGCCGCCTAGGAGGTCGGTGGAGCCGAAGGTGAAGCGCGGGGTGCCTGCCGGGTTCTCGATGCCGACGCAGGCAATGAGCAGGCCGAGCAACATGGCGGCGATGGCCTTCACCGGCGAGGAACGCGCGACGACGGTGGCGCACATCAGGCCGAGGAAGGCGAGCCAGAAATATTCGAAGGTCGAGAAGGACAGCGCGAACTCGGCGAGCAGCGGCGCCATGATGATGAGCGACAACGTGCCGAAGACACCGCCCAGCGCCGAGAACCACAGGCAGATGCCGAGGGCCAGTTCCGGCTGGCCCTTGCGCGTCATGGCATAGGCTTCGTCCGTATAGGCCGCGGAAGCGGGCGTGCCGGGGATGCGCAGCAGGCAGCCGGGAATGTCGCCGGAAAAGATCGCCATCGCCGAAGCGGTGATGATGGTCGCGATGGCGGCGATGGGCGACAGATAAAAGGTGACCGGCACGAGCAGCGCCGTCGCCATGGTGGCCGACAGGCCGGGGAGCGAGCCGACGACGAGGCCGTAGATGGCAGAGAGCAGGATGGCGATGAGCACATCGGGTGCCAGAACCATCTGCCAGGCTTCGATAAAGGTGCTCATGGCGGCCTACCAGGGCATGGGGAGAAGGCCGGGCGGCAAGGGCACGCGCAGCAGCTTGGCAAAGACGAGATGGACCGCAGGCGGCGCGCAGAGGGCGAGGATCAAGGCCGAGCGCCATGTGCCGCCGAGCGCGAAGCAGGTGGCGGCGACCATGACGGCGGCGGTCGGGATGAAGCCGAGATGATCGACGGTAAAGGCATAGAAAAGCAACAGCAGCGGCGGCACGACGGTCTTCAGGGCGGCATGCGGAACGGGCGCCTCCTGACCAGCGGGCACGTGGCTGCCGTCCTCGGCCGCGACAACCTGTTCCGGCTCCTCGAAGGACGACCCGACCCCGATGGCGATCGCGATGCCGCAGAGCACCAGGCCAATGCCGATGACCATGGGGAAAACGTTGGGGCCGACCTGCTGGCCGGGCACGGGAGGCAGGAGCGAGCCGCCATAGGCGGCGGCGGCTCCCAGCACGGCCAGGCCGATGCCGGTGAGGCGGTTGGATATCTGCATGGGGTCACCTGGAGGGCGAGGACCCGCGGCAGGCCGCGGGTCCTGCGGATGGGCGGTGTCAGGCCTGCCGGGCGAGACCCGCGGCCTTCATGGCGACACCCATGGCGGCGTCGCCCTCGGCCATGAATTTGGCGAAGCCGGCACCGTCCGCCCACTTCACACCGAAGCCGCGAGCCGCCATGAAATCAGTGAATTCCTTGGACTCGTTGATCTTCTTGAGCACGGTGGTGAAGCGCTCGGCGATCGGGGCCGGCAGGTTCTTCGGCGCTGCGATGCCGCGCCAGGCGCCGACGGAATAGTCGACGCCGATCGCTTCCTTCAGCGTCGGAACGTTGGGGAACTGCGGGTTCCGCGCCGATGCCATGATGGCAAGGGACCTGGCGCGGCCAGCGTCGAGCATGGCCTTGGCCTCGGGCACCGAACAGGTGACGATGTCGATGCCGCCGGCGGCGAGATCCTGCATGGCCGGAGCGGCGCCGTTCGAGGGCACCCACGGCACGGCGCTCGGCGGCAGGCCCATGGCGCCGAGCCAACCGACGAGGGCAAGGTGCCAGATGCCGCCCTGGCCGGTGCCGGAGGCCTTGAGCCTGCCGGGATTGGCCCGGATCGCGTCGGCAAGGGACTTGAGGTCGGTATAGGGGCTGGAGGCGGACACCTGCACGCCCGGCGGGTCCTCGTTCATTAGCGCCAGCGGGGTGTAGCTGTCGTGCTTCAGCTGGGTGAGGCCCTGCCAGTGCATCATGGTGATTTCCACCGTGATCATGCCGATCGTGTAGCCGTCGGCCGCACCGGTCGCGATGGCCGAATGGCCGACGACGCCGGAGCCGCCGGTGCGGTTCACGACGTTCACCGGCTGGCCGAACTCGCGCTCCATGATGGAGCCGACGATGCGGGCGGTGGCGTCCGTACCGCCGCCGGCGCCCCAGGGCACGACAAGCGTGATGGGACGGACCGGAAAGGTCTGGGCGATGGCCGGTGAGGCAAGCTGCGAGGCGAGGCCGAGGCCGGCTGCGCCGGCCATGAGGTGACGACGGCTGAGTTCAGTCATGGTGATCCTCCCTTGATCGATCGGCCGGTTGATCCGGCTCGTATCTGGTATGTCAGGCTGCACCGGAATGGAGGGCGTTTCAACCGTTTCGAACGGTGGTGCGATGGTGCGCACAGGAGGGTTGCGGAGCGTGATGGCGGACAGGAGCTCGCGCCACCATTGAAGCGCGAGACGTAACGCGTTACACTTTCGGTACGAGCCGAGGAGCATGCAATGGCCGGAACGGCGGAACGGATGAAGGCTCTCCGCGAGCGACGCAAGGCTGCTGGGCTGCGTGAAGTGCGGCTCGTCCTGCCAGACGCGCGCCTTGAAGTGACGCGGCGCCGCATCTCCGAGCAGGTGGCCCGCCTCGACCCTGTGGCGGAAGAGGATGCAATGCGCTGGATCGAGTCGGTCTCGGAGTTTGACGAGCCCAAGTGAGCGAGGCACTTCGCCTGAGTCGCGGAGACGTCGTGCTGGTTGCGGCTAGCGGCGATTATGGCAAGCCGAGGCCTGCTGTAGTCGTTCAAACGGACGCGATGCCTCTGGCACATCCATCGGTCGTGGTGTGCCAGATGACCTCGGATCTGGCCGATGCGGGGGACTTCCGTGTCAACATTCAGCCATCGCCAGCGAATGGACTGCGCTTACTGTCCCAGGTGATGGCCGACAAGCCGGTCACCATCAGGCGAGAGAAGATCGTGACCGTCATCGGCAAGTTGGACGATGCCGACACGGGGCGGGTCGGGACCGCCCTCGCTTTCGTTCTCGGTTACGGAGACTGACCCCCTACTCCGCCGCCTGCACGTAGCCGAGCCTGGCGTTGAGCTTGTCCATCAGGTCGATGGCCGCATCGGCAATGGGCGTGCCCGGCGGGAAGATGGAGGCGGCGCCGGCGGCGTAGAGCGCGTCGAAATCCTGTGGCGGGATGACGCCGCCCACCACGATCATGATGTCGTCGCGGCCCTGCTTCTCGAGTTCCGCCCGCAGCTCCGGCACCAGCGTCAGGTGGCCGGCGGCGAGCGAGGAGACGCCGACGCAGTGGACGTCGTTCTCGATCGCCTGCTTGGC
The DNA here is from genome assembly GCF_030691135.1 of Phreatobacter sp. Classification (GTDB taxonomy): domain Bacteria; phylum Pseudomonadota; class Alphaproteobacteria; order Rhizobiales; family Phreatobacteraceae; genus Phreatobacter. Next base: position 9,531 of record NZ_JAUYFA010000044.1, read on the forward strand.
GGCTTCCGCCGGGGTGGCGAAGAGCGGCCCGATGTCGACGTCGAAGCCGAGATCGGCGAAGGCGGAGGCGATGACCTTCTGGCCGCGGTCGTGGCCGTCCTGGCCGACCTTGGCGACGAGGATGCGCGGCCGCCGGCCCTCGTTCTCGGCGAAGGCCTCGACCAGCGCCTGGACCTTTGAGATGTTCTCGTTCATCGCGCCGACCTCGCGCTTGTAGACACCGGAAATGGCTTTGATCTCGGCCTTGTGGCGACCGAACACCTTCTCCATCGCATCCGACATCTCGCCGACGGTGGCCTTGGCGCGGGCGGCGGCGATGGCGAGCGCCAGGAGATTGCCGTTGCCTGCGGCGGCAGCCGTCAGGGCATCGAGGGCGGCCTGCACCACGGCCGCATTGCGCTCGGCGCGCAGGCGCTTCAGCTTGTCGATCTGGCTGGCGCGCACGGCGGAATTGTCGACCTTGAGCACGTCGATGGGCTTCTCGCCGTCGGGGCGGAACTTGTTGACGCCGATCACCGACTGCACGCCGGAATCGATGCGCGCCTGGGTCTTGGCGGCGGCCTCCTCGATCCGGAGCTTGGGGATGCCGGCGTCGATGGCCTTGGCCATGCCGCCGAGGGCCTCGACCTCCTGGATATGCTCCCACGCCTTGGCGGCGAGATCGGCGGTCAGGCGCTCGACATAGAGCGAGCCGCCCCAGGGATCGATGATGCGCGTCGTGCCGCTCTCCTGCTGCAGGAAGAGCTGGGTGTTGCGGGCGATGCGGGCGGAAAAGTCGGTGGGCAGGGCCAGAGCCTCGTCGAGGGCGTTGGTGTGCAGCGACTGGGTGTGGCCCTGCGTCGCCGCCATGGCCTCGATCTGGGTGCGCACGACATTGTTGAACACGTCCTGCGCGGTCAGCGACCAGCCGGAGGTCTGGCTGTGGGTGCGCAGGGCCAGCGACTTGTCGCTCTTCGGGTCGAACTGCCTGACGAGCTTGGCCCAGAGGAGGCGCGCGGCGCGCAGCTTCGCCACCTCCATGAAGAAGTTCATGCCGATGGCCCAGAAGAACGACAGCCGCGGCGCGAACTGGTCCACCGTCATGCCGGCGGCGATGCCGGCGCGGATATACTCGACGCCGTCGGCCAGCGTATAGGCGAGTTCCAGGTCCTGCGTCGCCCCGGCCTCCTGCATGTGATAGCCGGAGATCGAAATGGAATTGTATTTCGGCATCTCCTTCGCCGTGTGGGCGAAGATGTCGGAGATGATCCGCATCGAGGGCCTGGGCGGATAGATATAGGTGTTGCGGACCATGAACTCCTTGAGGATGTCGTTCTGGATGGTCCCGGAAAGCTTCGATGGCGGCACGCCCTGCTCTTCCGCAGCGGCGATGTAGAGCGCCAGGATCGGCAGCACCGCGCCGTTCATCGTCATCGACACGCTCATCTGGTCGAGCGGGATGCCGGAGAACAGCGTGCGCATGTCGTAGATGCTGTCGATGGCGACGCCCGCCATGCCGACATCGCCGGAGACGCGGGGATGATCCGAGTCATAGCCGCGATGGGTGGCGAGGTCGAAGGCGACCGACAGGCCCTTCTGGCCCGCCGCGAGATTGCGCCGGTAGAAGGCGTTGGAATCCTCGGCCGTGGAGAAGCCGGCATATTGCCGGATGGTCCAGGGCTGGTTGACGTACATGGTGGGATAGGGGCCGCGCAGGAACGGCTTGATGCCCGGCCAGGTGTCAAGGAAGTCGATGCCGGCGAGGTCGGCCTCGCTATGGACCGGGCGCACCGCGATCTCCTCCGGCGTCAGCCAGATGGCGCCGCCGCTCGCGACGGGCGCGGCCTCGGCAAAGCCGATGGTGGTGAAGTCGGGGATGCGGGTCATGGCCGTCTCCTCACGCATCCAGCGCCGCGTGGGCGCGGTTCAGGAAGTCTAGCACGTCGCCTCCGGCGAAGACGAACCCGTCGACGCCCGCCGCCTTGAGCGTGTCCTCGATGTCGCCTGGACGGCCAGCCAGCCAGAGCTGCTTCGCGCCGGCCGCCTTCAGCGCCTCGGCGACATGGGCCGCCTGGCTCGCATTGAGTTCGTCCGACGAGCAGAGACAGGCGATCGTCGCGCCGCTCGCGGTGAAAGCCTCGGCCAGGGCCGCTCCATCGGCGAAAGGCTCGGGGATCGGCGCGTCGAAGCCGCCGGCCTCGAAGAGGTTGCGGGCGAAGGCGGCGCGTGCCGTGAAGGCGGCGACGGGCCCGATGACCGCGAGGAAGACCTTCGGCCGCGTGCCGCTCTCCGCGGCGATGGCATCGAGGTGGGCGCGCAGGACCTCGAAGGGCGCTGCGAGGCGGATCGGCGCCATCCTGTCGACGAAGACCGTGTCGCTCTTCGCCCGCGACAGCGCCGCGCGGATGGCCCCACCGGCGAAGGCATTGACTTGCGCCGCGAAGCGCTCGCCGTGGCCGGCCTCGGGAAGGTCGATGGGGGCGGCACCGCGCTGCGTCTCGCGCGCCGGCGGGCTCAGGACCTCCGGCACGGCCTCGTGCACGTTCGGGAATTCGGACGCACCGGTGAGCGGTTCGCGGCGCCTGGCGATAGCGGCGGCCCGCGCGGTCCGAACTTCTCCGACCGCCGCCTGGATGCTGCCCGCCGAGAGCGCCGCGACGATGCCGCCGGCCATCTCCCAGTCCTGGAACAGGGTCCAGGCGCGCTGGCACAGTTCGTCGGTCAGCGCCTCGATCCCGCCGGCGCCGGCCGCGGCATCGGCGACGCGATGCAGATTGGACTCCTCGATGAGGATCAGCTGGGTGTTGCGGGCGATGCGGCGGGCGAAGCCGTCCGGCAGGCCGATGGCGGCCGTCCAGGGTTCGACCATGACATGATCGGCACCGCCGATGCCCGCGGCGAAGACCGCCGTCGTCGTGCGCAGCCAGTTCACCGCCGGATCGACCCTGGTCACCATGCGCCAGGCCGTTTCGGCATGGAGGTCGAGATGGGAGGGGGCCAGCCCGGAGGCCGTCTCCAGCCGCGCCCAGAGCTTGCGCATGGCGCGCATCTTGGCGGTGGAGAGGAACTGGTCGGCATCGGCTGACAGAACGACGGAGATGGCCTGCAGGGCTTCGGCGAGCGGCAGGCCGGCCGCCTCCAGCATGCGCCAGTACTGGACGGCGGTGCCGAGGGCATAGGCGAGTTCCTGGGCCTCCGCCCCCCCGGCATCGTGGATGACGCGGCCGTCGGCCACCAGCTGCGTGCCGGCAAAGCAGCGGGCGCGCAGGCCGAGCACGGCATCGCTCGCCTTGGCGGCGGCGCCTTCCCAGCTCTCCAGCGTGCCGCGGCGGGCGAAGGCACCGATCGGGTCGATGCCGAAGGCGATGGAGAGGCTCTTCGGGTCGCGCCCGTCGCGCTCCACCTTCGCAGCGATCATCGCCGCGACATGGCCGGCCGAGGTTCCCGCGTCGATACGGACGGGAATCAGGTCGAGCATGACGCCGGCGAGCAGTGCATCCAGATCGGCGAGGCCGTCGATCAACATGGCATCGCCGCGCCGGTCGCCGATGGCGCCGCGCGTCACCACGACGAGGCCGGAGGCGCCCCCCGCGAGGTCTTCCAGCGCCTGCACATTGGCGACCGCGGGATCGGGATGGTCGGCACGCTGGGCGATCGTCCAGGGGATGCCCGGCTCCCGGCCGGCGAGCGGCGCCGCGCCGGCCTTGCGCGGATAGAGCGGCTGGATGGGGATCCCGTCGGCGGTGCGGCCGACCAGGACCTTGTCGAAGGGCTTGCCCTTGAGCACCGCTTCGACCGCCGCGCGCCATTGTGCCTCCGTGGCGGGCGGAAACTCGGCGGCGAGCACGAGCGGGGCGGCGGGCGGGATCGTTGCTGTCGTCATGGAGCTTCGATGCCACGAAGGCGCGTCCGCTGGAAGGCGTCCTTTGGGCGGAGCGACGATGGAAAGCCCCGACCAGGCGATCCTGCGCTCACCCGGCGACCGTTCCGATGCGCGGGGTTTACCCGGAATTAACCATGATCGCCGCAGAACTGAAGGCGAACCAACAGGCTCGAGCGGGGTTTGCATGAAGGTCGTGATCCTGGCCGGCGGCGGCGGCACACGCATGTCGGCCGACGGGGACCTCGCGCCGAAGCCGATGCTCGATATCGGCGGCCGTCCCATTCTCTGGCACATCATGCGGTCCTTCTGCCTGCAGGGCTTCGACGATTTCGTCGTCGCGGCGGGCCAGCAGAGCGAGAAGATCAAGCGCTTCTTCCTCGATGAGGTGGACACGGCCGGCGACATCGCCATCGATGCCGGACGCCGGGAGATCGCCCGGACCGGCGGCTCGGACGACCACTGGCGGGTGAGGATCGTCGATACCGGCCTGCATACCGAGACCGGGGAGCGGGTGATGCGCCTGCGCGACCTCCTCGGTCGCGAGCCGTTCATCGTCACCTATGGCGACAGCGTCTCGGACGTGGACGTCCAGGCCGTCGTCGAGCAGCATCGCCGCCGCGGCCATCTGGTCACCGTCACGGCCGTCCGGCCACCCTCCCGCTTCGGCGGCATCCGCTTCGATGGCGACAAGGTCGCAGGCTTCGTCGAAAAGCCGCAGATCGGCGAGGGATGGATCAATGGCGGCTTTGCCGTCTTCGATCCCGCCGTCTTCGATCATCCGGCCCTCGCCGCCCGCGGCGCGACGCTCAACGGCCTGTTCGAGACCCTGGCCAACGAGCGCCGGCTCGGCGCCTACCGGCACGAAGGCTTCTGGCTCGCCGCCGACACGCTTCGCGCCTTGAAGCTGCTCGAAGGCCTCTGGGACAGCGGCGAGGCGCCCTGGATCCGGCCGGCCATGGCGCCGGCGGCCGCCGCGCACGGGAGCGCATGATGAAGGTCGTCGACTGCCCCCGCACGCGCCTCTACGACGTCGTCGCGAGCGCCTTCTCGGCCTCGGGCCGCCAGCCGGCCATGATCGAGCTCGGCGTCCACAAGGGCGACAATGCCACGCGGCTGATGGAGGTGCTGAAGGTGCGCCATGCCGTGCTGGTCGACGCCTGGAGCGCCGATGCGCTGAAGACCTACTCGCCTTTCGACAAGCTGCCGCCCTGGACGCTGCCGCTGACCGCCTTCGAGCGCTATTTCGGCGGAAGCCTCTCGGATCAGGCGACCTTCGATCGCACCTACGAAGTCGCCCGCCAGCGCTTCGAGGGGCGGCAGGACGTGGAGATCATCCGTGACGACACGGTGTCGGCCTTCGCCCGCATCCGCGACCGGCATGGCGACGGCGCCTTCGACTTCATCTACGTCGACGCCAACCACCAGTATGAATATGTGCTGCGCGACCTCCTCTACTACCAGCACCTGCTGGCCGAGGGCGGCATCATGATGCTGAACGACTGCTGCCACAGCCAGAAGGGCATGAACCAGAATCTCGGCGTGCTCGAAGCGGTCGGCAATTTCATGAAGCGTGCGGACTTCGTGCCCGTCGCGCTGACCAGCACCGACATGAGCGACCTCGTCATCGCCCGCCGCGGATCCGCCATGGTGAAGGCGCTCGACAAGGCGCTCGACGCGACCGACATCTCCTTCGTCGAGGTCATGCCGCAGATGCTGCCCGCCGCGCATATCCGCGTCAGCCCGCAGGGGCGCGCGCGCGTCAGCTTCGCCTAGGAACGATCCAGGAGGCGGGTGACGCCGGCTGCATCCATGCGCGCGGCGCGATCGGCGACGCTGATGCCGCCGACGATCCAGTCCGGCGCGATTTCGGCCAGCGGCACCAGGACGAAGGCGCGGTCCGCCATGCGCGGATGCGGCAGGTGCAGGTCCGGCTCGTCGAGGACCATTTCATCATAGGCGAGGATGTCGATATCGACCGGACGCGGGCCCCAGCGCTGCCCGGACGCGCGGTCGCGGCCGAGGGATGCCTCCACCGCCAGCGCCCGCTTCAGAAGATCGCGCGGCGCGAGATCGGTCGCGACCTTCAGGCAGAGGTTGACGAAGGCCGGCTGATCGGTGACGCCCCAGGGCGGCGTCTCGTAGTCGGCGGAACGGGCGACGAGCCGCACCGCCGCGCCGTCGCAGAAGGCCGCGACGGCGCGATCGAGCGTCACCCGGACATCGCCGACATTGCCGCCGAGGCCGATCAGAGCCTCGGGCATCAGGCAGGACGCCGGCGTGTCATCACCACGCCGACATCGTCGAAGATGGCGGCGATCGGCGCATGCGGCTTGTGGACGGTGACCGTGACACCGGCGATCGGCGGGAAGGCCGCCAGAACCGCATCGGCGACCGCACCGGCCGCGGCCTCGAGCAGCTTGAAATTGCGCGCCTTGAAGGTGCGGACGGTGACGGCGGCGACATCGGCATAGGAGACGGTGTCGGCGAGATGGTCGCTCGCCGCCGCGGCCGACAGGTCGAGCGCCAGGTCGAGATCGATGACGAAGCGCTGGCCGACCTCGCTCTCGTGCGACAGCAGGCCGTGATGGGCATGGACGAGAAGGCCGTTCAGAAAGATGCGGTCGTTCATGCGGCGTTCCTGATGGCGGCCGCCACCTTCAGCGCCTGCACCGTCTCGCGGACGTCGTGGGCACGGATGATGGCGGCTCCCGCCTGCATGGCGAGAAGATGGGCGGCAAGGGACCCGCCGATGCGTTCGTCGACGCGGGACGGGTCGATGAGGTCGATGAAGCGCTTGCGCGAGGCGCCGACCAGCATGGGCAGGCCGAGGGCCCTCAGCCGGTCGAGCTTGGCAAGGGTCTCGATGCTCTGCGGCGGCGTCTTGCCGAAACCGATGCCGGGATCGACGGCGATGCGGTCGCGGGCGATGCCCGCGGTCTCGGCGATGGCGACCGAGCGGGCGAGGAAGGCGAGGACGTCGGCGATGATGTCGAGATCGGGATCGGCGCCGTCGCGGTTGTGCATCACGATGACCGGGACGCCGCGCGCGGCCACCAGCGGCGCCATGGCGGGGTCGCGCTGCAGGCCCCAGACGTCATTGACGATGACTGCGCCCTGATCGAGCGCCCAGCGGGCGACATCGGCCTTGATCGTGTCGATGGACACCGGCAGGCCGAGCCTGACGACCTGCGGCAGCACCGGAGCGAGCCGGGCGATCTCGGCGTCGCGGTCGACGGGCAGCGCGTCGCCATAGGGCCGGGTGGATTCGGCGCCGATGTCGAGGATGTCGGCGCCATCGGACGCCATGCGCTCGGCATGACGGATGGCGACCAGCGGGTCGAAGAACCGTCCGGCGTCGGAGAAGGAATCCGGTGTGATGTTGAGCACGCCCATGACCGCCGGGCGGTCGGCCCTGAGGAAACGGCCGAGCGGCCCGCCGGGCGGGATGGGTTCGAAGGGGTGCGATGGCGCCATGGCGTCCGCCTTGGACGCCAAGCCCCCCGCCCTGTCAATACCGGGCGGGGTGGGGCGGTGCGCTGTTCACCTCTCCCCGGCGGGGAGAGGTCGCCGAGCGAAAGCGAGGCGGGTGAGGGGGAGAGTGCCGAAAGATGGGATCAGGCCCCCTCACCCGGCCTTTGGCCGACCTCTCCCCGCCGGGGAGAGGTGAAGAGGAGGCGGCGACCCCCGCGGGTACCGCCCGATCCCTCAGACGAACTGCGACAGGCCCGGCGTGCCGGCGACGATCTGGCCCATCACGTCCTCGCCGGCCTGCTCGCGGCCGAAGGCCATGAGCTCCTTGCCGACGGTGGAGATCTGGCCCATGTCGAGTCCGGCGCCCATCAGATTGGCGCCGAGGCCCATGATGCCGCCGCCCATCAGGCCGCCGACCATGCCCATCAGGCCGCCGCCGCCCTCGCCCTCGCCCTGGGCGATCAGCGCCTCGGCACCCGGCAGCGCGGCCAGCATCTGCTGGACCTGGGCCTGCGGCCCTTCCTTCTGGAGGAAGCCGAGGATCATGCCGACGGCCTTGGTGGCGAGCCCTTCGTCGATGCCGGCGGCGGCCGCGACGCGGTTGATGAGCTCCTGAATCATGATGATCTCCCGGCTTCGACGGCTTCGGCTGGCATGCCCCGTCGATCGCGGCGCACTATGGCCAAGCGGCAGGCGGGGGGCAAGCGCCGGTCATGGTTTCGCCGGCCCGCCGGCTGTGCTTTGCTGCGGCGATACAACAGCCCCGAGGAGATGACCCATGACCGCGGTTCAAGCCATGAAGCCGGCCGCCGCCTACGACCGCTCCAGCGTCGAGGCGGTGATCAAGCTCTATTTCGACGGTCTCTACGAGAGCGACGTCGGCAAGCTCACCGCCGCCTTCCATCCGACCGCCGACCTGCGCTGGCAGGACAAGGGCGAGCTGCAGGTGCTGACCGTGCCGGACTGGATGGAGCGGGTCGCCAAGCGCGCTTCGGCCCAGTCGCAGGGCCATGCCCGGCACGACTTCATCGTCTCCATGGACCGTTCCGACGAGGCGACGGCCTTCGTCAAGGTCCATTGCGCCCTGCTGCCGCGCTTCTTCACGGACTATCTCGTGCTGCTGAAGCTCACCGATGGCTGGCGGATCGTGTCGAAGTCCTACCGTTATGACGTGCGGGAGTGAGGTCGGCGCAAGAGACACTCCGATGAGCTTCTGGGTCTATGAGAACCGGGTCGTCAACAAGACGCGGGTCCACACTGCCTCATGTCCATACTGCCAAGAAGGTCGCGGACTACACGGCGGCGGTGATCGAACGACGGGAAGTTGGACTGGCCCGTTGGCTTCGCTGGAAGAGGCGAATCGGGTGGCGGCCCAGTTCGCCCGGAGCGACAACCGCTGCTGCCTTCACTGCATTCCAATCGCGGCTCGATCACCGGTCCATCTTCTATCCCATGCAAGGGTGGCGGAATCCGACTTTTCCGCTATCAATCCAAGACCTGTCGCCTCGGAGGAACATACTTGCCTGGTCAGCCTAAGATGGGAGATCGCGGGCCATCTCTCTCTCGAACCGGGCGAGAAGATTCAGTTCCCGACAGTAACTGAAAAGCCCGGCCTATATTCGATACGGATCTCGCTTCCAAACGACAACGAACTTAGATACATCGGAGAAACAGACAATCTAAAAAGGCGGTTCAAAAACTATCGTAATCCGGGCCCCACTCAGACGACAAGTATTCGAATAAATGAAAGCATTACACATCATCTAAAATTCGGGGCTACCGCGTTGGTCGCAATAGCTACTGATTTCTGGTTAGGCCATGAGGCGGCGGTCCTCGATGTTGACCTCCGAGAGAAAAGTGTACGCCGCCTATTCGAAAACCTCACCATTTCGCTTGATGCGTCCCGTGGAATCCGGACGTTAAACCTGTAAGAAAAGCGAATTTGTTATCCGCTCGGCCGTGTCCCCTTCACTGCAAATGCGTTCTGTTTCAACCCAAGTGCCTAAACGTCTCCCTGCCGCCTCAGCACATATTGGGCTGGCCGGCGCAGGCCACGCGGGCGCGGGCGAGGTTCTCGCGCAGCTTTTCCAGGCCCACGGCGCCGACGACGACCTCGTCGCCCACCACATAGGTCGGCGTGCCGTTGATGCGCAGCGTTTCCGCAAGGCGCATGTTCTCGGCCAGCGTGTCGCGCACCTGCGGCGACTGCATGTCGCGTTGCAGGCGGGCCATGTCGGCGCCGACCTCGCGGGCGACCTCGAGGGCGCGTGCGCCATTGGCCTGGCCGCGGCCACCGAGCAGCTTCTGGTGGAATTCGAGATATTTCGGCGCGGAGATCTGCAGCTTCAGGGCGACGGCGACCTGGGCGGCCTCCATCGACCCCTGGCCGAGCACGGGGAAGTCCTTCAGGACGATGCGCAGGCGCGGATCCGAGCGCAGCAGTTCGAGGGTCTCGGGCAGCGCCCTTTTGCAGAAGCCGCAATTGTAGTCGAAGAACTCGACCAGCGTGACGTCGCCCTGGGGGTTGCCGAGCACGACCTGGTTGGGCGCGCGGTAGAGCGCGTCCCGGTTGGCGGAGAAGGCGGCGGCGCGGGCGCGGTCCTCGGCCTGGGCCTGGCGCTTCTCCAGTTCCACCAGGGCTTCCTGCAGAATCTCGGGGTTCTTGAGGAGATAGTCGCGGATCACCGATTCGATGCGGGCGCGTTCCTCGGCCGTCGGCGGCGCGGACTGGGCGAGGACCGGGGCGGACACCGCGAGAAGGGCCACGAAGGCCGGCGCGATCAGGCGCTTGAACATGGAGAGGTCCTCAGTTGCGCACGGGGCGCTGATTGTAGATGTCCTCGGCGATCAGCCAGCCCGGCGAACCGGTCGGGAGCGACCCCTGGGCGCGGCGGGCGAGGCCGCGCGCCGTCTGGAGATCACCGGAATAGTAGGAGGCCTGCGCCGCCGCCAGGTCGGCCTGGCCGCGGTCGTTCTTTCGGCCGTAGGCGATGGCGAGCTGGCGGTAGCCGTCGCCGGCCTCCGGCTCGCGCTGGAGGGCGAGGCGCAGCTCGCGGATGGCCTCGTCGAGCACGGCATTGTTGCCGGAGGCGACGAGGGCATGGCCGAGCATGATGCGGATGAGGCCGGCATTGGGCGCCAGCGACACGGCGCGGCGCAGCGGCCCCATGGCGGCGGCCGGCTGGCCGGTCTCCAGCAGGATCTGCCCCTTGATCTCGTGGAAATAGGGGTTGTTGGGCTGCGCACGGATCAGGTCGTCCGCCATGGCGACGGCGCGGGTGCGGTCGCCGAAGCGGAACATCTGGATCGTGCGGGCATAGCGGGCCGGCAGCGACGTATCCGAGGGCGGATAGCGCCGGGTGATGGCGTCGGACCGGTCGAGGAAGCCGGCAAGTTTGGCGCGCACCAGCTGGTGGCGGGCGTCGAGAGCCGGCGGATCGGGCTTGTCGAAATGGGGGCTCGCCCGCGCCAGCGGCTCGACGATGGCGATGCGGTCCGCCGGCATGGGATGGCTGATCGTGTAGGGATCGACATGCCGGGCGATGAACATGGTGTCGTTGTGCAGGCGGCGGAACGTCTCGACCATGCCCCTGGCTGACTGTCCGGTGGCATTGAGATAGGTGATGGCGGCGCGGTCGGCGGCAGCCTCCTCGCCGCGCTGGTAGGACAGCAGCGAACGCATGCCGATCTGCGCTCCGGCGGTGAGAACGCCGGGAGCCGCCTCGCCGACGCCGGAACGGCCGCTGGCGGCCCCGGCCGCAGCGCCCGCCACGCCGACGATCATGCCGAGGGCGGCGATGATCTGGGCGCGCTCCACGGCCTCGCGCAGGCGGGCGAGCTGGCCGCCGGCGATGTGGCCGGTCTCATGCGCGATGACGCCGATCAGCTCGTTCGGCGTGCGCGAATCGAGGATGGCGCCGGAATTGATGAACATGCGCCGGCCATTGGCGACGAAGGCGTTGAAGCTGCGGTTGTTGACGATGATGACGTTGGTCTGGCTGCCGCCGACGCCAGCGGCGCGGAACAGCGGCCGTGCATAGTCGCGCAGCAGGTTCTCGATTTCCGTGTCGCGGATGATCGGCAGGCCACCCGGCATCTGGGCATGGGCCGCGGGCATCGCCGCCATCAGGCCGGCGAGGGCGACCGCCACAGCACGGATCGGAAACTTGAACGACATCATTGCTCGGGACCCTAAGGAGCAGGCCGTCGGGGGTCAATTCGGTGGCCGGTCACAACAGGGAGAGAGCGGTGACCCGGCCCGCCCCGTGTGATAGGCGCTTGATGTCCCTCTTGCATGGCCAAGGGGGCGAAACCATGACGCAGACGCCGGCCGGGACGACATGACCATGACGCGCGAGGGAATTGCCCGCCAGATCCTCACCCCCACCCGGCGCGGCTCTGTCGCGCCCTTCCTGGTCATGGACGTGATGACGGCGGCGGCCAAGGCGGAGGCCGAGGGCCAGAGCGTCATTCACATGGAGGTCGGCCAGCCGGCGGCACCGACGCCGTTGAGCATCCGCCAGGCCGCCGCCCAGGCGCTGAGCGACGGCCAGATCGGCTACACGCTCGCCCTCGGCATTCCCGAACTGCGCCAGCGCATCGCCCGCCACTATGCCGAGACCCATGGCATCGAGGTGCCGATCGGTCGGATCGCCGTGACGATGGGCTCCTCCTCGGCCTTCATCCTGACCTTCCTCGCGCTGTTCGAGACTGGCGCGCGGGTCGCCATCGCCAGCCCCGGCTACCCCGCCTACAAGAACATCCTCGAAGCGCTCGGCTGCGAGGTGGTGTTCATCGAGACGACCGTGGCGACGCGCTATGCGGTGACGCCGGACATGCTCGCCGCCGAACATGCGAAGAAGAAGCTGGACGGCATCCTCATCGCCAGCCCGGCCAATCCCACCGGCACGATGATGACGCCGGAGGCGCTGAAGGCGCTGGTGGAAGCCGCGCAGGCGATGGGCATCCGCTTCATCTCCGACGAGATCTATCACGGACTGTCCTACGAGATGCCCTGCCACACCGCGCTGGAGACCAGCGAGGACGTCGTCGTCATCAACTCCTTCTCGAAATATTACTGCATGACCGGCTGGCGTATCGGCTGGATGATCGTGCCGGAGAGCCTCGCCCGCTCGGTGGAATGCCTGGCGCAGAACCTGTTCATCTCGGCGCCGCAGCTCAGCCAGGTTGCCGCCCTCGCCGCCTACGAGGCGACGGCGGAACTGGAGGTGATCAAGGCCGGCTATGCCGCCAACCGCCGGGTGCTGCTCGACGGCTTCCCGAAGGTCGGGCTCGACCGGCTCCTGCCGGTGGACGGCGCCTTCTACGTCTATGCGGACGTCTCGCGCTACACCAATGACAGCCTCGATTTCGCCCGACGGATGCTGGCCGAGACCGGTATCGCCGCGACGCCGGGGCCGGATTTCGACCCTTATGGCGGCCTGCAGGCGATCCGCTTCTCCTTCGCCGGGTCGACGGCGGAGATGGAGGAGGCGGTGCGGCGGCTGGGGGCGTGGTTGAAGTGACGACCCTCCTGGTCACCGGCTTCGGCCCTTTCCCCGGCTGGGAGCGCAACCCCACCCCTGCCATGGTGAAGGCGGTGGCGGCCCTGCGCCTGCCGGGCGTGCGCATCGTCGGCCACGTCTTCAACACGGTCTATGCAGAGGTCGAGCGCGAACTTCCGGCTCTCATCGCCTGCCACAAGCCGGATGCGGTGCTGCTCTTCGGCCTCGCCGGCCGCACCGGGCATGTGCGCATCGAGAAGCACGCCCACAATGTCACGACCCGCCGGGTTCCGGACGCCTCCGGCGCCTTCCACCTTTCCGCCGATATTCGGACCGACGCGCCCTGGCGGTTGCCGACGGGCTTCGCCTGCGGGCCGCTGGCGGCGCGGCTGCGGCGCATCGGCCTCGATGCCCGCCCGTCGCCCTCGGCCGGCGAATATCTCTGCAACTTCTCCTACTGGCTGGCCCTCGAGGCCGTCGCGCAGGGCGGGACGAAGCGCGCGCTCTTCGTCCATGTGCCGCTGCCGCTGAAGGCCGGCCGCTCGGCACGCGGTGCCTTTTCCCGCAGGATGACGGCCGCTGACCTTGCCGCTGTGGCGCGCATGGCGGCGCTGATGATCACCGGCCGTCCTGCCTATTTGGCGAAGCCTGTGCGCAGGCCCTTCGCCCAGTCGGCGCGGCCATAGCTCTCGGCCCTGCGGGCGGCAGCCTCCCAGTCATAGGCGACGGCGACCAAGTCGACGGCCAGCAACGCTCCCGCCTCCAGTGTCACGACCGCATAGCGCGCATGGGGCGAGCCGACCTCCGACACATGGGCATCCGGCGGTGTCGGATCGGCATAGGAAGGCTGGCCGACACTGCCAGGATTGAGCAGCGTCACGCCGCCGAGCGTGAGAAGCCGTGGCAGGTGGCTGTGGCCGCAGAGAACCAGGCGGGCCTCCCCTGCCGGACCAAGGCGTGCACCGATCGCGGCAGGGTCGGATTGGACGAGGCGGCCGCCCTGCTTGTCCTCCATGAGGTAGGTGTTGTCGTCGGCCGGCGAGGCGTGGAACAGGCGCACGATGACGCCGCTGCAGTCGAGGTTGAGCCCCATCGGCAAGCCCGCAAGCCAGCGGAGCTGGGCGTCATCCAACTGGTCGCGGGCGAGCCTGTCCGAAAAATACGGCACCTGGCCCTCGGACACCCAGCGGTCGTGGTTGCCGCGAACGGTCGGCAGGTCCAGCGCCATGAGGCGAGCGGCGGTCTCGGCCGGCCAGAGAGGGCCGGAGACACAGTCGCCCAGGTTGACTGTCAGATCGGCATTGCGGGCGGCGATGTCGGAGAGCACCGCCTCCAGCGCGGGAAGGTTGCCGTGGATGTCGGCAATGATGGCGAGGCGCATGGCGTACCGGATGCTGGACGTGGACAGCCACCATGTCGGCGGCGGCGGAGGCGGACAACCGCCATTACCGCATCCCATTCCGGCACAACCGGTTGCGGCACGGGCCTTGCGCTGGTCTCCGCAACTCCGGAGGCACCCATGCTCGCCCGTCGTTCCTTCCTTCTCGCCGCAGCCGCCACCCTGGCCCTGCCCGTCTCGGCCCGCGCATCGACGCTGGACTCGGCGTCCTTCGGCCTGAAGCCCGGCGCGGCGGAAGACCAGACCCGCGCCATGCAGCGGGCGGTGGAGACGGCGGCAGGCTCACGCATGCCGCTGCGCCTCGCGCCGGGCGCCTACAAGATCGGCGAGGTCCGGCTTCCCGCCAACACGCAGATCGTCGGCGTGCGCGGCGCCACGCGCCTGGTGTTCCAGGGCGGGACGGCCTGTCTCTCGGCCCAGCGCGCCGACATGGTGACCCTGTCCGGCCTCGTCCTGGAGGGTAACGGCAAGGCGCTGCCCGAGAAGCGCGGCCTCATCGTCCTCGAACATGGGCGCGGCGTCAGGCTCGAGGACTGCGAGATCGCGGGTTCGAGCCACCACGGCATCGTCCTCGAAGGGATCGAGGGCATCGCCCGCGGCAACACCATTTCCGGCGTCGCCAAGGCCGCCATCGTCGCCCTCGACAGCCGCGGCCTGACCCTGGTGCAGAACACCATCCGCTCGGCCGCCAATAACGGCATCCTCGTCTGGCGCACGATCGCCGGCGACGACGGCACCATCATTGAAGGCAACCGCATCGAGCAGATCGGTGCCCGCGACGGCGGATCTGGCCAGAACGGCAATGCAATCAACGTCTTCCGCGCCGGCAATGTGACCGTCACCGGCAACCGCATCCGCGGCGCGGCCTTCTCGGCCGTGCGTGCCAACGGCGCGGCGAATGTCGCGGTCACCGGCAACAACTGCGCCGCGCTCGGCGAGGTCGCCATCTATATCGAGTTCGGCTTCGAGGGCGCGGTGGTCGCCAACAACATCATCGACGGCGCCGCCCTCGGCATCGTCGCCACCAATTTCAACCATGGCGGCCGGCTCGCCAACATCCACGGCAACATCATCCGCAACCTCGTCAACCGGCGCCCCGCCGGTACCGATCCGCACGATCCCGCCGGGATCGGCATCTCGGCCGAGGCCGATGCCGCCATCTCCGCCAATGTCATCGAGGGCGCGCCCACCGCCGGCATCCAGCTCGGCTGGGGCCAGTACATGCGCGACCTGTCGGTCACCGCCAACGTCATCAAGGGCTCGCCTGTCGGCATTGCCGTCTCGGTCGTGCCGGGAGCCGGACAGGCGCTGATCGCCGACAATCTCGTCCAGGGCGCCCGTCTGGGTGCGGTCGTCGGCATGGAATGGAAGACGCCGGTCACCGGCGACATGGCGCGCGAGGGCGTCGGCCGCTTCGCCCAGCTCAGCGTCTCGGGCAACCGGGTGCGCTGAGCCGCCCGCCCCGTTAACAACCCGTTAACCGGATCAGTCCACGGTTTCCGTCCAAGGTCAGCCCTTGTCCGGAGGCGCCCATGCGCGCGCTAGCAAAGGTCTTCGCGGCTTCCGCCGCTCTGATGGTCCTCGCCGCGCCCGCCGCGGCGCAGGAGGCCTGCGCGCCCGCCGACCTCACCCGTTTCACGGCGGAGGCCATGGTGAGCGACGCGGACCTGCGGGCCGAGTCCGATGCCGCTCTCCAGGCCTGCGCCAGCTTCGCGCTCGACCAGTATCGCAATGTCGGCGAGATCGAGGAGCGCGTCCTCGTCCAGATCGCCGCACTCGCCGGCCGCACCTCCTATGCGACCTATGCCGCGGACGAGATCCCCAATGCCTCGCCGGCCCTGATCGCCCTGCTCGGCGTGGCGTTCCGGCCGCTCTATCCGCACCTGCGCTCCCTCTCCGAAGAGGAGAACACGGCGGCCATGCGGACCATCGTCTTTCATCTGCTGGCACAGACGGGCCCACTCGCGACCGGATCGGTCGCCAGGCCCGCGCCGGCGACCGGAGCACGGCCATGACGCCCGAGGAGACCGCGCTGCCCCGCCTGGTCGCACCGCCCCTGTCGCCGGCCGGCAGCTTCGACGCCGATGTGGCCGACCTGCACGAGGTCGAATGGCTCCGGCCTGAGCCCATCGTCCGAAAGGACTGATCCCTCAGTCTTGCCCGCAGGCGCCCGGCCCGGGCATCGTCCGGCCGCGACCGCCGTGACGGCGGAGAGGGATAGAGGCTGATGATCAGGGGTTCCGCCGTTCCGCGTACTGGACCGCTGGTCACTATCGATCCGTCCGCCCATGTCCACCCGTCGGCACAGATCTATGGCAGGGTGACGCTCGCCGCCGCGGTCTCCGTCTGGCCCAACGCTGTCATCCGCGCCGAGATGCACGAGGTGGTGATCGGCGAGCGCTCGAACATCCAGGATTTCGCGATGATCCATATCGGCAGCGGCACCGGCACCTTCGTCGGTCGCGACTGCTCGATCACCCATCGCGTCACGCTGCACGGCTGCACTATCGGCGACAATGTGCTGGTCGGGATCGGCGCCACCATCATGGACGGCTGCGTGATCGGCGCCAATTCGATCATCGCGGGGGGCTCCTTCCTGAAGGAAAACACGGTGATCCCGCCCAACTCCGTCGTCGCCGGCGTGCCGGCGGTGCTCAAGGCGAGCCGCGACTGCGGTGCCGCCAACCGCTTCAACGCCTGGCTCTACACGCAGAACGTCGAAGCCTATGCCCGTGGCGACCATCGCTGCTGGGACGAGGTCGATCTCGACGCCGCCGCCGCGCGTTTCGGCATCACCCGCAGGGCCTAGCGCACGATCCGCCGCTCGATTCGGAACCGCATCTCGATGCCGGGGGTCGCGCCCTGGCGGCGGTCCGGTGTCAGCCAGTGGCTGTAGCGGGCGGTGGCGGGCGGGTCACCGGGCAGGTCGAGGCTGAAGCGGGCGATTTCCCGGCCATCGCGGGCGAGGATGATGGCGCGCATGCCGGAGGGCTCCAGCATCGGCAAGACGGCATCGGCGGTGGTGACGTCATAGGTATCCACGCGCCATTGCAGCCCCTCGGCGGGAATGGCGGCACGGCCGCCGGCGCCGGTGATGGCGACGTCGCTCCAGCCGAGACCGTCGAGGCGCAGCTGGAGGATGAGGAAGGGCTGGACCGGCGGCGGCGGAGTGGTCACCGCGAAGGCGACATAGCCGAGGGCGACGGAAAAGAAGGCGACAGCCGCGAAGCCGGCCGCGGCGAGGCGGATCATGGAGGCCGCGCGGGCGAGGCGCGACAGCATCAGCCAGAGGCCGAGGGCGCCGCCGGCTGCGCCGCCGATCGCGCCCATCGCCGACGCGAAGGCGAGGCGTTCCACCGCCCGGCCGAGATCGAGCCAGTCGGCGAAGGCGAGCGCGGCCGTCCGGCTGGCGAAACCCGACAGCGCCGCACCCGCCAGGGCGGCGCCGACAACCGCGGCGATGCCGATGGCGAGGTCACGCCGCCTGGCGGAAGCCGCCGGCGTTGCGGGAGAAGGGAACGAATTCTGATCGGACATGGCTCGACTGACGCGCCGCGAAGGCGGCTTGCGTGTCAGTCGCGCCGGAAAGGCAAAAGGTTCAGCCGGCCCTGTGCCGGCGGCGGCTCACTTCTCGACGAAGGCCTTCTCGATGACGAAATGGCCGGGACCGGAGATCGCGCCCTCGTCGAAGCCGCGGGCGACCAGCATGTCGACCATGTCCTTCAGGAAGGCCGGCGAGCCGCAGATCATCACCCGGTCATTGGCTTTGTCGAGGGGAGGCAGCCCGAGCTCCGCCTGCAGCGTGCCGCTGTCGAGGAGTTCGGTGATGCGGCCGTTGTGGACATAGGGCTCGCGCGTCACCGTCGGGTAGTATTTCAGCTTCTCGCGCACGAGCTCGCCGATCAGTTCGTCGTTCGGCAGTTCCTTCGACACGAAGTCGCCATAGGCCTGTTCGGCGATGAACCTGGTGCCGTGGATCAGCACGACGTTCTCGAAGCGGTCGTAGACCTCGGGGTCCTTGACGACGCTGATGAAGGGGGCAAGGCCCGTTCCCGTGCCGCAGAGATAGAGGTTCCTGCCCGGCAGCAGCGCGTCCTGGACCAGCGTGCCGACCGGCTTGCGGCCGACCAGGATCTGGTCGCCGACCTTGATGTTCTGCAGGTGCGAGGTCAGCGGGCCGTCCGGCACCTTGATGGAGAAGAACTCCAGATTGTCCTCGTAGTTGGAGGACACGATGGAATAGGCCCGCAGCAGCGGGCGGCCGTTGATCTCCAGGCCGATCATCGTGAACTGGCCGTTGACGAAGCGAAATGCCGGGTCACGCGTCGTCTTGAAGGAGAAGAGGCGGTCCGTGTAGTGGCGCACGTCGATGACGCGCTCGGAGTTCAGGTTCGACATGGCAGAGCCCGGGTGACTGGCGCCAGAGAGGTGTTCATTCGTACACGAATGATATCGCATTGCACCAACTAGGCAAGAGCATGTTCCAGAGCAAAAGCAAAATCGATGGTCTGGATCAAACGGCTAGGACGATGTCCGGCTGCCCGACCGACGCCCCGGGGCCTTGCCCGCCGTCCGGCTATGCCTATGCTGGCCGCCCCTGACATCCGGACCCGTCATGCCCCCCGATATCCTCTGTTTCGGCGAAGCCCTCGGTGAGTTCAACCAGACCATCCCGCGCGAGCCGACCTATCTGTTCGGCTTCGGCGGCGACACGTCGAACTGCGCCATCGCGGCGGCGCGGTCGGGGGCGAGCGTCGGCGTGATCGGCGCCGTCGGCGACGACACGTTCGGGCAGGCCTTCCTCGACCTGTGGCGGGCGGAGGGCATCGACATCAGCGCGATGCGGATGCCGCCGCAAAGTGAGACGGGCATCTATTTCATCACCCATGGGCCGAACGGCCATGAATTCGCCTATCGCCGCGCCGGCTCGGCGGCGGCGCGCTTCACCTCCGCCGACCTGCCGGTCCCGGCGATCCGTGCGGCGAAGATCCTGCACGTCTCCGGCATTTCGCAGGCCATCTCCCCCTCGGCCAGCGCTGCCGTGCGGCTCGCCATCGCCGAGGCGCGCGCCGCCGGCGTGACGGTGTCCTACGACACCAATCTGCGGCTGCGGCTCTGGCCGCTGGAGCGGGCCCGCGAGGTGACCAACGAGGCTATGCGGCTCGCCGACATCGCCCTGCCCGGCCTCGACGACGCGCGCCAGCTCACCGGCCGCGACACGGCCGATGCCATCGCCGACTTCTACCTCGAGGGCGGCTCGAAGATCGTGGCGCTGACGCTCGGTCGCGAGGGTGCGCTGATCGCCACAAGAGACGAGCGCCGGGTCATCCCCTCGATCCGCGTCGGAGCGGTCGATGCGACGGGGGCGGGCGACTGTTTCGACGGCGCCTTCCTCGCCGAGTGGCTGGCGACGGGCGACCCCTTCCAGGCCGGCCGCTATGCCTGCGCCGCGGCGGCGCTGTCCACCACCGGCTATGGCGCAGTGACGCCGCTGCCGCGCCGGGCCGCAGTGCTGGCGGCGCTGGGCTGAGGCGCGGCGATCAGGACGGCAGGGCTCATAGGCCGAGTGCGTCCTTCGAGCAGCGCGTTCAACCCAAGGCAAGGGCGCACTCTTGCTCCCCCAAACGAAAACACCCGGCGGAAGGCCCGCCGGGTGTCGTGATCCTCAGGGTGCGTCGCGCTTACTGGCTGACGCCGCTGGCGCGGATCGGGCCGGCCCACTTCTCGATCTCGCTCCGCACCAGTTGGCCGAGATAGGCCGGGCCGCGGCGGTCGGGCGTCGCCATGATGGCGCCGAGACCCTCGAGGCGCTCCTTCACCGCCGGCGTGTCCATCGCCTCGACGGTGACGGCGCGCAGGCGCTCGACGATGGCGGGCGGCGTGTCCTTGTGGAAGAAGAAGGCGTTCCACGTATAGGCCTCGAAGCCCTGCAGGCCCTGCTGCTGGGCCGTCGCCAGATCCGGGAACACGGTCGAGCGGTTGGCGGTCAGGGTCGCCAGCGCCTTCACCGAGCCGCCCTGGATATGCGGCATGGCGGTGGAAGAGATCTCGCACATGTAGTCGACGCGGCCGCCGACCAGGTCCTGGATGGCGGGAGCCGAGCCGCGATAGGGCACGTGGGTGACGTCGTTGGCGCCGATGACGGAGTTCAGATAGAGGCAGCCGAGATGCACGGCCGAGCCGGCGCCGGCCGAGGCGAACTGCATCTTCGCCTGGTTCGCCTTCACGTGGGCGATGAATTCCTGGAGGTTGTTGGCCGGGAAATCCTTTCGCGTGATGAGGATCAGCGGCACCTCGGCGATCAGGGTGACCGGCGCGAAATCGGTGGCTGCGTTGTACAGCGGCTGCTTGTAGAGCGTCTGGTTCACCGCATGGGTGCCGACCGTGCCGAGCACGAAGCTGTAGCCGTCGGGCGAGCCGCGCGAGACGCGGGCCGTCCCGGTCATGCCGCCGGCGCCGCCGACATTCTCCACCACCACCTGCTGGCCGAGGATCTGCGACATGCGCTCGGCCATGATGCGGCCGAGGACGTCGGTCGGGCCACCGGCGGCGAAGGGGATGATCATCGTCACCGGGCGCGCCGGCCAGGTCTGGGCCTGGACCGCGGGTGCGGCAGCGAGAAGCGGGGCTGCGGCGGCGAGGGCAAGCAGGGCGCGTCGGGAGGTCGTTTTCATGCACATACTCCTCTGGGAGCGGCGGATCATGGCCAAAAGGCGAGGGTTGTCCAGCCCAGAATGCGTGCAGCGGCACACCGCCGCAAGCAGCTTCCGGCCTGCCGGATCACCGGAACCGCAGCATGGGCGCCATGACGAGGGGGACTGGCAATTGCCCTCCCAGGCTCTATGGTCCGCCACCTTTTCGACCGGAGAGACCCATGACCACCACCCGCATCGCCATTGCCGGCCTCGGCGCCATCGGACGCACGCTCGCTGCGCGGATCGCGGGCGGGACGATCCCCGGCACCACGCTCGCCTGCGTCGCCGCACGGGATGAGGCCAAGGCGAAGGCCTGGCTCGCCGAACAGGGCATCGACGTGCCGGTCGTGGCGCTGGCCGATTTTCCGGCCCATGCGGATCTCGCCGTCGAATGCGCTCCCGCTTCGGTGATCGAAGAGATCTGCGCGCCGATGCTGAAGGCGGGCAAGAAGGTCATGGTGCTCTCTTGCGGCGCCCTGCTGCCGCGACCGCACCTGATGGAACTGGCGAAGACGCATGGCGGCCAGATCATCGTGCCGACCGGCGCCCTGCTCGGCCTCGATGCGGTGACCGCCGCCGCCGAGGGCACGATCCACTCGGTACGGATGATCACGCGCAAGCCTCCGAAGGGCCTGGTCGGCGCGCCCTACCTCGTTGAGAAGGGCCTCGACATGGATGCGGTGAGCGAGCCGACGCTGATCTTCTCGGGCTCCGCACGCGAGGCGGCCAAGGGCTTCCCAGCCAATGTCAACGTCGCCGTGGCCCTGTCGCTGGCCGGCATCGGACCGGACCGCACGACGATCGACATCTGGGCCGACCCGACCGTCACCCGCAACTGCCACGCCATCGAGGTCGATTCGGATTCGGCGAAGCTGACGCTCGCCATCGAGAACATCCCGTCCGACAACCCGAAGACCGGCCGGATCACGGCGCTCTCGGTCATCGCCGCCCTGCGCAAACTGAACGCGCCGGTGCGCGTCGGCACCTGACGGCGCGCCGCAGCCGTCGTCGCGGGATGACGGCTGCGCCAGCACCTTGCAAGAGTGGGAACAGGCGCTAGTCTCTTCATCAACCGGCCGACAGGACCGGACGAGCGGCCCCGCCAGCAAGGGCCGCCAGAGGAAACCGTTCCGAGGGAACCCCATGCGCAAAACCATACTCGCCGGCCTGGCCGTGCTCTCCGTCATCGGCTTCGGCGCGCCGGCCGAAGCCCAGACCTGGCCGGTGCGACCGATCACCTTCATGGTGCCCTTCCCCGCCGGCGGCGGCACCGACGCCTTCGCCCGCCCGCTCGCCGCCCAGCTCGAGAGGCAGCTCGGTCAGGGCGTCATCATCGAGAACCGCGCCGGTGCCGGCGGCACAGCAGGCGCGCTGGTCGCCTCACGGGCCACGCCCGATGGCTACTCGTTCTTCGTCGGTGCCGCCCACCACTCGATCGCGCCGTCGCTCTATCCGCGCCTCGAGTACAATATCGAGACCGACTTCATTCCGATCGCCATCATCGCCCAGCCGCCGCAGATCATCGTGGTCAATCCGCGGCGCGTGCCGGCGACGACCCTCGCCGAGCTGATCGCCCTGGCGCGGTCGAAGCCGGACGACCTGATCTACGGCTCGGCCGGCATCGGCACGACGCACCATCTCGCCGGTGAGTTGTTCAAGATCCTCACGCAGACCAAGATCAGGCACGTGCCCTATCGCGGCGCAGGACCGGCCATGGCCGACCTCGTCGCCGGCC
>NZ_JAUYFA010000057.1 GCF_030691135.1 Phreatobacter sp.
AGCGCATTGCGGATGACCTCGACGCGAACGGGACCGATGGTTTCCATGGCAGGCTCTCCCGAAACGATCACGCGAGGCGCCGCGCGATCAAGGCGCCGCTGCTTGCGATTGCGGCACTCCAGCCGGGCGGAATGTATGACGAGGTGTAGGTTTCCGACACGATGGCGGGCCCGCGGGCCACCTGGTCGGCCATCCCGCCTCGCTCGAAGACCGCGACATCCTGAACCCGTCCGTCGACGTGGACCGGCCTCATCATCGGCGCCGTCTCTGCCGGGCGATTAGTGCCCGGCGACGGGACCGGTTTCGGCAGTCTGCCGATCGCAGCCAGCCGAAGCGCGACCATTTCGACTGCGGTATGCGGTTCGTCATAGGAGAAACGCTGACGATGAACGGCATGGAAGCGGCGCGAGATTTCGGCGAGCGCAGACGGCGAGAAGTCCGCACCGTCCACCGGTACGGGGAGATCAAAGGCCTGGCCGGCATAGCGCAGGTCGAGACTGAAGCGCAGCTCGCGTGCTGCCTTCGGCGTGCCATCCTCGGCAAACAGACGTTCGGCTTCCGCCGTCATCCTGACGGCATGGCGGGCAAGCCTCTCGCCGGCCCTTTCGAGCGGGCCGATATCGGTCGTCGTGAGATCGTGGGTGATGTCCGACCACAGGATGCCCCAGGCCGAGAGCGTCGAGGCATGCTCGGGGAATATGACCCGGTTGACGCCCAGATCATCGGCGACTTCGCAGGCGTGGACGCCTCCCGCTCCGCCGAAGGAGAGGAGGGCGAAATCATCGGGATCGAGACCTTTTTCGAAGAGCGACAACCGGATCGCTGTCGACAGGTTGGAATTGACGACGGCAACGACGCCAGCCGCGATTTCCTCGATGGACAGGCCGAGTGCTCGCGCTAGGGGCGCGGCCGCCGCGACCGCCTTGTCGCGGTCGAGGGTCATGGCGCCTCCCATGAAGGCCTTTGCATCCAGCCGGCCGAGAATGAGGTTGGCATCCGTCACGGTCAGCTCAAGGCCGCCCCGCCCGTAGCAGGCCGGCCCAGGTACGGCACCTGCCGAATGAGGACCGATCCTTAGCCGCCCGCCGTTGTCGACCCAGGCGATCGAACCACCCCCGGCTCCGATGGTGCGCATCTCGACCATCGGCAAGCGGACCGGCAAGCCATCGATCTCTCCCTCATTCACGGTTGCCACAGCCCCCTGATGGACGACCGAAATGTCGAAGGAGGTGCCGCCCATGTCGACGGCGATCAGGTTGGGTTCGTCCAAGGCGGCGGCGAGGCGCCGGGCGGCGGCAGCCCCTCCGCTTGGACCCGACAGGAGGAGGCGCGCCGGTTCCCGCGCCGCCTTGGCCAGCCCGCTGACGCCGCCATTGGACTGGACGAGATAGATCTGCCGGGTCAGGTCCGCCTCGCGCAACCGGCTTTCCAGTCTCGCCGCATAGACCGACACGACCGGCATCAGCAGCGCGTTCAGCACGGTTGTCGACAGCCGCTCATATTCCCGGATTTCGAGGCTGATGTCCGATGACAGCGAGATCGCAATGCCGGGAAGTTCCTCGGCCAGAATGGCGCCAGCCCGTCGTTCGTGCACCGGGTTCGCGTAGGCGTGGAGGAAACAGACGGCTACCGCGGATGCTCCCGCCTCCCTGATGCGGGCGGCCGCGGCACGGACGCTCGCCTCGTCCAGCGCGGTTTCGACGCTGCCATCCGCCCGCACCCGTTCGACGACGCCGAACGCATGTCGCCTCGGGATCAGCGGCGGCGGCGGAGACAGCGTGATGGCGTAGACATCCCGGCGGCCGTGACGGCCGATCGCCAAGACATCCTCGAAGCCCGCGGTGGTCAGGACGGCGCCGTCGGGCAGCTTGCGCTCGAGCACGGCGTTGGTGGCGATGGTCGTACCATGCAGGATCTGCTCGATATGTGCCGTGTCGAATCCGAATTTGCGGGAGGCCTGCCGGATGCCTTCGATCAGGCCGACCGAGGGATCGCGCGGGGTGCTCGGCGTCTTGAATTGATGCACGAGACCGGTCGCCCCATCGAGGACTTCGATGTCAGTGAACGTGCCGCCGATATCGACGGCTATGCGAACAGATGTGGTCATTGAACCCACTCATTCCGGGCAGGGCAGGGGCGGTGGTTTTTCGGATCTATTTCACGAAGGTTCTGGCAAGGCCGAGCGAACGATCGACGACAATGACGATGAAGAGCGTGAACAGGACCAGCAGTACCGATATCGCCGCGACAAGCGGATCGGCGCGCGATTCGACGTGGTGATACATTTCGACGGGCAGGGTCGACAGGCGCGGCCCGGACATGAACAGCGACAGCACCACCTCGTCGAACGACACCAGGAACGACAGGGCGCCGGCCGCGACGAGGCCGGGGATGATCAGAGGCAGCGTCACCCTGCGAAAAACCGTGAGGGGCGTCGCGCCCAGGGTTGCGGCGGCCTCCTCGACAGCGATCGGCACGGTTGCCAGCGCGGTTGAAATGATCCTCAGGGCATAGGGCAGGGTCACCACCAAATGGGCGAGGAAAAGGCCCTGAGGGGTTGCCAGCAGGCCGGCCCGCGCCGCGACGATGAGCATGGCCAGCGCCAGCACGATGGTCGGGAGGAGAAGTGGCGCGGTCAGCACGCTCATCAGCGTTGCAGCGCCGGGGGGCGCGAGCCGCACCAGTGCATAGGCCGCCGGCACGGCGATCAGAAGGTTCACCACCGTCACGGCACCGGCGAGTTTGAGGCTGAAAAAGAAGGCATCGATCATCTTCGGATGCTGGCCGATCGACGCATACCAGCGCAGGCTCCAACTGCTCGGCGGGAACGACATGAACACGTCGCCGGAGAACGACAGCGGAATGACGATCAGGACCGGCGCGAGCAGGAACAGAAACGACGCGCTCGCCAGCCAGATCAGGATACGGGATATCGGGCGTTCATCCACGGCGGTTCACCCGATCTGGCGGAGAATACGGGTGTAGACGGCCAAAGCCAGGCCGAACACCACCAGCACGATGATCGACAAGGTCGCTGCGAGCGGCCAGTCGAGGGTCACGATCGCCTGATCGTAAACCTCTGTTGCGAGGAGAAAAACGCGTCCACCCCCGAGCAGCTTCGGCGTGATGAAGGAGGAAATCGCCAGGACGAAGGTCAGGAGCGAGCCGAGTGCGACTCCCGGCAGCGACAGGGGCAGCACGACCCGCCAGAAGACGCGGTAGGGCGGGGCGCCGAGCGTGGCGGCCGCTTCTTCGACCCGCGGATCCAGGCGGCCGAAACCGGCCAGCAAGGCAAGGATCATGTAGGGCATGAGGATTTCGGTCAGACCGATCATCACGCCCGTCAGGTTGAACATCAGCCGAAAAGGCTCTTGTGCCCCCAGCGCGGCGAGGGCCGAGTTCACCAGTCCGCGATCCGAGAGGATGGCGATCCAGCCGTAGGTGCGCACGACCGAGGACAACAGCAGAGGCGAGATCACCAGCACCAGCAGAATGCTCTTCCACGCGCCGTTCATCCGGTGGAGGCACAGTGCGATCGGATAGGACACGACCAGGGTTAGGATGGTGACGATCAGGCTCGTTCTGACCGTGTTCGCCAGAAGCTCCCAGTAGAAGGGGTCCGTGGCCACCGTCGTCCATTTGGCGATCGACCATCCGCCGGTCATCGCGCCGCTCGAACGGATTTCGGAGACCGAAATGACCGCGAGGTTGGCGACCGGCAGCATGAAGCCGATCGCATTGATCAGGAGGATCGGCAGCAGCAATGTCGCCGCGGTGAACGTGGTGCCGCGCCGGCTTTGGGCAGGGCCCTGGGCGGTTGCTGCCGCGCTCATGGAGCGGCCTCGAACACCAGTGTGTTCGCGACCGACCAGGACAATGTCACGGCTGTGCCGACGCTGACGAGCGCACCGGTCGCATCCGTCGACTGCTCGACATTGAAAACGGCGTCGCCCGCCTGAACGTCATATTGCACGACATTGCCGGCATAGGTCGTCCGGATGATGGTGCCTGCCGCATGGTTGTCATCGGCGCGCCTTTCGCCGGCGCCATCGAGATGGATACGGTGAGGGCGGATCATCACTTCGACGGGACCGCTGACAGGACGCGCGCAGCGCATCGTGACGCCGCCGACATGGACCACCTCGCCCGCGCCGGTTCCGGGGAACCGATTGGTCCGTCCGACGAAGGCCGCCACGAAGGCGGTGCGCGGTCGTTCGTACAGATCTTCGGGCGTCCCGGTCTGCTCGATCCGTCCCTTGTTCATGACGACCACCCGGTCAGCCATGGTCAAGGCCTCGTCCTGATCGTGGGTCACGAACAGGGCCGTCGTGCCGAGCCGCCGCTGGATGTCCCGGATCTCATTACGCATTTCCTCGCGCAGCTTCGCATCGAGGTTCGACAGAGGCTCGTCGAGCAAGAGGATCAACGGACGAATGACCAGCGCCCTTGCCAAGGCGACACGCTGTTGCTGGCCACCCGACAATTGACCCGGCCGACGGTCCTCGTAACCTGTCAGCCGGACGAGCTGCAGAGCTTCCGCTACGCGCGCGCGGATATCGGCCTTGGCCATCCCGCGCATTTCAAGTCCGAAGGCGACGTTGGCTGCGACGCTCATATGCGGGAACAGGGCATAGCTCTGGAACACCAGACCCATGTCCCGTTGGTAGGGGGGAACGTTGGTCAGATCGCGCCCGGCGACGACGATCTGACCTGCCGTCGTCGGAACCAGCCCGGCGATCATCCGCAGCGTCGTCGTCTTGCCACAGCCCGAGGGGCCGAGCATGGCAAGAAACTCGCCCTTCCGCACATCGAGGTCGACGGCGTCTACGGCGGCAGTGTCGCCGTAGCGCTTGGTCAGTGCCTGTAGCGACAGGAAACGGTCCGTAGCCGCCGTTTCGTCCGCGTTCTGTTTCGTCACGGGACTTACATGATCCTCTGCGGGCATGCGGGATGGCGATCAGCGAGAGAGCGGGATCACGCGCCGGCGCCACTGGTCCATGATCTGGTCACGCACGCCTGCGACAGCGATCCAGTCGACCGGCACGACGCGATCGAGGAATTTGACGGCCGTCCGGTCGATCGCGCTCGGCGCAATCTGCGCCTTGGCATTGGTGGGTGCGTAGAACATGGATTCAGTGAAGGCCTTCTGCGCCGGTGCCGACAGGGCATAGGAGATGAAGCGCTGTGCGGCTTGTGCCTGCGGTGCCCCCTGAACCTGGTTGATCACATTGATCTGGAAGACCGTCCCTTCTTTCGGGATCAGCGCTGCGAGCTTGCCGTTCGATGTGTCGGCGTTGACCTGCGCGCGGGCATTCCAGCCGATGCCGATCGCTGCCTGGCCATTGATGATCGGCGCGTAGACATCCGGGCGCGGTTCCCAGGTCTGCACGTTGGGGGCGATCGGCGCCATGGCTTCGATGCCCTTGGCAAAACGCCCTTCCACGCCCGGTCCGCCATTGAGCTTGTCGAGGATCATGACAAGCGACATGCCCTGGATATCGGGCAGTCCCGGGATCGCCACACGGCCGCGCATCCCCGGGGTCGCCATGTCGAGAAGCGAGGTCGGCGGCGGCTTCACGGCGTCGGTGTTGTAGATCATGACGAGATTGTCGAACGTCACGGCAACGCCGCCGACATTCGGAAACCGAGCATTGGGATAAAGCTCGTTGATCTCCGGGATCGCCGCGGCGTCAAGACGGGAGAAAATGCCCTCGTCCGTGCCGACCTTGGCCACCGTGACGTCGAGGATCACGACGTCGACCTGCGGCGCCGCGCGCTGTGCCCGCAACTGGCCGATCATGGCCGCCGAGTTCGGCAACGGCGAATAGTTGACCCGGATGCCCGGATTGGCCCGCATGAAAGGCTCGACGACCGCTGCGGTGTAGCGATCCTGGAACAGGCCCGTATAGGCCATGACGTTGATGGTGACCGGCTGTTGTGCCGATGCCCGATTGATCCAGGGGGCAACGATCAGCGATGTGGTCGCGGCGACGAATGTTCTGCGTTTCATGTCCAGTCCCCTCGTGCGATGATCCGGTGATGACCCCGGGTGAAGTGGCGTTAGGCTTAATCAGGGTGCGAGCTTCGCATCGACCATGGCTCGTGCGCCGGAGATATCGGGGAGCTTTTCGCCCTTCCGCAGCCTCTCGAGCAGAACCAGTTCGTTCTCCTGCATGCCGATCGCCTTTTCGGCGACCGCCCGCGCCTGCAGGGGGTCGAGCACGATGACCCCGCTCTCGTCGCACAGGATCGCATCGCCGGGATGGACCACCTGGCCGCCGACACTGATCGGCACATTCACCGCCCCCTCAGACCCGAGGAGCTTGGTGGTGATCGCTGACGGTCCACGGCACCACATCGGCATGTCGACACGCGTAAATTCGGAAAAATCCGTTGCCGGCCCGTCGACCACGCCGGCCTTGACGCCCGCCATCTTCATGCAATTGGTGATCACGCCGCCCCAGCAGGCATGGCGATCGTCACCACAGCGATCGACGAGGACGATGTCGCCGGGGCGAACATGTGCCGTAAGCCAATGCAGCAGCGCCGAGTCCGCATGCGGGATGCGGATCGTGACAGCCGTTCCGGCGACACGCTTGTTCGGCAGCACCGCCCGAATGTGCCGGTCGACGAAGCCGGAATGAAGAACGTGGCCGACCGTCGCCGTCTCGACCTGCTCCAGCAAGGTGACGAGATCGTCCGGAATCTGGTCCGGCATCGGTTTGATCACGAACATGAAGTCCAGCCCTGTATCGGTGCGGGTTGCGGAAGTGGCGGGCTCAGAGCGGCAGCACGTGGTGGTGGGCGACCGGCAGATTGGTGCGGATCGAGTCCTGACGGTCGAAGTCGAGTACGGCCGTCGTCGCGCCGACCTGATCGGGAACCATCGCGGTGACATGACCCCAGGGGTCGATGATCATCGAATGACCGTAGCAGGCCTTCTTGCCGTCGGCGTGGTTGAAGATCTGCGCCGAGGCGATAATCCAGCACTGCGTCTCGATGGCGCGGGCGCGTAACAGCACTTCCCAGTGGTCCTTGCCGGTCATCAAGGTGAAGGCGGCCGGCAGCACGATCACCTTGGCACCCTTGTCCCGGAGGGCGCGGAAGAGTTCGGCGAAGCGCAGATCGTAGCAGACCGTGCAACCCACCGTAACATCGTCCGCGTCATAGGTGACGATCTTGTCGCCCCGGCCGACCATGTCGGACTCCCGATATCGGGCGCCGCCGGGGACGTCCACATCGAAAAGATGGATCTTGCGATAGCGGGCCTTCTCTTCGCCGTCTGGGCCGAAGACCAGCGAGGTGTTGTAGAACTGGTTGCCGTCCTGCTCGACGATGGAGCCGGCATGCAAGGTCACCTTGTGCTTGGCCGCCAGTGCCTTCATCGCCGCATAGGCGTCTCCATGAGGCGGCGTCTCGGCGCTCGCCCGCGCATTGTCGGGGCTCGATCCCAGATAGGCGAAGTACTCCGGCAGAACGATGAGCCGTGCGCCATCTTCCGCGCATTTCGCCACCAAACTGGATGCCACGGCGATATTGGCCGCCTTGTCATCCTGCGAATTCATCTGAACGACGCCGACTTTCATGGCCGATCCCCCCGGGTGCGTGACGAAGCTAACCATGGGGTCAGAGGGTCGGCAACACTGAAAAACTTGTCCTGAGCTACAAGGAAAATCGATCGCTGCCCCAGCGTCAGGTAACTGCACATCGTTGGGCGTCGAATTCTGCGGCGATGCGCTGGGCCATTCGCGCGATCGTGGCCGGGATGGGGTTCGCTGCGCTTTCTCCATAGACGACATGGAACCGCATCGGCGGCAGGACGACATTGACATCGATGCGCGCAATTCGCGCAGCGTCGGGATGATCCTCGACCATGGGCGCGGGCAGGGCCGCGATGCCGCCGCTGTCGCAGAGGAGCCGGATCATCGTGGCGATCGAGTTGGAATTGTAAATGCGCGCCTGGTTTGCCGGGACACCATGCTGTTCGAGGAGGCGCAGGATGGCCTGGTGCGGCTGGGATCCCTTGGAATAGGCGAACAAGGGGTGGAGAATGACATCGGAAAGTTCCAGCCGCGAAGGCAGGCCGAGCTTGGCCGATGCGAACCAGGCGCATTCGAAGCTGCAGACTTCGATGCTCTGCAAGGTCTCATCCATGACCGGGCCCATCAGGATCCCCAGATCGACGCCCCCGTCGCGGACAAGTTCGGCGATGTTGCGGCTCGTATCGACCGTCAGGTCGAGGCTGACATGGGGGTACGTCGCCTTCATCTGGTCGAGCAGGCGAGGAAGCCACGTGTAGACGATCGTGTCGACCGTACCGATCGCGATGGTTCCGCTGAGGGTCGCCGGTGACCCGATCCCGGTGCGGAATTCGGCCACCAGTTTGACGATCTCCTCGGCCCGTGCCAGCGCGCTCAGGCCGTGAGGCGTCAGGACCACTGACCGCATGTCGCGTTCGAACAGGCGTACGCCCAATTGGCGCTCGAGGGTGGCGATGCGGCTGGAGACGGCCGCTTGCGTCGTATTCATGCGTTCGCCGGCGGCCGAAAAACTCTTGAGGCGGGCGACCATCAGGAAGGTCTCGAGAAAGCGCAGGTTCATGGGGCCGACTGTCCGTCACATTCGCTCGCCTTGCAATCCGAGCCCGTCAACTGCGTCCCGCAGGCGCTGCGACCCTGCCGGGACCTCGGCCCGGGTCGTCTCGCCAGGGCATCGGCGACGGTATTCTGTACGGGCGGACAGATCGGCATGAAAACGATTTAGAAAGCGCCGATAAGAATATGAATAAAAACATTATATGCGCGTTTAATCATGTCTATCGTGGGGCGCCAGTCCGGCCGTCACGCACGATCCCGCCTCGTCCAGGCCCAAACTGGATGCGGGATGGCGTCGTGGCCGCGAGACGTCACCACGCCGCAGGCCCTAAGCTGCTGTCGTCGATGTCGCGGTGCCATTCCCGCCATTGGGGTTGTCGGCGAACTCCTGTAGAGGCGGGGCCATGCCGGACGTTGCGGCGCCCGCGATAGGCGCCCGGTTGGGCGACGACAGACCATGAGAACCCATGTCCGATCAGCGACAGAATTACGGACTTGGCATCTTCATGATGCTGCTGGCGTTTTTCCTGTTCGCGGCGAATGACGCCCTGGGCAAGTGGCTTCTGGCGACCGCGACGGTCGGTCAATTGATGCTGGCGCGCGCCGTGGTCGGTCTCACGGTGGTTGGTGTCCTGCTGGCCCCCGCCGGTCCCGGACCGCTCCGCACGCAGCCCCGCATCGGTCTGCAGGTCCTGCGCGGTTTCCTGTCGGCGCTGGAATCGGCCCTGTTCTTCTGGGCCCTGAAGTTCCTGCCGCTGGCCGACGTGATGACCTATTATCTCGCAGGACCGATCTACGTGACCGCCATGTCACCCTGGTTGCTGGGAGAGCGTGTCGGTTGGCGCCGCTGGCTCGCGGTCATCCTCGGCTTCGTCGGGGTCGTCATCGCCATCCAGCCGGGACAGGAGAGCTTTTCCTGGGGGGCGCTCGCGGCCCTGGTCGGCAGTTTCGCCTATGCCTGCTTCATGATCGCGACCCGCAAGCTCGCCGCCACGGATGCCCGGGTGCTGATGGGCTGGCAACTCGTTGCCGCCCTCGTGATCGGTATCGCCCTGGTGGCCTATCAGGGGTGGGCACCGCTCCGACCCATCGATCTCGCCCTGATGGTCGTCCTGGGGCTCGGATCGCTTCTCGGCAATTCCTGCGTCAACATTTCGCTGAAGATCGCCCCTGCATCTGTCGTCGTCCCGTACCAGTATTCGCTGATCATCTGGGGGGTGTTGATGGGCTATCTCGTCTTCGGAGAGATCAGCGATCCCCCGACCTTCGTCGGAGCCGCCATCATCATTGGCGCGGGCCTGTTCATTTTCCTGCGGGAGCAGCAGTTGCGCCATGAGGCGCGGCGATAGTGGGCCTTCCGCCAGGCCGACAGGATCACAACCGTGCACCGGCTCGCAGCTCGTCCGACGTGGTCGTCGGCAGGCCGAAGAATTCCAGATAGGCGGGGATCATTTCGAACAGCATGTCGAGCCCGGTCTGGACCCTGCAGCCGCGGGCCGCCGCTGCGCGCAGCAGGGGCGTCATCTCTTCCGCGAGGACCACCTCACCGACGAGGCTGCCCGGGCTCAGGCGGTCCGGGTCGAAGGGCAGGGGATCGTCGGGGTTCATGCCCAGCGGCGTCGCATTGACGACGATGTCGAACGCCGCGGGATCGGATGGACCGGTTGCCACCAACAGTCGCGGGGCATGGGCATGCAGGCGGGCGGCCAGGGCCTGGGCGCGGCTGGTGTCGGTGTCAACGAGGGTTAGGCTGCCAATGCCGGCTGCGGAGAGCGAGGCGGCGATGGCCGAGCCAACGCCGCCGGCGCCTACCACCAGTGCCGAGGCGTTGGAAGGATCGACACCGTTGCGCGCCAGAGCGCGGACGAAACCCTCGCCGTCGACATTGTGGCCTTCGATGCGGCCGCCGTGGCCGATGCGCACGGCGTTGCAGGAGCCGGCGATCGTCACGGCGGGACTGGCCTCGTCCAGCATCGCGACGACGTCGATCTTGAGCGGCATGGTGATGAGCGCGCCGATGACATTGGTCATGCGGAAGATGACGGGCAAAGCCGCGTTGCCGTCCTCGCGGCGCACCCCCATCGGCACCACCGCCACGTTCAGGCCGATGCGCGCGAAATAGGGATTGTAGATGGAGGGCGACCTGAACGTCGTCGTGGGATGACCGACATGGGCGATGATGCGGGTTTGACCGTCGATGCTCATCGCGTTACCGCCATGGCGCGCCACGCCGGGCCGATCCTCATGCCGCAGGCTCCGCAAGGCCGCCGCCGAGGAAGAGCTGCCCCACCCTGGGATCTCTCAGGATCTCGTCAGCCGGGCCTTGCATCCTGGCGCGACCGAGTTCGAGCACGATGCCCTCGTCGGAGATCAGCAGGGCTGAGCGGGCATTCTGCTCGACCATCAGGATGCTGACGCCCTGGTCGCGCAGTTCGGTCAGGATGGCGAAGGTCTCCTGAACCAGCAGCGGCGACAGGCCGATGGATGGTTCGTCGATGAGGATCAGCCGGGGATCGAGCAGCAGTCCGCGCATGATCTCCAGCTGTTTCTGCTGGCCACCCGACAGGGTCGACGCCTGCTGATCGGCCTTCTGGCGCAAGATCGGGAAGCGGTCGAGGGCCCGCTCGATGCGCGCCCCGACATCGCGGATGCCGGGGCCGGCCGCGACCGTCCCCAGTTCGAGATTGTGCCGGACCGAGAGTTCGGGGAAGAGGTTGCGGCCCTGCGGCACGTAGACAATGCCTGCCTCCAGCAATTGGCGCGGCGACCAGCCGGTGATGTCGGTGCCGTAGAAGCGAATCCGCCCGGAACTCGGCCGGATCAGCCCGAAGATCGCCTTGAAGACCGTCGATTTGCCGGCTCCGTTCGGGCCGATGACCGTGGTGATCGCCCCCCGCCTAACCTTGAAAGAGCAGCCGTTGAGGATGGTGATGCGGCCATAGCCGCCCACGACGTCGTCGAGTTCGAGGATCGTCTCGGTCATCGCTGCGGTCCTCAGTTCCCGAGATAGGCTTCGAGAACGGCCGGGTCGGACCGCACCTGCGCCGGGGTGCCCGTCATCAGCACCTTGCCTTCGACCATGACGATCACCCGGCTGCACAGGCTCATGACGAAGTCCATATTGTGCTCGATGACGACGAAGGTCGCACCGCGTTCCGCGTTCATTGCGCGTAGCCGCTCCCTCAGATCGGCCAGCATGGTCAGGTTCACGCCTCCGGCGGGCTCGTCGAGCAGCACCAGTCGGGGACCGGCCATGAAGGCCATGGCGGCATCGAGCAGTTTCTGCTGGCCATAGGAGAGGCTGCCCGCCCTGGCATCGGCGAGATGGACGAGGCGGAAGAAGCCGATCATCCGGTCGGCCTCGGCCGTCAGGCCCGCATCGCCAGGGCCGAACAGGCGGGCGAGCATGGTGCCACGGTGCTCCTGGCCGGCGAGGATCAGGTTCTCCCGCACCGAGAGTTCCGGGAAGACCTGCA
This sequence comes from Phreatobacter sp., assembly GCF_030691135.1. GTDB lineage: Bacteria > Pseudomonadota > Alphaproteobacteria > Rhizobiales > Phreatobacteraceae > Phreatobacter. The sequence continues at coordinate 12,071 of NZ_JAUYFA010000057.1, forward strand.
GCAGTTGGAAGGTGCGGGAGACACCGCGCCGATTCATGGCCTCCGGCGTCGATCCGGTGACGTCGACACCATCGAGCCTGATGTCGCCGGCACTTGGTACGAGCTGGCCGAGGATGCAGTTGAACAGGGTCGACTTGCCGCAGCCATTCGGGCCGATGATGCCGAGGATCTCCCCTTCATGGACCTCGAAGGAGACGCCATCGACGGCGACCACGCCTCCGAAGCTCTTGCGCAGCCCCGTAACCTGAAGGACGGGCTTCATCGCGAAGGTTCCGCCGCGCCCGCGCCAAGCCGCGCCCGCAGGGCGTTCCAGCCGCGCTCGGCGAGTCCGAGGATGCCCTGGGGGCAAGCAATCAGCAGCAGCAGCACGACGACGCCGAAGACGATCAGATAGAGTCCGCCGGTGAAGCGCAGCCATTCCGGCAGGGCTACGGCGACGAGGGCGCCGACGAAGGGGCCGAGCTGGTAGCCCGACCCGCCAGCCACCACCATGAGCAGCAGCATGAAGGACGCCGAGAGGGCGAAGGGCGAAGGATCGATGAACTCGACGAGGGGAGAATAGAGCGCCCCCGCGAACCCGCCATAGGCCGAGCCGATGGCGAAGGCCAGCAGGGTATAGGCGCGGATGTCGACGCCGAGCGACGCGGCCCGGATCGGATTTTCGCGCAGCGCGAGGAAGGCCCGGCCCCAGGGGCTGCGGATGAGCCACCAGAGTGCCAGAGCGAGCACAAGGGTGACCACGACCACGAAGCGATGAAAGGCGAGGGCGCCGTCGGTCCTGATCCCGAAAAGGGTCGGCCGCGCGATGTTGGCGATGCCGAAAGTGCCGCCGGTCAGCCATTGCTCGTTGCGGAACACCAGCCAGACCAGGGTGGCGAAGGCCAGGGTCACGAAGGCGAGGTAATGGGCCTTGACCCGCAGCGCAGGAAAACCGAGCAGCAGCCCGAGCGCGAAGGACAGGAGACCGGACATAAGGAAACAGGAATACCAGTCGACACCGAATTTCGTGCCGAGGATCGCGGTCGTATAGGCGCCGATCCCCATGAAGGCGGCCTGGGCCAGCGATTTCAGGCCGGCGATTCCGAGGGTCAGGTTGAGGCCCATGACGGCAATGCTGGTGACGAGCCAGAGGGTCAGCACATAGGTGCCGTAGCGCCCCATGCCGACCGGCAGGAACCAGAGCAGAACAGCGCCGGCGATCAGCGTCAGAAGCACGCCGTCGAGCCGGCGGGACAGGCCGCTGGCCGCGCGCGCGACCGGCGGGGAGGGAGGCGGCGAGGGCGCGACGACCTCCGTCATATCCGGCGCTCCTCGCGGCGGCCGAACAGACCTTCCGGCTTGATGAGGATGATCAGGACGAGAAGGGCGAGCGGAACGGCCAGCCGATAGGAGGACGAGATGTAGGCCGCCGCGAGGGAGTCGACCACGCCGACGATCAGGCCGCCGCCAAGGGCGCCCCGGACCTGGTTGAAGCCGCCGACAATGGCGGCGATGAAGGCGAAAAGGCCAATGACCTCGCCGTTTGAGAACTTGGCCAGATAGAGCGGCGAGACCAGCACCGAGGCGAGGACGGCGAGCGCCGCATTGATGGCGAATGTCAGCATCACCATCCGTGCGACGGGAATGCCGAGGATCAGGGCGACGCCGGGGTTCTGGGCCGTCGCCTGCATCTGCCGCCCCGTCCGTGTACGGGACACGAACCACTGGAGCATCCCGATCGCGATGAAGGCGACGGCGATGATGGCGATGTGCTGAATGGAGAGCGAGACGCCGAGGATGTCGACGGCTCCGGCGGGAAAGGGCGAGGGGAAGGTCTGGGCTTCCGACGAGAAGAAGTCCTTGGCGCCTTCCTTCATGATGATGGCGAGCGCCATGGTCGCGATCGCCAGCGGCAGGACCCCGTGGCGGATCATCGGATCGACCACCGCGATCTTGAACCCCGCCCCGAAGACGGCGACGAAGACGAGGCCACCGAGGAGCGCGGCCGCCCAGAGCGGCAGGCCGAAGAAGGACACACCGGCGAGGATCAGGATCGCCGGGAGCATGACATACTCGCCCTGCGCGAAGTTGATCGTCTGCGAGGTCTGCCAGACGAGTGTGAAGCCTATGGCCGCCAGCGCGTAGATGGCGCCGGTGGCGAGACCTGCCACGATGTAAGCGACGAGTTCGGCCATGCCGGCATGCCTCCTGACGATGGTTCGGTGGCCGCTGTCGCGGCCCGCTGGGAGATGGCAGGGGTGGACGCGCCGGCCTTGCGGCCGGCGCGTCTTTACCTCAGGGCCGGATCATCGGCAGGGTGGACCGGATGACCTGTCGGCCGCCCTCGACTTCGGCGAGGAAGCTTTCCCGGTCCAGATCGCCGTTCGCTTCGATCCGGGTCGTAATGAGGATGCCCGGCTCCATCTGCGGCGTGATGGTGGCGCCACGCAGCGTGTCGGCGACACCTTTGCGATCGAAGCGGCCCATCCTCTCCGTCGCCCACTTGATCATGTGGACGGCCATGTAGCCCTTCAGCCCGTTATGATCCGAGGCGATGCCGAAGCGGGCCTGATAGCGCCGGCCGAAATCCTGGAAGGCAGGGACCGGCGCATCGATCGACAGGCCGACATGGCCGCGCGCGCCGTTTGCCGCTTCGCCGGCCAACTGGATGACGCGGGCGCCGAGCAGCGTGGTCTCGCCGATCATTGGCTTGCCGACATTCTGCTGCCGTGCGGCGAGCAGGAAACGCGCGCTCTCGTCCTCGTTGAGATAGACGAAGACGGCGTCGACATTGGCGTTGCGGATGCGGATGGCGTCAGCCGTGAAATCCGCCTGACCCTGTTCGGTGGAGACGTCGAGCGCCACCTGAATGCCCCGCTGCTGCAGTTCGGGGAGCATGGCGTCGCGGCCACCCTTGCCGAAGTCGTTGTTCACCCAAACGATTGCAATGCGGTTCGCCTTCACCGTCTCCTTCAGATAGGTGGCGAGCTTGGGCATGGCCGCGGCCTGACTGAGCGAGGTGCGGAACAGGAACTGGTTGCCCTGTCGGGTCAGGCCGGCAGCCTCACCGCCGACGATCTGGGCGATCTCGGCCCGCTGGGCGATCTGCATGGAGGCCCCGATCGGACCAGAGAAGACCGGGCCCAGGACGGAATAGGTGCCCTCATCGATGGCCCGCTGGACGGCCGCCCGGGTGTTTCCGGGATTGGTCTGGGTGTCGTAGTGCACCATGTCGATCTGGCGGCCGAGGATGCCGCCGCGGGCGTTGATGTCGGCGACCGCGAGGTCGATGCCGTTGCGCCACTGGGTGCCCGCCGTGGCGCCGGCGCCCGAGAGCTCGACCACGTTGATCAGCTTGACGCGCTCCTGGGCCGTGGCCGGGCCGACGACGGCAAAAGCCAATGTGGTGGCGAGCGCGAGCACCCCTGCGCGGGTGAATCGGGTCATCGGCATATCCTCCTCGACTTCTTCCGCCGCCCTTCAGTGGGGCGGTCCGGTTGCGCTGATCTAGCAAGGGCGCGCCGGACGAAGCAATGACCATGTCGATGCGAAAGCAACAGACCACGTCGGGCCGCGCGGGGCGCGCGCATGGTGCGCGCGTGTAATGGTCTTCAGAGCGGCTCCCGCCGTGTCGGTCGGAGAGCCTCCCGGCCGATGACCCACAAGATCTTGGTGCCGGCCTTGATCGTCCCGCTCACCGTCCCGGAGACCTTGGAAACACCGATGCGGCGGCGATAGTCGACGGGAATCTCCCGTGTCCGCAGTCCCACGCGGGCCGCCTTGATCTGCATTTCCACCGTCCAGCCGTAGTTGAGGTCGGCCATGGCGAGACGCTGGAGCGCGGCGTGCGAGATCGCGCGGAACGGGCCGAGATCGGTGAAACTTCGCCCCCAGACGAGGCGCATCAACGAGCAGGCGAGCCAGTTGCCGAAGACCTGCTGCGGCGTCAGCGCCCCGGCTTCCCGCTGTCCCAGAACCCGCGATCCGAGCACCAGATCGGCCTCGCCGTCGATGATCGGCTGCACCAGGTGGGTCATTGCGGAGAGATCGTCGGCGGCGTCGCCGTCGACGAAGACGATAACGTCGACGGGGGGCAGCGCCGCGATGGCGGCGAGGCATGCCCGTCCGTAGCCGGGGCCCTCGACATTCACGACGATGGCGCCAAGCCGCCGGCCGACGTCCTGCGTCCCATCCGTCGAGAGGTAGTCACCGATCACGACCGTGTCGACGAAAACGGGCATGGCGCCCAGCACCGCCGGCAGTGCCTTCGCCTCGTTGCGGGTCGGGATGACGACGCCGATCCTCGATCCTGCGAGGCTCATGCCGAGGCTCCCGATGTTGCCGACCGCCGTGCCAGCAAGGCGATGATGATGACCGGCGCGACATGCAGGGCGGCGAGCCCATAGCCGTGAAGGTCGCGCAGCCCTGCGGCTGCAAGAGGAAAAAAGAGGTAGTAGATCGGCAGGCCAACCGCCGCCGCCGACAGCGGCCAGGCACCACTCGCCGCCGCAAGCGGCAGGAACCAGACCGCATACCAGGGAAACTGCGCCGGGGAGAGGTAGAACAGGATCGCGGCGAGCAGGGCGGCGCGGCCGATCAGGCCCTGCAGTCCGGCAGGGCGGCGCACCGCCACCGAGAGACTGGCGATCGCTGCGGCCGATACCACCAGAACCCGAAGGACGACCTCACCCCAACCGGACCCGAAGACCCGAAAAAAGAGATAGGACGCCCAGGCGAAGGGGGCGTTGTTGATGCTCCAGCCGCTGGCATAGGCCGTCAGGCCGGCATTCGCCGAGAGGCTGCTCCAGACCAGCGGGCCGCAAAGCAGCAGCATCGTTACTCCGAGCGCCAGCGCGAACAGCGCCAGGGCCCTCCGGTCGGGCCAGAGGGCGCGCGCGATCAGCGGCGCCAGGAGGATCGGCCAGAGCTTCACACCCACCGCGAAGCCGACCACGAGCCCTGCAACCAGCCCGGCGCGCCGCTGGGCGGCGACCAGCGCCAGCAGGATCGGTGCGGCCAGCGCGGCATCTATATGGGCCTGCCCCGTCAGGCAGAAGGCCAGCAGCGGGTTGCACCAGTAGAGCGCCGTTGCAAGCGGGCTATGGCCCGACGAGAGCAGCAGCCGCCAGATCAGGACAGCCGTCAGGGCCTCGGACACGAAGATCACCACGCGCAGGCCGTCGAGGCTCCAGGGGGCGATGAGATGGGCGAGGGCGAAGAGCGCCTGAGCACCGCCCGGGTAGATCGAGCGCAAGGTGGGAAAGTTGATCGCGGTGATGGCCTGATGGCCGGCTGCGACCATGTCCGGCGGCAGGGCGCCGAGACCCTGAAGCACCTGTTCGGGGGAGATGGCATAGGGACTTGCGCCCTGAGCCACCGTGGCGCCGTCGAGAAGGTAACGGAAATGGTCGTCTTCCAGCAGGGGCCCGGCGCCGAAATAGGGCAGGCGCATGAGCATGCCGGTTGCCGCGACGGCGACCACCAGGCGCCAATCCACGGCAAGGTTGCGCCCCGCCCAGACCGCAAAGGTGACCCCCGCGGTCGACAGCGCCAGCAGCAGGGCGAGGAGGGTCGCGGCCCACCACGCGTCACGCGTGGCGACCGCCGTATGCCCGAATGTCCAGGCCAGCGCGACCTGGGTCGCGACAGCCAGACCGAGTGCCGCGACCAGCGCCGTGGCGCGGCGCTCCGGCGACGGGTTGCGTAGCGCGGCAAGGGCGGTGCCCGTCGATGGGATACCCCGAGATGTCATGGGGCAGCTGTGGTCCTGGTCAGCAGGCGGCCCCAGTTCTCGTCGAAGGGATGTGCGCGCCCTGGTGCTGCCCGGCTCACCAGCGCGCGGCCTTCCGCCGTCCAGCGGAAGACGCCGCCACGCAGGTTGTACAGACCGGCCCGTGCGTGGGGCGCGATCTGCGAGAGGGTCCGCATCATCAGAACCGAGGAGCGGACGCCGACCGCGCAGTAGAAGATGACGGGACCGGCAGCTATCCGGTCACGGTGGAGCCTGAGGATCTCCTCGGCCGTACTGCCGGGCTCGATCCGGATGGCCCCCGGAAGGTGGCCGGTCTCGAATTCTTCCACGGTCCGGACGTCGAACAGCGTCACGGAGCCGCCTGGCAGTCCTGCCGCCAGGGTTGCGGGGGTCATCTCGGGGACGCGATAGCGGCGGACGACCTCGCGCTCGACATCCTCGAGGGAGACCCGCGGATCGGTCGGATCGAGCGTCCACGGCGCGAGATGCGGTGCGGTGTTCCACAGGAATGCGGCGGCTGCGGCGAGCAGGATTGCTCCGGTCACGGCACCGATCGCGAGTCTACGGGTCTTCGGGCGTACCGTCATGCGGTGTCCAGACGTCCTCGCGTCAGCTGCGCGGCCGGGTCGTTGCCGTGCGGTTGAGCGCCCAGTCATAGTCGTCCTCGGCGATCCTCGGCGATCCCGCCAATTGGCGCGCCAGAACCGGCTCGGCATAGGAGCGGAAGTGGGCGATCAGCCCGGCATCGTCGCCGCCGAAATCCTCGATGAACCACTTGTAGATCGATGATACCCGCAGGCCGCCTGACGGCAGCATGGCAACGCCGCGCGGATGGTTGACGAAGGCCCGCGCCGCCGCGTCCAGATCAGCCTCCAGCGTCGCCGCCCGCCAGACCCGGTTCATCAGGTTGGGGCAGCCGTTCGAAGCGCAATTGACGATGTAATGGACCCGCGGATCCTTGAAGGTGGGCCGCATGATCACATGTTCAATGTCGTCGAGGGAGAGCCTGCGGCCCTCGACCGTGACGCGCTGCTGGCGCCAGGGCCCGGTATAGGCCTTCGGATCGAGCCAGGAATCGCTCTTGATGTCGCGGATCGAGGCGACGGGATAGCGGTCGAGGATGACCTTGAGAGTCACGGCATTGTAGAGGTTGCCCCAGTAGGCCATGGCCTCGGCGCGTTGCATGGCCGAAGGCCGCCGCGCCGACAACTCGGCGAGATAGGCGTTGAGCGTCGCCATATCAGCGGCGCTGGCTCGCCATCCGGCATAGTCGACGCGGTTGATCCCGTCCGCGTCGACGCTCACATATTTATTCAAGAGACTGTCATAACCAGCCTCTGGATCAGCGCTTTGGGCCGTAGCGGCGGTGGCAAAGAGGGCGACCGCAAGGCCGAGGGCCGAGCGCCGCGAGAGGGATCGCAGAGGAGCCAAAGGCATCATGGTTTTCTCCAGACGACAGCGTCGAAGCGGATGAAGGTCGATGCGTTCAGCCACTGCGCGCCTCGAAACGCTTGCGCAGGGGAATGGCGGCGAGGGACAGGAGCGCGAGGCCGACTAGTCCCGCGATGATCTCCCGCGTCAGGATCGAGCCCGCCGTCACCGTGCCGCCCTGGTCGAGGACCGAACCGAGGCCGGCGCCGGCCAGCGAGAAGACCGCCGTGCCCGGGATGATTCCGAAGAAGGTGGTGAGCACATAGGTGACGAGCGGCACGCTGACGAAGGCGGGCACGAGGTTGACCAGGAAGAAGGGAAACAGCGGCACCAGACGCAGCACGAGGAGATAGGAGCCGGCGTTGCGCCGGATTCCCTCGGCAAGGCGCGCGGCCGGGGCGCCGAAGCGGTCGAGGGCATTCTCGCCGAAGAGCGACTTGGCGAAGATGAAGATCAGCGTCGCGCCGATGGTTGCGCCGGTCACCGTCAGCAGCGTGCCGAGCACCGCGCCGAACAGGAAGCCGCCCGAGAGCGTCAGGAAGACCGCCCCGGGAAACGAGAAGGCAACGGCAACTACATAGACCGTGACATAGGCGAGGCTGGCGAGCACGATGTTGCTGCCGACCCAGGTGGTGAGCGTGCCCCTGTGGGTCTTCAGCGTGTCGAGCGACAGGACGTCGGTCAGACCGGACCAGCGGAGCAGGGCGAAGGCGCAGAGGGCTGCGAGGACCAGCCACAACCTGCGGTCCTTCAGAATGGTTGCGGAAGACATCGGTTTCTCCGTCACGGGAGGATGCGCTGAACGAAGCCGACGATCCTTCGGGTCAGAGGCCCGAAGAGCTTCGGCGTGTAATAGCTTCCGGCCGCCCGTTTCGAGATCTCCGACAGCGTCGGATAGGGCATCACGGCGCTTGCGACGGCGCCGATCTTCAGGCCTGCCGAAATGGCGAGGCCCCATGTGCCGATCAGTTCGCCCGCGCGGGGGCCGACGATGGTCGCCCCGAGGATGCGGCCCTTGCGGCCGAGAACGATCTTGGCAAGCCCTTCGGTCGCGCGCTCGGCCTGGGCGCGGTCATTGCCGTCGAATGACCAGGTCAGCACCTGGACCTCGTGGCCGGCCTTGCGCGCATCGGCTTCGGTCAGGCCGGCATGAGCCAGTTCCGGATCGGTATAGGTCACCCAGGGCAAGGCGGCATAGTTGACCTTGGCCGGCAGCCCGAACAGCGCGTTGCGGATGACGATACCTGCGTGATAGCCGGCTATGTGGGTGAACTGCGGGCCGCCCGAGACGTCGCCGATGGCGAAGACCTTGCGGTTGCTCGTCCGCAGGCGAGCGTCGACGGTGATGCCTTTCGGCGTCGTTTCAACACCGGCCGCGTCTAGGCCGAGTCCTTCTACGTTGGGCCGCCGGCCGGCGGCGACGAGGATATGGCTGCCGCTGACGCTGCGGCCGGTCTCGCCGTCACCGTCGAGCGTCACGGTCACGAGCCCGTCGTGGCGCGACACCTTCCCGACGCCGGTACGCTCGAGCAGCGTCACCCCGTCCCGAACGAGCGCGGCACGCACGACATCGACGGCCTCTGGCTCGTCCCTCGACAGGATGCCGAATTTTTCGATCACGGTGACCTGTGATCCGAGCCGGCGGAAAGCCTGTGCCATCTCGATGCCGATCGGTCCCCCGCCGAGGACGATGAGGTGGTCCGGTCGTTCCGTCAGTTCGAAGATGCTCTCGTTGGTGAGGAAACCGGACTCGGCCAGGCCCGGAATCGGCGGGACTGCGGCGCGCGAGCCGCTGGCGACCACGAAGCGCCGGGCCATGACCTTTTCGCCTCCGGCCTCCACCGTTTCGCGATCGATGAAACGCCCGACGGCCTGGATCACATGGACGCCGAGCCCCTGGAAGCGCTCGACGCTGTCATGCGGCGCGATGGCACCGATGACGCCGTGGACATGGGCGTGCACCTCGTCAAAACGGATTTCGGGGGCGGCCGTATGGACGCCGAAACGGCTGCCGTCACGGACGGCGTGCGCCGCATGGGCCGCGGCGATCAAGGCCTTGGAGGGCACGCAGCCCGTGTTGAGGCAGTCGCCGCCCATTGCGCCCTTTTCGATGAGGACGACGGAGGCACCCATCTGTACCGCGCCTGCGGCGACCGACAACCCGCCTGAGCCTGCACCGATGACGCAGAGATCGGCATGCAGAACGCCGTTTCTGCGCTCCGGGAGCTTGGGGGGGAGCAAGGATGGTGTCGGGCTGGCCAAGGATATCACTTTCGGAAGGGTGTGCGTTCGATCAACTCTACGGCGCCCTGTCCGGCGGCGTTACAGGACTCACGCTTTCGTGAGTAATGAACTGAACCGTCGAGACTAAGGCGTTCTTTCGGTTTGGCGGACGTTCAGCCGAGCGACCGTTGAATCTGGGCGGCGGCTTGCCAGAGGGTCTCCGCGATATCCGGCGTGCGACGATGTGACAATCGACGGACGACGCCGGCGACGGTCAGCGCGGCAGAGGGGAGGCCGGACGCGTCGCGCAACACGACCGAGATTGCCCTTGTTCCCGGCACGATGCCGCGATCCCGCAGGGCGTAGCCGAGCCGCCGCGCGTCGCGGACCATGGCCACCGACGCCTCGACGGTCAGGCGGTACTCGGCGAGCTGGGGGGCGTTGAGCACGAGAATGCGTCTGGCCTCCTCGACCGGCAGCGCCGCCAGCAGCGCCAGCCCGGCGCTCGACACGCCGAGCGGCCGACGGTCGCCCACCCTCAGCGGCACGACCTGGACAGGGTAGGCACCCAGTCGTCGGGCGACGCAGATCGTCTCCGGTCCGGTGCGCTGGGTCAGGAAGAGCGTATCGCCCAGCTGATCCGCGAGGCGACCGAGGTGAGATTCCGCGGCGGTCATCAAGGGCGTCTGGGGGGCGCGGGCGAGGGCGAGGAACTGAATTTCCTGCCCCACGACATAGCGGTGCGTCGCTCCCTTCTGCTCCACGAGCCCTTCCTCCATCAGGGCGCGCAGCATCCTGTGCACGGTCGGATGCGGCAGGCCCGTCAGCCGCGCGAGATCCGTCAATCCGTAACCACTCTCCCGCGCCATCGACAGGACGCGCAGGAGATTCACGGCCCGCCGGACGGCCTGGGCCCCGCCGGTCGTCTTGCTGTCGACGGGCATGTCTCCCCCGAGATCCGATGTGGCCAGCGATCATCTCATGCGGCGCAAGGCGATGTCCATCATGTGGACAGCCAGCGCGACAAGTCGATTGTGCGGGACTGGCTTTCCGTGATGGGTGGTTCGATCGACAGAAAGCTCCGGTCAAGGAGCGCGGGAAACATCCAGGAGATATCGATGAGGCTCGCGAGCTACCGGACCGCCGGGCGCGACAGCTACGGGATCGTGCGCGACGACGGCATCCTCGACCTCGGGGCGCGGATGCCGGGAATGCCTGACATGCTCGATGCCATCGCCGCTGGCGCTCTGACGGACGACCTCTTCCGTGACGAACCCAGCGACGTGTCGCTGGCCGCAGTCACCTGGCGGCTCCCCGTGACCCGGCCGGAGAAAATCTGGTGCATCGGCGTCAACTACGCTGACCGCAACGCCGAGTACAAGGACGGCACGTCCGCGCCGAAATATCCCAGCCTGTTCTGCCGCACCCCGTCGTCCTTCGTGGCGCATGGCGCGCCGCTGGAACGCCCGAAGGTCTCGACGCAACTCGATTACGAGGGCGAGATCGTCCTCGTGATCGGCAGGGCCGGACGGCACATTCCGCGCGAGACCGCGATGGATCATGTGTTCGGTTACACGCTGTGCAACGAGGGCAGCGTCCGCGACTGGCTCCACCACGGCAAGTTCAACGTCACCCAGGGCAAGAATTTCGATCGCTCGGGCGCAATCGGGCCGTGGATCGTCACGCGCAGCGGTGCGGGTGACGACCGCCCCTTCGAACTGACCACCCGGGTCAACGGCGAGGTGCGCCAGCACGAGACGACCGACCGTCTCATGTTTCCCTTCGACTATCTCATTGCCTACCTGTCGACGTTCGCCACCCTGAAGCCAGGCGACCTCATCGTCACCGGCACGCCGACAGGGGCGGGCGCGCGTTTCGATCCGCCGCGCTGGCTCAAGCCCGGCGATGTGGTCGAGGTCGAGGTTCCCCGCATCGGATGCCTCACCAACACCGTGGTGGACGAAGCCTGACCCGGCCGCGCCAGCCCTTGACCCTCTGTTCCCGAGCGAGACCATCATGCTGACGACAGCCCAGATCGAGGATGCAGCCGCGAGGCTGGAGGAGGCCGAGCGCACCGGGCGCCAGATCGGCCAGCTGAGCCTGCAATATCCGGGCATGACCATCGACGACGCCTATCGGGTGCAGAGCGCCTGGGTGGCGCTGAAGGTCGCCGGTGGCCGCAGGATCAAGGGCCGCAAGATCGGTCTGACGTCGCGCGCCATGCAACTCGCGGTCAATATCGACGAGCCGGACTACGGTGTCCTTCTCGACGACATGTTCTTCGACGACGGGGGGACCATTCCCACCGATCGCTTCGTCCAGCTCCGGGTCGAGGCCGAACTCGCCTTCGTGCTGAAGAGCCCGATCGCCGGGCCGGACTGCACCATCTTCGACGTGCTCAATGCTACGGACTATGTCGTGCCCGCGCTCGAGATCCTCGATGCGCGGATCCAGCGCGTCGATCCGGCGACGAAGACGACGCGCAAGGTCGTGGATACGATCGCCGATAATGCGGCGAACTGCGGGATCGTCATCGGCGGTCGGCCGTTCCGGCCCGACGCGGCGGATCTGCGCTGGGTCTCAGTGATCTGCGCGCGCAACGGGCGGATCGAGGAGACCGGTGTTGCGGCCGGTGTCATCAACAATCCGGCCAACGGCATCGTCTGGCTCGCCAACAAGCTTGCCGCCCATGACGTCGCCCTCGAAGCGGGCCAGGTCATCCTGTCGGGTTCCTTCATCCGGCCGATCGACTGCACGAAGGGGGACACGATCCAGGCCGATTACGGCCCGTTCGGCACAGTCTCCTGTCATTTCAGCTGAGGCGAACTCCATGGCGCGCAGAACCAGCTATTATGTCGAAGGCTTCGGTCACAAGAACCCGATCCCGGCGGCTTGCCGGGTCGGCGATCTGCTGATGTCCGGCATCGTCTACGGCCTCGACCCGGCGACCGGAAAACCGGCGGAGGGCCTCGACCAGCAATGCCGGCTGATGTTCCAGCATATCAGGGCGATCATGGCGGCGGCCGGCGGCAGCACCGACGACATCATCAAGGTCACTGTCTGGCTCGCCGATCGCAGCCAGCGCGAGCCGGTCAACCGTGAGTGGCTCGCAATGTTCCCCGACGAGGCCACCCGCCCGGCGCGGCAGGCGATGGCGGGCGACCTCGACGGCGGCAAGCTCGTCCAGTGCGACTTCGTGGCGGTGATGGCATGACGGATCCGGGTGCGACCACGACCGACATCGCGGCGGCTGATCTGGGGGCGGAACAGAGCTACAGGCTGCTGACCGGGCTCGTCGTGCCGCGGCCGATCGCCTGGGTCACGACCCTGTCGGCAACGCAGTCGGTCAATCTCGCGCCGTTCAGCCACTTCACCTTCGTCTCGCCCAAGCCGCCGATGCTGGCGATCAGCGTCGGGCGCAAGGGCGACACCTACAAGGACACGGCGACGAACATCCTCCGCACCGAGGAATTCGTGGTCCATATCGCCGATAGTTCGCTCGTCGGCCCGCTGCATGACAGCGCCGAAGAGCATCCGCCCGATGTCAGCGAGGCGGATCTCCTGGGGCTGGAGACCGTCCCGAGCCTGCACGTCAAGGTGCCGCGGCTGAAGATCGCGCCGGTGGCGATGGAATGCCGCCTCCGTCACTGCATCGAGTTCGGCGAGACGCGCAGCCGGCTTTTGGTCGGCGAGGTCCTGGTGTTCCGTCTGCGACCCGATCTCCTCAAGGACGGGAAGGTCGATACACGGAGCCTCGATCCGATCGGCCGGATCGCCGGTCCGAACTATGCGCGCCTGGGCGAGATCATCACCCAGAGGGCGATCCAGCAGACGTCGAAATCATGACCACCGGGGGCACAGAGCCATGACCGTCTATCTGCCCTTCGATCCGGCGCCCCGCGCGCCGAAAACGGCCCTGCCGCCGCTGTCCTGCGACAGCCAGTTCCATGTCCTCGGCCCTGCCGACCGCTATCCCGTGCGGCCCGGCGCCGTCTACGAGATGCCGTCGGCCACGATCGAAACGGCGTTGAAGCTTCATGCGACGCTGGGGATCGCGCGCGGCGTCATCGTTCAGCCGACGACCTATGGCGCCGACCATGCGGTTACGCTCGATGGTCTCGCCATGGCCGGTCCGAACTATCGCGGCTGCGCCAATGCCGCCGTCTTCGCCGAGAAGGACGACCGCTATCTGCAGCAGCTCCATGACGCGGGCGTTCGCGGCGCGCGGTTCACGCGCGCGGGGCTGGGAATTTCCTTCGAGGGCGCAGGCTTCGAGCGGACACTCGACCGCATCCGCGCACTCGGCTGGTACGTCAAGGTGCAGCCCGAAGTGGACGGCATCGCCAAGAACATCGCGCCCTTCGAGCGCCTGGATATCCCGGTGCTGCTCGACCATATGGGCCGTCCCGATCCGCAGGCCGGCGACGACGATCCCAGCCTCCGGAAGGTCCTGGAACTGCTAAAGCACGGCAATGTCTGGGTGATGCTGTCGCTCACCGAGAAGGTCTCGCGTGCCGGCCCGCCCTGGGACGATGTGGTGCCGATCGTGCACCGCCTGATCGAGGCTGCCCCCGACCGTGTCGTCTGGGGGAGCGACTGGCCGCACCCCGTTTCGACGAAACAACCGCCGAACGAGGGCGATCTGCTGGATTTCCTCGCCCGGGCGCTTCCGGACGATGACAAGCGCCATGCCGTTCTCGTTGCCAATCCGGCGCGCTTCTTCGGGTTCGACGCATAAACCCCAAGCAATAATCGGGAGGAACACATGAAACCTTTGATGATCGTCAGTCTCATGGCCGCGGTATTGGCTCTCGTTCAGCCGGCTGCGGTGGCAGCCCAGGAATGGCCGGCACGCACGGTACGCCTTGTCGTTCCCTATCCGCCCGGCGGCAATGTCGACGTCGCCGCGCGCATCCTTGCCGAGCGGCTGCAGCAGGACCTCGGCCAGCCCTTCATCATCGAGAACCGGGCGGGCGCCGGTGGCCTGATCGGCGCCGAAGCCGTCGCCAAAGCCGAACCCGACGGCTACACGATCCTGATCGGCGCCAACGGCCCCATTCTCTTCGCCCCCGAAATGTCCGCGCGGCGCGCCTATGAATGGCGCCGCGACTTCATTCCTGTCACGACGGTGACGCTGACCCCGCTCGTCCTGCAGGTCCGCGCCAATCTGGCAGCCGACACGTTCGACAAGTTCCTCGCCCTGGCGCGGACCCCTCAGGCACCGCTGAAGATGGCATCGCCCGGGCCTGGGACGACCAATCACCTCATCAGCGAGGTCATGCAGGCGAAGCTGAGCATCAACTGGACCACGGTCCAGTATCGCGGCAACGCACCGGCAACGAACGACGTCATTGCCGGGCATATGGACTTCAACCTCGACCAGTTGTCGGTGGCTCTGCCGTTCCTCAAGGATGGCCGGACCCGAGCCCTGGCGATCACCGGGGCGCAGCGCTCGCCCGACCTTCCGAATGTTCCGACCTTCACCGAGCTCGGATATGCCGAGTTCGACGGACAGACATTCACCGGGCTGATGCTTCCCGCCCGGACACCCGAGGCGATCGTGGCGCGGCTTCACGCGGCGGCCGTCAAGGCGCTCGGGGAACCCGGCGTCCAGGCTCGCCTGCGTGCCATCGGGACCTTAGCCGCCCCCATGAGCCGGGCTGATTTCCAGCAGTACCTGGAGAAGGAAGACACGACCTGGCTGCCGGTCATCAAGCGCCTCGAGATCAGGTCCAACTGAGCGTTGTCTGCCCCCTGGCATTCCGGGGCAGGCCGCCTTCCCGAAAGGCCTGCCGGAGGTGGATGCCTCCGGCGGGCCATGGACACATGTCAGGGGCGGCGTGCGGCCGAGGGTCGCCGCCGTCTCCAGGCCTGAAGAGCTTATCATCCACGGGCAGCCCGCGAGCCAGCCGTACCGATTTGCCGGTTGTGGCGGACAGTCGCCCATGGTTCTTTGTTTCATGCTGTCTGATCGCGTCGCTGCTCCTCCGGTCATCGCGCTCCGTGCCATCGAAAAGTGGTACGGAACGCGCGACCGTCCTGTCCATGCTTTGTCGGCAACCGATCTCGACGTGGGCGCCGGTGAACTTCTCGTGCTGCTCGGCCCCTCTGGCTGCGGCAAGACGACGCTGCTGCGTATGATCGGTGGCCTGATCGCGCCGACATCGGGACACCTCTCCATCGTCGGGCGCAGCCTGTGGGCGAGGGGTGAGCGGCAGTCCGATGCGCTCGCCGATCTCGGCATGGTGTTCCAGGACGCCAACCTGTTTCCCTGGCTGTCGATCGAGGACAACATCTCGCTGCCGCTCGAGCTGAAGGGCATGTCCGCCACGGCGCGGCGGACGAAGGCTCACGATCTCATGAAGCTCGTCGGCATTTCCGGCTTCGAGAAGCGATGGCCCAGGGAGCTTTCCGGCGGCATGCGTCAGCGGGCGGCCATCGCCCGGGCCCTGTCCTACGATCCCAAGATTCTGCTCATGGACGAACCCTTCGGGGCTCTCGACGCGATGACGCGCGACGCTATGAACCTGGAACTGCAGCGGCTGTTCCTGACCACCGAGAAATCCATCGTCCTCGTCACTCACTCGATCGCCGAAGCCGTCTTCCTCGCCGATCGAATCGTGCTGCTCTCGCCGCGGCCGGGCAGGATCGATCAGATCATCACCGTGCCTTTCGCGCGGCCGCGCACGCTCGAACTCCAGGCGACGGCCGAATTCCAGTCTATCGTGCTCGGGCTGCGCCAGCGCCTGACGGAGATTTCCTGACATGGCCGAGGCCCCGAGCGACGCGGCATTTACGGGTCGGCCGGCTCCGCAGCGCCGCTCGTGGCTGGCGGGCCGCGAAGCCACCATTCCGTGGATCACAACACCGCTGCTGCTCGCCGTTCTCGTGGCGATCTGGCACAGCTATGTGCGGGTTTCCGGCATTTCGCCCTTCATCCTGCCGGGGCCGGGCGCGGTCCTGTCCGACTGGATCGACCTTATCCAGAGCCGACGCGCCTGGTTCCATGCGGGCATGACCGTTTATGCGACGCTGGTCGGCTTTTTCTGGGCGGCGCTCATCGGTGTGGTGCTCGGGGTGCTGATCGCCCGGATCCGCTGGCTCGAACTGACACTCAATCCCTTCATCGTCGCGACCCAGGTGATCCCGAAAGTCGCGCTGGTGCCGCTCTTCGTCGTCTGGTTCGGCTTCGGCATCACCTCCAAGGTCATCGTCGCCGGGGTGCTCGCCTTCTTCCCGATCCTCACCAATACGGTGCTCGGCGTGAAATCCATCGACGAGGGCCACCGCGACGTCATGACCGCGCTCAATGCCAGCCGCTGGCAGATCTTTCGCCGGCTCGAGCTCCCCTCGGCCTTGCCCTATATCCTGACCGGCTTCGAAGTCGGCATCGTCCTCGCCATCATCGGCGCGGTGGTCGGGGAATATCTCGGCGGCAACCAGGGACTCGGACATCTGCTCATCCAGAGCATGAACGGCTTCGAGACCAGCCAGATGTTCGCCGTGCTCATCCAGATGTCGCTGATTGGCTTCGCCTTCTACTTCTCGATCGGCCTCCTCAAGCGCCTGCTGATCCCCTGGCATGCGACCGGCGGGGCGTGACGCGGCCGGCCCGCAACTGTCTTATGGGCAAGCCGATTGCGGCGCGCTCGAATGCCCCTAGTCTCGACATTCGCTGACCACAGGACGACGGAGAGCCCCATGCCCATCCTCGACGGTTCCATCTCCCGCCGCGCGGCGCTGTCCGCCGGTGCCGCCGGCCTCGTCGCCATCACGGTACGCCCGGCTGGCGCCCAGGGCGCGAGGGCCATGACCTTCATCACGCCCTTCTCCTACATCCTCGCCTTCGTCGACATCCTCCACGCCCAGGGCGGAGGTTATTTCCAGCGGGAGGGCCTCGATGTGACGATCCAGCAGGGGCGTGGGTCCGCCATGGCCGTGCAGCAGGTGCTCGGCGGCGGCGGATTGCTGTCGCGGACCGGCGTCTCCGACCACATTCGCGCCTCCAGCCGTCCCGGTGGCGATGCGCTGATCTCGGTGGGAACGATCAGCCAGGGCTCGCCCTTCTTCGTCATTTCCTCACCCGACAAACCGATCCGGACACCGAAGGACATGGCCGGCAAGACGATCGGCGTGTTGTCGGTCGGCGGCGCGACCGAGATCGTGCTCGACTGCATGCTGGTGGCCCAGGGCGTCGACAAGGCCTCGGTGTCGCGGGTACAGGCGCCGAACACCCCGGCCGGCATGGCCCTGATCGCCCAAGGGCGCATCGACGGCTACATCGTCAGCGCAGGGGTGCCGGTGGCGCTGAAGGCGGCGAACGAGCGTTTCCTCTCCTGGAACACCGACGAGTTCGCGCCCATTCCCGGCCAGTGCTACATCGCCAAGCGTGAGAGCGTGCAGCGCGACGGCGATCTCGTGGTCCGTTTCCTGCGGGCGGTGAAGAAGTCCATCGACGACATGCTGGCCGATACCGACCTGTCGACGACGCTGAAGCGGATCGAGGGCTTCGAGATCGCCGAAATGCGCAACCGCGCGGTGGCGCCGGACATCCTGCGCAACGAGATGCAGTTCTGGCTCACTGCAGGCCGGCAGAACATCCTCAAGCACGTGCCGGACCGCTGGCAAAAGGGCTATGACCTGATGGCGGCCGCCGGCTTCACACCGGCCGGCAAGGCCGACGGGCTCTACACCAACGAGTTCGTCGAGAAGGCGCTGGCCTGATGCGCTTCGACCGGAGCGAAGCCGCACTCGTCCTCATCGACCTGCAGCGCGGTTTCGTCGACGCGGAGGGCTTCGTCGCTATCCAGGGGCGCGACGTATCGGCGAGCCGCCAAGCCGCCGACCGTTGCGTGGCGCTCGCCCGCGCCGCGCGTGCCGCCGGGATGAGGGTGATCTGGACGCGTCACGTCCTGCGCGCTGACTATGCCGATGCGGGGCTGCTCGTCACCGAGATCCGTCCGCGCCTCGGGCAGCTCGGTGCGTTGAAGCGCGGCACGGCCGATGTCGAGCTCTACAGCGGCGCCGAGGTTCATCCTTCCGACATCATCGTCGACAAGCCGCGCTATTCGGCCTTCTTCGGCACGGATCTCGATGTGATCTTCGCCGCCAACGGCATCCGCAGCCTGGTTCTCGGCGGTGTGACGACCTCCATGTGTGTCGAGACGACGGCCCGGGACGCGGCGCAGCGGGACATGCGCACCTTCGTCGTGCGCGAGGCCGTCGCCGATTTCGACCAGGCGCGCCATGACGCCGCGCTGTCGGCCATCGCCTTCGGCTTCGGCCGCGTGGTCGGCCTTGATGCGATGGCTGAGGCCATGGCCGAGGGTACGGCGGAATTTCCCATCGCCGCCTGACCTCAGAGCGGTGCCAGCCGCGCCACCAGGTCACGCTTGAGAACCTTGCCTGCGCTGTTCTTCGGCAGATCGTTGACGATAAACACCGCCCGCGGCCATTTCGCCCGCGCCAGGCGCGCCGCGGCGAAGGCGATGAGGCTCGCTTCGTCGGCGGGGCCGGACAGCCGCACGAAGGCGGCGATCTCCTCGCCGAATTCCCGTGATGGCCACCCAACCACGGCGGCCTCGGCGACGGCCGGGTGGGCGGTGAGCGTGGCTTCGACATCGGCGGGATAGATGTTGATGCCGCCGCGGATGATCATGTCCTTGGCGCGCCCCTTGAGGCTGACGAAGCCGGCAGCGTCGATCTCGGCGAGATCGCCGGGATAGAACCAGCCGTGCCGGAAGGCCTCCACGGAGGCCTCGGGGTCGCGGTGGTAGGCGGTCGCCACACCTGGGCCGCGGTAACGCAGGCGGCCGACCATGGCGGAGGGCAGGGGGGTGTCATCGTCGTCAACCACTTCGACCTCGACGGCGAAGACCGGCCGGCCGACGCTGTCGCCATGGCCGTCGATGTCCGCGGGGCCGAGAAGGGTGATGCCACCGCCCTCGGTCGAGGCGTAATACTCGAAGAAGCGGTCGCAGATGCGGGCCCGGATCGCGCGGCGTTCGTCTGCCGAGAGCGGGGCGCCTGAGGAGAACAGCAGGTTCAGCCGCTTGAGCGGGGCAAGGGTCGCGTCCGGCAGTTCCAGCAGCCGGCGGAACTGCGTCGGGACGAGGAAAAGGCTGGTGGCATCCGCCGCCGCAACCGTCGCGATGAGGTCTTCGGGGCTGCAGGGCGGCGGTTTCATGATCACCGTGCCGCCGGAGAAGAGGACGGACATGGCGAAGGTGCGCCCGCCGCCGAAATAGAGCGGCGTCGCCATGACGAACCGGTCCCGCCCGTTCAGGCCGAGATTGATCCAATGGGTCATGAAGCGGCGGAAGAAGTGACGATGGGCGATCAGCGGGCCTTTCGGCCGGCCGGTCGTGCCTGAGGAGAGCGAGAGCACGAAGGGGGTTTCGCCGTCCTGCGGGAAGGCGATGTCGGGATCGGCGGCGGCGATGGCTGCATCCAGCGTCGCATCCCAGGCGATGGTCTCGATGCCGTCAACGGCGGGTTGGCCAGGCTCGGTCAGCACCAGGCTGGCGCCGAAATGGCCCGCGACATTGGCGCGCTCGGCCTCGCTCCAGCGCAGGTCCATGGGCAGGATGATGCGTCCCGCGCGCGCGAGCGCGTAGAGCGCGATCACGTGCCGTGCCGTGTCGGCGAGGCATAGGCCGACGACGGCAGTCTCGTCAGGCACCCGTGCCGTGATCCAGGCCGCGAGGCGGCGGACCCGCGTCGTCAGTTCCCCATAGCCTATGACCATGCCGTTCTCGATCAGCGCGGGATGGTCCGGCCGCGCCCGGGCATGGATGTCGAGGGCGTCCGCGAGGTTCATCATCGCTGGTCGAGCTTGTAGAGCCTGATGGCATTGTCGCGCAGGAAGAGGGCGCGGACCTCGTCGGAGAAGCCGAGCGCGTCGATCTCGACCATGGTGCGCTCGAAGTCGAGGACGGGGAAGTCGGTGCCGAAAAGCACCTTCGTCTTGCCGAAGCTCTTGATGAAATGGACGAAGGACGGCGGCCAGTACTTCGGGCTGTGGGCGTCAGAGCCGATATAGACGTTGGCGTGTTTCCAGGCCATGGCGATCATCTCGTCGGTCCAGGGAATGCCGACGTGGATGCCGACGATCTTCAGTTCGGGAAAGTCGCAGGCGACGGCATCGAGGCAGATCGGCCGCCCGACGCTGCGGCGCGGATAGCGCGGGTCGTAGACCATCGACTGGCCGACCTGGAGCTGGATCGGCACGTCGAGCTCCACGCATTTGGCGTAGAACGGGTACCATTTGGCATGGTCAGGGGCGAGCTCGAACCAGTGCGGGTAGAAATGCGCGCCGATGAAACCATATTCGCGCACGGCGTGTTCGAGCTCCCGGACGCCGGTCATGCCCTCGGTCGGGTCGAGACCGGCGAGGCCGAGGAAACGATCGGGATGGGCCTGCACCGCATCGGCAACCAGCTTGTATGGCACGTGATAGCAGGCGGGATGGCCGATCTGGCCGACCTTGGCGGCGATGAGGAAGCTCTTCTCGATGCCGGCGCGGTCCATGCGCTCCAGCATCTCCTTGTGGGTGACGCCGGCGAAGGTCTCGGCCTTTACCCGCATCTTCTCGGTATAGAAGCCGGTGCGGTCGGGCCGGCCGGCGAGGGCCTCCGGGGTCCAGATGTTGACCACGGTGTCGATGGCCTTGATGCCGCTCATGTTCGTCCCTTTCCCATGAACCCGAGTTCGCGGGCGATCCCGTCGCGCAGGATTTCGTTGGTGCCCTCACCGAAGGTGTAGAGCCTGGAGTCCCGCCAGAACCGCTGGATGTCGCTGCCTGCCGCATAGCCGGCGCTCGCCATGATCTGCATGCCCTGATCGGCGACGTCGCGCAGTGTCTCGGTGGCGATGATCTTGGCCTGGGCTGCCTCGCGCCGACAGGGAAGGCCGCGCGCGATGAGGGTCGCGAGGTGCCCGACCATCAGCCGCGACAGGTCGATCCGCATCTGCAGGTCGGCGAGGCGGTGCGCGATCACCTGGAAGGAGGCGATCGGGCGGCCGAACTGCTCCCGTTCCCTGGCATGGGCCATGACCCCGTCGAGTGCCGCCTGCGCAGCGCCTGTGACGGTCGCCGCCATGCTGGCGCGGGAAAAGTGCAGCGTCGACATGAGATGGCGAAAGCCGTCGTCGGGGGTGCCGATGACCGCGTCCGCGCCGACCTGCACCTCGCTCAGGCCGATTTCAAAGCTCGGCATGCAATTGTTGCCGACCTTGGCCAGCGGCGTCAGTGAAACGCCCGGCGCGTCGCTCGGCACCAGAAACAGGGTGATGCCTGCGGCGCCGCAACCATCGGGCCCGGTGCGCGCGGCGGTCAGCAGGAAACGCGCGCCCGCGGCATCGCTGATCCAGATCTTGCTGCCCGAGATCACATAGCCCGAGTCGTTCTTGCGGGCCCGCGTCCTGATCGCGCCGGCATCGCTGCCCGCGCCGGGTTCGGTCAGGGCCAGCGCCATAAAGAACTCGCCGGCGAGGAGGCCAGGCAGCAGCGCACGCTTCTGCGCCGGTGAGCCATAGGTGAGGACCGACATGACGCCAAAGCCGACGACACGGTTGAAGATCGAGGCCGCCATGTAGCCGTGACGCCCGAGCCGCTGCTGCACCAGCGCCACTTCGGTCCAGCCGAGCCCGAGGCCGCCATGATCCGTCGGCACGGCCAGCCC
This sequence comes from Phreatobacter sp., assembly GCF_030691135.1. Lineage (GTDB taxonomy): Bacteria > Pseudomonadota > Alphaproteobacteria > Rhizobiales > Phreatobacteraceae > Phreatobacter. Next base: position 34,139 of record NZ_JAUYFA010000057.1, read on the forward strand.
GAAGAAGCCGGCTTGGCCCATGAGCGGCACAAGGTCGTAGGGCGGCACATGGGCAGCGTCACGGCGGCGCACCTCCTCGGGCGGGAGATGGCGCGCGGCAAAGCGATCGACGCTGTCGACGATGCCGCGCTGTTCCTCCGTCAGCAATGCATCCATTCGCCGGCTGTCCCACGTCGCTGTCGGGGCAAGCCTTCCTCATATGACAAGATGAAACAAGCGATCATTTGGCGTGGCGGCTCCGCCGGCGGCGCGAGCCTTCATGCCGTTGGACGGCCCTAGTAGCCACGCGTCCGGTCGACGAGGCCAGGCAAGGCTTCGCCGCGCCGGTGGCGGGCGATCGTGTCGAGCACGAAGCGCACGGCCGTTTCCGGATGTGTCATGCTGGCAACATGAGGGGTGAGGATGATCTTCTCGTGCTGCCAGAAGGGATGACCTGATGGCAGCGGCTCGGGCTCGGCCACGTCCAGCATGGCTGCGGAGAGCCGGCCGTCGGCGAGGGCCGCGAGCAGGTCGTCCTGGACGAGATGGCCGCCGCGACCGACATTGACGAGCATGGCGCCCGCGGGGAGGGCAGAGAACAGGCGCGCGTCGAGAATGCCGCGGGTCTCGTCGGTCAGCGGCAGCAGGCAGACGAGGATGTCGGTGCGGGCGAGGAAGGCCGGCAGGCTGTCGGCGCCGGCATAGCAGTCGACGCCGTCTATGGCGCGCGCCGAGCGGTTCCAGCCGGCGAGCGGAAAGCCGAAGGCCTGGAGCCGGCCGAGCACCGCCTGTCCCAGCTGTCCGAGGCCCATCACGCCGATGCGCCGGTGGGCAGCGGTGGTGATCTGGATTTCCTGCCAGATACCGCGGCGCTGCTGGCTCAGGAAACGCGGCAGGTCGCGGTGCAGCGCCAGCACCGCCAGCGAGACATATTCGACCATGCTCTCGGCGATATTGGGCTCGAGCATGCGCACCAACGGCACATGGTTGGGCACTTTCGTGAAGTCGAACTGGTCGACGCCGGCGCCGACCGAAAAGACGAGTTCGAGGTTCGGAAAGGTCCCGGCGATGTCGTCCGGCGGCACCCAGGTGGCGAGGTAGCGCACGGCGGTCGGGTCGGGAATGTCTGGCCACAGATGGAAGGGCGTATCAGGGGCGATGGCTGCGAAATGGCGCCCCCATTCGGCACCGCGTACGGGATTGGCCTTGTAGAGAAAGGTCATTTTGGCCTCAGGTCAGGGCGAGCTTAGAACAGGCCGACCGGAGCGAGCGGGCGGCCGTCGATCAGGCGCTCGTAGGCATAGGCGGCCGGATCGATCAGCGGGGCGTCCCCGGTCACGATGTCGGCGGCGAGCTTGCCGGCACCCGGGCCGATGCCGAAGCCGTGGCCGGAGAAGCCCGTCGCCAGGAAAAAGCCGGGAAGGGTGTCGACGGCGGAGATGACCGGGATCGTGTCCGGTGTCGTGTCGATCGTGCCGCCCCACGCCTCGGCGATCGCGATGCCCTTGAGGTCGGGGTTTGAGGTGATCAGGGCGGCGAGCGCCTCTTCCACCAAGGTCATGTCGGGTGCGGGATCACGGACGCGCTCGGCCTCGAAGGGCGAGGGGCGGTCCAGCGGCCAATTGGTGCCGCGCAGGAGCTGGTCGAGGAAGGGCTTGCCGAGGGCGATCTTCAGGCCCTTGCGGCGTTGCCGGTAGGTCGGCAGGAAAGTGCGGGCATAGCGGATCAGGTCGGGTGTGAAATCCACCGTGCCGCGGCCGCGCAGGGCGAGCGTGAAGCCGCCGTCGAGGCGCTTGCGGATGCAGAAGAAATCCGTGCCGAGGGCACCGGTGGTGATGTCGGGGCCTGGCGTCGTCCGGCAGGCTGTGGCGTTGACGAGGCCGACGGGGAGGTCGATGCCGTGGCGGCGGCAGAAGAGCGAGGACCAGGCGCCGCCGGCGAGCAGCACCGAGGAGGTGCGGATCGTGCCCTTCTCGGTGACGACGCCGCCGACCCGGCCACCGGCCAGCTCGAGACCTCGGGCGGCACAGCCCTGATGGATGGTGACGCCGTGCTTGCGGGCTGCGGCGGCGAGCGCCGGTACGGCCATCGAGGGCTCGGCGCGACCGTCGCTGGGCGTATGCAGGCCACCGACCCAGGTGTCGGCGTTGCCCGGCAGGCGCTCCTGCACCTCGGCAGGGGTCAGCACCGTGGAATGGACCTGCATGTCGCGGGCGATCTCGGCCCATTTCTCCCAGGCGGCGAGCTCGGCCGGGTTCTTGGTCAGGAAGAGCACGCCGGTGCGGCGGAACCCGGCATCCTGTCCGGCATCGGCCTGCATCTCCTCCCACAGGCGCAGGGCCTCGCGCGCCAGCGGGATCTCGGCACGGGCGCGGCCCTGCTGGCGGCACCAGCCCCAGTTGCGGCTCGACTGCTCGCAGCCGACATGGCCCTTCTCGACGAGGGCGACAGAATGGCCCTTCTTCGCCAGGTGATAGGCGGCCGAGACGCCGATGACCCCGCCGCCGATGACGACGACGTCAGCGCTCTCGGGCAGGCGCTCGTCACCCTGGATACGGTCAAGCGGCGGTGACATGGCACGAGGCTCCTGGCAATCGGTCGGTCAGTGGATGTCGAGGCGCGGATCGAGCGCGTCGCGCAAGCCATCGCCGAGGAAGTTGAAGCTGGTCACGGCGAGCGTGATGGCGATGCCCGGGGCGATGGCGAGCCAGGGGGCACTGGTCATGTAGATCTGGGCATTGTTGAGCATGTTGCCCCAGCTCGCGGCCGGCGGCTGTATGCCGTAGCCGAGATAGCTGACATAGGATTCCAGCAGGATCGCCTTGGCCACGTTGAGGGTTGCCGCCACGACGATGGCCGCCATGGCGTTGGGCACCAGTTCCTTGAACATGATGCGCATGTTGGAGGAGCCGAAGGCGATGGCCGCCGCGGTGAAGTCGCGTTCGCGCAGCGCGCGGACCTGGGCCTCGACGATGCGGGCGACACTCATCCAGGCTGTGACCGAGATCAGGATGGTTGTGGCGATGAGCCCCGGTTCGATCAGTGCCGCCAGCGCCAGCAGCAGGAATATCGCCGGAAAACAGAGGACCGCATCGACGAAGCGCATCAGGGCGGCACCTAAAATCCCGCCGTAGAAGCCGGCAAAGGTGCCGATGACGATGCCGACCGCCATGGCGATCACCATGGCGACGATGCCGATGGTCAGCGAGACGCGGCCGCCCATCATCAGCCGCGCCAGCACGTCGCGGCCGAGTTCGTCGGTGCCGAGCACATGCGCGCCCGTCAGCGGCGGCGAAAAGCGCTGCATGATGTTGATGAACTTGTCGTCGAAGGGCAGCAGGAACGGCCCGACGAAGGATCCGAACATCAGCAGCGCGATGATGATGCCGCCGGCCATGGCGAGCCGGTGGCGGCGAAAGCGCTGCCAGGCGGCCTGGGCCGGCGAGAGGTGGACGGTGTCGGCGGCGTATATGGCGGTCATGGCTCAGCCCACCCGGATGCGCGGATCGACCACCGCATAGAGCATGTCGGCGATGAGCGAGCCGAGCAGCACCATGGTGGCGGAGAACATGAGGATGCCCATCACGACCGGATAATCGCGATAGCCGATGGAATCGAGGAAGAGCCGTCCCATCCCCGGCCAGGTAAAGACCGTCTCGGTGACCAGTGCGCCGCCGAGCAGGGTGGGGAACTGCAGGCCCGCCACGGTGATCATCGGCAGGAGGGCGTTGCGCAGGGCGTGCTGGGACAGGATGCGCCATTCGGGCAGGCCCTTGGCGCGGGCGGTGCGGATATAGTCCTGGTTGATGACGTCAAGCATGGAGGACCGCATGAACCGGCCCCACATGGCGGTTTCCACCAGCGCCAGAACCAGGGCCGGCGCGATCAGGTGATGCAGCATGTCGAGCAGTGAGCCCTCGGCGCCGACCGTTTGGCGGTTGCCGGAGGGCAGCCAGCCGAGCGTCACCGAGAACAGGTAGATGGCGATCAGGCCGAACCAGAAGGTCGGGATCGACAGGGCCACCATGGCGCCGACGGTGGCGAGCTGGTCGAAGATCGAGTAGCGGCGGATCGCGCCGAGGACCCCGATCCAGCAGCCGAGAATGACGGCGATGACGGTGGCGGTGGCCATCAGTTCCACCGTCGCGCCGACATGCGCGCCGATGATCTTCAGGACCGGCTCGCCGTCCCGGTAGGAGACGCCCCAGTCGCCGCGCAGCATCCGCCACAGCCAGTCCGCATATTGGACGGGCAGCGGCCGGTCGAGTCCGAGCTGGCTTGTGATGCGGTCGAGATCCTCCTGCGTCATCTGCGACGACAGGGCGAATTGCGACAGCGGCCCGCCGGGGGCGAGGTGCAGGATCGCAAACCCCAGCATCGAGACGATGAAGAGCAGCAGAACCGCCTGGCCCAGGCGGTTGACGAGATAGCGCGCCATGTCAGCCGATCCGGCCCGGCGACGGGATCAGGCCCAGTACCATTCGCGGATGTTCCAGCAATTGGTGGAGGTGTTGGCGTTCGGACGGAAGCCGCGGAGATTGGCCTTGAGGCCCTCCGAGATCACCCCCTGGTAGAGCGGCAGGATCGCCAGATCGGCGCGGATGATCTTCTGCAACTGCCCGTAGCTCGCCTTGCGCGCGGCGAGGTCGAACTGCGTCGCGCCGAGGGCGAGCAGCCGGTCAGCCTCGGGGTTCTGGTACTGGTAGGTGTTGAAGCCGCGGCCGCCCTTGGCCGGAATGGCGCCGGAGCCGAAGCGCGGCGTGACGTCAGGATCGGCCCCGAGCATGAAGTTGACCGAGACCAGGGCGGAGTTGAATTTCGACTGCTGCCAGAACTCGCCCCACATGACTGCCGGCGGCATGTTCTGGATCCGCATGGCGGCTCCAATCCCCCGCCAGTCCTGGATCAGGAGCTGCTGTGTCTGCTCGCGGACGGCGTTGCCAGAGGTGGTCGAGTTTGTGAACTCGATGCGCACGCCACCCTTGGCGCGAATGCCGTCGGAACCGCGTACCCAGCCGGCGGCATCGAGAAGCGCGTTGGCCTTGGCCGGGTCATAGACATGGGCGGGCAGACCCTGCTGGAACGACCAGCCCTGCTGCGGCACGAAGGTCTCGGTCGGCGAAGGCAGCCCGTAGTTCAGGGCATCGATGATCGCCTTCTTGTTGACCGCCATGTAGAGCGCCTCACGCACGGTCTTGTCCGCGAGAGCGCCGAATTCGAGGTTCGGCGCGATGTGCTCTACGGAGGACGTGGAGGAGACGACGACCGTGCGGTCGCGCAGCGTCCGCGCCTCGGCGACGAAATTGGGCAGGATTCCCTGGATACCGGTATAGTCCACTTGGCCGGTGCGGAACTGGGTGTAGAGCACGGTCAGGTCGGAAATGTACTTGAAGATCAGCCGCTCAACATAGGGGCCCTTGCCGTGATAGGCGGTGTTGGCGGTGAGCAGGATGTTGTCGCCGGGCGTGCGCGAGCCCCAGCGGAAAGGGCCGGTGCCGATGGGCGCGTTGTTCATCGGCGAGGCGTTCAGGTCCGGCGCCTTTTCCAGGATGTGCTTGGGCACGAGAAACGTCAGCGACAGGATCGACAGATAGGGCGAATAGGGCGCGTCCATGCGCCAGTGGATCTCGTCCGGACCGACGACCGTGATGTCCTTGACGAGGCTGTGGCCGACGCGGTTGCGGACGCGGAAATTGGGGTTGTTGATGAGCTCCAGCGAATATTTGACGTCCTCGGCGGTGAAGGCCGTGCCGTCGTGCCACTTCACCCCGGTCCGCAGCTTGATCTTCCAGGTCAGTCCATCGGCCGACAGGCCGCCATTGGCGACGGTGGGCACCTCGCGGGCGAGATCTGGCACGAAGTTGCCGTCCGGGTCGATGTACCAGAGCGTCGAAAAGAGCTGCCACCACACCGCCTGGTCGACCTCGATGCCCGGCATGAGCGGGTTGAAGACCGTCGGTTCCTGCGACAGGGCCGCGACGATCTGACCGCGGGGACGGTCCGGAGGCGTCCCGGGTCGGGCACCCTGCGCGAGAAGCTGCCCGGATGTGGCGAGGCCCGCCGCCGCGCCGGCTCCGAGGACCATCAGGGTGCGCCGGCTCGGCTGCATACCGTTGGTCCACAGACCGCTCGTGCCATGCTTCGTGTCGTCGGCCATCGTCCAGCCCCCTTCCGTTGCCCGCGGCATGGCGGCGCCGTTCGCCGGAAAAGAACCGGCGCCCGGCGGATCAGCGTCCGCAGCGTTCAGTGGTCTTGAATTATCGAGAACAAACTTCAACACTGCTAAACAGGGCTGTCAATGGCACCCTGCGCTTTGCTCGTCTGTTTACGGAGATGATCTCCCGAGGCCGTCCGGATGGCAAAGACGAGACCAGTCAGGGGCCACCCCCGGGAAGGACGTCGCATGAGCGGTCGAGGCAGCACGGGTCGGGCCGGAGCAGCAGGGGCGAGTGCCACCGTGGCCGAGGACGATAGCGACCAGCGCCTCGGCGAGACCATCCGCATGATGCGACAGCGCGCCGGGCTGTCGATCCAGGAGGTGGCGAAGACGACAGGCCTGTCGACAGGCATGATCAGCCAGGTCGAACGGGCGCTGGCGACGCCCTCGGTCCGGACGCTGCGTCTGCTCAGCATCGCGCTCGGCGTGCCGATCTCCTATTTCTTCGAGGACCACGAGCCGGTCTCGCCGGTCCGTTACATCGTGCGCAAGAACGATCGCCGTCTTCTGCGGCTGACCGCCAGTGGCGTCGTCAAGGAAGCACTGACGCCGGCCGAGAAGGGCGAGATCGAGTTCTACGAGCTCACCCTCAATCCCGGCGGATCGTCTGGGACCGACTTCGTCCGCCACAGCGGCGAGAAGGCCGGCTATGTACTGGCCGGACGGCTCAGGCTCTGGCTCGATCACGAGGCCCATGTGCTCGAGCCCGGCGACAGTTTTCGTTTCCCCTCGACCGTGCCACACATGTTCGACAACCCGACGCAACAGGTCGCTCGCGTCATCTGGGTGACGACGCTCGGGTGACGCCGACCAACGGCCGCGAAGACGCGGCCGCCTCGCGGTCATTCTCCGGCAAGAAGCTGCGCTGCACGTGACCTAATGGATCGTCGCGAGGAACGCCTTCAGCCTGGCGCTGGGCTGGTCGCGGAAAAAGGTCTCCGGATCCGCCTCGCAATCGACCTTGCCGTCTTCCATCAGGACGACACGGTCCGAGACCTGGCGGGCGAAGGCCATTTCGTGAGTCACCACGATCATGGTCATGCCGGACCTGGCGAGGTCGGCGATGACGTTCAGGACCTCGCCGGTCGTCTCCGGGTCGAGGGCGCTGGTCGGCTCGTCGAACAGCATCAGGTCCGGCTTCATGGCGAGGGCGCGGGCGATGGCCGCGCGCTGCTGCTGCCCGCCGGAGAGCTTCATCGGATAGGCGTGGGCCTTTTCAGAAAGGCCGACGCGTTCGAGGAGAGCCATCGCTGTCGCCTCGGCCTCGACCCGGCGTTGGCCGAGCACGAGCATCGGGGCTTCGATGATGTTTTCCAGCACGGTCATGTGCCAGAACAGGTTGAATTGCTGGAAAACCATGCCAATGTTGCGGCGCTGCGCGACGATGCGGCGGTTGGGCAGCGGCACGAGCCTGCCGCCCCGGTCCTCGAAGCCGATGAGCTCGCCGCCGACGTGGATACGGCCCTTCTGATAGGTCTCGAGCTGGTTGATGCAGCGCAGAAAGGTGCTTTTCCCCGAGCCGGACGGGCCGATGATGGACAGGACCTCGCCGCGCCCGACATGCAGGCTGACGCCTTTCAGGACCTCGTTCTGCCCGAACCACTTGTGCACGTTCTCGGCGCGCACCAGGGCCCCATCCACGTCCGTCATCAGCGCCGCTCCATGGCGGCATCACCCCGGGGCCAGAGGTAGTATCCGATCTTCGCGAACAGCGTCGTCGGTTGCTCGTCGCGCTCATGGCGGCGCAGACGGGCTTCGATCAGGCCCTGGATGACATTCCACACCGTCGTGAGCGCCAGGTAGGTGATCGAGACGACGATGAGCAGCTCGAAGGTCTTGAAGGTGGTCGCTGACATGCTCTCTGTGAGCTGGAAGATTTCCTGCACGCCGATGACGCTGGCGAGCGAGGTCGTCTTCAGGAGGTGGTTGAAGTCGTTGCCGAGCGGCGGAACGATGACCCGCGTGGCCTGCGGCAGGATGATGCGCCGGGTGAGCTGGAACGTGCCCATGCCGAGTGATTTCGCCGCCTCGATCTGGCCGCGCTGAACCGCCTGGATGCCGTTGCGCACGATTTCGGCCATGTAGGCGCCTTCGTGAATGGCGAGGCCCAGCACCGCCGCCTGGAAGGAAGCGGACATGGTGATGCCGAAGAGGGTGATGTCGGAGAAGCGAAAAAATCCGGCAGCCGCGAGGCCGGAGAAGAATAAGACAAGCAGAACCAGCACGGGAATGCCGCGGATCAGCCAGACGTAGAAGGCGCAGACGGCTCTGATCGGGGCGAATTTCGACAGCCGTCCGAAGCCGACGAGAACGCCAATGACCAGGCCGAGAAGCATGGCGAGGACGGCCATGAGGACCGTCCTGCCGAGCGCGATCATGTAGAGGTCTCCCGGATCCGTGAGCCGGCTCCAGAAGAAAGGCCAGTCGAAACCCATCAGAGTTCGGAGCCCTGCATCGCCCACTTGTCGATGAGGCGCTTGTAGGTGCCGTCGGCGACGATCGAATCGAAACTCTGCTTCATCGGGTTGAGGAGTTCCGTGTTTCCCTTGCGCAGGCCGATGCCGGTGCCGATGAGACCGAAGGGCTCGCCCAGCGGCTTGAAGTCGTTCGGACGCAGGCCGACATAGTAGGAGGCCGCCGTCGTCGTGGTGCCGAGGGCCTCGATCTGGCCGGTGGCCAGCTGCTGGAAGGTCTCGGTCGTCGTCGGCAGGACGACGAGATTGATCTCCGGCTTGCCCTCGGCCTTCAGTTTGACGTTCGCCTCATTCACCAGATTGTGGATCGTGGTGCCGTTCGGCACGGCCATCTTCCGGCCCGACAGGCCTTCCAGCGAGGTCGCCTGCAGCGTTGAGGCCTTGGTCGTGACGAGCCGCTGGCCGGTGCGCGAGAAGGGGATCATGTCGATGATCTCGAGGCGTTCGGGGCGGATGAAGAGTTCCTGCATCAGGGCGTCGCACTGCTGCGCCTGCAGCGCCGGAATGAGGCCGACGAAACGGAGCTGCACCCAGTTGACCCGCAGGCCCATGCGCGTGGCGATCTCGGTGCCGAGTTCGATCTCGAAGCCGGTTGGCCGCTGCTGATTGTCATAGAAGGCGCGCGGCGGGTTATCGATGGTCGCGCAATAGGTGATGACGCCCTTGGCGGCGAGTGCCGCCGGCGGCTGGAAGCGCGCTTGCGCCACGGCCCGGCCGGCGATGAGCGGCGTCGCCACGGCACCGGCGATGCCGCCGAGAACGACCCGGCGGTCGAGAACGGGAATGCCCGGCTTCGCCGGCGTGGAGTTGGAATCCGACATGACGCTATCCCTCTGGCTTCGTTTGGAGTTGTTGGTCGTGACGCAGGAACGATCAGGATGATGATGTTTGATGCGTTATAATGTTCGTTTTGGCGGGTTCATGTCATATAGACGCCGCCCGTCACGTTGACGCCCTGGCCGGTCATGAAGCGAGCCTGGTCGGAGGCGAGGAAGACGACGACACCAGCGACGTCCTCAGGCTCCTCCAGCCGTCCGAGGGGCGTGAGGCCGACATATTCGTCGAGCACGGCCTGCGGGGTCATGCCCCGCAACTCGGCCTCCCAGAGGACCTCGCGCGACTGCATGCCCGTCTTCACGAAGCCGGGGCAGACGGCGTTGACGCGGATGCCCTTGGGCGCGAGCTCGCGCGCGAGTGCCTGCGTCCAGCCGAGGACTGCGAATTTGGAGGCGGAGTAGTGGGCGAGCAAAGGGGCGCCGACCTTGGCGGCGAGGGAAGCGGTATTGACGATGCAGCCAGACCCCTGCGCCAGAAAATGGCGCGCGGCGATTTGGTTGGTCAGGAAAATGCCCTTTGTGTTGACCGCGAAGTTGAAATCCCAGTCCTCGTCCGTGAGGTCGACGGCCCGCCGCATGGTCGAGACGCCGGCATTGCCGACGAGTAGGTCGCAGCCGCCGACCGTCGTGACGAAGCTCTGAAAGGCCTCCTCGACCCGCCCGCGTCGCGTCACATCGATCGACAGGGCGATGGCGGTGCCGCCGATCGCCGCCGCCGTCGCACTGGCGGCGTCGAGATCGATATCGGCGACGCCGACGATCATGTCCTGGGCTGCCAGGGCCGTGGCGATGGCGCGTCCGATACCGGCCGCGGCGCCGGTGACGAGCGCCTTCCTGCCAGCCAGTTCGGGATAGGAGGGGACTGCGGCCATGGGTCCTCAAAGCTCCTCGGCGGCTCACTAGATACCAAACAATAACGTCCATCAAGGCGGAAAATAATGTTTGATAATGTGCGACGTCGGGCTATGACAAGGTGAGAAGCGGAGCTTGGGATGATGTCGGCTCAGCATGGTCTGGATACGGCGGGCGGCGAGGGCAGGGGCGTAGCAGGCCTTCTCGCGCCGTCGCGGAAGGCTGCGATCCTCGACGAGCTCGCCGCTGCGGGCACGGTGGTCGTGCGGGCATTGTCCGTCCGGCTTGAGGTCTCCGAAATGACCATCCGCCGTGACCTGATCGAGCTCGAGGCCGAGGGGCGGCTGCGACGCATTCACGGTGGCGCGCTGCCGGTGGCCTATCTGCCGCCGGCCGCCATGGACAGCGAGGAGCCGAGCTTCGCCTCGCGCCTGAGGCGGCAGCAGGAGGGCAAGGAAGCCATCGCCGCCAAGGCCGCCGAGCTCGTCGCCCGCTACCGGACCATCGCTCTCGATGTCGGCACCACGACCTTCCTGATGACGCCGCACCTGCGGTCGCTGGCTCATGCCAAGATCTTCACCAACAGCCTGCGGATCGCCGCCGCCCTCGACGGTGCCGCGCCCGACATCTACGTGGCCGGCGGTCTCGTGCGCGCCGACGAGATGTCGACCTACGGGCCCGCTGCGGTCGCGCAGTTCGAGCCACTGTGGTTCGACGTCGCCGTCATCGGCGTTTCCGGGGTGACGCCGGAAGGCCTTTTCGACTATTCGGTCGAGGATGCCGAACTGAAGCGCGTCTACCTGCGGCGGTCGGGCGTCAGGATCGTGCTGTGCGACGCGTCCAAGTTCCAGCGGATGTCGCTGGTCAATATCGGGGCGCTCGCCCAGGTCAACATTCTCGTCACGGACGCGCCTCCGCCGCCGGCCCTTGCTGCCGTGCTGGCAGCAAGTGGCATCGATGTCCGCATCGCCGGCTCATCGGATGCGCGGGCGTGAGTCGCGGCGCTTCATTTTCTCGGGAGTGAACGAATGGTCTTCTCGTGCTTCGGCGACAAGAAGAAGGTGGTCATCGCCATGGCCCATATCGGCGCCCTGCCGGGGACGCCGAACTACGACGCCGACGGTGGCATGACCAAGCTGGTGGACGGCGTCCTCGCCGACGTCGAGAAGCTGCAGGCAGGCGGTGTCGATGCCATCATGTTCGGCAACGAGAACGACCGGCCCTATGTCTTCAAGGCGCCGCCGGAGGGCATCGCCGCCATGACCGCGGTGGTCGAGGCGGTCAAGCCGAGCCTCACCGTGCCTTTCGGTGTCAATTATCTGTGGGACCCGACGGCCAGTGTCTCGATCGGCGCCGTGACGGGCGCAAGCTTCGTGCGTGAGATATTCACCGGACTCTTTGCCTCGGACATGGGGCTGTGGCAGCCCGACTGCGCCGCCGCCTCAAGGCTGCGCCGCAATCTCGGCCGGCAGGACATGAAGATGCTCTTCAACATCAACGCCGAATTCGCCCATTCGCTCGACCAGCGGCCGATCGAGCTGCGCGCGCGAAGCGCCGTGTTCTCGTCGATGGCCGATGCGATCCTTGTATCGGGCCCGCTCACCGGTCAGCCGGCCGAGGCCTCGCAGCTCCGCTCCGTCTGCGAGACCGTCAAGGACGTTCCGGTCTTCGCCAATACCGGCGTCAATATCGACAATGTCGGGGACATCCTGGCGCTGGCCAGCGGTGTGGTCATCGGCACCCATTTCAAGGTCGGCGGCAACACCTGGAACCCGGTCGAAGGGGCGCGGGTGAAGCGCTTCATGGACCGCGTCGCGAGCCTGCGCTGACGGAGACGGCCATGGCCTGCATCCTCGGCATCGACATCGGCACCACCTCGACGATCGCGATCCTGGTGCGTATGCCCGGCGAGGTTCTCGGCCTCGCCTCGCGGCCGGTGACGTTGAACTCGCTCCATCCCGGCTGGAGCGAGGAAGACCCGGCCGAGTGGTGGCGCAATGTCTGCGCGTTGACGCACGAGCTGATCGCGACCACCGGGATCGATCCTGCGGAGGTCGCGGCGGTCGGGACGACCGGCATGCTGCCAGCGGTCGTGCTTCTCGGCGCGGCCGGGGAGGTCCTGCGCCCGAGCATCCAGCAGAGCGACGGGCGCTGCGGGGCCGAGGTGGAGGAATTGCGCCGCGAGATCGACGAGGCCGCCTTCATCCGCCGTGCGGGCAACGGCGTCAATCACCAGCTGGTCGCCGCAAAGCTGCGCTGGATTGAGCGGCACGAGCCCGACGTGTTCGGACGCATCGCCACCGTTTTCGGCTCGTATGACTATATCAATCTCCGGCTGACCGGGGAGCGGCGGATCGAGCAGAACTGGGCGCTGGAGGCCGGGTTCGTCGACCTGGGAACGCATGCTGTTGCTGACGACCTCGTGGCCTATGCGCATGTGCCGCGCGCTGCGGTGCCTCAGAAGGCGCTGTCGCAGGAGATCATCGGCACGATCTCGCCAGCAGCAGCGGCCGAGACCGGGCTTGCAGCGGGAACACCGGTGGTCGGCGGCGCCGCCGACATGATTGCCTCGGCGCTCGCCGCCGGTGTGACCGCCCCCGGCGATGTCCTGCTGAAATTCGGCGGCTCGGTCGACATCCTCGTCGCCACCGACAAGGTCCAGCCAGATCCCAGGCTCTATCTCGACTACCATCTCGTGCCCGGCCTCTTCATGCCGAACGGCTGTATGTCCACCGGCGGTTCGGCGCTCAACTGGTTCGCGCGGACCTTTGCCGGTGGTGAAATGGCGGCCGCGGCCAGTGCCGGCCTGACGATCCACCAGCATCTCGACCGTCTCGCGGCCGCCCGGCCGGCAGGAGCCGAAGGGCTGACGATCGTGCCCTATTTCCTCGGCGAGAAGACGCCCGTCCACGACGCCGATGCGCGCGGGATCGTCGACGGCCTGACGCTGAGCCATGATCTCGGCCACCTTTGGCGCGCCCTGCTTGAATCCTATGCCTTCGCGCTTCTGCACCATCTGGAGGTGCTGCGGGACATGGACCACGAGCCGAGGCGGTTTCTCGCTTCCGACGGCGGCTCGCAGAGCGGGCTCTGGATGCAGATCGTTGCGGACGTCATCGGCGAAAGGGTGGAGACCCTCGCCGGGCATCCGGGGTCCTGCCTCGGCGCTGCCTGGACCGCGGCCATCGGCGCGGGCTTGACCACCGACTGGAACGGGCTCCAGGCCTTCGTGTCGCCCGGCCGCGGCTTCGATCCGGACGGTACGAAGGCGGAGGTCTACCAGCGGGGCTACCGTCGCTACCGTGAACTCTACCGCCGGCTGGCGGAGCGGCCCGCGTGATCCGCGCCATCGCCTGGGATATCGACGGGACGCTTGTCGACAGCGAGCCGCGGCACCACCGCGCCCTTCTGGTGGCATCCCGGGCTCTCGGCGTCGCTCTCGACGACCTGCCCGATCAGGCCTTCCGCGGTGTTCACATGCTGGACGTGTGGGAGGTCTTGCGATCGCGCTACCCGAGCGATGTGGGAAGGGATCCCTGGCTTGATGCGATCAACCGCGCCTATGTCGCCGATGCCGAGCCGCTGACGCCCATCGCCGGCGGGGTCGACGTCATCCGGTCCCTGCACGGGGCCGGATTGACCCAGGTCTGCGTGTCGAACTCCAACCGGGTCGTGGTCGATGCCAATATCGTCGCCCTCGGGCTCGCACCCTACCTCGTGGGGTCGATCAGTCTCGATGATGTGGCCTGCGGCAAGCCGGATCCCGAGCCCTACCGGATCGCCTGCGCGATGCTCGGGCTGCCCCCGCATGAGGTAGCGGCCGTAGAGGATAGCGCCACAGGCGCGGTGTCGGCGCGCGCGGCGGGGCTGTTGGTCATCGGTTTCGGCCCGGCCCTCGGGCACGGCGAGGCCGATCTCATTTGCGGGAGTCTTCTGGAGATTCCTCGCCTGCTCCAAGAGGCGGTGGCTGACCGGCCGGCAGGGCCGCAGAGGGCCGTCAGGCCGGGGTCAGGCGGGTAATGCGGCTTGGATTGACCTCGGCCAGATAGAGCGTCCCATCGCCGGTGCCCCAGATGCCGTGGGCGCCGTTCAGGACCGGTCGGCAGGATCCGACCAGGTTGCCGTCGCGGTCGTAGCGCGTCAGCCGTGGCACCTGGTCCGTCACGAAGATCGAGCCGTCGGCCGCGCTCCAGACGTCCATGGCACGCGGCAGGTCGGGCCACTGGGCCAGCGCCTCGCCTTCGGGTGAAAAGACCTGGAGCCGGTCGTTCTCGCGATCGGTGACGAGGACCCTGCCGTCGCCGGCGACCCAGACGCCGTGCGGCGTGCTGAATTCGCCCGGGGACTTGCCACGCCGGCCGAAGCTCCCCAGACGATCTCCCGCCGCCGAAAAGCGCTGCACCCTGGAGGCGCCATAGCCGTCGGCGACATAGAAGCTGCCATCCGCCGCGAAGGCGACCGAGGAGGGGTGCGAGAAGGGCTCGCCCGGTCGCTCGGGTGAACCGATCGTCCTCGTCACCGCTCCGTTGGGTCCGAAGAAGACGAGGCGATGGGCGTCGCGGTCGACGACGACGACGCGGTCCTGCGGATCGACTGCCAGCATATGGGCGTCCAGAACGTCATCGGCGCCGAAAGACCTGACAACCCGTCCGAGCGGGTCGAGTTCGACGACGGGGTCGCGCGGTTCATCGACCAGCGGATCGAGCCGCAGCAGAACGAAGACGTGACCGCGGCTGTCGCAGGCGACATCGCTGACCAGGGCGCTCCCGCGTTCGAAGGCGCCGAACGGCCTTTCGACACGGTAGCGCTGCGGTCCCAGCGACACGAAGAGAGCCCTGGAGGCGGTTTCGGCGGACATGGCGGTCACCCCTGTGGGTTGTGACGAAACACTAGATCGAGGCCATTCGCTTCAGGCCAACCAGCCGGTCGCAGACGATGAGTGCGACGATGGTCCCGAGGATGAGGAGCGCGGAGATGGCGGCGACCGTCGGGTCCGGTGACATTTCAACCTGGTTGAGAAGCTGGATCGGCAGCGTCTTGGTGCGCACGTCCACCAGGAAGATCGAGACGGGATAATTGTCGAAGGACGCGATGAAGGCGAAAAGCCCGCCGCTGACGAAGCCCGGAAGGATGTTCGGCACCAGCACGGTCCAGAGAGCCGCAGGGTAGGAGCGTCCGAGCATGCGGGCGGCATCGACCATCGCGAAGTCGAACAACGACAGGCTCGCCAGTACCGTGCGCATGATGAAGGGCATGGTGATGACGACATGGGCGATCAGCAGGGTCGTATAGGTGTCGCGCAGACCGAAATCGCGCGCTGCCTGCAGGAAGGCGATGCCGAGGACGAGGCCGGGCAGCATCAGCGGCGAGGCCATGAAGGTCGCCACCGCCTTGGCGCCGGGAATCATGCCCCTTGTGATGGCAATGGCGCAGAGTGTGCCCAACACCAGCGAGATGGCAGTGGAGAGGGCGGCGATCTGCGTCGAGAGCCAGACCGCCTGCAGCATCGAGTCGGCATTGCCGAGGGACGCATACCAGCGCAGCGAGAAGCCGGGCGGCGGAAAGGCGAAGACGGCCGAGGAGGAAAACGACACCGTCAGGACGATGAGGATCGGCATGAAGAGGAAGGCGATGACGAGGCCGAGGATGAGGCGACAGAAGAGGGAACCGAAGAGGGCCATGGCTCAGTGCTTCTCCCCGCCCGGCGAGCGGACGAGATAAGAGGAGGCAAGGATCAGCGCGGCCGATATGACCAGCATGATGACCGCCATGCTCGCTCCGAGCTGGAAGTCGCGGATGTTGAGGTAGGCCTTTGCCATGACCTGCGACATGGTCATGAAGCGGTCGCCGACGAGCAGGCCGGGCGTCACATAGGCAGCCACCGAAATCGAGAAGACCAGGGTCCCTCCGGCGATGACACCGGGCATCGTGAGCGGCAAGGTCACGCGCAGGAAGGTGTGGAGCGGGCCGGCGCCGAGCGAGGCGGAGGCGTCCATGAGCCGCGGGTCCAGCATCCGCATCACAGAATAGAGCGGCAGGATCATGAAGGGCAGGAAGACGTTGACCATGCCGAAATAGAGGCTGAACTCGGTGAAAACGAGGCGCATGGGACGCTCGATGAAGCCGAGGTTCACCAGCAGGAAATTGATGATGCCGTCGCGACGCATCATGATCGTCAGGCCGAAGGTTTTGACGACGACGGATACGGTGAGCGGCAGGAAGATCAGGGCGAAGAGGACCACCTGCCATACGCCCTTGATCCTGGCGAGAGCCCAGGCGGCGGGGTAGCCGACGGCGAGGCAGACGGCGGTGGTGATGCAGGCCAGCTGCAACGAATTGCCGATGATCCCGATGTAATAGGGGTCGCCGAGCACCTTGCGGTAGCCGGCGAGGCTCAGGCCCTGGCTGTCGACGAAACTGTCGCCGACCAGCATGAGCACCGGGACGGCGAAGGCCAGCGCCATGAATACCAGGCCGGGCGCGGCGATCAGCGCCTTCGCATCGAATTGCCAGCGCGAAACCGGGGTGGGCGGCACTGCCAGGTCGTCTCGGGCGAGCGTCATCGGGCCGCCTCGGTCGGTGCCGGGAAGACGCGGCTGTCGTCGACGCGCCAGCGCAGCGTCATGGCCGAGCCGGGCTCGACAGTGTCGGGCAGGCGGTTCAGTTCGACATGCAGACGGTCCCCCTCCTGCGCCGTCTGGAAGTGGAGCAGTGTGCGCGAACCGAAATAGATGACTTCGGCGACGGTGCCGCGCACGGTGTTGTACTCGCCTGCCGGCCCTTCGCCGGCGGCGATCGCCTCGGGCCGCACGCCGACGACGACCTTGCTGCCGGTGAGGAAATGGCCGGGGGCACGGATCATACCGAAGGGCGTATCGATTTCGACCAGGCTCTCGCTGCTGCCTTTGACCACGCCGGTGATGCGGCTCGACTGGCCGACGAACTCCATCGTGTAGAGCGATTTCGGCCGGGCATAGACCTCCGAAGGCGTGCCCAGATGCTCGATCCGTCCCTCGTTCATCACGGCGATGCGGTCGCTCATGACGAGCGCTTCATCCTGATCGTGGGTGACGAAGATCGACGTGATCCCGAGATTGCGGAGAATGTGCCGCAGCTCGATCTGCATCGTCTCGCGCAGCTTCCTGTCGAGTGCCGAGAAGGGCTCGTCGAGGAGGAGAAGGCTCGGCTCGACGACCACCGCGCGGGCGACGGCGATCCGCTGCTGCTGACCGCCCGACAAGGCTGTGACGGCACGGTCGGCGAAGGCCTCCATCCGCACGAGTCCAAGAGCGTTCTCGACCTTTCGGGCCTGCTCGGCCTTCGGCACGCCCTTGGCCCGGAGGCCATAGGCGATGTTCTCCGCAACCGTGAGGTGCGGAAACAGGGCGTAGTTCTGGAACACCACGCCGATGTTGCGCTTGTGGGCTGCGACGCGCGTGAGATCGCGACCGCCGACCTCGATCGCGCCCTGATCGGGCGCGAGGAGGCCTGCGATCAACCGCAGCAGCGTAGTCTTGCCGCAGCCCGACGGACCGAGCAGAGAGACGAACTCCGCCCGGCCGACCGAGAGACTCAACGTATCGAGAACGGTGGCGGCACCGAAACGCTTGGTGACGTTGGATACCGCCAGATAGCTCGGCTCCTGATGCGTCTCGGTCGCCGGCGGTGTCGCCGTCGCATGCTGGCTCATCGCGAGGAGACTTCCCGCTCGAACCGCTCGATCATCGCATTGCGATTGTCGGCGAAGTATTCCCAGTCGAGGGCGACGAGCTCGGGGAAGCTGACACCCTGCGGCAGCACGGTCTTGGCATTGGTGGGCTTCGACCAGAAGGTGCGGGCGATGAGGGCCTGCGTCTCCGGGTTCAGCATTTCGTTGATGAAGGCGATGCCAAGATCCTGGTTGGGGCCGCCCTCGACCAGCGCGACGCCGGCGGGCATGGCGAGCACGCCCTCCTTGGGCATCCCCTGGTCGACCGGCGCGCCCTGGGCCTTGCGGAACAGCGTCGTGCGGGAATCCGGCGCCATGTAGAGGTCGCATTCACCGGTCTCCAGCAACTGCTGGGCCTGCGGCGCGTTCGACGAGACCTGGATCACGTTGGGGCGCAGTTCCTTCAGACGCTCGATGCCGGCGCCCCACTCCTTCAAAGCCTGGTCGAGGGGCTTCTTGGTGGCGTAGGAGGCGGCCGCGACCAGCGGCGCGACGGCCTGGGTGATGCGCATCGAGATCATGATGATGCGCTCGCGGAATTTGCGGTCCCAGGCGTCGTTGTAGGAGGCGAGGCCCTGAGGCAGCGCCCGGGTGTTGTAGGAGAACGAGCACATCGGCTGGCACCAGTTGACCCACATAGCGTCGCGCGGCTTGGCAGCAGCCGGGATGTCGCCGAGATTGGTGATGTCAGCCGGCAGCTTCCGGATGACCTTCTCGCGCTCGGCCAGCACCAGCACCGGATCATCCATCATCGTCACGGTCATTGTCGGCCGAGCCTTGTTCGCCCTGATCTTCTCGAGGTTGATCAGTGAGTTGGTCCCCTCGAAGAGGATCTTCATGTTGTGCTTGCGCTCGATCACCGGAAACAGGATGTCCGTCAGGCCCGGCGAGGCCGGACCGCCGACGAAGATCTCACGCGTCTGGCCACGGACAATGTTGGGGAAGCCGGTGACGGCGAAAAGGGAACCGGCAGCAAAGGTGCGGCGCGAAAGGCGGGTCTTGTAGGCCATGCTGCATCATCCTCGGGTTGGGGGCGTTGGTCTTGTGTGACGCGGGTTTCGCAAGGGACGTGCCATCTCCCCGCGCCGATCTGCGGTTCAGACGAGGTGACCGTCGACCGCGTTGAACGGCGTCGGGAACCGTTCGAGCGGCGCGCTCATGGGATAGGGTGGACGGGCGATGAACCGGCCACCGCCGGCGGGTCCGGTCACGGTCCGGCCGTCGAAGATCGCCTTGCCGCGCAAATAGGTCGCCACCGGATAACCCCGGGTCCGATAGCCTTCATAGGGCGTGTAGTCGCCGCCGTGATGCATCAGCTCATTGGTCAGGATGACCGATTTTTCTGCATCCCAGAGGATGAAATCGGCATCGCTGCCGACCGCCAGGCTTCCCTTCTGGGGAAATAGCCCGAAAAGTTTGGCGGGATTGGTGCTGGTGAGCCGCACGAAGGTCGGCAGGTCGATGCGGCCCTTCGAGACGCCCTCGGTGAACAGGACAGGCAACCGCGCCGCGAGGCCAGGAATCCCGTTGGGCACCTTGTTGAAGGGGGCGGGGTCGCCTGCGAACTTCTTGCCCTTGGGGTCGTCGAAGCGCGTCGGTGAGTGGTCCGACGAGACCACTTCGATAACGCCGCGCTTGAGATAGCCCCAGAGCGCTTCCTGATCGGCTTTTGTCCGGGCAGGGGGGCCGAAAATGAACTTGGCACCCTCGAAACCTGGACGGTCGAGATCATCTGCGGTCAGGGTGAGATAATGAACGCAGGTCTCGCCCCAGACCTTGAGGCCGCGGGCCTGGGCCCTGGCGATCTCCTCGGCCGACTGGGCCCCGGAGACGTGAAAAATCTGGATGGGGACGTCGAGTGCCTCGGCCAGGCTGATGATCCTGTATACAGCCTCCCGCTCAGCGATCATCGGTTTGGCATATGCATGAAATTTAGGCGTTGTTAAATCAGCAGAGACGAGTTGTTCAGTGAGCCAGGCGATGAGGTCGTGGTTCTCGGCGTGGACGCAGACGAGGGCCTCGTTGCGGCGGGCAGCCGCCAGCACACGCAGCGCCTGCCGGTCGTCGAGCCTGACACCGTCATAGGTCATGAAGACCTTTACCGAACGGCACCCCTCGGCGATCAGCCGCGGCAACTCGACATCGAGAACCTCGGATGTCGGGTCCGTCACTGTCAGGTGGAAGGAATAGTCGACGCGCGCCTGGCGAGCCTTGATGTGGTAGTCGGCGGTGATGGCGGCGAGAGAACCGCCCTTCGACTGCCAGGCGAAGCAGACGACTGTCGTCGTGCCGCCGGCGGCTGCAGATGCGGTGCCGCTCTCCCAAGTGTCGCACATTTCCGGTCCGAGGCCGGTCTGTTCGAGATGAACATGGGTATCGACGCCGCCAGGCAGAACAAGCAGTCCCGTGGCATCGACGATCTTCTCGCAGGGTCCGAGATCTCTGCCAATGGCGGCCACCACACCGTCCTTGATGCCGATGTCGGCCTCATAGACTTCCGTGGCGGACACGATTTTCCCGCCCCGGACGATGGTGTCCAACGTGGTCATAGGCGCTGCCTCGAAGCCCGTCCAAAGATCGGGGCTTAGACTGCGTCAGCGATCTACACACCGCAAGCGGTAATATGGATAGAACAGGTATGGCAGGCCGTCACCGCCTCGGCGACGGCGGTCGGCGGATGGGGCCTGCCCGTCGGGATCCGGCGAGCAGTCCCTGTCGGTTCCTACGGACACGCGAGACGAGCAATATCCTCGCGCCCTCTTGATATTCGAATAATTGAATATATTACAAGGGCGCACATACCGGAGCGCCCGGGGGGCGTCAAGCGGCCATCGCAACGACGCCATGCCCACACCATGCTCCATCGTGAACAGGAGAGGGAGATTCCCATGAACATCGACAACGCCGTTCTCAGCTTTGCGGGCCTGATGATCCTCGCCTCGCTGGCGCTCGCCTATCTCGTGTCGCCGTGGTTCCTTGCGTTCAATGCCTTCGTCGGCGTCAACATGCTGCAGGCCGGGTTCACCGGATTCTGCCCCGCCGCCATGATCTTCAAGGCCATGGGCCTGAAGACGGGTTGCGCGTTCAAGTAAGGATGGGACGATGCGCTCGCACCATTTCCTGATCTCCGGCGTCCTCGGCCTCGCCGTTGCGGCCTTGCCCGCCACGGATGTCCTTGCGGCCGAGGAGGTTGTCAGCCCTGTCGCCGTGGTGGACAGCAAGGCTGTCTATGGCCGTATCGAAAGCCGGTTCGTCGTGCCGGCCCGCTCGCGCATCGGCGGGACGCTCGTCGATCTCGATGTGACCGAGGGATCGGTGGTGGAAGCGGGCCGGCCGATCGCCCGTGTCGTCGACGAGAAGCTCGCGCTGCAACTGAACGCCGCCGATGCGCGCATCCGCGCCGTCTCCTCGCAGCTCGATAACGCGCGGGTCGAGTTCGAGCGGACGACCGCACTTCTGGCCCGTGGTGCGGCGACCCAGCAGCGCGTCGACCAGTTGCGCACGCAGGCCGAAGTCCTCACCAACCAGATGAATCAGGCGGAGGCCGAGCGGGCCGTCATCCTCCAGCAAGCGACGGAAGGCTCCGTCGTCGCACCGGCTGCCGGGCGTGTGCTGACGGTGCCGATCCGCCGTGGATCGGTGGTGCTGCCGGGCGAGCAGGTCGCAACGATCGCGGCCGGCGGCCTGTTCCTGCGGCTCGCCATTCCTGAGCGCCACGCCCCCCTGTTGAAGGTCGGGGCGATGGTGGAGGTCGGTGAACGCGGCGCTGCCGAGTTGGGCGGGGCCACACGCGGGACCATCGAGAAGGTCTATCCCCAGATCGAGGCCGGACGCGTCATCGCCGACGTGGCCGTGGAGGGGTTGTCGGATACTTTCGTCGGCGAACGCGTGCTTGTGCGGGTGCCCGTCGCGACCCGCCAGGTTCTGGCGGTGCCCGAGGCCGCGGTGATGCTGCGGGCGGGAATCGACTTCATCCGCGTCGCATCGGGCGGGGTTGAACGCGACGTCGCCGTCATCATCGGCGCGGTTGTGGAAACGCCGGCCGGTCCCCGCCGCGAGATTCTCACCGGGCTCAGGCCCGGCGACCGGGTGATTGTGCCGTGACCGAGACACCGAAACTCGGCATTGCCGGCGCGTTGACCCGCGCCTTCATCACCTCGCCGCTGACGCCGCTCTTCCTCCTGGCCTCTCTGGTGCTGGGAATGGTGGCGCTGGTCACGCTGCCGCGCGAGGAAGAGCCGCAGATCTCCGTGCCGATGGTCGACATTCACGTGCGCGCCGACGGCCTGAAGGCCGAGGATGCTGTCAAGCTGGTGACCGAGCCGCTGGAGACGCTCGTGAAGTCGATCAACGGCGTCGAGCACGTCTATTCGACCACCCGAGACGACGGCATGCTGGTGACGGCGCGGTTCCTCGTCGGCACCTCGGCTGATGCCGCGATCCTGCGTGTCCACGAAAAGCTGCGCGCCAATCTCGACCGTCTGCCGACCGGCATTCCCGAGCCGCTGATCGTCGGCCGCGGTATCGACGACGTGGCCATCATGGTCCTGACACTCGCCGCCCGGCCCGGCGCCGTCGACCGCTGGAGTGCCAACGACCTGACGCGTGTCGCCCGGGAGTTGCAGGTGGCCGTCTCCCAACTCGACAATATCGGCCTGACCTACCTGGTGGGCCAGCAGCCCGAGGAGATCCGTGTCGAGCCCGATCCGGAGCGTCTCGCCCGTGCCGGCCTGACGCTTCAGGCGCTCGCCGCCAAGGTGGAAGGCGCGAACCGGGCCTTTTCCGCCGCGACGATCCGCGACGGGAACCGCCAGATCGGTCTTGTCGCGGGACAGACGCTCAGTGGCCTGTCGGAGATCGGCAATCTCCTCGTCACGACGCGCGACGGCCGCCCGGTCTATGTGCGCGACGTCGCGCGCGTCCTGCTCGCCACGGAGACCGCCGAGACCCGCGTCTCGCATCTGGCGCGCAATGGTGAGGGCAGATTCGACCGCGCGCCGGCCGTCTCCCTCGCCATCGCCAAGCGGGCAGGGGCCAACGCGGTGACCGTCGCCCACGACATCCTCGCCGCGGTGAAGCGGCTGGAGGGCAACGTCGTGCCCGGCGATATCGCCGTCCACGTAACGCGCGACTATGGCGAGACCGCCAACGAGAAGGCCAACGAGCTGCTTTTCCACCTCGCCCTGGCGACGATTTCCATCGTCCTGCTGGTCTGGGTGGCGATCGGCTGGCGCGAGGCCCTCGTCGTCGCCATCGTTATTCCAGTCACGATCCTGCTGACGCTCTTCGCCGCCTGGATCATGGGCTACACGCTCAACCGCGTCAGTCTCTTCGCGCTGATCTTCTCCATCGGCATCCTCGTCGACGATGCCATCGTCGTCATCGAGAACATCGCCCGCCACTGGGCGATGAAGGACGGGCGCTCGCGCGTTCAGGCGGCGATCGACGCGGTCGGCGAGGTCGGCAATCCAACCATCGTCGCGACGCTCACCGTCGTCGCGGCCCTGCTGCCGATGCTCTTCGTCTCGGGCATGATGGGGCCCTATATGAGCCCGATCCCCGCCAATGCCTCGGCGGCGATGATCTTCTCCTTCTTCGTCGCGGTCATGGTGACGCCCTGGCTGATGTTGAAGTTCGGCAAGGCCCACGGAGGCGCCAACGGGCATGCGGGCGGCGGCCACGGGGCCGACGACGGGGGCGTCCTCGGGCGCGCCTATCGGCGTGCGGCGGCACCGATCCTCGCCTCGAAAGGGCGTGCCTGGATGTTCCTCATCCTCGTCGGCATCGCGACGCTCGGTTCGATGGCGCTTTTCTACACCCAGCATGTCACGGTGAAGTTGCTGCCCTTCGACAACAAGTCCGAACTCGGCGTCGTCGTCGACCTGCCGCGCGGCACGTCGGTGGAGGAGACCGACCGCACGCTGCAAGAGATGGCGGCACGCCTTGCCGGTATCGCCGAGATCGCCTCGATCCAGAGCCATGCGGGCACCGCGGCGCCGTTCAACTTCAACGGGCTGGTCCGCCATTCCTACCTGCGCAACGAGCCGCAGATGGGCGACCTGCAACTCAACCTCGTGTCCAAGGACAAGCGCAAGCGCGCCAGCCACGACATCGCGCTGCAGGTGCGCGAGACGCTGCGCGCCCTCACCCTGCCGCCTCGTACTGCGGTGAAGGTGGTCGAACCGCCGCCCGGACCGCCGGTCATGGCGACGCTGCTCGCCGAGATCTACGGGCCCGACGCCGATACGCGGCGGCAGTTGGCGACCAAGGTGCGCGAGGCCTTCGCCTCGGTGCCCTTCATCGTCGACGTCGATGACAGTTTCGGCACTGCCGCCGAGCGGCTGCGGCTGACGGTTGCCGATGATTCGCTCGAGTTCCACCGCGTCGAGCAGTCCGACGTCTTCTCCACCATCCGCATGCTCTTCGGCGGAACGACCGTGGGCTATTCGCACCGCGGCGGCGGGCGCCAGCCGATCCCGATCCGGCTCGCCCCCGCCAAGAGCGGTCTCGTCATTGACGAGCGGGCACTGGCGACCCCGGTGCCAGCCAATATCCTGCCCGGCGACCGCTCCGTGGTCGAACTCGGCGACGTCGTGCGGCTGACCCGCGAGACGACGTCGCTGCCGATCTTCCGCCGCAACGGCCGCGCCGCCGAGATGGTGACGGCTGAGCTCGCGGGGGCCTTCGAAGCGCCGCTCTACGGGATGATCGCCGTGCAGCGCGCCATCAATGCGGCGGACTGGGGACCGGTG
Source organism: Phreatobacter sp. (assembly GCF_030691135.1). GTDB lineage: Bacteria > Pseudomonadota > Alphaproteobacteria > Rhizobiales > Phreatobacteraceae > Phreatobacter. The sequence continues at coordinate 58,957 of NZ_JAUYFA010000057.1, forward strand.
CCCAAGCCGGTCATTGCGCTCAACGGCCAGCCCGTGGACACCACGAAGCCGGTGCTGCTCTGGGACGGCGAGTGGGAAGTGACCTGGGTGACATTCCGGGACATGGGCGCGGCCTTCATCGTGGCGCTGCTCGCCATCTATATCCTGGTCGTGATGCAGTTCGGTTCGTTCAAGGTTCCGCTGGTCATCCTGACGCCCATTCCGCTGACCTTCATCGGCATCCTGATCGGCCACTGGCTGTTCAACGCGCCCTTTTCGGCGACGTCGATGATCGGTTTCATCGCGCTCGCCGGCATCATCGTGCGCAACTCGATTCTGCTGGTCGACTTCATCCGCCATGCCCGCGCGCCGGGGCGCCCGCTGACGGATGTCCTGCTGGAGGCCGGAGCCATCCGCTTCAAGCCGATCCTCCTGACGGCGCTCGCCGCCATGATCGGGGCGGTGACGATCCTGACGGATCCGATCTTCCAGGGGCTGGCGATATCGCTGCTGTTCGGCCTGGCGTCCTCGACGCTGCTGACCGTGCTGGTGATTCCGGCGATCTACGTGGTGTTGCGCGGGGAGCGTACTGCTGCGGCCTGAGACCGTTGGTTTCAATGGCGAAAACGAAAGCGGCCCGCGCCGCGGTTTGATCCGGAGCGCGGGCCGTCATCGACGATCGCTACTGTGTGCGCTTGCCGTCCGCGGCGAACTGCCGAAGGTAGGCGGTCAGGTCGGCGATCTGCGTTTCGCTGCGGATGCCGGCGAAGACCATGCGCGTGCCAGGCGTGACCTCGCGCGGGTTGCGGATGTAAGCGGCGAAATTCTCCGTCGACCAGACCTTGGACGCGACTGCCGGTGTCTTGTAGGCCGGGGAGTAGTTGAATCCGGCGACGGAGCCGGCCAGCCGGCCGAACAGGCCGTTCAGTTGCGGGCCGACCACGTTGCGGGCCGTCTCGCCGACCTGATGGCAGGCGCGGCACTGGGCAAAAACCCGCTCGCCGGCTGCGGCATCGCCGGCGGCAGGAGCAGCGGGGGCTGCGGCAGCTGGCGCCGCGGGGGTGGTCGGCGCGGGAGCCTGGGCCATCAGGGGTGAAAGCACGGTCGTCGTCGCGAAGAATGCGGCGAGGGCTGCGATGCGCATGGGTAAATTCCTTTGCGTGGGAGACCAGGGATGGCGGCGGCCGTCATCCCTATTCTTGTACATAGGGCGGCTTAAGAACGGATCACGTGAACATGTCAGCCGTGATGCCGGCATACCAGCCCATGTTCTCTTCCTGGGTCTGCTTGCGGAGCTCGGCGGTCTCGCCGGTCTTCGAGATGAAGGTCTCGGTGGCGGCGATTTTGCCGTCCTTGGCCTCGTAGCGGCCACCAACCTTCACGGTGTCGTCGGTCTGGATCAGGCTCCAGCAGGTGTTGGCGTAACGGGCCGGGAAGGTTCGCGCCCCTGCAAGCTCCCCACGCACCATCAATGCGGCAACCTTCGCCTGGCTGTTGGCGGAAAAGCCTGATTTCGGCATGTCGCCGGCGATACAGGCGTCGCCGAGAACATAGATGTTCGGATCATTGGCCGACTTCATGGAGGCGGCATCGATAGGGCAAAAGCCCGAGGCATTGGCCAGCCCCGCATCACGCGCTATCGCGCCGGCCATCTGTGCTGGAATGACGTTGACCAGCGCGACATTGTCATAGGTCTCGAAGCCGGTGACCACCGTGTTGGTCTTAGGGTCGACCGACTTGATCCCGTCGTGCACCTTCGGGCCGATCCACTCGACCATCCCGGGATAATGCTTTTCCCAGCCTTCCTGGAACAGCCCCTGCTTGGAGAAGCTCTCCTTCGGATCGAGGACGATGATCTTGGACCGGGTTCGGCCCGAGGCCTTGAGGGCATGGGCCATCATCGAGACGCGCTCGTAGGGACCGGGCGGGCAGCGGTAGGGATTGGGCGGCGCGATCATGACGATCACCCCACCGTCGGGTACGGCATCGAGCCGGGCCTTCAGCAACCGGGTCTGCGGGCCGGCCCGCCAGGCGTGCGGCATCGTCTCTTCGTGTTCACGGCCCCAGCCGGGAACGGAATCGTATTTCATGTCGATGCCGGGCGACAGGACGAGCCGGTCGTAGCCCAGCCGCGAGCCGTCGGCGAGGACGACCTCCTTCTTCTCGCGGTCGACGCGCGTCGCCATCTGCTGGTTCATCCGGAAGCCGTTGGCGGCCGAGACCTTGTCATAGGCGTGGGTGATCGATTCGAAGGAGCGGTAGCCGCCGAGATAGAGATTGGAGTGGAAGCAGGTGGTGAACTGGCTCTGCGGTTCAACCAGTACGACGTCGATGGCGTTGCGGGCGTCCTTGGCGATGTATTTGGCCGCGGTCACGCCACCGGGGCCGCCGCCGACCACGACGACACGTGCCCGGGCCTGGCCGAGAAGCGCCGGAGCGCCCAGGGTCACGGCCGCCATTGCACTGCCTGTTGCCAGGAAATGTCTGCGATGGATCGTCATGTGTCTTCCTCCCATTGTTGTTTTGGCCGGTTGTTACGGCTTGTTGTCGGATGTTCTATCCGATCTTGAGATAGGCGAAGCCCTTGCTCTGGAGCGCGGCGACGGTCGCAACGCCCGAGGGGACGAAGGTGATGAAATCGGCCTTCCTGACCTTGGAACGATCGAGATTCAGCCGCTGGAAGGTGATGTCGCAGAGATGCACCTTCAGGCCGTTCTGGGCCTGGGCCAGCACCCGCTCGAAGATCTGCGGCACCATGGCCTCGTCCCGCCAACTGGTGCCCTCAAGGCTCTCGAGGAAGAACTTCACCCCGGTGCCATGCGCCACGATAACCAACTGGATGGCGAAGGGATCCGCGCCATAAGCGGAAAAATGATTGGCGATATTCGTCAACATCTGCACGAAGCGGGGCGGATCGCCGAAATCGCAGTGGTAGAGACAGGCGACGTCCGCTTCCTTCTTCAGGTCGGAGAACTGCAGCATTGGTGTGGCCCGCGCCGGAGTCGCAGCCACCGCGGAAGCCAGGGCCGCGCCCCCCAGGAGAATTCTACGATCGATGCCCGCCATGTTCTGCCCCGCTCCCGCGTCCCGTTGTCGTCATTCGCGCGGCTTCAGGCTGCCGAAATAGGTGGCGAGGGCCGCCACTTCCTCCGACGACAGCCTGACCGCCATGGCCTGCATCACCTGGTTCTCGCGCTCGCGCCGTCTGTAGCTTTCCATCATCGCCACGAAGGCATCCTCCGGTAGGCCGATGATGGCGGGAATTCCCGCCACCTGACGCCCCGAGATCTGGTGGCAGGTGACGCATTCGGCCGACAGATACTCGCCGAGGGCGAGGTCACCGGCACGGCCGGTCGCCGACAGCCAGAGTGCGGTCGGCAGGACGGCGAGCAAGGCCAGCGCGGGGGATCGCCGGCTCTTGCTCATTCGACCCTCGGGCCACTGCGTCCCTCGGGCGTCACGTCGATCACGCGGGCGCGGCCGGTGACCTGCGGCACCGTCGGGCGGCAGTCGGTCATGCAGGGGTTCGGATTCCAGAAGGCCCGTTCCGTCGTCTCGCGGTCATCGTCATAGAAGCCGCCGACATTGGGCATGGGGACGGAGGTGAAGTTCTCGCGCGTCAGTTCGAAGCTCTCCGGCACGAGGTCGTTCAGGTACATGATGTAGGCGGTGAGGGCGTAGACCTCGTCGTTGGAGAGCGACTGGGCGTTGCCGTATGGCATGGCGCGCCGGACATAGTCGAAGGTCGTCGAAAGGTAGGGCCAGAAGGATCCGAGGGTCTTTTCCGGGTTCTCGCCCTTCAGCGATCCGCGACCTCCGGCGAGAACTGGCCAGCGCCCCGCACCCTCGCCGAACTCGCCGTGACAGGCGGCGCACTGGGTCTGGTAGATGTCCTCGCCCTTTTTCACGCTGCCGCTGCCGGGAGGCAGACCCTGTCCGTCAGGACGGATCGCGATCGCCCAGGCGGCGACCTCGGCCGCATGGGCCTCGCGGCCGAGCCCGGTCCTCTGCGGCGCAGCCACGTGTGCAGCGGCGGCGACGGCGCCAGCGGCGGGCGCCGCAGGGCGCTGCTGTGCGAGGACCATCCCGGTTCCGGCGAGCGCGACGCACAGGGTCGCGGCGGTGAAGACCTTAGCCGATCTCGACATTTTCGGTCTCCCCATTGGCGCGGACCAACCAGGTCTGGATGCCGTTGTTGTGATAGATGGAGTTCACGCCGCGCACCTTGCGCAACTCGTCCTTGGTGGGTTGGACATAGCCCGTCTCGTCGATGGCACGGGACTGGATCATCAACTCCTGGCCGTTCCAGTCGAAGTCGACATAGAAGCGGGTCAAGGACATCGGCAGGACCGGTCCATCGATCCGCGCGGTGCGCCAGTTGCGGCCGCCGTCGATGGAGACGTCGACACGACCGATCTTGCCGCGGCCCGACCAGGCGAGCCCGGTGAGGACGTTCGGTCCCTTGTGTTTGAGCGGGGCCTGGGGGGAGGGGTTCGTCACCACGGATTTCGCGTCCATGATGAAGGTGAAGCGGCGGGAGCGGCCGTCGGCCAGCAGGTCGGTGTATTTCGACGTTTCCTCGCGCTGATGCCAGGGCTGGTCGCCGACCTCGATGCGGCGGAGCCACTTGACCCACATGTTGCCTTCCCAGCCGGGAACGACAAGGCGGACCGGATAGCCCTGTTCCGGGCGCAGGGCCTCACCGTTCATCGACCAGACCACCAGACAGTCCTTGAGGCCCTTGTCGAGCGGGATGGAGCGGGTCATCCCCGAGGAATCGGCCCCTTCCGCCAGCAGCCACTTGGCGTTGGTCCTGATCCCGGCCTCGTCGAGCAAGGTTTTGAGCGGGATGCCCGTGTACCAGACGTTGTGGACCATGCCGTGGGTGAACTGGCAGCCGTTGAGCTGGGCGCCGCGCCATTCCATGCCGGAATTGGCGGCGCATTCGAGGAAGTAGGCGTGGTTCTGCCGACCGGGAAAGCGCTTCAGGTCCTCGACGGTAAAAACCATGGGCTTGTCGACGAGGCCATTGATCATCAGGCGGTGCTTGCTTGGATCGATCTCGGCGATGCCGCCGTGGTGGCGCTCGAAACACAGGCCGGACGGTGTGATGATGCCGTCAAGTTCATGCAGCGGTGTGAAGTTGACCGAGGATTCGCGGCTCGCGGTCAGCCACTCGACGTCGCGGCGCACGACGTGCTTCTCGAACTGTGATGGCGAGCCATAGGGCCGGGCCTGGACGCCGTCGCCGAGCACCCGTGCCCAGTCCTGGACATCCGTGATGAGCGGATCGGGGGTTGCGGGCGGCGCGGCCCTGACACCGGTCGCGGCAGTGGCGAGGCCAGCGCCGGCCAAGCCGGCGGCGCCGAGGAAGCCTCGCCGGTTGAGCCGCGCCGTCTCGCGCGACATGCCGGTTTCCGTCATGGCGGTCTCCTGTGGGGAAGGGGGCCTGATCATGCGCCTGTGACCTTCACAGCTGCGTTGGGCTCGATCCGAATGGTCTTGTGGCGTGCCACATGGGACTTCACGACATCCCAGATCGGTGGGCCCTGGGTTCCCTGGTTGACGCTCGCCCAGCCGGCGACCGTGTAGGCCTTGGAGGCTTCGAGCGGCCGGCCGGTCTTGAGGAGGGTAAGGTCGGAAATCCGCCGGCCCATCGGTGCAGAGACGTCGATGGCGTAGCCGACGCCGCCCACCCGCACCATGTCGCCACCACCCTGGAAATAGGGGTCGGGGTGGAAGATGTTGTCGGCGACATCCTCAAGGACGTCCTTGAGCTGGGCGCCCGTCATCTCCATCCGGTAGCAGGCCGGATAGGTGATCGCCGTGGCATTGGCGATGGCGTCGAAGGTAATGGGGTCGCCTGGCAGAAGCGTCGCGCCCCAGCGGAAGCCGGGGGTCAGCGCGATCTCGGCGTCGCGTTCGGCCAGCATCGCCTGGGCGATCAGATCGTCGAAGGTGCCATTGAAATTGCCGCGCCGGAACAGAAGACTTTCCGTCCGGCCGATCTCCTGGGCGAGTTCGGCTGCGAAAGGCTTGCGGATCGCATCGATGAGCCCGGCCATGGACGGATCGGGGGTGATGGCGTCGGAGAAGACGGGCAGCAGCTTATAGCGGTATCCGGAAACCTTCTTGTCGCGGATGTCGAGGTCGAGGCGGGAGATGAACTTCCCGTGCGAGCCGCTTGCGACGAGGATGGTCCTGCCAGCCGTCACCACACCCGGCATGGCGTCGTGGGTATGGGCGGTGAGGATGACGTCGATCCCGTTCACCCGCGTGGCGAGCTTGGCATCGACGTCGAACCCATTGTGGGACAGCAGGATGACGACGTCGGCGCCCTCGGCCCGGGCCTCGTCGACCTGCTTCTGGATATCCTCCTCGCGCAGGCCGAACTCCCATTTGGGGATCATCCAGCGGGGATTGGCGATCGGGGTGCGCGGGAAGGCCTGGCCGATGACGGCGATCTTCGCGCCGCCCTTTTCGAAGGTCTTGCGCGGCTCGAAGACCGCTTCCTGCCATTCATTGTCGCGCACGTTCTGCGCGAGGAAGGCCGCCTTCGATTTCTCCGCGAGTTCCTTGACGCGGTCCTCGCCATAGGTGAACTCCCAGTGCGAGGTCATGGCCTCGACGCCGAGGGCGTTCATCACCTGGACCATGTCGTCGCCGCGGGTCTGCAGCGCCGTCCACGACCCCTGCCAGGTGTCGCCGCCGTCGAGCAGCAGCACCTTGTCGGCCCCGCGCTCGGCCCGGACGGCCGAAATCAGCCGCGCGACGCGGTCCATGCCGCCCATGCGTCCATAGGTCCGGGCGAGCTGGGTGAAGTCATCGGCGGTCAGGGCGTGGGCTTCCGCTGTGCCGCCGCCGACCTTGAAATGATCGCGGAACGCCTGGTCGGTGAGGTGCGGGGGCTTGCCCTTGGCGGGACCGACGCCGAGGTTGATCGACGGCTCGCGGAAATAGAGCGGCATCAACTGGGCGTGGATGTCGGTGACGTGCAGGATCGTCACCTGGCCGAGCGGCTCGAAGCGGAGAATGTCCTGTTCCGACAGGCGCTGCTGGGCCGCGGCGCGACCGAGCGGGCCGAGGCCAGAGGCCACCGCCAGGGCATGGGCAGCCGCCGTCGCATGCAGGAAGTGCCTGCGCGAGATCATGGGAATGTCCTGTCGTTCGAAGGAGGCGGCGCGGGCGCCGGCGGCGCCCGGCCCTTGCCTCAGCTCACGGTGATGCGGCTGGTCGCCGTGTACTCGGCGCCGTCATCGTCCTTCCAGACCATCTTCAACTCGCCGTTTTCCGACGGCTTGAAGAAGAAGGATTGATAGGGATTGGCCGAGATCGCGGCATGCCAGTCGGCGTCGAAGACCGGCTTGCCGTTGAAGGTCGCCGTGAAGCGATTGATGATCTTGCGCGGGATCGGCTTGCCGTCCTGGCCGCGGCGCTGGCCGCTCTCCATCTCGTGGGAGATGAGCGTCTTCACCTCGACGACGTCGCCGGCCTTGATGTTGCCGGGAACGCGAACGCGGGGGGTGGGTCTCGTCGACATGGCTCTTGTCCTCCCTCAGCCGCCGCAACCGCCGATGGTGACTTTCACCTCGGCCTTGGTGGTGAACAGCGATCCGTCCGACATCTCGGCGACCGCGACGATGTTCTGCGTCTGCGCCAGGCGCATGCGGGTGGAGGCCGAGGCCCGGCCCGACAGCGGTGAGAAGCGGAACGTCAGGACGCCGGGCAGCGGGTTGCCATCGGCGTAGACATGCACCGCCTTGACGTAGTTCTGCTCGGTCATCGGGCTTTCGACGTCGACGGTGATGGGAACGACCAGGCCGTTCTCGGCGATCTGCGGAACGTCGAGTTTGATGCGGCCCTCGGACATCGCCTTGCCGTCGTAGAGCTTCTTGATTTCCGCCTCGACCGCCTTGGAATCGGCCTTGGACAGGCTCGGCGCGATGACGGATGTTGCGGCGGCAAGGGCTGCCATGTGCAGCACGTTGCGTCTCGTCCGATAGACGATTGGACCCGCCATGGGGACCTCCTTCGTGGTTTCCAACCTGCGACGGCTCTCTTGCGGAACCGATCGATCTTCTTCTTGACGCCGCAGTTCGTACCTGCAAGCTTCGACATATAGGAATATAGTTTTTCGTGAATGTAAAGCACGAAAGACGAAGCCTTTCGGATCGCTCCGCCAGAGGGCGACCGGGGACGAAGCCCAAGGAGAAGACCATGAGTCGTATGAGGGGGATACTCGCCCTTGTCGCGGCGGCTGCCACCTGCGCCGGCATCGCCGGCACCATGGCGCAGACGCAGGACGAGAGCGAGCGTGAAATCGAACGCTACCGGGCCATGATCAACGATCCGATGGCCAATCCGGGATATCTCGCCGTCGATCGCGGCGAAGTGCTGTGGGCACAGGCCCGCGGCACCAAGGCTGTGTCGCTGGAGACCTGCGATCTCGGCGAGGGGCCCGGCAAGCTCGAGGGAGCCTATGCCAAGCTGCCGCGCTATTTCGCCGATGCGGACCGCGTCATGGACCTCGAGCAGCGGCTGCTTTGGTGCATGGAGAAGATCCAGGGCCTCGATACGGCTGATGTGATTCGGCGCCGGTTTTCCGGGCCGGGACGGGCCTCCGACATGGAGGATCTCGTCGCCTTCATCGCCAACAAGTCGAATGGCACGCGGATTGAGCCGCAGACGGCCCATGCGCGCGAGCGTGAGATGCTCGCGATGGGCGAGGCGCTGTTCTACCGGCGGGCCGGCGCCATGGACTTCTCCTGCGCCACCTGCCACGCAGAGCCGGGCAAGCGGATCCGTCTGCAGGGTCTCCCGGATTTCTCCACGCCTGGCAAACAGGCGCAGGAGACGATGGGCTCCTGGCCGACCTACCGCGTCTCGCAGAGCGCGCTCAGGACTATGCAGCACCGCTTGTGGGATTGCTTCCGCCAGCAGCGCTGGCCGGAGCCGGCCTATGCGTCCGACGGCCTGACGGCTCTCCAGATGTTCCTCAATGTCCAGGCGGCGGGCGGTGAAATCACCGTTCCCTCCATCAAGCGCTGATAGGAGGGCCCCATGGTCTCGTTCTCATCGAAACTGTTCCGCACCCTGCTCGTCTGCGGCTTCGCCGTGACCGTCTCGTCGGTCGACGCGCAAGACCGTCCGCCGGTCGATCCCGCCAAGGTCGATGCGCTGATCCAGGGCATGTTCACCCGCGTCTCGCCGGAATGGCGGGCCCGTGCCGTGCTGGACGACACCCAGCGCGCCTGCACCGAGCGTCGCAACCAGGTTTCCGGCGCCGAGGCGGATGCCATTCAGGCGCGCGAGCGCGCGAGCGTGGTCCTGCCGCCGGACGGCAACTTCCTCGGTGATTGGCGGAAGGGCTTCCAGGTCGCGAATAACGGTCGCGGCTTGCAGTTCTCCGACCCGGCCGGCACGGTCGCCGGAGGCAACTGCTACGCCTGCCATCAGATGAGCCCCAAGGAGGTCAGCTACGGGACGCTCGGCCCCAGCCTCGCCGGCTATGGTCGCGAGCGGAACTACGACCCGGAACTGATCCGCGACGCCTATATCAAGATCTTCAACGCACAGGCGGCCGTCGCCTGTTCGAACATGCCCCGGTTCGGCTCGTCGAAGGTATTGACCATCGACCAGATCAAGGACGTCCTGGCCTATCTGTTCGACCGCCAGTCGCCCGTGAACCAGCCCTGATCGAGACCCGCCCATGCGCCTGATCCGCTGGCTCATCCTGTTGACATCGCTGGCTGCCGGAACCGCGGCAAGTCCCGCCTATGCGCTGGAATTGTTGATGTTCGAGCGGGCGGGATGTCCCTGGTGCGTCCGCTGGAACCGGGAGGTCGCACCCGCCTATGAAGCGTCGGAGGAGGGACGTATCGCCCCTCTCCGACGTATCAACATGGACCGGGGGCAGCCGGCGGGATTGGCACTCAAGTTGCCCGTCCACTACTCGCCCACTTTCGTCCTCATGCACGAGGGCCGGGAGATCGGGCGCTTGATCGGCTACATTGACGCGTCGACGTTCTGGGGCTTGTTGACCAAGATGGTGCGTGATCACCGCGAACGATCCGGGTCGGCTTTACCGCTGATGCCGGTGCATGGAAGGCCAGGATGAACGAGACGATCGTCCCGAAATCGATCGAAGATGCGTTGCGCGACGGCGAGGAGTATTCCCTCGAACTCGAACAGCTCATGCGAAACGCGCGTGACGCCAGCGATTTTCTCAAGGCGCTCGCTCATGAGAGCAGGCTGCTGCTGCTGTGCCTGATTGCGGAAAAGGAACGCTCGGTCGGCGAACTCGAGACGATCCTGTCACTGCGCCAGCCGACCGTGTCGCAGCAACTGGCGCGGCTGCGCTTCGACGGCTTCGTAACGACGCGCCGGGAAGGCACGACGGTCTATTATAGCCTCGCCAACGAAAACGTTCGGCAAGTCATCCGTGTCGTGTACGATATTTTCTGCAACAGCGGCCCCAAGGCTGCGTTGTGCCGACCCGGAACACCGGGCGCACCCTAACGACAAGGGCGCCGTCCAGACGCGCCCATGGGAGGATGGATGCAAGGGCTTGCGGCCAGCACCGTGGGGCTTATCGGCCTCGCTGTCGGCCTCGCCTGCGGCTTCACCGTGCAGCGGGCGAAATTGTGCACCTTCGGAGCGGTCGAGGACGCGCTGGTTGGTGGCAACTGGCGGCGGCTGCGGGCATTCGGTCTGTCTCTCGCGCTCGCGATCCTCGGCGTGCAGGCCCTTGTCGTTTTCCTCGGCTTCGACCCGGGAACCACCACCTATGTGCCAGCCCGCCTCGCTCTCGCAGGCACGCTGGCCGGCGCGATCCTGTTCGGCCTCGGCATGGCCCTGGTCGGCACCTGCGCCTTCGGCTCGCTCGTGCGTCTGGGAACGGGTGACCTGCGCAGCCTGGTGACCTTGCTGGTCTTCGCGGTCCTCGCCTATGCCATCCTGCGTGGCACCCTCGCCGGCCTGCGCATCGGCACGATCGAGGCGGTGGCCATTTCCCTCCCGTCGGGTGCAATCGGCTCCTATCCCGCTCTGCTGGACGGCTGGATCGGGCCGCTCGCGGGCCAATTCGTCGGGCCGGTGATCGCAATCGCCCTCATCGCCGCGGCCTTGCGGGACGCGCGCCTGCGCCGGTCCCCCCGGCTCGTCACCGCTTCCATCACCCTCGGCCTCGGCGTCGTCCTCGGCTGGGCGGTGACCGGCCCCCTGGCCGATCCCTTCGCCGATCAGATCCGGGTGCAGAGCCTGACATTCGTGGCGCCGGTGGCGCGCGCCCTTTTCGCCCTCGCCACGGGTGAGGGCGTGCTTCTCGACTTCGGCGTCATGAGCGTCTTCGGCGTCATGGTCGGCTCGGCCACCGCGGCGATTCTGGCGCGCGAGTTCCGCTGGGAGGCCTTCGATGACCAGCGTGAGATGCGCCGTCACCTGACCGGCGCCGCTTTCATGGGCTTCGGCGGCGTGCTGGCTGGCGGCTGCACGATCGGCCAGGGTCTCACCGCCGGGTCGTTGCTGGCGGTGTCCTGGCCGGTGGCGGTGATCGGCATGGTTCTCGGCGCGCGGATCGGCATCGCGATCCTGCTTGAGGGATCGATGCTGGAATGGCTGCGGGCCCTCCTGCGCCGTGCCGATCGCCGCCGGTCCGCTGCCGAGTGAGGGTCAGGCCGCCGGGATGAAGCGGTAGGCAGCGCCGCTCTGCTCGACGCGGCCGAGCCCACCGCGCGGCAGGTGGTAGGCCGCGAGCGGCAGTTTGTCCGACACGAGTTTGCCGAGGAGGCGGCGGCGGCTGGCTGCGGCGGTCGGACCGTCCTGGTCGAAACCGGCCGCCCAGTCCGGCCGCGCGAAGGACAGGACCGGGTGGGTCAGAGCGTCGCCGACCACCACGAAGGGCTCTCCGCCGACCCTGACCTCGAAAGAGACATGGCCGGGCGTGTGCCCGGCTGTGTCGATCGCCGCGATGCCCGGAACGGGTTCGTCACCCGGCCGGAAGCGCTTGAGCTGCGGTTCGAGAGCCTTCAGCACCCGCTGCGCACCGGCGGCGAAGGCGTGGCGATCCTCGGGCAGCCGCGAGAAGACCCCCGGATCGAACCAGAAGTCCCATTCCGCCTGGGCCAGGTGGTAGACGGCATTGGGACAGGCCGGCGTGTCGAAATCGTCCAGCGCTCCCCAGAGATGGTCGGGATGGGCATGGGTGAACAGCACATGCTTGACCTTGGCAGGGTCGATGCCGGCGCTTTCCATTGAATCGGGCAGTCGGCCGGTCGTCGGCAGGAAGTTCCGGCCGGCCCCCGAGTCGAACATGATGAGATCGTCACCGTGACGGAGCACCGGGACGTTGAGCCCATTGGTAACCTCGTCGGTGGGCAGGCCGGCCGAAGTCAGCAGGCTCGTCACCTCGTCGCGCGGCGCGTCCCGTGCCAAAAGGCTGCCGGGAAGCGTGATGCTTCCATCGGTGAGGATCGACAGTTCGGCACGCCCCATCATTGCCTTAGCGATCTGCGCCTGGCCTGGCCGGGTCGCAGCCATCAGCCCGGCCGTCGCGCCGAGCAGGGTTCGCCTTGTGAGCCGCATATCCGTCCTCCCGTGTTCTTTCCCACAGGGTAGCGGATCGCAGATGCATTCGCATATCGAAATATATGGGGCTGGCCGGCCCAGGGTCGGATCGCGCCAAGCCCGTGCCCCGCCGAGCACGGTCGGCAGCCGCAGCCGCGGCAGCCGCAGCCGCGGCCGCCGCATCTCTCGATCAACCGTGGCGTCGTGGGTTGAGCCCTATGTCCCTGATCGCGACCGCGCTATGCGCTACGTCAGAGGGCGAGGCCGAGGCCGATCAGGTGGTCGGCACCGGCGCGCACATGGTCCTTGTTGCGCACCTCGAGAATGAGTCGGGGGTTGCTGGTGAGCGTCTCTAGCGTCCGGAACAGTTGCGGCCAAACGATCGTGCCTTCGCCCGGGTTCCAGTGGCGGTCGGCGTAGCCGTCCGAATCCTGCAGGTGGACGTGGTTCAGCATGTCGCCGGCGGCGGTGACATAGTAGTCGACGGGCGGCGCGCCGTTGCTCGTATGGGCGTAATTGGCATGGCCGGTATCGATGGACACGCGAACGGCGGGGCTGTCGAAAGACCGGGCGAGCGCGACGCGATCAGCGGGATCACAATCCTCGATGTTCTCGATGACCAGGACGACGCCCATGTTCTCGGCGCGGCGTACGGCTGCGGCCAGCGTGTCGTGCGCCCGCTCGACGACCTTCTGGCGGGCACCAGGATTGTAGTCGAGATTGTTGTGGTCCCACGTCGTGTAGGGCGAGTGGATGACCATCTGGGTTGCGCCCAGCGCCGCGCAGACATCGAGGCCCTGCTCCATGCGCCTGGCGACGAGGGCGCGGACATCGGGGTCGAGGCTGGCGATGCTGAATCCCCAGAACGGCCCGTGAATGCCGAGCCGGCCGCTATGGCCGTCGAGTTCCTTGGAAATGGCCTCGGCGAGGGGTTTCCAGTCACCGTTGAGCACCTCGGCCCAGAAGAAGTCCTGCACTTCGAGGTCCCGCTGGCTCTCGATGATCCAGGAACGGTGCTGGCGCAGGCCCTCGAGAGGGAGAGCGACGCCGAGAACGGGAAGGGACATGGGAAGGATCCGGTGGGAAGCGGCCGTCGGGCCTGGGACGACTGTGCTCATGTCCCGCCCGCGCGACAGGACGATGACGCAGCGTCATCGCCTGGTGCGACGGTGTCCGCCGACGCGGCATGACGTGTGTCGGCTAGAAGATGCTGTATCCGCCGTCGATGACGAGCGTCTGGCCGGTCATATAGGAGGACGAACGGCTCATCAGGAAGACCGCCATGCCGCCGAAATCGGCCGGCGTGCCGAAGCGGCGCACGGGAATGCGTGGCGCGACTGCCTTGACGAATTTCTCGTCCGCCAGAGCCGCGGCCGTCATGTCGGTCTCGATCCAGCCTGGCAGGATGGTGTTCGCAGTGATGCCGTGGCGCGCCAGTTCCACCGCGATGGCGCGGACGAAGGCGTTGAGGGCGCCCTTCGAGGCTCCGTAATGCTCATTGTAGGCAGCGCCCTCGATGGATGCGACCGAGGAGGTCGCGATGAGCCGGCCGTAGGGGTCGCCCGCCTTGGCGCGCGCCACCATGTGGCGGGCAGCGAGCTGGAAGCAGTGGGCGACGCCCTCGACATTGGCGGCCATGACGGCGCGCCAGTCGTCCATGTCGCGGTCAACGAAAGGGCCCTTGGTCCGGCCGGTGATGCCGGCATTGGCGAAGAGGCCGTCGACCCGGCCGAATTCGGCGAGGGTGGCGGCGAAGGCCTCCTCGACCGACGACCGGTCGGCGACGTCGCAGAACCTGGCGGAGACCTGTCCGCCGGTCGCCTTCAGGCGGGCGACCGCCGCTGCGTTCTTGTCGGCGTTGCGGCCCCAGATGGAGACGGCGCAACCGGAGCCGGCGAGCGCCTCTGCCATGCCGAGCCCGATGCCGCCATTGCCGCCGGTGACGATGGCGACGCGGCCGGAGAGATCGAAAAGGGACGGCATGGTTGCTTCCTCGCGCGCGGCGGACCAGCGACATCGGACATGCCTGCCGGCGGCGCCGTCAATTCGGCCGAGCGGAAGAGGCCGCGTCCCGTCGTCAGCGCGCCGCGAAGGCCGCAGGATCGCGCCGGCGCATGAGCCAGAGGACCAGCGTCGCCGCCGCCACCATCCAGACCTTGCCGAGGACGAGGCCGGGCAGCAGGCTGACCGAGCCGAAGGCGAGCCAGAGGAAGAGCGTCGAGTCGATGATCGTGCCGACGAGGCTCGAGGCCCAGACGGCGGCGATGAGCCGCTTCTTCGCCAGCGGCGTGTAGACCGCAGTGTCGGCGAGTTCGGAAAACAGGAAGGCGGCGGCCGAGGCGAGAGCGAGGGCAGGGGACGCCACCGTCCAGGACAGGGCGGCGCCGGCCACGATGCCGCCGAGCGACCAGAGCATGCCGAGCCGGCGCTGGACGAGATCGCGCAGCACCAGAGCGAGGCCGATCATCAACACGCCACTCGGCGCCATCAGGCCGAAGCCGACGGGGATGAGGCAGGGGCCGTTCGGAACACAGACAGTGCCAGCGTTGCTGATGAGCCAGTTGGCGGCGGGAATGGTGGCAATGAAAGCGGCGAGGGCGAAATAACCGAGCATGACCGGATGCATTCTGATGGCGGGAGGGGGCCTCCTTAGCGCCCTCGGCGCAAAAGGTCACCCCTTCGCAGCAGCGCGTCGCGGCTTTGCGCCGCGGGACGGTGACCGGAGAACCCAAATGGCCTAAACGAACCGCATGAGCGTTTCGACACCTTCCGTCGCCACCGTCGAGGCCGGCCGCGGGCTGCGCCGCCGTCTGGACGATTTCGGGGCCACCTTCGCCGGGTCGGTCCGTCGGCTGTTCCGCCCGGTCCGGCCGGGCGCTTCGCCCTCGCTGCGGATCTTCCAGAGCGGGGCCGAGCGGTTCTGCGCCGGGCTTGTCGCGCTCGCCTTGATCCTGGCCGGCATGGCCTATCTCGATCCCTACTTCCAGGGCGTTCGCGCCTACACCTCGGGCGCCGCTGCCGTCGTCTGGGAGGTCGTCACCGATATGGGGAAGTCCAGCTGGGTGCTGATCCCCAGCGGTGTGCTGATCCTCGTGATCTTCGCGGTCGTCAAGCCGGTGCGTGGCTTCGCCGACAAGGTCATGCTCGCCCTGGCCGCGCGCCTCGCCTTCGTCTTCATCGCCGTCGGTGGTTCGGGCCTCATCATCACCATCGTGAAGCGCATCATTGCCCGCGGGCGGCCGCGCTATTTCGAGGAGTTCGGCGCGCTTCACTTCCAGTTCCCGAGCTGGCAGTCGTCCTTCGCGAGTTTTCCCTCAGGCCATTCGCAGACGGCCTTCGCAACAGCCCTGGCTTTCGCGGCGCTGTTCCCGCGCTGGCGCAACGGCTTCATCGCCGCAGCGGTCGTCATCGCTTTCAGCCGTGTGGCGGTGGACGCCCACTATTTCACCGACATCGTCGTCGGCTCGCTGTGGGGCATCTGGTTCACGGTGATGACGCGCGAGTGGTTCGCGCGCCGTGCGCTGGTGTTCACGCCGGGCCCCGAGCGCAGGCCCTTCCCGATGTCGACCCGACGGGTCCGGCAGGCGCTCGGCCGGATCGCCGGGCGCCTGCGCGGCTGAGGTCAGCCCACCGCCTTGATGCGTTCGAACCCCGCGGCGAGGTCAGCCTGCAGATCGGCGACATCCTCGAGACCGATCTGGAAGCGCAGGGCCGTGCCGCCGGGATTCCAGGTGGTCGCGGTGCGGTAGGGCGCGCAGTCGAAGGGCACAACGAGGCTCTCGTAACCGCCCCAGGAATAGCCCATCCCGAACAGTTCAAGGCCGTCGAGGAAGGCGCCGAGCTGCTGTTCGGACAGCGGATGCAAGATGACCGAGAAGAGACCCGACGCGCCCTTGAAGTCGCGCTTCCAGATGGCATGGCCGGGATGGGAGGGGAAGGCGGGATGCAGCACCGTCTTGACCTCGGGACGCTCCGCCAGCCAGGTGGCCATGGCCATGCCCTGGCGGTTCGCCTCGTCGAGGCGCAGCTTCATGGTGCGCAGGCCGCGCAGCGCGAGGAAACAGTCCTCCGGTCCAGCCCCGATGGCGGTGAGGTCGAAGGTCTCCTTCAATGCCGGCCAGGCGCGCTCATTGGCCGTCACCAGGCCCATGAGAATATCGGAGTGACCGCCCAGATATTTCGTCCCGGCCTCGATGGCGATGTCGACGCCGCGCTCGTGCGGCGGAAAATAGAGCGGCGTCGCCCAGGTATTGTCCATGACGACCAGGGCGCCCTTCGCATGGGCGACCGCGGCGATGGCGGGAATGTCCTGCATCTCGAAGGACTGCGACCCCGGCGCCTCGGTGAAGACGACGGTGGTATTCGGCCGCATCAGCGCGCCGATCCCGGCCCCGATCAGCGGGTCATAGTAGGTCGTCTCGACGCCGAAGCGCTTCAGCACGCCCTCGGCATATTGCCGGGTTGGGCGATAGACGGAATCGGTCACCAGCATGTGGTCGCCCGCCTTCAGGCAGGACTGCAGCGCGACGGCGATGGCAGCGAGGCCGGAGGGGACCAGCACGGTTCCGGCGGCACCCGACAGGTCGGTCCAGGCCTCCTCAAGAGCGCGGGTCGTCGGCGTGCCTTTGGTGCCGTAGACATATTTCTGCCGTCGGGCCTTCAGCTCCTCATAGGTGGGGTAAAGGACCGTAGAGCCGCGGTAGATCGGCGTGTTGACGAAGCCGAACTGCTCGGCCGGCTTGCGACCGCCCAGAACGAGCCGCGTGCGCTCCGACAGGCGCTTGGGATCGGAAGGGCCAGCCATATCTGCCTCGAATTGTTGGGAAAGTGGGCGAATTGAAAGATTCTGTCCCAGGGTTGGAAGCGGCATTTCCACGGCGAAATGGGCGTCCGTCAAGCCCTTGACCCCGCCCACGAGATGGCCTGTGATGCAGAAATGCGGTGTCTTCGGGGTAAACGTCCACGATGACGGTGCCTTCAGGGTGCCCGCACAGGACAATAAACAAACCACATTCAGAGTGGGAAAGGCTGCCACCATGAAACGTATCGTCTCCACCCTCGCGCTTGGAGCGGCACTGGGCTTCGGTACCACGGCCGCGTTGGCCCAGGCTCCCTCGACGCTTCGCAACATCCAGAACAAGGGCTTCGTGCAGTGCGGCGTGACCCAGGGTCTCGCCGGCTTCTCGATGCCCGACAGCGCCGGCAACTGGACCGGCCTCGACGTGGATCTTTGCCGCGCAATCGCGGCGGCGATCTTCAACGATCCGACCAAGGTCCGATTCTCGCCGCTGTCCGCCAAGGACCGGTTCACGGCACTCCAGTCCGGCGAGGTCGACCTTCTGTCGCGCAACACCACCTGGACCCTCCAGCGCGACACCTCGCTCGGTCTGAACTTCGCCGGCATCAACTATTATGACGGCCAGGGCTTCATGGTCCGCAAATCGCTCAACGTGAAGAGCGCGCGCGAACTGTCAGGCGCTTCGGTCTGTGTTCAGACCGGCACAACGACGGAGCTCAACGTCGCCGACTTCTTCCGGGCCAACAATCTCAAGTACGAGCCGGTCGTCTTCGCCAGTGCCGATGAGACGATCAAGGCCTATGATTCCGGCCGCTGCGATGTCTTCACGACGGATGCGTCGGGCCTCTATGCCGAGCGCGTCAAGCTCGCCAAGCCTGACGATCACGTGGTTCTGCCGGAGATCATCTCCAAGGAGCCGCTCGGCCCGGTGGTCCGTCATGGTGACGACCAGTGGCTGGACGTCGTGAAGTGGGTCCATTTCGCCATGGTGACGGCGGAAGAGCTCAACATCACCAAGGCCAATCTGGACCAGATGCTGCAGTCGACCAACCCCGAAATCCGCCGTGTTCTCGGCGTCGAGGGCAATGGCGGCGAGGCCCTGGGTCTGACGAAGGACTGGGTCGTCCGCATCGTTCGCCATGTCGGCAATTATGCCGAGATCTTCGACCGCAACGTCGGACCGTCGACGCGCCTCGGCATCTCGCGCGGCCTCAACGCCCTGTGGACCAAGGGCGGGCTCCAGTACGCTCCGCCTATCCGCTGAGCGCGCTTAAAAAAACGGCGCCTAGCGACTAGACACGATCATCGTCCCGGGTCCACGATCCGGGACGTTCATCCGGCGAAGACAACCGCCTTCCAATGAGAAGGCACTCGCCGGGCCAGAGCAGGGGATGGCGAACATGACGGACGGCATAATGCCGGCTCGCGGGACGAGTGCGCCAAAAGTGGCGTTCTTCAATGATCCGAAGACGCGAAGCCTGATCTTCCAGGGGCTTGCCCTCGCGCTTCTGGTCTTCGTCATCTTCACGGCCGTCACCAACGCCGTGACCAACCTGCGCAACCAGAACATCGCCGGCGGCTTCGGCTTTCTCGATCAGACCGCGGGTTTCGGCATTTCGCAGACGCCGATCCCCTGGTCGGAATCGATGTCCTACGGGCGGGCTTTCCTGATCGGCCTGCTGAACACGCTTCTGGTGGCGATCGTCGGGATTTTCTTCGCGACCATTCTCGGTTTCATCGTCGGCATCGCCCGGCTGTCGCCGAACTGGGTCATTTCGAAGATCGCCTATTGGTATGTCGAGGTGATCCGCAACCTGCCGCTGCTGTTCCAGATCCTGTTCTGGTATCTGGCGGTGCTCGCGTCGATGCCGACGCCGCGCAATTCGCATTCGCTCTTCGGGCTGTTCTTCGCCAACCAGCGCGGCATCACCGTTCCCCGGCCGATCTTCGAACCGGGCTCCGGCTATATCGGCATCGCCCTCGTTCTCGGCATCGTCGCCGCCTTCGTGGTGCGGTCCTGGGCCTACAAGCGGCAGGCGGCCACCGGCCAGCAGTTCCCGGTGGCGGCGAGCATGGCGGTGCTCATCCTCGGCCTCCCGATCCTTGCATATCTCCTCACCGGCAGGCCGGTATCCTTCGCGTACGCCGAGCAAGGCCGCTTTAATCTGACCGGCGGCATGACGCTCATTCCCGAGTTCGTCGCCCTGACCGTCGCCCTTGTCGCCTATACCGCGGCCTTCATCGGCGAGATCGTTCGCGCCGGCATCCAGGCCGTGAGTTACGGCCAGACCGAGGCTGGCCGCTCGCTGGGGCTGGCCGAGGGGCGCATCCTCAACCTCGTCGTCGTTCCGCAGGCGCTGCGGGTGATCATTCCCCCGCTCACCAGCCAGTATCTGAACCTCGCGAAGAACTCCTCGCTGGCCGTTGGCATCGGCTATCCGGACATGGTTTCGGTCGGGGGAACCATCCTCAACCAGACGGGGCAGGCCATCGAGATCATCGCCATGTGGATGGGCTGCTATCTGACGATCTCGATCGTCACCTCCATCTTCATGAACTGGTACAACCAGCGCATCGCGCTGGTCGAGCGGTGAGGGCGCGGCCATGAACACGTCCTTCACGCGCTCCGACCTGCTTCAGCCGCTGCCGCCGCCGGCAAGCCTCGTCGGCCCCTGGGGCTGGGCGCGCGCCAACCTGTTCTCCAGTCCGCTGCAAGCCCTGCTGACACTGGTCGGCGGCTATATCGCGGTCATGCTGATCTGGGGGTTCGTCGACTTCACGATCATCCGCGCCGTCTGGACCGGTGCCGACCGCGACGCGTGCATCGACGACAAGGTCGGCCGTTCCGTCGGCGCCTGCTGGCCCTTCGTCTGGGCCAAATTCGGCCAGTTCATGTATGGCTTCTACCCGGCCGAAGACCGCTGGCGGGTCAATGTGACCTATCTCGTCGCCGTCGCTCTTCTCATTCCGCTGCTCATCCCTTCGGTGCCGCAGAAGCCGCTGAATGCCGTGCTCTTCTTCGGTGCCTTCCCGATCCTGGCCTTCAACCTTCTGTATGGGGGGTCGATCATCAATCCCTGGCTCAGCGTCGCCGGCTGGCTGGCGATCCTCGGCGGCCTGACGCTCGTCGCCGGCTATCTCATGAGCCGCGTCGAGGGGCCGCCCAATCTCGTCTTCCTGCAATGGGGCGGCGCAGCGGTCGCCGTCGGCATTCTTCTTCTCCTGCTGGTGCGCACCGGCCTCTTCGCGGCCCCGGCGCTCCCGATCGTCGAGACGCGTCAATGGGGCGGGCTTCTCGTCACTCTGGTGGTGGCGACGACCGGCATCGTCGCGGCGCTCCCGATCGGTGTCGCGCTCGCCCTTGGGCGGCGCTCGAACATGCCGATCATCCGCCTCCTGTCGGTGGCGGTGATCGAGCTGGTGCGCGGCGTACCGCTCATCACCGTCCTGTTCTTCGCGACCTAC
>NZ_JAUYFA010000064.1 GCF_030691135.1 Phreatobacter sp.
AGTGCCGTCGCCAGTGCCAGGATGAAGGCGTTGCGTTTCGCAAGCCTGTCGCCGATGGCCAGGGCTTCGGGGGTTGAACTGGTCATGGCGGCTTCACGCGATCAGGAAAGTTGATCTCTCCGGCGGGGTGTCGGCACAAGAAGCGTGCTGCCGGTCATCGTTGCAGGAGAAGGGCCGTCTCAATAGCCCGCTTCGGTCCCTTTCGCCACCGATCCCGCGCCGTGCAGGCCTGCAGCCCGGGCATGAGCGCGCCGGCTTTGTGTCCGGAAGACATGCCGGAGGGCTTGGCAGACGTGTCCTGCGCTCCAGGTGCTTGCCTAGGGGAAGCCGTTGCTGTCCCCTCGCCGTCCCTTCTCGTTCCAGAGACCGTCATGAGCCAGCTCTTCTCGCCCTTCGCCATCGGCCCCGTGACCGTGCCCAACCGCATCGTCGTGGCGCCGATGTGCCAGTATTCCGCCGACGACGGCTGCATGAACGACTGGCATCTCCAGCACCTGATGAACCTCGCCATGTCCGGCGCCGGCATGGTGGTGGTCGAGGCGACGGCGGTCGAACGCATCGGGCGGATCACCCATGGCTGCGTCGGTCTCTACAGCGACGTCAACGAGCGGGCGATGCAGCGCGTCATTGACGCGGCGCGCGCTGTGGCTCTGCCGGGCACGACCTTAGGCATCCAGATCGCCCATGCCGGCCGCAAGGCCTCCTCGGAGCGCCCCTGGGAGGGCGGCGGACCGCTGAAGGACAATGCCGATCCCTGGCCGACGGTCGCCGCCTCGGCGACCGCCTTCGACGAGGGCTGGCACGTGCCGCGGGAAATGACCGGGCAGGACATGATGCGGATCGCGACGGCCTTCGTCGAGGCGGCGAAACGGGCCGTGCGCATAGGCTTCGACTCGGTCGAGCTGCACATGGCCCACGGCTATCTCCTGCACAACGTCATGAGCCCGCTGTCGAACACGCGGACCGACGGCTTCGGCGGCAGCCGCGAGAACCGCTTCGCCTGGCCGCTGTCGATCGCCGCGGCGGTCAAGGCGGCGGTGCCGGCCCATGTCGCCGTCGGTGCCCGCATCACCGGTCAGGACTGGACGGACGAAGGCCTGCAGGTGGCCGATGCGGTGGCGCTCGCGGCCGAGCTCAAGGCGGTCGGCCTCGACTTCATCTGCGTCTCGTCGGGCGGCGCGCATCCGCGCGTGCGGGTCCAGGTGAAGCCGGGCTACCAGGTGCCTTTCGCTGCAGCAGTGAAGGCGGGATCGGGGATCACCACCCGCGCCGTCGGGCTGATCAACACGGCGGTGCAGGCGGAGGATGTCGTCGCCACCGGCGCGGCGGATCTCGTCGCCATCGGCCGCGGCCTCCTCGACAATCCGCGCTGGGGCTGGCACGCGGCCGAAGAGCTCGGTGCCGAGCTCACCTACCCGCAGCAATATGCCCGCGTGACGAAGAGGCTCTGGCCGGGCGCGGCGCTGGCGCGGCCGAAATAGCCGCGGGCACGTCCGCCGCCGCCGCCATCCACACCCATCCCTTTGCTTCCGGCGCGCATGCGCCTATAAGGGCGCGCCCGTGAGGTCTTTCGGCCTCGCGGGTAACAGGCGTTTCCACAGGTCCGGCGGACTTGGGATCGCGACACGGACCCTTGAAGCGGATCCAAGACCCCGGCGCATGAGCACCGTCCTCATCCTCAACGGACCCAACCTCAACCTTCTCGGCACGCGCGAGCCCGCGATCTATGGATCGACCACGCTGGCCGACGTGGAGGCCCTGTGCCTTACCGAGGCGGCCAAGCACGGCCTTAACGCCGACTTCCGGCAGTCCAACCACGAGGGCGTCCTCGTCGACTGGATCCACGAGGCCGGCCGCGCTTATGCCGCCGGCACGCTGAAGGGCGTCATCTTCAATGCCGGTGCCTATACCCACACCTCGCTGGCGCTTGCCGACGCGACACGCGGGACCGGCATTCCGCTGATCGAGGTGCACATCACCAATGTCCACGCCCGCGAGGCGGTGCGGCATCATTCCTTCCTGTCACCCGTCGCGCGCGGCATCATCGTGGGGCTCGGCCCCATGGGATATGCGCTCGCCATCGCCGCCGTCGCGGCGCTTCCGGCCAAGGCGTAAGCGGTCTCCGCCGCGCCAAGCCACATGAGGGCCCTATGCTCAAAGGCAAATCTTCCATCGACACGGCGTTGATCCGCGAACTGGCGCAGGTTCTGGCCGATACCGATCTCACCGAGATCGAGATCGAGCTCGAGTCGCTGAAGATCCGCGTCGCCCGCCAGGTCACCGTCCATGCGACGGTGGCGGCCCCGGCGCCTTTCGCCGCCGCTCCGATGGCGCACGCCCAGGCCGCGCCGACGCTGGCGAGCGCCGTTCCCGCCGCCGACGACGACCCGCGCAAGCATCCCGGCGTCGTGCCCTCGCCGATGGTCGGCACCGCCTATCGCCGCCCGTCGCCTGATTCCAAGCCGCTGGTCGAGGTCGGCCAGGTCGTCAAGGAGGGCGAGCGCCTCTGCCTCATCGAGGCGATGAAGACCTTCAACGACATCGTCGCGCCGCGTTCCGGCACGGTGACGCGCATCCTGTTCGACGACGGCCGGCCGGTTGAATACGGCGAGCCGCTCATGATCATCGAGTGAGCAGCCCGATGTTCAACAAGGTGCTGATCGCC
Organism: Phreatobacter sp.; assembly: GCF_030691135.1. Taxonomy (GTDB): domain Bacteria; phylum Pseudomonadota; class Alphaproteobacteria; order Rhizobiales; family Phreatobacteraceae; genus Phreatobacter. The sequence continues at coordinate 2,666 of NZ_JAUYFA010000064.1, forward strand.
AACCGCGGTGAGATCGCGCTGCGCGTCCTGCGCGCATGCAAGGAACTCGACATCGCCACCGTCGCCGTCCATTCGACGGCCGACGCCGAGTCGATGCATGTGAAGCTCGCCGACGAGAGCGTGTGCATCGGCCCGCCCTCGGCGCGCGACAGCTATCTCCACATCCCGTCTCTGCTGGCGGCCTGCGAGATCACCGGCGCGGATGCCGTCCATCCCGGCTACGGGTTCCTGTCGGAGAACGCCCGGTTCGCTGAGATCCTCGCGAGCCACGGCATCACCTTCATCGGGCCCAAGGCGGAGCATATCCGCATCATGGGCGACAAGATCGAGGCCAAGCGCACCGCCAAGCGCCTCGGTATTCCCACGGTTCCCGGTTCCGAGGGCGGCATTTCCGACGACGAGGAGGCCCGTGCGGTCGCCGGCGAGATCGGCTTTCCCGTCATCATCAAGGCGGCCGCCGGTGGCGGCGGCCGCGGCATGAAGGTCGCGCGCTCGGCCGACGAACTCGAGGTCGCGCTGCAGACGGCCAAGACCGAGGCCAAGGCGGCCTTCGGCGACGATGCGGTCTATATCGAGAAATATCTCGGCAAGCCGCGCCATATCGAGATCCAGATCCTTGGCGACGGCCAGGGCAACGCCATCCATCTCGGCGAGCGCGACTGCTCGCTGCAGCGCCGGCACCAGAAGGTCTGGGAGGAAGGCCCCTCCCCGGTCATCACGCCCGCGCAGCGCGCCGAGATCGGCGGCGTCTGCGCCCGCGCCATGGCCGACATGGGCTATACCGGGGCCGGCACCATCGAGTTCCTCTATGAGGACGGCCAGTTCTTCTTCATCGAGATGAACACCCGCATCCAGGTCGAGCATCCGGTCACCGAGATGATCACCGGCGTCGACCTCGTCAACGAACAGATCCGCATCGCTGCGGGGCAGAAGCTGTCGCTGAAGCAGTCCGACATCGTCCTCGAGGGCCATGCCATCGAGTGCCGGATCAATGCGGAGAACCCCGCGACCTTCCGCCCCTCGCCCGGAAAGCTCAACCTGTTCCACCCGCCGGGCGGCATCGGCGTGCGCGTCGACAGCCACGCCTACCAGGGCTACACGATCCCGCCCTATTACGACTCGCTGGTCGGCAAGCTCATCGTCCACGGCCGTACCCGCACCGAGTGCCTGGCGCGCCTTCGACGCGCCCTCGACGAATTCGTGGTGGACGGCATCGAGACGACACTGCCGCTGTTCCGCACCCTCGTGCGCAACCCGTCCATCATCGCCGGCGAATACGACATCCATTGGCTGGAAAAGTTCCTGGCCGGGGAAGCCGCCAAGAACGCCTGAGGCGTCAGGCCCGCCACAGGCCCTTCAGCACCAGCGGCACTTCCTCGTAGGCACCGACAAGGGCGTGCGGCCGCGACCGCAGCAGCGCCTGCGGCGCGTGATAGCCCCAGGACACGCCGATTGCCGCGACGCCGGCGGCATGGGCCATGTCCATATCGTAGGTGGTATCGCCGATCATCACCGTGTCCTCAGGACGGGCACCGACCGCCGCCATGGCCTGTTCGATCATGGCGGGATGGGGTTTCGAGGGCGCATCGTCGGCGGTCTGGATCGTCGAGAAGCGGTCGAGCAGCCCGTGATGGGTCATGACGATGCGGACGCCGCGCTGCGACTTGCCGGTGGCGATGCCGAGCGCGATCTCACGCCCCGCCAGCCATTCCACCACCTCGCGTGCGCCCTCATAGAGCGGCTCGGCATGGCCCGGCTTCTGCCGCTGGGCATGGAAGGCGCCCTTGTAGGCTTCGACGAGCATCGGAATATCCGTGTCGTCGGCGCTCGTCAGCGCGGCGAAGGCTTCCGCGAGCGACAGCCCGACGATCGAGAGCGTCGCCTCGCGCGCGGGTGCCGGGCGCCCCAGTGAGGCGAAGGCCTCGTTCATGCAGGCGACGATGAGATGCTGGCTGTCGACGAGGGTGCCGTCGCAGTCGAAAATGACGAGTTTCACTGCGCAGGCGCTCCGCGGACCGGAGCGCCTTGTGGGTCATCCGCGCCTTCAGTTCAAGCGCCGAAGCGACAGGACCTGACAGCCATGCGGAATTCCGGCGTGCGCGGCATGTAGCCATGGGCGCGGACGGCATCGCGGCACTGGACGATGCGGGCGAGATCCGGCCGGCGCGCCTGCAGGCATGCGATCACCGCGCCGCGCACCTCGGGCCCACGATAGCCGCGGGCGCGGGCCTCCTGGCGGCACTGGAAGCGCTCGGCGCGCAGTTCGGGATTGCCGCGGCCCATGCCCGGTCCGGGACCATAGCCATAGGGCTGGGCGGCGAGCGGCGTGGTGGCGAGCAGCGCGAGCGTGCAGGCGAAGGCGAGGCGTTTCATGGCGATCTCCGGTCGACAGGCTTGGAGATCGACCGATGCAGCCGGGCCGCTGAACCCCGGCTGAAGGCGCCGTTCAGCCCTGGCGCCGCTCCAGCGTCTCGACCCGCGTCTCCAGCGCCGCGATGCGCTTCTCGGCGAGGTCGTTGGCCCGCCGCAGTTCACCGACAAGGTCCTTCATCGCCCGGCTGTCGCCGCCGCCCGGTACGGTGCGGATCACCCGGCGCGTCACCATGACGATGAGCACGAGGATGATCGCGAGCACCACCGCGGTGACATAGATCCAGCCGGTCAGGGACATCACTCCTCCGGCGACTCGACGATGGGATCGTAGTGCGACACGTCCCAGCCGAGCAGGTTGAAGGTCTGCTCCATATGGGGCGGCAGCGGCGCCGAGACGTCGATCGTGCCCTTACCGCGCGGATGCGGCACGACGAGACGGCGGGCGTGGAGATGCAGCTTGTGCTGGATGCCGCCGGGGATCTCCCAGTTCTCGACATCGAAATATTTGGGATCGCCGAGGATGGGATGGCCGATCTCGGCAGCGTGGACGCGCAACTGGTGGGTGCGGCCCGTCACCGGCTTCATCGACAGCCAGGACAGCTTCGTCGCCATCGTGTCGATGACGGCATAGTAGCTCACCGCATGGGTTGCGCCCTTGTCGCCATGCTTGGCGATGCGCATGAAGCTCTCGTCCTCGCGCTCTTCCTTGGCGAGATAGGTCGAGACACGGCCCTGCCGCGGCTTCGGCACGCCGGCGACGACGGCCCAGTAGATCTTGCGGGCGGAGCGGGTGCGGAAGGTCTTGGCGAGAGCGGCCGCGGCGAAGCGCGACTTGGCGACCAGCAGGCAGCCCGACGTGTCCTTGTCGAGGCGGTGGACGAGACGCGGGCGCTGGCCATCCTCGTCGGTGAGGACCGCGAGCATGCCGTCGAGGTGCTTCTTGGTTCCCGAACCGCCCTGTACCGCGAGCCCGGCGGGCTTCGACAGGACCATGACGTCGGCATCTTCATAGAGCGTGATGGAGGCGAGGAAGCCGGCGACGTCCTCGCCGACCTTGGCCGACATCGGCCGCGCCTGGTCGAGCTTCAGCGGCGGCACTCGCACCGCCTGGCCGGCCTCGATGCGGTCCTTGGTCTCGACGCGGCGGCCATTCACCCGCAGCTCGCCCTTGCGGACGATGCGCTGGATGTAGCTGAACGAGAGCTGCGGGAAGCGCGCGGCGAGAAAGCGGTCGACGCGCATGTCGGCCTCGTCCTCGGTGACCGTCAGGGTCTGGACGCCGGTCTGCAGCGTGTCGGTCGCGGCGGCCTTCAGTTCAGCGCGCGTCGGACCGGCGGGTGCCGCCACCGGCGCACGGCGCGGCGTGCGCGGCTCCGGGCGCATGTCGGTGCGGGAGTCCTCGCGCCGGGGTGCATTCTCGCGTGGAGATGCGTCTTCGCGCGGGGCGTCCCGACGCGGCGGGCGGGAGCGGGCGGGACGCTCGGTCGATCGTGCCGGGCGGCGCTCATCCGAATCCGGCTCGCGGCGCAGACCGCGCGGCTCCTGGATGGCATCGATGTCGATATCGGCCTCGGGCGCCCACGTCGCCTTGTCGAGGTCCCAGTCGTCGGACCGGCCACGGCGCGGCGATCCGTCGAAGGACCTGAGATCCATCGGCTCGCGCCGCACGCGTTCCCGGCGCGGACGCTCGGAGCGCTGCTCGTCGGCGCCATGGTCTTCCGGACGGCGCTCCTCGAAGCCGCGGTCATCGGTTCGCTCGAACGGCCGACGGCTGCGCACCGGACCACGGGGTGCGCGTTCGGCTTCGACAGCGAAGGCGGGACGCCTGGCCGGCGGACGGCTGCCGATGCGCGGACCTTCGGCAGCCGGCGCGGCACTCCGGCTGCGCGCCGGAGGCTTGCCCGGGCCTTTGCCTGGACCTTTGGCCGGACCCTTGAACGGCCCCTTGGCCGCACCCTTGGCCGCACCCTTGCCGCCGGAACGCTTGGCGCCGCGGTCCACCGGTCCGTGACCGGGCGGTTTGCCCCTGCCCTTCATGAGAAACTCCTGATGACGGCGAGGCCGACCGCGACGGATGCGATCGCGAGAACCACCGAAACCACCACATAGAGGGCGGCGGTCGCATAGTCACCCCGCTCGATTAGCGTCATGGCATCGAGCGAGAAGGCGGAGAAGGTGGTGAAGCCGCCGAGAATGCCGGTAATGAGGAACAGGCGCAGCTCCTGGCTCCACGGCAGCGAGACTCGGAAGGCGAACCAGCCGGCGATCAGGCCGATGGCGAGACCGCCGACGACATTGACGATCAGCGTGCCGGCTGGGAAATTCGGTCCGAAGGCCTTCAGGGACCAGATATTGACGCCATGGCGTGCCGCGCCACCGATTCCGGAGCCGAGAAAGACGAGGAGAAGCTTGGTCATGCGCCAAGGGTTAACGGATGTCGGCAGCGTCGTGAAGCGTCAGCCGCCGCGCTCGCGCCTGAGCTTCGCCCACCATTCCATGCGCTTTGATATCTCGCGCTCGAAGCCGCGCTCGACAGGCCTGTAGAACGACTGCCGCCCCAGGGCGTCCGGCCAGTAGTCCTGGCCGGAAAAGGCGTCGGGCTCGTCGTGGTCATAGCGATAGCCGTCGCCGTAGCCCTCGGACTTCATGAGCTTGGTGGGCGCATTGAGGATGGTCTTCGGCGGCGTCAGGCTGCCGCGCTCCTTGGCCAGCGACAGAGCCGCCTTCCAGGCGGTATAGGCGGCGTTGGATTTCGGCGCGGTCGCGACATAGATGACGGCATTGGCGAGCGCCAGTTCGCCCTCGGGGCTGCCGAGGAAGTCGTAGGCGTCCTTGGCGGCATTGGCGACGACGAGGGCCTGCGGATCGGCGAGGCCGATATCCTCCACGGCCATGCGGACGACGCGGCGGGCTATGAAGAGCGGGTTCTCGCCGGCATCCAGCATGCGCGCGAGATAGTAGAGTGCCGCGTCGGGGTCAGAGCCGCGCACCGTCTTGTGCAGCGCGGAGATGAGGTTGTAGTGGCCCTCTTGCGCCTTGTCGTAGATCGGCGCCCGGCGCTGGACGATCTCCGACAGGCCGGCGGTATCGAAGACCTCGCCCGCGGCGGCGGCCCGCCAGACCTCTTCCGCCAGCGTCAGGATGGCCCGGCCGTCGCCGTCCGCCATGCGCACCAGGGCGAGGCGGGCATCGGCATCGAGCGGCAGCGCCTTGGCCTCGAGCGCCTCGGCGCGGGCCAGCAGCTTCTCCAGCGCGTCGTCGTCGAGCGAACGGAAGGTCAGCACGCGGGCGCGGGAGAGGAGCGCCGCATTGAGCTCGAAGGAGGGGTTTTCCGTCGTCGCGCCGACGAGCGTCACGGTGCCGTCCTCGACGACAGGGAGGAAGGCGTCCTGCTGCGAGCGGTTGAAGCGGTGGATCTCGTCGACGAAGAGCAGCGTGCCGCGGCCCTGCACCCGCCGGCCGCGGGCCTGTTCGAAGACCTTCTTCAGGTCGGCGACACCGGTGAAGATGGCGGAGACCTGCTCGAAGGCGAGATCGGTCTCGCCGGCGAGCAGCCGCGCCACCGTCGTCTTGCCGGTGCCGGGGGGGCCCCAGAAGACGAGGGACCCGAGGGAGCGCGTGCGCAGGAGCCGCGTCAGCGCGCCGTCGGGGCCGGTCAGGTGTTCCTGGCCGGCGACCTCGGCCAGGGTCTGCGGGCGGAGACGGTCGGCGAGCGGGCGCGGCGCCTTGGGATCGGGGCCCGCAGCCTCGAAGAGGTCCACGGCCCTCAGCCGCCCATCATGGAATTGATGATCTGGCCGCCGCGGTCGATCTGGAAGCGCCAGAGTCGGGCGCGCTGGGCTGTGGCGTCGCGCAGGTCGGCCGGCGTCTTGATCTCGCGGCCGTTGACGACGAGCACGACGTCGCCGGGCTGGAGACCCACCTGCCCGGCTGCCGAGGACGGCTCGATCGCCATGACGACGACGCCGTCGGTGCGATGGGCGACGCGCAGTTCGTCCGCCATGCCGGGGGCGAGCGTCGCGACGCGGGCGCCGGCGAAGGGCGAGGGTCCGGCGAGAGTGATGGCGTCCTGCCCGCCGGGCGGCGCGGGCTCCAGCGCCACCGGTACGACGAGATTGCGGCCGTTGCGGGTGACGGCGATGCTGGCCATGCCGCCGATCGGCTTGACGCCGAAGCGATAACCGAAACCGTCGGGGTCCTCGACCGCCTGGCCGTCGACGGCGGTGATCAGGTCGCCGGTGCGCATGCCGGCCCTGGCGGCGGGCGAATTCGTCACCACCGATACGACGAGCGCCCCGGTCGGCCGGGCGAGCCTGAGGCTCTCGGCGACATCGGCGGTGACGGTCTGCAGGCGACCGCCGAACCAGGGCCGCTGCACGGTCTGGCTGCCGGACCTGGCCGATTCCACCACGAGGCGGACGAGCGCCGTGGGGATGGCGAAGCCGATGCCGTGGCTGCCGCCGGAGCGCGAGAAGATCGCCGTGTTGACGCCGATGAGGCGGCCGGACATGTCGACCAATGCGCCGCCGGAATTGCCAGGATTGATGGCCGCGTCGGTCTGCACGAAGGACTGGTAGTCGGCGACGCCGACCTGCGTGCGGGCGAGAGCCGAGATGATGCCCTGGGTCACCGTCTGGCCGACGCCGAAGGGGTTGCCGATGGCGAGGACGATGTCGCCGACCTCGAGCCCGTCGGACTCGCCGATGTCGATCACCGCGAGATCCGCGGGCGGGCTCTTCAGCTTCAGTACGGCGAGGTCGGTGCGCGGGTCGCGCAGGACGATGTCGACCTCGAACTCGCGCCGGTCGGCCAGCGCGATCTTCACCTCCGTCATGTTCTGGATGACGTGGTTGTTGGTGATGACGAGGCCGGAGCGATCGACGATGACGCCGGACCCGAGGGAGCGGGCGACCTCGGCACGTCCCGGCCCCTGTTGTCCGCCCTGCCCGCCGCGGTCGCCGAAGAAGCGGCGGAAGATCGGATCGTCGAAGAACGGGTGAGCCTGGACCTGCTCGACGCGCGCGCCATAGACGTTGACCACGGCGGGTGCGGCGCGCTTCACGACGGGCGCGAAGGACATCTGCAACTCGGTGCGGCTCTGCGGCGCCTGGCGCTGGGCCGATGCCGGCGAGGTGGCGAGGGCCGCGAGAGCGGCGGCGAGGGCGAGGACGGTGAGTCTGGTCATGGGTACAATATAGCGACCGAGCCGCCGTCCCGGAAGGGAATGCAGGCGGCCGATGCATTCCCGCGGATTGACCGGGTTTCAGCCAGCGACCACCTTCGCGTCCGGGGAAACGCGGAGACCGCCATGACGCCGATCGACTTTGCCGCCGGAAATTATCGCTACGTGCCGAGCGTGTTCCAGTATTCCGCCGGCGCCGCGGCCCTGCCCGGCCATCACGTCGAGCGGGTGATGTTCCGCCAGCCGGTGCCGCTGAAGCAGGGCTTTGCCCGCATCGCCGGGATTATCCAGACAGCTGGCCGGCCGCTGACCGCCTTCTGTGCCTGCGAGTTGCGCTCGCCCGCCCCCTTCGACGATGCCGGCTTCAAGGCCTTCAACGAGGTTTATGTCGGCACGCTGGCCGAATGGGGCATCTACGACCCCGCGACCAAGGCCAATCCCGTCGCCCGCTCCAATGTCTGTCCCGAGATCGGCGGCCCGCCGGAGCCGTCCTTCCACGCCTTTTCCTATATTGCCGCAGGCGATGCCGGCGTGCCGCAATTCGTCATTTCCGGGTCCGGCGAGGCCCGCGAAGGCTCCGGACCCTATGCCGAACGCATCGTCCGCCTCAACGACACCAGCGCGCCGGGCTTGCGCGAGAAGGGCGTCTTCGTGCTGGAGCAGATGGAAAAGCGCATGGCAGCCTTCGGGCACGGCTGGCCGGCAACGACCGCGACGCAGGTCTATTGCGTGCACGACATCCACCCCTTCCTCGCCGATGAGATCGTCCGGCGCGGGGCGGCGCGCTCCGGCCTGACCTGGCATTTCAACCGGCCCCCGGTCGTTGGGCTCGACTACGAGATGGATTGCCGGAGCGTCGCCGTCGAGCGCAGTCTGTGAGGCCTGCCGGCACCGGGACCTGGCAGGGTTTCTTCGCCCCCGTCCTCGCCGGCTATTGCGGCCTGCTCATCGGGGTCGGCATGGGGCGCTTCGGCTATCCCCCGCTCATCCCCGCCATGGTCGAGGCGGGATGGGCGAGCCCGACGACGCTGCATCTCGCCGGTGCCTTCAACCTCGCCGGCTATATCGTCGGCGCGGGAACGGCGCTGGCGTGCGCGCGCAGCCTCGGGGTCCGGCCGGCCATCGCGCTTGCCGCGGCGCTGGCCGTGCTCGCTTTCGCGGTCTCGGCGATTCCCCTGCCGGCCTGGGCCTTCATCGCGCTCAGGGCGCTGTCGGGAGCAACCGGCGGCGTGCTGATGATCGTCATCCCGCCGGTGGTCGCCAATGTCGTGGCGCCCTCGCATCGCGGCCGGGCCAACGGCCTCGCCTTTGCCGGGGTCGGCACGGGTTTCGTCCTGTCGGGAACGGCGGTGCCGGCCTTCGCCGCCGGCGGGCCGGCCGCCGCCTGGCTCGCCCTCGCAGCGGCGCTGGCGATTGCCAGCATCGTAATGATGACCTTGCTGCCGCGCTCGGCTCCGCCGGTCGCCGCCAATCGCAACGATCCCGCCCCCGCCTGGCGCCGCGATCCGGCTTTTTTCGGCCTGGCTGCAGCCTATTGCGGCGCCGCGGCGGGCTATGTGCCGCATACGATCTTCTTCGTCGACCACGTGGCGCGCGATCTCGGCTTCGGCCTGGCGGTGGGAGGGTGGATCTGGGTGGCGGCGGGCATCACCGCCGTCCTCGCCCCGATGGTGGCGGGACTTGCCGCCGACCGGTTCGGCTACGCGCCGGTGCTGCGCGTCATCGTCGCGCTGATGGCGATCGGCGCGGCCATTCCCGCGCTCACCCACGACCTCGTCCTGCTGACGCTGTCGGCCATGATGGCCGGCGGGCTGATGATCGGGCTCGGCTCATCCACCTCCGGGCGCACCCGCGAGATCGTCGGACCGGCCGCCCACACCGCAGCCTGGGCGCTGCAAACGGTCGCCTTCGCGGTCGTGCAGGCCGCCGCGGCCTACGGCTTCACGGCGATCCTTGCCGCCACCGGCAGCCATGCCCTGGTCTTCGCACTGGCCGGAGCGATCATCGCCTGCGGCCTCGCCACCGAACTCGTGACGGCCCGGCGACCACGACCGGCCTGATATCCGTTCCGCGACCGCAAAACGCAAAAGGGCGACCCTGCGGCCGCCCCATGCACCGACGCACCACGCCGGGTGCGCCCTATCTCTGTTCGACAGAGGATCAGGCCGCAGCCTGCTCCTGCTGCTTCGCCTGGACCGGACCGGAGTCCTTGCCCTTGGCATCGACGTCGCGGTCGACGAACTCGATCACCGCCACCGGCGCATTGTCGCCGTAGCGGAAGCCCGCCTTCAGCACGCGGGTGTAGCCACCCTGGCGCGACTGGTAGCGGGGGCCGAGAACCTCGAAGAGCTTCTTGACCATGCCGAGATCGCGGATCTGCGAGATCGCCTGACGGCGGGCGTGCAGGTCGCCGCGCTTGCCGAGCGTCACCAGCTTTTCGACGATCGGACGCAGGTCCTTCGCCTTCGGCAGGGTGGTGACGATCTGTTCGTGCTTGATCAGCGCAGCGCACATGTTGGCGAACATCGCCTGACGATGCTCGGCCGTGCGGTTGAACTTACGGTGGGCTTTGCCGTGACGCATCGCCTTGTCCTCCGGTGGATCGCGGACCTCACGGTCGGCGAGAATTGAAAATCAGTAATGGTCCTCGAAGCGCTTGGCGAGCTCTTCGATATTCTCCGGCGGCCAGCCCGTAACCTCCATGCCGAGGTGGAGGCCCATCTGGGCAAGCACTTCCTTGATCTCGTTCAGCGACTTGCGGCCGAAGTTCGGAGTGCGGAGCATTTCCGCCTCGGTCTTCTGGATCAGGTCGCCGATATAGACGATGTTGTCGTTCTTCAGGCAGTTGGCCGAGCGGACCGAAAGCTCCAGCTCGTCGACCTTCTTCAGCAGCGCCGGGTTGAACGCCAGATCCGGGATCGACTCCTGGACGACTTCCTTGCGCGGCTCCTCGAAGTTGACGAAGATCTCCAGCTGGTCCTGCAGGATGCGCGCGGCATAGGCGATCGCATCCTCCGGCGAGACCGAACCGTTGGTCTCCACCGTCAGGGTCAGCTTGTCGTAGTCGAGCACCTGACCTTCGCGGGTCGGCGAGACCTGATAGGACACCTTCTTGACCGGCGAGTAGAGGCTGTCGACCGGAATGAGGCCGATCGGCGCATCCTCGGCGCGGTTTTTCTCGGAGGGCACGTAGCCCTTGCCGGTGTCGACGGTGAATTCCATGCGGATCGAGGCACCTTCGTCGAGGGTGCAGATCACGAGTTCCGGGTTGAGGACCACGACGTCGCCGACGGTCTGGATATCGCCGGCGGTGACGACGCCCGGGCCTTCCTTGCGCACGACCATGCGCTTGGGGCCGTCGCCCTGCATCTTGATCGCGATGTCCTTGATGTTCAGGACGATGTCGGTGACGTCCTCGCGGACACCCGGGATCGACGAGAACTCATGGAGCACGCCATCGATCTGGACGGCAGAGACGGCGGCGCCCTGGAGCGAGGACAGGAGGACGCGACGAAGGGCATTGCCCAGCGTGACGCCGAAGCCGCGCTCGAGGGGCTCGGCCGTGGCGGTGGCCACGCGCTTGGGATCATCGCCGGGAACGATGTGGAGCTTCTCCGGCTTGATCAGTTCCTGCCAGTTCTTCTGAATCACGGGTTCTTACCTTCGCTTGGATCTGGCCGCTGTCTCGTCCCCTGCAGGACCCTGACGACCGGTTCCCCTCGCCTCACGGCGGGGGGCGGAAAACCGAGGACCGCCACAGGCCGGCCTCCGATTGCGAGAAGTGCGAGAGCTCAGACGCGACGGCGCTTGCGCGGCCGGCAGCCATTGTGCGGGATCGGCGTCACGTCGCGGATGGAGGTGACGGTGAAGCCGGCGGCCTGGAGGGCGCGCAGGGCCGATTCCCGACCCGAACCGGGACCCGACACCTCGACCTCGACGGTGCGCATGCCATGCTCGCTGGCCTTGCGGGCAGCGTCCTCGGCGGCGACCTGGGCGGCGTAGGGGGTCGACTTGCGCGAACCCTTGAAGCCCATCGTGCCCGACGAGGACCAGGCGATGGTGTTGCCCTGGGCGTCGGTGATGGTGATCATCGTGTTGTTGAACGATGCGTTCACATGGCAGACGCCGGAGGCGATGTTCTTTCGCTCGCGGCGGCGAACGCGGTTGGCTTCCTTGGCCATATTCTAGTCCTTGTCCTTCAGGCGCGCCCGTAATGCCAGGCGCTCGGGAAACGAGCCGGAGCGCGAGAAGCGCCCCGGGTCACAATCACTTCTTCTTGCCGGCGATCGCCTTGGCCGGACCCTTGCGGGTGCGGGCGTTGGTGTGCGTGCGCTGGCCGCGGACCGGCAGGCCCTTGCGGTGGCGCAGGCCACGATAGCAGCCGAGGTCCATGAGACGCTTGATGTTCATGGAGACTTCGCGGCGAAGGTCGCCCTCGACCATGTAGTCACGGTCGATGGCCTCGCGGACGGCCAGGATTTCCTGGTCGGTCAGCTGATTCACGCGGCGCTCGGCCGGGATCTTGACCTTTTCGCAGATCTCGCCGGCAAATTTCGCGCCGATGCCGTGAATGTATTGCAGCGCGATGACGACGCGCTTGTTGGTCGGGATGTTGACACCCGCGATACGAGCCATATCTCGTCTCCATGTGAACCGCGTTGCCGCGGAGAGAAATGAACCCATGCGCCGGTGGAGGCCGGCCCTTGCATGGTTGTCCTTGAAACGGTTCGATCCGCCTGCACTGCAGACGGACCGAAGCCACCGTCGATCGGACGAGATGGGGCGCATAGCCCGCCCCTGTCCGCGCGTCAAGCCGAAACTGACAAAACCCTCAGACTCCGAGGTGTCCGGCGATCGCTTGCGTCACGTCGTCGATCGGCGCCATGCCGTCGACGGTCTTCAGAGCGCCCCTGGAGGCGTAATAATCGGAGACCGGAGCGGTCTGGGCGCGATAGGCGTCGAGCCGCTTCTTCAGCGCCTCGGCATTATCGTCAGCCCGCACCGGCTCGCCGCGCGCCGTCATGTCGGCGACGCGCTTCTCGATGCGGCCGACCAGGATTCCCTCGTCGACCTTGAGCTCGATGACGGCGTCGAGTTCCATGCCGGTCTTGGCGAGCATGGCGTCGAGCGCCTCGGCCTGCGCGACGGTGCGCGGAAAGCCGTCGAGGATGAAGCCCCTGGCGCAATCGGGCTCTGCGATACGGTCCTCGATGATGCCGACGACGATCTCGTCGGACACGAGTTCACCCCGTGCCATCACGTCCTTGGCCTTCAGGCCGACCGGCGTACCCGCCTTCACCGCGGCCCTGAGCATGTCACCCGTGGAGAGCTGGACCAGCCCGTGCTTCTCCACCAGACGCTGTGCTTGGGTCCCCTTCCCCGCTCCGGGAGGCCCGAGCAGAATCAGCTTCATCGACGTTTCCCCCTGAGCTGCGACTTCTTGATCAGCCCCTCATACTGATGGGCCAACAGATATCCCTGGACCTGCGCGACCGTATCGAGTGTCACGGTGACGACGATGAGCAGCGAGGTGCCACCCAAGAGATAGAAGCTTTGTCCAAGCTGGCCAATCAGCACTTCGGGCAATAGGCAGACCAGGGTGATGTAGGCGGCGCCGACGACGGTGATGCGGGTCAGCACGTAGTCGATGTACTGCGCCGTCTTCTCGCCGGGCCGGATGCCCGGGATGAAGCCGCCATATTTGCGCAGGTTGTCGGCCGTTTCCGTCGGATTGAACACGATAGCCGTGTAGAAGAAGCAGAAGAAGATGATCAAGAGCGCATAGAGCGCCATGAACAGCGGCTGGCCATGGCCGAGCAGCTGGGCGGTCAGCCGCAACCATTCCGCGGGGTTGGTCTGGAACGACAGGGCCGTGGTCGGCAGCAGCAGCAGCGACGAGGCGAAGATCGGTGGAATGACACCGGCCGTGTTCAGCTTCAGAGGCAGATGGGACGAGTTCCCCTCGAAGACCTTGTTGCCCTGTTGTCGCTTTGGATACTGGATCAGCAGCCGGCGCTGGGCGCGCTCGAAGAACACGATGATGACGATCGTGAAGGCGATGAGCACGAGCAGCGCCAGGAGCAGCGGCGTCGCGATGACGCCCTGGCGGCCGAGCTCGAAAGCCTGGGCGAGGACGCTCGGCAGTTCGGCGACGATGCCGGCGAAGATGATCAGCGAGATGCCGTTGCCGACGCCGCGCTGGGTGATCTGCTCGCCGAGCCACATCATGAACATGGTGCCGCCGGTGAGGGTGATCACCGTGCTCATGACGAAGAACACGCCGGGATTGGCGACGACGGTACCGGACGACTGCAGGCCGACGGCGATGCCCCAGGACTGGAACACGGCGAGAACCACCGTCAGGTAGCGGGTGTACTGGTTGATCTGCTTGCGGCCCTGCTCGCCATCTTTCTTCAGCTTTTCGAGCTCGGGCACGACGGCCGTGAGCAGCTGGATGATGATGGAGGCGGAGATGTAGGGCATGATGTTCAGCGCGAAGATCGCCATACGCCCGACGGCGCCGCCGGCGAAGACGTTGAACATCGCCAGAACGCCCTGGTTGGCGTTGAAGATCTGGCGCAGCGCCTCGGGATCGATTCCCGGCAGCGGGATATAGGTGCCGAGGCGATAGACCAGCAGCGCTCCCAGGGTGAACCACAGGCGCTTCTTCAGGTCTTCGGCCTTGCCGAAGGCGCCGAAATTCAGATTGGCTGCCAGTTGTTCCGCTGCCGATGCCATGGTGGCTCCGATGCAAGAGGGACGGACGCGTCCATCCGGAAAAGTCGCATTCACTTAACGGCCCGAGGCCGCCTTAGCCAGCCCCCCGGCGTCGCAGGGCGACGCGGGGCACGAGCCTCATACAGATGAAAAGGGGCCGGTCCTCGTCGAACCGGCCCCTCGAACCTTGATCGTCGCGCTAGGAATCGGAGGACCGGCCGGCCGTCAGGCCGCGGCCTCTTCCTTCGCCGTGAGAAGGGTGACGGTGCCGCCAGCCTTCTCGACCGCAGCGACGGCACCAGCGGAAGCGCCGGTGACGGTCAGCTCGATCTTCGACGTCAGTTCGCCGGTGGCCACGAGGCGGATACCGTCGCGGGAGCGGCGGATGACGCCGCTCTCGACCAGGGCGGCCTCGTCGATCTTGCCGGCCTTCAGCTTGCCGGAGTCGATCGCGCGCTGGAGGCGGGCGAGCGTCACTTCGACGAACTCGAGGCGGAAGATGTTGGTGAAGCCACGCTTCGGCAGGCGGCGATGGAGCGGCATCTGGCCGCCCTCGAAACCCTTGATGGCGACGCCGGAGCGCGACTTCTGGCCCTTCACGCCGCGACCGGCGGTCTTGCCCTTGCCGGACCCGATGCCACGACCGACGCGCATCTTGCGATGCGTCGCGCCGTCGTTGTCCTTCATGTCGGTGAGTTTCATGAGATCAATCCACCACTTTCACGAGGTGAGCGACCTTCGCGATCATGCCGCGGACACTCGGGGTGTCCTCCAGCGTGGCGCGACGGTGCAGCTTGTTGAGCTTGAGACCGACGAGGGTCGCTTCCTGCGACTTCTCGCGGCGGATCGGCGAGCCGATCTGCTCGATGGTGACGGTTGCTTTGTTGGCCATGGATCCGATCCTTACGCGTCGCCCTCGCCTTCCTCTTGGCGGCGGGCCTGGAGGACCGACACCTTGAGGCCACGGCGAGCCGCGACGGAGCGCGGGCTGTCCTGGTTCTTCAGCGCGTCGAACGTGGCACGCACCATGTTGTAGGGGTTGGAAGACCCCATCGACTTGGCGACCACGTCGGCCATGCCGAGCGTTTCGAAAACGGCGCGCATCGGGCCGCCGGCGATGATGCCGGTGCCGGCCGGAGCGGCGCGCAGGATGACCTTTCCGGCGCCGTGGCGACCGTGCACGTCATGATGGAGGGTGCGACCCTCGCGCAGAGCGACGCGGATGAAGCCGCGCTTGGCCGATTCGGTCGCCTTGCGGATCGCTTCCGGCACCTCGCGGGCCTTGCCGTGGCCGAAGCCGACGCGGCCCTTCTGGTCGCCCACCACGACGAGCGCAGCGAAACCGAAGCGCTTGCCGCCCTTCACCGTCTTCGAGACACGGTTGATGTGCACGAGCTTATCGGTGAATTCGCTGTCGCGCTCTTCGCGGTTGCGCTCGCGTTCACGTTCCCGAGCCATGTTCTGTCCTTTCGGCGGCTAGAACCGCCCGTATCCGTTAGAAGCTCAGGCCGCCCTCGCGGGCGCCGTCGGCGAGCGCCTTGACGCGCCCGTGATAGAGATAGGCGCCGCGGTCGAAGACCACGGTGGAAACCCCCGCCTGCACTGCGCGCTCGGCGACGAGCTTGCCGACGGCAGATGCCGCGGCCTGATCGGCGCCGGTCTTCAGTGCGGACTTCAGGTCCTTCTCCAGTGACGAGGCACTCGCAACCGTCACGCCATTCGAGTCGTCGATGATCTGCGCATAGATATGCTTCGACGAACGGAAGACGCTCAGCCGCGGACGCCCATTCGCCGTCGAGCGCAGGGCCCGACGGACACGCGCCTTGCGACGCTCCGTTGCATCCTTAAAATTGGCCATAGCCAGCTCCTTTGATCGGATGCGCGCCTGACAGGACACGCATCCCGGAAGACGGACGGGCCCCGAACCGGGGCCGTCGCCTTACTTCTTCTTGCCTTCCTTGCGGAAGATGAACTCGCCCGCGTAGCGGACGCCCTTGCCCTTGTAGGGCTCCGGACCGCGGTAGTCGCGGATCTCGGCGGCGACCTGGCCCACCTGCTGCTTGTCGTTGCCGGAGATGAGGATCTCGGTCGGCTTCGGCGTCGCGATGGTGATGCCTTCCGGCACGGGATAGTTGATGTCGTGGCTGTAGCCAAGGGCGAGGTTGAGAACCTTGCCCTGGGCGGCGGCGCGGTAGCCGACGCCGGTGATCTCGAGCTTCTTCTCGAAGCCCTTGCTCACGCCGACGACGAGGTTCGAAACCCGGGTGCGAGCCATGCCCCACATGGAGCGGGCGCGCTTGCCCTGGTCACGCGGGTCCACCTTGATGACATTCCCGTCGATCTTGACAGTCACGTCCTCGGGGCAGGTGAACGAGAGCTCACCCTTGGGACCCTTCATCTTCACGGTCTGGCCAGACACCTGGGCGGTCACGCCCTGCGGCAGGTCGACCGGCTTCTTACCGATACGAGACATTGGATATCGTCCTTTGTCGTGAGGGAGCTCCGCCAGGTCAGAAGACCGTGCAGAGCACCTCCCCGCCTACATTCTGTTCCCGTGCATCATGGTCGGCCATCACGCCCTTGGGGGTCGAGATGATCGTGATGCCGAGACCGTTGGACACGCGCGGCGTGTTGCCGACGCCGGCATAGACCCGGCGGCCAGGCTTGGAGACGCGCGAGATCTGGCGGATGACCGGCTCACCGTCGAAATACTTGAGCTCGATCTCGAATTCCGAACGACCGTTCGGATGCGTGACGGTCATGTAGTCGCGGATGTAGCCTTCGGACTTGAGCACCTCGAGCACGCGGGCACGCAGCTTCGAACCCGGCGTCAGGACGCGGGTCTTGCGGCGCATCTGCGCGTTGCGGATGCGGGTCAGCATATCGCCGAGCGGATCGTTGAGAGCCATGATGTGTCTCCTCTCACCAGCTCGACTTCACGAGGCCCGGAACGAGCCCCTTGTTGCCGAGGTCACGAAGAGCCACGCGGCTCATGCCGAGCTTGCGATAGAACGCCCGCGGACGGCCGGTGACTTCGCAGCGGTTCTTGATGCGGACCTTGGCGCCGTTGCGCGGCAGGCTCGCAAGCTTCACGGTCGCCGCGAAACGCTCCTCGATCGAGATCGACTGGTCCATCACGGTAGCCTTCAGCGCAGCGCGCTTCTTGGCGTCCCGCGCGACCAGAGCGCGGCGGTTGTTGTTCTTTTCGATGGAGCTTTTCTTCGCCATCGGTTTCTCCTGGTTTCCGCGTCTGAGACGGGCTTCTAGTTCAAGAAACCCGGCTCACTGCCGGAACGGGAAGTTGAAGGCCTTGAGGAGAGCACGGGCTTCCTCGTCGGACTTGGCGGAAGTGCACACGATGATGTCCATGCCCCACATCTGATCCACCTTGTCATAGGAGATCTCGGGGAACACGACGTGCTCCTTGAGGCCCATGGCAAAGTTGCCATGGCCGTCGAAGCTCTTCGGGTTGAGGCCACGGAAGTCACGGACGCGCGGGAGCGCGATCGTGACCAGGCGATCGAGGAACTCGTACATGCGCTGCTTGCGAAGGGTGACCTTGCAGCCCAGCGGCATGTTCTCGCGAACCTTGAAGTTCGAGATGGCCTGGCGGGCCCGGGTGATGACCGGCCGCTGGCCGGTGATCAGCGCCAGATCCGCGGCGGCAACCGTCGCCTTCTTGGAATCGGCGGTGGATTCGCCGACGCCCATGTTGACGACGATCTTTTCGATATGCGGGATCTCGAAGGGGTTCTTGTAACCGAACTCCTCAGCCAGCTTCTGCCGGACCACGCTGTCGTAATGCGCCTTGAGGCGCGGGGTGTAAGCCGCCTCAGCCATCGATGGTCTCCCCGGACTTCTTGGCCACACGCACCTTCTTGCCGTCGGCGAGAACCTTGAAGCCGATACGCGTCGGCTCGCCGGTCTTCGGGTCGGCATAGGCCAGGTTCGACAGATGGATCGGGCTCTCCTTGGAGATGATCCCGCCTTCCGAGGTCTGGCTCTGGCGCTGATGGCGCTTGACGATATTGACGCCGCGCACGAGAGCACGGCTCTCGGTCGGCATGACCTGGATCACCTCGCCGGTGCGACCCTTGTCGCGGCCGGTGAGGACGACGACCTTGTCGCCCTTCTTGATCTTCGCAGCCATCACAGCACCTCCGGCGCGAGCGAGATGATCTTCATGTGGTTCTTGGCACGCAGCTCGCGCGGAACCGGTCCGAAGATGCGGGTGCCGATCGGCTCCTTCTGATTGTTGATCAGAACGGCCGCGTTGCGGTCGAAGCGGATCACCGAACCGTCGATGCGGCGGATGTCCTTGGCGGTCCGAACGACGACCGCCTTCATGACGTCGCCCTTCTTCACGCGGCCACGCGGAATCGCTTCCTTCACCGACACCACGATGATGTCGCCGACATGGGCGTAACGGCGCTTGGCGCCACCGAGCACCTTGATGCACATGACGCGGCGTGCGCCCGAATTGTCCGCCACATCGAGATTGGTTTGCATCTGGATCATGACGCAACCTCTTCCTTTCGCGCCCGTCTCGGGTCTCCCCGACGGCGGCGCGCTGTTCTAACGATCACCGAAAGGCTCACGCCTTCGGCAGCACGACCCAACGCTTCAGCTTCGACAAGGGCTTGGCCTCCTCGATGCTCACCACGTCGCCCGACTTGAAGGCATTGCCTTCATCGTGGGCGTGATAGTTCTTGGTGCGACGCACCGTCTTCTTCAGCAGCGGATGGGTGAAGCGACGCTCCACCTTCACCACGACCGTCTTGTCCTGCTTGTCGCTGACGACGATGCCCTCGAGCACACGCTTCGGCATATGCCCTCTCCTTACTTCTTCTCGGCGCGCTTCTGCGCGGCGATGGTCTTGACGCGGGCGATGTCGCGGCGAACCTGGCGGACGCGCGCGACGTTCTCAAGCTGACCCGTGGCCTTCTGGAAGCGCAGATTGAACTGCTCCTTCTTCAGGTCACCCAGCTGGCCCTCGAGCTCGTCGAGGGTCTTGGTCCGGACTTCTTCGGCCTTCATGACCCCTCTCCTCACTCAGCGATGCGCTGCACGAAACGCGTCTTGATCGGCAGCTTGGCAGCGGCCAGTTCAAGCGCCTTCTTGGCGACCTCGACGGGAACGCCGTCGAGCTCGAACATGATGCGGCCAGGGGCCACCTTGGCGGCCCAGTACTCGTTGGCACCCTTGCCGGAGCCCATGCGGACCTCGGCGGGCTTCTTCGACACCGGAACGTCCGGGAAGATGCGGATCCAGACACGGCCGGCGCGCTTCATCTCGCGAGTCATGGCGCGACGGGCGGCCTCGATCTGGCGCGCGGTGATGCGCTCCGGTTCCATGGCCTTGAGGCCGAACTGGCCGAAGTTCAGGTCCGTACCACCCTTCGCGGCGCCGCTGATGCGACCCTTGAACTGCTTGCGGTACTTGGTTTTCTTGGGCTGAAGCATGGTTCTAGACCTTCATCCTCACGCCGCGTCGCGGTCTTGACCGCGCGAACGGCGGGTCGATCCCTCGCCCTCGGACAACTTCTTGTCCTGGGCCATCGGATCGTGCTCCATGATTTCGCCCTTGAAGATCCACACCTTCACGCCGCACGTCCCGTAGGTCGTGAAGGCCGTGGCAACGCCGTAGTCGACGTCGGCACGCAGGGTGTGCAGCGGCACGCGACCTTCGCGATACCACTCCAGGCGGGCGATCTCGGCGCCGCCGAGGCGGCCCGAGCAATTGATGCGGATGCCTTCGGCGCCCAGACGCATGGCCGACTGAACGGCACGCTTCATGGCACGACGGAAGGCGACGCGACGCTCGAGCTGCTGGGCAATCGACTCGGCCACCAGGGTCGCGTCGGTCTCGGGCTTGCGGATCTCGACAATGTTGATGACGACTTCGGCGTCGGTCATCTTCGAGACGGCCTTCTTCAGCTTGTCGATGTCGGCGCCCTTCTTGCCGATCACGATGCCCGGACGAGCCGAGTGGACCGTGACGCGGCATTTGCGATGCGGACGCTCGATGACGATCTTCGAGACGGCAGCCTGCTTCAGCAGCTTCATCAGCTCACGACGGATCTTGAGATCCTCGTGCAGCAGCTTGCCGTACTCGCCCTTGTTGGCGAACCAGCGGGAATCCCACGTACGGTTGATGCCGAGGCGGAAACCGATCGGATTGATCTTCTGACCCATCGTTCTCTCCTCAGGCCTTGGCTTCCTCGACCTGACGAACAACGATCGTCAGGTGCGAGAACGGCTTTTCGATCCGGGCGCCGCGACCGCGGGCACGGGCGTGGAAGCGCTTCAGCACGAAAGCCTTGCCGACATGGGCCTCGGCGACGACCAGATCGTCGACGTCGAGGTCATGGTTGTTCTCGGCGTTGGCGATGGCGCTCTCGAGGCACTTCTTGACGTCGTTGGCGATCCGCTTGCGCGAGAACTCCAGATCGGCGAGCGCGGTGTCGACCGGCTTGCCGCGGATCAGCGCGGCAACCAGATTCAGCTTGCGCGGCGAGACGCGAAGCATGCGGGCGACCGCCTTGGCTTCGTTGTCGGCCAGCGCGCGGGGTGTTGCGGACTTACCCATGGCTCACTTCCGCTTCGCTTTTTTGTCGGCCGCATGGCCGTAGAAGGTGCGGGTCGGCGAGAACTCGCCGAACTTGTGGCCAACCATTTCCTCGGTGACCTGCACCGGGACATGTTTCTGACCGTTGTAGACACCGAAGGTCAGCCCCACGAAATGGGGCAGGATCGTGGAGCGTCGGCTCCAGATCTTGACGACCTCGTGACGGCCCGACGAACGGGCTGCCTCGGCCTTCTTCAGGAGGTATCCGTCGACGAACGGACCTTTCCAGACGGAACGTGCCATGACGGGCCTCTGTTACTTCTTCTTCGAATGACGGCTCGACACGATAAACTTGTCGGTCCGCTTGTTCGAACGAGTCTTCTTGCCCTTGGTCGGGAAGCCCCAGGGCGTGACGGGGTGACGGCCACCGGAGGTGCGGCCTTCGCCGCCGCCGTGCGGATGGTCGATCGGGTTCATGGCGACGCCGCGGTTGTGCGAGCGCCAGCCAAGCCAACGGTTACGACCGGCCTTGCCGATCGAGACGTTCATGTGGTCCGGGTTGGAGACCGCGCCGATGGAGGCGAGGCAACGACCGTGGACGAGACGCTGTTCGCCGGAATTGAGGCGAAGGATGACGTACCCCTCGTCGCGGCCGACGATCTGGGCGTAGGTGCCGGCGGAACGGGCGACCGCGCCGCCCTTGCCGATCTTCAGCTCCACGTTGTGCACGATCGTGCCCACCGGGATGTTGGCGATCGGCATGGCATTGCCGGGCTTCACGTCGGCGCTCTCGGCCGAGATGACGCTGTCGCCGACGGCCAGGCGCTGCGGCGCCAGGATGTAGGACAGCTCGCCATCGGCATACTTGATCAGCGCGATGAAGGCCGAACGGTTCGGATCATATTCGATCCGCTCCACCACGGCCGCCATGTCCGTCTTGCGGCGCTTGAAGTCCACCAGCCGATACGAACGCTTGTGACCACCGCCGCGGAAACGCGAGGTGATGCGCCCGAGGTTGTTACGGCCGCCGGTCGAGTGCTTGCCTTCCGTCAACGACTTGACGGGCTTGCCCTTGTAGAGGTCCGAGCGGTCGACCAGGACGAGCTGACGAAGGCTCGGCGTGATCGGTTTGAATGTCTTGAGTGCCATGGTTTACCCCTCGCCTCACAGACCGGTCGTGATGTCGATGGAGTGCCCCTCGGCGAGGGTCACGACCGCCTTCTTCACGTCCGACCGCTGGCCGAGCATGCCCTTGAAACGCTTGGTCTTGCCCTTCTGGACGAGCGTGTTGACGCTCTTGACCTTGACGTCGAACAGCTTCTCCACCGCCGCCTTGATCTGCGGCTTGGTGGCTTCCATGGCCACCTTGAAGACGACCTGGTTGTTTTCGGCGACCAGCGAGCCCTTCTCGGTGATCAGCGGCGCCTTGATGACGTCGTAGTGACGCGGATCGACGGTGCTCATTTGAAGCGCGCCTCCAGTGCGTCGACGGCCGCCCGGGTCAGGACCAGGGTGTGCCGGCGCATGATGTCGTAGACGTTGATGCCCTGCACAGGGAGGACATCGACGAGCGGGATGTTGCGGGCGGCGAGCGCGAAGTTCTTGTCGACCTGGGCGCCGTCGATGATCAGCACGCTCTTGAAGCCGAGCTTCTCGAACTGCGCCTTCAGCGACTTGGTCTTGGCCGCATCGGTGGAAGCCTTCTCCAGCAACACGATCGAGCCGGCCTTCACCTTGGTGGAGAGGGCATGCTTGAGACCGAGGGCGCGGACCTTCTTCGGCAGATCGTGCTCATGGGAGCGCGGGGTCGGACCGAAGGAGCGACCGCCGCCGCGGAAGAGGTTGGCACGCGCCGAGGAGTGACGAGCGGAACCCGTCCCCTTCTGCTTGTACATCTTCTTGCCGGTGCGGTGGATCTCGGCGCGGTTCTTGACGTCATGGGTGCCGGCGCGGCGCTTGGCAAGCTGCCAGCGCACGACGCGGTGGAGGATGTCGGCACGGGGCTCGAGGCCGAAGATCTCATCGGAGAGATCGACGGAACCGGCGTCGGCGCCTTCCAGGGTCTTGATTGTCAGTTTCATCTCAACCCTCCGTGGTTTCGGCAGCGGCGGCCGGGGCAGCGTCGACGCCCGGCAGCTTGAAGCCACCCGGAACCGGCGCGTCCTTCGGCAGCGGCTTCTTCACCGCGTCGCGGACGAGAATCCAGCCACCCTTGGAGCCGGGGACAGCGCCCTCGACCATGATCACGCCGCGCTCGACGTCGGTACGCACGACCTTGAGGTTCTGCGTGGTGACCCGCACATCGCCCATATGGCCGGCCATGCGCTTGTTCTTGAACACCTTGCCGGGATCCTGGCGGTTACCGGTCGAACCGTGGGAACGGTGCGAGACGGAGACGCCGTGGGTGGCGCGCAGACCGCCAAAGTTGTGGCGCTTCATGGCGCCGGCAAAGCCCTTGCCCTGGCTGGTGCCCGTCACGTCGACGAACTGGCCGGGAATGAAGTGATCGGCGGAGAAGCGGGCGCCGACCGGCACGACTTCCTTCTCGCCGACACGGAACTCGACGATTTCGTGCTTCGGCTCGACCTTGGCGATGGCGAAGTGGCCACGCTGGGCCTTCGTCGTGTTCTTCACCTTGGCCAGACCGGCGCCGAGCTGCAGAGCCAGATAGCCGTCCCGCTCCGCCGTGCGGTGGGCGACGACCTGGCAGTCGTCAAGCAGAAGCACCGTCACAGGGACGTGCTCACCGCCATCGGTGAAGATGCGGGTCATCCCCATCTTCTTGACAATCACACCGGAACGCATCGCGCGCATTCCTCGTTTTGGGGTCGTCCGTGCCCTAGAGGCGGACCGGAGAGGACCCGGGTTCAACGTGAGATGCGCCGGTCAACGGTGCATCGGCATATTCGTCGCCAGGCCGTCATCGGCCTGTCGCAGGACTCAGAGTTTGATCTCGACGTCGACACCGGCGGCAAGGTCGAGCTTCATCAGCGCGTCCACCGTCTGCGGGGTCGGATCCACGATGTCGAGAAGCCGCTTGTGGGTGCGGATCTCGAACTGCTCGCGCGACTTCTTGTCGATGTGCGGCGAGCGGTTCACCGTGAACTTCTCGATCCGCGTCGGAAGCGGAATCGGCCCGCGGACCTGGGCACCCGTGCGCTTCGCCGTATTGACGATCTCGCGCGTCGAGGTGTCCAAGACCCGGTGGTCGAACGCCTTGAGGCGGATCCGGATGTTCTGGCTCATTGGTTCGCCCCTTTAAGGCAAAGCGTGGAAGACGCGCGGCACCCCGCGCGTCCTCGGGAAATAAATCACTCGATGATCGCAGCGACGACGCCGGCGCCGACGGTGCGGCCACCCTCACGGATGGCGAAGCGCAGCTTCTCTTCCATGGCGATCGGCACGATCAGGTTGACGGTCATGGCGATGTTGTCGCCCGGCATGACCATCTCCGTGCCCTCGGGAAGGGTCACGATGCCCGTCACGTCGGTGGTGCGG
>NZ_JAUYFA010000090.1 GCF_030691135.1 Phreatobacter sp.
GGTGATGCTCCAGTTCCTCGAGGAAGACGCCGTCGCGGGTGATCTTGCCGAGGGCCTGGCGGTCGGCCGAACAGGACACGGCGATGGCGATGGGCAGCGAGGCGCCATGGCGCGGCATGCGGATAACGCGGACGTCGTGGCAGAAATACTTGCCGCCGAACTGGGCGCCGACCCCCATGGCCTGGGTCAGCTTGTGGATCTCGGCCTCCATGGCGACATCGCGGAAGGCATGGGCGAATTCCGAGCCCTGCTGCGACAGGCCGTCGAGATAGCGGGCGGAGGCGAGCTTGGCGGTCTTCATCGTGTGCTCGGCGGATAGCCCGCCGATGACGATGGCGAGATGGTAGGGCGGGCAGGCGGCGGTGCCGAGCGTCAGGATCTTCTCGTGGAGATACTTGATCATCCGGTCATGGGTGAGGATCGAGGGCGGCGCCTGGAACAGGAAGCTCTTGTTGGCGGAGCCACCACCCTTGGCCATGAACAGGAACTTGTAGGCGGCGTCGTGATCGCCGCGGCCCTCGGCATAGATCTCGATCTGGGCGGGGAGGTTGTTGCGGGTGTTGGTCTCCTCGAACATCGAAAGCGGCGCGACCTGCGAATAGCGCAGGTTCTTCTTGGCATAGGCGTCGAGCACGCCCTGGCCGAGCGCCGCCTCGTCGTCGCCCTCGGTCCAGATCAGCCGGCCCTTCTTGCCCATGATGATGGCGGTGCCGGTGTCCTGGCACATCGGCAGCACGCCGCCGGCGGCGATGTTGGCGTTCTTCAGGAGGTCATAGGCGACGAACTTGTCGTTCGACGTTGATTCCGGGTCGTCGAGGATGCGGCGCAGCTGGGCGAGGTGGCCCGGACGCAGCAGGTGGTTGATGTCGACGAAGGCCTGTTCGGAGAGCAGGCGGATCGCCTCGCGGTCCACCACCACGACCTCCTTGCCCAGAACGGTCTCGACCCGGACGCCCTCGGCAGTCAGCTTGCGATAGGACGTGTCGTCCTTCGCCAGGGGGAAGAGCGAATAGGCGCCGGCGGCGAGCGGAGCGTTCATCAGGGCGGTCCCGTCGAAGGGGCCGGGCTTTGCGTCCCGGCCGAGGTGAGGCAAATCCCATAAGCCATCGCCGCGCCAGTTTGAAGGCGTTCCAGCTTGCGGCAGGAGCCGGCCGCGACGAGGGGCGCGGCGCGGCGGCGGGAAAGGGGGCTCGTACCGGATCGTGTCAGCAGGGGCGGTGAGAACAAAAAAAGAACTTGCCGATCAGAACAAACCGTGTACGGTCAATTAAACACAGGTTTCGGCCAACAGGCCTTGCCAGCACAGGGGAGCTACCGCCATGAGTCAGGCCGCACTGCGACTCGTCGAAGGTTCATCCATGGACAAGACCAAGGCGCTGGACGCCGCTCTCTCCCAGATCGAGCGTGCCTTCGGCAAGGGCTCCATCATGCGGCTCGGCAAGAACGAGAAGCTGGTGGAGATCGAGGCGATCTCGACCGGCTCGCTCGGGCTCGACATCGCGCTCGGGATCGGCGGCATGCCGCGCGGCCGCGTCATCGAGATCTACGGGCCGGAATCCTCCGGCAAGACGACGCTGGCGCTGCACACGATCGCCGAAGCGCAGAAGACCGGCGGCGTCTGCGCCTTCATCGATGCCGAGCACGCGCTCGACCCGGTCTATGCCCGCAAGCTTGGCGTCAATCTCGACGACCTCCTGATCTCGCAGCCCGATGCCGGCGAGCAGGCGCTGGAGATCTGCGACACGCTGGTGCGGTCAGGCGCCATCGACGTCGTGGTGATCGATTCGGTTGCGGCGCTCACCCCGCGCGCCGAGCTCGAAGGCGAGATGGGCGACAACCAGCCGGGCATGCAGGCCCGCCTGATGAGCCAGGCGCTGCGCAAGCTGACCGCCTCCATCTCCAAGTCGAAGACCATGGTGATCTTCATCAACCAGATCCGCATGAAGATCGGCGTCATGTACGGCTCGCCGGAAGTGACCACCGGCGGCAATGCGCTGAAGTTCTATGCCTCGATGCGCCTCGACATCCGCCGCATCGGCGCGATCAAGGACCGCGAGGAGGTGGTCGGCAACCAGACCCGCGTGAAGGTGGTGAAGAACAAGCTGGCGCCGCCGTTCAAGCAGGTCGAGTTCGACATCATGTATGGCGAGGGCGTCTCGAAGATGGGCGAGCTCATCGATCTCGGCGTCAAGGCCGGGGTGGTGGAGAAGTCTGGCGCCTGGTTCTCCTACGACAGCAATCGGCTCGGCCAGGGCC
This sequence comes from Phreatobacter sp., assembly GCF_030691135.1. Lineage (GTDB taxonomy): Bacteria > Pseudomonadota > Alphaproteobacteria > Rhizobiales > Phreatobacteraceae > Phreatobacter. The sequence goes on from NZ_JAUYFA010000090.1 coordinate 2,257, forward strand.
GCGAGAACTCCAAGGCCTTCCTCAAGCAGAACCCCGACATGGCCGGCAAGATCGAGGCGGCGATCCGCCAGAACGCCGGCCTGATCGCCGAGAAGATCCTCGGCGATGTCGAGCCGGACGGCGACGTCGACAGCCCGGACTGAGGGCGGGCTGTTCCGCCGGGCGCGACGAAGGCCGGGTTCGCCCGGTCTTTTGCGCATTCGGGGGCGGGATTCGCCCGGGTTTCGGCGCCGGGACAGGCGGGAGGACGCGGGACTTTCGGGCATTCGCAGTTCCGGTCCGGGTGCCATCGCCATTCCCTTGCAGCGTCACGGGCAGGGGATCGCCATCGAAAGCGGTTCCCTCCGGCTAAAAATGTTCTAGAACACCCGCCGATCAGACTTCAGGCCGCGCTCGTCCCGGGCCCGGCCGCAACCCTCAAGTTCGGGCCATGACCGGCGTCAACCAGATCCGCAAGACCTTCCTCGATTTCTTCGCCAAGAACGGCCATGCCGTGGTGGAGAGTTCGCCGCTCGTGCCGCGCAACGACCCGACGCTGATGTTCGCCAATTCCGGCATGGTGCAGTTCAAGAACGTCTTCACCGGCGTCGAGAAGCGGCCCTATACGACGGCGACGACGGCGCAGAAATGCGTCCGGGCCGGCGGCAAGCACAACGACCTCGACAATGTCGGCTACACCGCGCGCCACCATACCTTCTTCGAGATGCTCGGCAATTTCTCCTTCGGCGACTATTTCAAGGAACAGGCCATCCATCATGCCTGGACCCTGATCACCAGGGAGTACGAGCTGCCGGTGTCGCGGCTCCTCGTCACTGTCTATTCCGACGACCAGGAGGCCCATGACCTCTGGCGGAAGATCGCGGGGCTGCCGGAGTCGAAGATCATCCGCATCCCGACCTCCGACAATTTCTGGCGGATGGGCGATACCGGGCCCTGCGGGCCCTGTTCCGAAATCTTCTACGACCACGGCGAAAAGATCTGGGGCGGCCCGCCTGGCTCGGCCGATCAGGACGGTGACCGTTTCATCGAGATCTGGAATCTCGTGTTCATGCAGTACGAGGAACAGGCCGGCGGCATCCGCACCGACCTGCCGCGCCCCTCGATCGATACGGGGATGGGCCTCGAGCGCGTCTCCGCCGTGCTCCAGGGCACCCATGACAATTACGAGATCGACCTGATGCGCGCGCTGATCGGCGCCAGCGCCGTGGAGACCGGCGTCGAGCCGGACGGCGCGCACAAGGTCTCGCACCGCGTCATCGCCGACCATCTGCGCGCCGCCTCCTTCCTCGTCGCCGACGGCGTGCTGCCCTCCAACGAGGGCCGCGGCTATGTCGTCCGCCGCATCATGCGCCGCGCCATGCGCCACGCCTCGCTGCTCGGCGCCAAGGAGCCGCTGATGCACAAGCTGGTGCCGACGCTGGTGCGCGAGATGGGCCAGGCCTATCCGGAACTGGTGCGCGCCGAGGGCCTCATCGTCGAGACGCTGCGCCTCGAGGAAACCCGCTTCCGCAAGACTCTGGAGCGCGGCCTGTCGATCCTCGACACCGAATCGGCCGGACTCGGCGAGGGCGCGACCTTCTCCGGCGAAACCGCCTTCACGCTCTACGACACCTTCGGCTTCCCGCTCGACCTGACGCAGGATGCGCTGCGTCCGCGCGGCATCGGCGTCGACACCGCGGCCTTCGAGGCGGCGATGCTTCTGCAGAAGCAGAAGGCCCGCGCCGCCTGGGCGGGCTCGGGGGAAGCTGCCACCGACACGGTCTGGTACGCGGTGCGCGAGAAGACCGGCGCCACGGAGTTCCTCGGCTACGACACCGAGACGTCGGAGGGCCAGATCCTCGCCGTGCTGAAGGACGGCGCCGAGGTCGCGGGCCTCGCGAGCGGCGAGACCGGCCTCGTCGTCGTCAACCAGACGCCGTTCTACGGCGAGTCCGGCGGCCAGCAGGGCGACCGCGGCGCGATGAGCGGCGAGGGCGCGCGCGCCGCCGTCACCGACACGCAGAAGAAGCTCGGCGATCTCTTCGTCCATGCCGTCACCGTTGCGGAAGGGCGGCTCACCGTCGGCCAGGCGGTGCAGCTCGACGTCGACCAGGGCCGCCGGGCGGCCATCCGCGCCAACCATTCGGCCACCCATCTCCTGCACGAGGCGCTGCGCCAGGTGCTCGGCGACCACGTCGCGCAGAAGGGCTCGCTCGTCGCGCCCGACCGGCTGCGCTTCGACTTCTCCCATCCCAAGCCCATCGCGGACGCCGACCTCGCCCGTGTCGAGGACATCGCCAACCGCGTGCTGCTCGCCAATGCGCCGGTGGTGACGCGCCTGATGGGCCAGGAGGACGCCATCGCCTCCGGCGCCCGCGCGCTGTTCGGCGAGAAATATGGCGACGAGGTGCGCGTCGTCTCGATGGGGCCGACGCCGGCCGGCTCGACCGCGTCGGGCTGGTCCGTCGAGCTCTGTGGCGGCACCCATGTGGCGCGCACCGGCGATATCGGCCTCGTCACCGTGGTGGGCGAGGGGGCTGTCGCCGCCGGCGTGCGCCGGCTCGAGGCGATGACCGGCGATGCCGCACGGCGTCATCTCGCCGAACAGGCGCGGCGGCTCGAAGCGGTCGCCGGCCTCGTCAAGACCTCGGTGGCCGACGTGGAAGCCCGGGTCGATGCGCTGGTCGATCACCGTCGCCGGCTGGAGCGCGAACTCGCCGAGGCGAAGAAGAGGCTCGCCATGGGCGGCGGCGCCGCCGGCGCCGATCCGGTCAAGACGGTGGGCAGCCTCAGGCTGCTGGCGAAGAGCGTCACCGGCATCGAGATGAAGGACCTCAAGGGCCTCGTCGATGCCGGCAAGGCGCAGATCGGCTCGGGCATCGTCGCCATCGTCGGCGTGTCGGAGGACGGCAAGGCCGGCATCGTCGTCGGCGTCACCGCCGACCTGGCCGGCAAGGTCAATGCCGTCGACCTCGTCAAGATCGGCTCCGAGGCGCTGGGTGGCAAGGGCGGCGGTGGCCGCCCCGACATGGCCCAGGCCGGCGGGCCGGACGGTCATCAGGCCGAGGCCGCGCTCGCCGCCATCGAGGCCGCGCTCGCCGCGGCCTGAGATCCCGTCGCGCCGGCCCGGTTTGACGGGCCCGGCCCCGGCGCGGCAGGGTGTCGCGGTGTCGGTCCGACGACGGGGGGATCATGGCGGCGACGGGGCTGCGACGGCGCGTCTATGAACTGCTCGACAAGGGCCTCGCCGGCTCGGCCCTGGCGGACGGCGTCCATGTGACGCTGATCGCGCTCATTATCGTCAACGTGCTCGCCGTCATCCTCGAATCGGTGCCCTCGATCGCCGCCGGCTACGGCACGGTCTTCGTCATCGTCGAGATCGTCTCCACCGTGATCTTCACGATCGAATTTGGCGTGCGGCTGTGGACCGCGCCGGAGCATCCGCTGCTCCAGTCGATGTCGCCGCTACGCGCCCGGCTGAGGCATGCCGCCTCCCCGGCCATGGTCGTCGACCTGCTGGTGATCCTGCCCTTCTATGTCAGCCTGATCGGCGGGATCGACCTCAGGTTCCTGTTGCTGCTGCGGCTCGCCCGGTTCTTCAAGCTCGCCCGCTATTCGCCCGGTTTCGCCAGCCTGACCGAAGCCCTGTGGAGCGAGCGGCGGGCGCTCGGTGCCTCGCTCATCATCTTCCTCGGCGTCCTCATCATCGCCGCGGCGGCGATGCGGCTGGCCGAGCAGGAGGCCCAGCCGGACAAGTTCGCCACTATTCCCGATGCCCTGTGGTGGGCGGTCATCACCCTGACCACGGTGGGTTACGGCGACGTCTTTCCGGTGACGCCCGCCGGCAAGCTCATCGCCGGCGTCACCGCCGTCACGGGCATCGCCATGCTGGCACTGCCGGTCGGCATCATCGCCACCGCCTTCGCCCGCGAGATCCAGCGCCGCGACTTCGTCGTCACCTGGAGCATGGTCTCCGGCGTGCCGCTGTTCTCGGGGCTGGATGCGGCCTCGGTGGCCGAGGTGATGCGGGCGGTGACCAGCGCCACCTATGAGCCCGGGGCGCTGATCTGCCGGGCCGGCCAGCCGGCCCATGCCATGTTCGTCATCGCCGAGGGCGAGGTAGAGGCCGATGCGGGGGGCGAGCGCCGCACGCTCGGCGCCGGCCGCTGCTTCGGCGAGGCGGCGGTGCTGCACGGACGGCCGATCGACGTCACGGTGCGGGCGACCAGCCGAGTCAAGGTGCTCTCCCTCGATGCCGAGGAACTGCACCACCTGATGACCACGCGCCCGGCCATCGGTCTCGTCATCGCCGCGGTGGCCGAGGCCTGGGCCGCCGAGGAGGACCGCGGCGCCTGAGGCGCCGCCGGTCCCGGCAGTTCAGAAGATCTTGCGGTACTGCAGGAAGCCGGATTTGTCGGCGATGCGGTCATAGAGCAGCATGGCGGTCTCGTTTGTCTCGTGCGTCAGCCAGTGGACGCGGCCGGCGCCCTTGTCTTTCGCGATCGCATAGACCGTCTCGATGAGGGCGCGGCCGGCGCCGCTGCCGCGCACCGTCGGATCGACGAAGAGGTCCTGCAGGTAGCAATAGTCCTCCACGGTCCAGCAGGAGCGGTGCAGGATGGCGTGGACGATGCCGACCATCCGCTCGCCCTGGAAGGCGCCATAGGCCCACATGGGCTCGCTGGGGTCATGGAAGCGTGCCCAGGTGACGTCGGTCGTCGCGGCGGGGATGTCGACCTTGTAGAAGGCCTGGTAGCCGCGCCAGAGCGGCTCCCATGCGGCGCGGTCGGCGGGCGTCAGTTCGCGGGTGGTCAGGGTCATGCGGCTCTCCTCAGCCGCCAGTGTGGCGACGCGCGCCGTCGCGTCCAGAGCGCTTTCGTCATCGCCGCCATCACCTCCGGCGATCGGTCAGCCGGCGGGCGGCAACGCAATGTTAAGGATCCGGGGGGATGATGGGTGGGAGGAAAGGATTTCCGACATGGTCTCCAGTCTCGGTCCGAGCGCCTGGGATACGATGCAGTCGTTTCGCTCCAGCCGCAGCTTCGGCGCGGCGCAGGGGCTGGCGAATTCGTCGGCCATGACCAGCCAGATTTTCGGCGTCGATCCCTCCACCAATGCGGCGCTCTCCATCTTCGGCATCGACACCGGCAATGCCGACAGCCTCTTCGCCGCGACCAACGAGGGGCTCGAAGCCTCGATGACCATCGCCATGGCGCGGGCGTCCTGGGCGCGGGACACGCCCTCAAAGGCCGACGAGGTGACGACCAAGGCCCTCGGCGGCGGCGACGATCTCGGATCGCTGTTCGACTTCCTGGCCTGAAGGGTGCGGCCGGGATCGGCCTTTCAGCCCCAGCGCAATCCGTCATGCCCGGGCTTGTCCCGGACATCCACGAATTCCCGTTCCGCCGTGTTCAAGTCGTGGATACCCGGGACGAGCCCGGGCATGACGTGTCGCGGCGCGCGGCGCCTCTCGTTTGCTTTTCAGACCTGCATCCGCGAAGTGCGTCCTTCGAGGCTCGCTGCCGGACGGTGCTGACGCATCGCCGGGCGCTCGGACCTCAGGATGAGGAGGGTGGTGAGTGGCATCAGCAACAGGCTGCGGTGCGGGCGATAGCCTCATCGCACGGTCCGGCAATCCGCCACCCTCCTCATCCTGCGGTGCGAGCGACAGCGAGCCTCGAAGGACGCACTTGCGTGATGCAGGGCGCCCGGGCATCCGGTTTCAGGCAATCGGCCGTGAACGGCCGCACCGGCCGGCGTCTTCACGAAAAAGCCGCCCGGATCGCTCCGGACGGCCTCTTGTCACGCGGCGCGAGCCCCGTGCGTCAGTTCCACTTGCCCATGGCGGTGGAGAGGTTCTCCGAGACCTTGTCGAGGAAGCCGGTGGTGGAGAGCCACTTCTGGTCCGCGCCGATGAGCAGGGCGAGGTCCTTGGTCATGTAGCCCGCCTCGACGGTGTCGACGCAGACCTTCTCCATCTCGTCGGCGAAGCGCTTCAACTGGGCGTTGTCGTCCAGCTTGGCGCGATGGGCGAGGCCGCGCGACCAGGCGAAGATGGAGGCGATCGAGTTGGTCGAGGTCTCCTTGCCCTTCTGGTGCTCGCGGTAGTGGCGCGTCACCGTGCCGTGGGCGGCCTCGGCCTCGACGGTCTTGCCGTCGGGCGTCAGCAGCACCGAGGTCATCAGACCCAGCGAGCCGAAGCCCTGGGCGACGATGTCGGACTGCACGTCGCCATCGTAGTTCTTGCACGCCCAGACATAGCCGCCGGACCACTTGAGCGCCGAGGCGACCATGTCGTCGATCAGGCGGTGCTCGTAATGGATCTTCTTCTTGTCGAACTCGGCCTTGAATTCGGCATCGAAGACCGCCTGGAAGATCTCCATGAAGCGGCCGTCATACTGCTTCAGGATGGTGTTCTTGGTCGACAGATAGACCGGATAGCCGCGGGCCAGGCCATAGTTGAAGGAGGCGCGGGCGAAGTCGCGGATCGAATCGTCGAGATTGTACATCGCCATGGCGACGCCCGAGCCGGGGGCCTTGAAGACCTCGCGCTCGATGACCTTGCCGTCGTCACCGACGAACTTGATGGTCAGGGTTCCGGCGGTGGGGAACTTGAAGTCGGTGGCGCGGTACTGGTCGCCGAAGGCGTGGCGGCCGACGACGATCGGCTGGGTCCAGCCGGGGACGAGGCGCGGCACGTTCTTGCAGATGATCGGCTCGCGGAAGATGACGCCGCCGAGGATGTTGCGGATGGTGCCGTTCGGGCTCTTCCACATTTCCTTCAGGCCGAATTCCTTCACGCGGCCCTCGTCGGGGGTGATGGTGGCGCATTTGACGCCGACGCCGTGCTTCTTGATGGCGTTGGCCGAATCGATCGTCACCTGGTCGTTGGTGGCGTCGCGGTGCTCCACGCCGAGGTCGTAATATTCGAGATTCACATCCAGATAGGGGTGGATGAGCTTCTTCTTGATGAGGTCCCAGATGATGCGGGTCATCTCGTCGCCGTCGAGTTCGACGACGGTTCCCGCGACCTTGATCTTCGACATGGTCGGCCTGCTTGAGAGCGCTGGAGCAGAGGGGACTCAGCCTCGGTGCACCGGACATGCGCTCTGTGAGCCCGGGCCCCCGCGACTGGCGCGCGCGTCTTAGCAGAGGAGCGGGCAGGGGGTAAGGGAGAAGAAGGTCGGACATGCGCTGGCAAAGCCGGCGGGCGCTGCCCCCCGTCGGCACAGCCGCGCGGATGACAGCCCCCCGCAAAAGCCGCTGACCGGCTGCTTCCGGATCGGCTATGTGCAGCGCCGCCTTCGGCACCAGCACCCCCGCCGCCCAAGCCCGATGGAGGGCCGATGCAGACCTTCGCAGCCCTTCTCCTCGCCTACATCCTCTCGATCTTCTTCCGCTCGTTCCTCTCGGTGCTGGCGACGAAGATCATGGGCGACATGCAGATCGGCGCCACCGAGCTCGCGGCGATGAGCTCGGCCTGGTTCATCGTTTTCGCGCTGATGCAGTTTCCGGTGGGATGGGCGCTCGACGCGCTGGGGCCGCGGCGCACCGTGCTGCCGCTGATGGCGGTGGGCGGCATCGGCGTCGCGCTGTTCCCCTTCGCGCCCAATGCCGCGGTCGGGGCCCTCGCCATGGGGCTGATCGGGGTCGGCTGCTCGCCGGTGTTCATGGGGGCGCTCTATGTCTTCGCCCGGGTGAATGCGCCGCACCGCTTCGGTTTCCTCGCCTCGCTCCTGCTCGGCTTCGGCTCGATCGGCAATCTCATCGGCACGACGCCGCTCGCCTATGCCGCCGAGGCCTGGGGCTGGCGCCAGGCGATGATGGGGCTCGGCGGGCTCTATGTGCTCGCCTTCGTCATGGCGGTGCTGTTCCTCAAGGATCCGCCGCAACTCGCCCGGCAGGCGGGCGGCGGCATTTTTGCCGGTATCGGCCAGATCGTCGCCAGCCGCGTCATCTGGGCCTTCGTGCCCATCGTCATCTTCAGCTATGCCATCACCGTGACGCTGCGCGGCCTGTGGGTCGCGCCCTACCTCGAAAAGGTCGTCGGGCTCGATGCTCTGGCGCAGGGCGACGTGGCGCTGTTCATGGCGCTGGCCATGACGGCCAGCGCCTTCCTCTTCGGTTGGATCGAAAGCCGCTGGGGCTTCGCCAAGGCGATGGCCCTCCTCGGCAATTTCGCCCTCGTCGGCATTCTCGCCGCGCTCGCCATCTCGGGCGTGCAGACGGCGTTCTGGGCCGCGCTCGCCTTCGTCGCCATCGGCTTCTGCGGCTTCAGCTATACGATCCTGATGGCGCATATGCGCCCCTTCTTTCCCGACCATCTGGTCGGGCGCGGCATGACGCTGATGAACTTCCTCTTCATCGGCGGCGCGGCGCTGGTGCAGACCGGCTCGGGCTGGCTCATCGACCTCGGCCGTGCCCAGGGCCTCGGCGAGGCTGCCGCCTTCGCCCGCATGCACGGGGTGCTCGCGGCGGTGCTGCTGGCCGCGACGCTCGTCTATGCGCTGACGCCGGCCAGCGCGCGGCGCTGATCCCTCACGCCGGCTTCATCCGTCCTGCCACCACCCGGACCCGGCGCGGGGCGGCGAGCCAGATGGCGGCGGCGGAGACCAGGCTCACCGCGATGCCGATCATGAAGGCGAGGCGGTAGCTGTCGGTGAGGTCGTGGATCAGGCCGGTGACATAGGGCCCGGCGGCCCCGCCCGACAGCGCCACGAACATGAGGGTGCCGAAGATGGTGCCGAAATGCCGGCCCTGGAAGATCTCGGCGACCACCGCCCCGAGGATCGAGGTGAGGCCATAGCCAAGGAATCCCTGGACGGCGACCATGGCGTAGACGAGGAGGAAGGAGGGGTTTTTCTCCAGCGCGATGAGGGCGATGAAGCAGAGGGCGAAGCCGCCGACCGACATCGACCAGATCCACTCGCGGCCGATTCTGTCGGAAAGGGCGCCGAGGGCGATGCCGCCGGGAATGCCGAGCAGGCTGACGAAGCCGAGGGCCCAGGCGGCGGCGGTGGAGCCGAAGCCGATCTCGACCAGATATTTGGTCTGGTGCACCTGCACCGCGTACCAGGCATAGAGCGCGCCGAAATAGCCAAGCGCCAGCCACCAGAAACGTTTGGTCCGCAGGGCGCGCGACAACGTCCAGTCGGTGGCCGCCCAGGCCGCGTCGACGACATTGGAGCGCGGCGGTTCCGCATTGGGCAGTGGCGTCGCGTCGCCGTCGGGCTCCAGGCCCATGTCCTGCGGGCGCTTGCGCAGCAGCAGGTTGAGCGGGGCGAGGACGACGAGGATCAAGAGGCCCATGGCCGTGCTCGCCTGACGCCAGCCGGCGCCGTCGATCATGGTCTGGACCCAGGGCAGGAGCGTCACCGAGCCGATCCCGACGCCGGCGAAGGCGATGCCGATGGCAAGGCCCCGGTTGCGCACGAACCAGTTCGGCAGGAACAGCGACTGGCCGGAATAGCCGAGACAGACCGAACCCGAGCCGACGAGGAAGCCGATGGTGAGATAGAGGTGCCAGGGCTGGGTGGTGAGCGGGGCGAGGAGCAGGCCGGCGCCCATCAGCACGACGCCGAGCTCCATCACGGTGCGCGGACCCGTGCGGTCCATCAGCTTGCCCATGAGGGGCGAAAGCGCCGCCGAGGCGAGGAAGCCGAAGGAGAAGGCACCGGCGGTGAGGCCGCGGTCCCAGCCGAACTCGTTGATGATGGGGGCGTAGAAGAGCGAGAAGGCGGTGCGGGCATTGACCCCGATCCCCATGGTGACGAAGGTCACCGCGACGATGACCCAGCCATAGTAGACGGGCAGGCGCATGCTCTCATCCTCCCGCGCCGTCTTGCCGCGGCGCGGCGCCATGATGGCCCCTCGCGACGGCGGGGCCAATTCCCTCAAAGGTCATTTGCCGGTATAGGCGCCCCTTCTTAGGCCAGCCGCAGAGCCCATGACCCTTTCCCCGCCCTCCGCCCCCTTGACGGGCAGCCCCGTCGTCATCCTGGTCGAGCCGCAGATGGCCGAGAACATCGGCACGACGGCGCGCGCCATGGCGAATTTCGGGCTGTCGCGGCTGAGGCTGGTGGCGCCCCGTGACGGCTGGCCCCAGGCGCGGGCCTATCCGGCGGCGTCGGGGGCGAACCGCGTCCTCGACGAGGCGGAGGTCTATGCGACCCTCGAGGAGGCGATCGCCGACCTGACCTATACCTATGCCGCCACGGCGCGGGGCCATGACCAGGTCAAGCCGGTCGTCGGACCGCGGGAAGCCGTGGCAGGGCTGGTGACGCGGGTTGCGGCGGGGGAGGCGGTGGGCGTCGTCTTCGGACGCGAGCGGAACGGCCTGCTCGCCGGCGAGGTGGCGCTGGCCAATGCCATCCTGACCTATCCGGTGAACCCGGCCTTCTCTTCGCTGAACCTTGCCCAGGCGGTGCTGGTGCTGGGCTACGAATGGTTCTCCCAGGCCCATGGCGCGGTGCTGCCGCATCAGGGCGAGGAGCGCTCCGAGCCTGCCACCAAGGCGCAGATGCTGGCCTTCTTCGCCTCGCTGGAGAAGGCCCTCGATCGGGTCGAGTTCTTCCGCCCGCCGGAAAAGCGCGAGGGCATGGTGATCAACCTGCGCAACATCTTCCAGCGCATGCAGCCGACCCAGCAGGACGTGGCGACGCTGCACGGGGTGATCACGGCGCTCGGTGAGGGCGCCAAGGGCCCGGCGCGGGGCGCCACCCTGACGCCCGACGGTGCCGAGGCGCTGCGCAACTTCCTCGCCGATTCGACCAAGGGGCTGAGCGGCGGCACGGCGCCGATCCGCGGCATTTCCCGCCTCATCCGCCGCAACCCGACCGAGGCCGAGAAGGCGCTGTGGGAGGTGATGGTCAAGGACCGCCGCTTTGCCGGCCGCGGCTTCAAGCGCGCCGTGCCGATCGGCCCGCACGTGGCCGATCTCGTCTCCTTCGACCTGCGCGTCGTCATCGACTTCGATCCGCATACGCAAGGGGACGAGGCGGCCGAGCGGCGGACCGAGAAGCGCGCCTGGCTCGCCGCGCGCGGCTACCGCATCATCGTCATGGAGGCGCGCGGCGTGGAGTCTGATCCGCCTGCGGCGCTCGACCGGCTCGAGGTGCTGCTGGCGGGCGGCGCAGCCTGACCGTCAGGCCCTGATCGCCACCGTCATGCCGGTCATCACCACGACCATGCCGAGGACCTCGGTGAGCGAGGGCCATTCGCCGATCAGCACGGCGCTGGCGATGGCGGTGATGGCCGGGACGAGGGGCAGGAAAAGCGTGGCGCGGGCCGCGCCCAGCACCTGGTTGGCGGTGGCGTAGAGAAAGACCGAGCCGACGCCGACGAGGAGGCCCTGGTAGAGCGCCTGGAGCACGACGGGCGCCAGGCCGACGGTCGCGATCTTCACCGGCGCCAGCAGGGCGAGGAAGGGCAGCAGCACCAGCGACAGGATCGACAGCGTGATGGTGAGGTCGAAGGCGTCGGCGCCCCAGCGCTTGGCGAGGATGGCGAAGACCGACCACATGGCGGCGGCGGTGACGAAGAGGAGGTCGCCGCGCCAGGCCTCGCCCTGGCCGATCTCCACCACGGCCCGCCACGAGAACAGGCCGATGCCGCCGACGATGAGCGCGAGGCCGATGATGCGGGCGGGGGGCGTGCGCTCCTTCAGCCAGGCATAGGACAGGACGGCGGTGAAGACCGGGATCAGGCCGGGGCCGATCACCGCGGTATGGAGGGCGGGGGCGAAGGTGGAGCCGCCGACGAGGACGGTGGCGAAGGGCGCGCCGCCGAGGAGCGTCAGCACCAGCGAGCGCTTCCAGCCGAGGCGGCCGACCGGAAAGGGCTTCAGCCGGGCGAGCGCGAAGGGCATCAGCACCAGCGCCGCGGTGAGAAAGCGCAGGATGGTGACGTCGACCGGCCCCAGCCCATCGGCCACCGACTGCCGCGACACCACGGCCTGAACGCCCCAGATCAGCGCCGCGCCGGCGCCGCAGGCAAAGCCGAACAGCGCGCTGCGGCCCGCGGCGGGCGGGGCGGCGGTGGAGGCGGACGATGGGGGCGCCTGGTCGGCGTGAGCCATGAGCGTGTCGAGCCGGATGTGCAAGGGAGCGCGGCAGGCTGAGATGCCCGCTCGGGCCGGCGCCGACAAGCGCGTGGCGCACAGGGCAGTGGCGCACAGGGCAGTGGCGCGCCCGCGGGGCGTAACCGCGCGGTGAGCCGTTCTGACGCGAACCGGGGTCCGTCGCGACGAAAAAGGCCGCCGGACAGCGCCCGACGGCCTTGCAAGGTCACTGCCGAGGCGGATGCCTCAGCCGTTCTGCACCTGGGCGATGGCGGTGGCCATCAGTTCATCCATGGTGCGGCGGATCTGGTGGTCGGACTGGTCGGAACCTGCGGCCTCGAGATCGGCCTTCACCTTGCGGAACACGTCGTCGTCGCCGGCTTCCTCGAAATCGGCCATGACGACGGACTTGGCATAGGCGTCGGCGTCCTCGCCGGTCTTGCCGATCTTCTCGGCGACCCAGAGGCCGAGGAGCTTGTTGCGCCGGGCGGTCGCCTTGAAGCGCAGTTCCTCGTCATGGGCGAATTTCTTCTCGAAACCTTCCTGACGTTTGTCGAAGGTGCTCATCGGCTTGTCCTCGGGCTTAGGTCCGTGTGTCGGTAGCGGATCGTCGGACCCGCCGGGAAGGGGCATGTCCCCGTCAGACTTGCATATAGGCGTGCCGTCCCCACCTTGGCGAGAGCAAAGGCGTCGCACCACGGGTTTTCACGCAGGGCTCGCCGATCCGATCCAGGTCCAGCCCCGGCCGGCACCGACCGATTTCATTGTGCAATCGCGAACGATCGGATAGGAAGGCCCAGTGGGTATACGCTCAGCGCGCCCGATTCTGATCGGTACGCGCCGATCGACCTTATGCTCCGTCGCCGGAGACCGGCAAACCGGACACCTGGTGAGAGATGGACTTCCTCAAGACACGGTATATCCCCATGAGCCGCCGGCGCCGCATCTACGAAGGCAAGGCCAAGGTTCTCTATGAAGGCCCTGAGCCCGGAACCCTCATCCAGCACTTCAAGGACGACGCGACCGCCTTCAATGCCAAGAAGCATGAGGTGATCGACGGCAAAGGCGTGCTCAACAACCGTATCTCCGAGTACATCTTCTCGAAGCTGAACGACATCGGCGTGCCGACGCATTTCATCCGCCGGCTGAACATGCGCGAGCAGCTCATCCGCGAGGTCGAGATCATCCCGCTCGAGGTGGTGGTGCGCAACGTCGCGGCGGGATCGCTGTCGACGCGCCTCGGCATCGAAGAGGGCACGCAGCTGCCGCGCTCGATCATCGAGTTCTACTACAAGAACGACGCGCTGAACGATCCGCTGGTCTCGGAAGAGCACATCACCGCCTTCGGCTGGGCGACTCCGCAGGAGATCGACGACATCATCGCCCTGGCGATCCGCGTCAACGACTTCCTCTCCGGCCTGTTCCTCGGCGCCGGCATCCGCCTGATCGACTTCAAGCTGGAATGCGGTCGCCTGTGGGAGAACGATGTCATGCGCATCGTCGTCGCCGACGAGATCTCCCCCGATTCGTGCCGGCTCTGGGACATCAAGTCGAACGACAAGATGGACAAGGACCGCTTCCGCAAGGATCTCGGCGGTCTGATCGAGGCCTATACGGAAGTGGCGCGCCGGCTCGGCGTGATGGGCGAGAACGAGCGCCCGACCGGTCCCGTCCTGGTGCAGTGACACCAGCGCCATGCGCCTTCTTGCGCGCAGGCCGAGCTCGGACGCGCCGGCGGCTGCCGCCGGCGAAACCTTCGCGCTTTTGCGTGCCGGCTTCCTCGCCGTCTTCGCCACCGTCGTCCTCGCCTCCTGCGCCTATGTGCCGGTGGCGGTCGATGGCGTGACGACGCGACCGGACATCGCCGCGCGCGATTCCGACAATCCCTGGGTCTTCGTGCCCACCGGCGCCTGGATCACCCGCGACACCGTGACGCCGGTCTCGGTCGGCGCCTGCCCGGCGGCGGCCTGCCCCGAACGCATCGCCGTCGCGGTGATCGAGGCGCGCGGCGCCGAGGCACGCACGCTGATGCGCAGCCTGCGTCAGCCCGGCGCGCTGGTGACGCGGCTCGCCGAAGGCAATCGCCGCCGCATCGCGCTGGTCGAGGCGGCACAGCGTACCGTGCCGGCCGCCGTCGCCGCGCGGCGCATGCCGCACCGCGTCGCGAGCCGCACCCGCCCGCTGCGCCACCGCGCCTTCACCGGGTTCCAGCTGGAGATGCGGCGCGAGAACGGGCCGGCCCGCCTCGCCCATGCCGCCGTGCTCGGGCGGCAGAGCGGGGCCGCGGTCAAGGTCGTCATCGTCATCGGCGACAAGGCCGGCCCGGTCGCGGATGCGGTGAGGACGGTCGCCGACGCCAATCTGTGACGGCGGCCCTGGCGGGCACCGCATGCCGCGCTCCGCCGATTCCGTCATTGATTGCGGCGGCGCGGCGGTCTAGACGGACCCTCATTCCCGCCCACGCCTCGAAGGAGCGCCCGATGAAGGCCCGCGTCACCGTCACGCTGAAGACCGGCGTCCTCGATCCGCAGGGCAAGGCGATCGAAGGGGCGCTGAAGAGCCTCGGCATCGACGGCATCGGCGCTGTCCTCCAGGGCAAGGTCTTCGATCTCGAGATCGGCGACATGGACAAGGCGGCGGCCGAGGCGGCGGTCAAGGCGGCCTGCGAGAAGCTGCTGGCCAATACGGTGGTCGAGAACTACCGCATCGAACTGGTCTGACGGGAGCACAGCCGATGAAGGCCGCCGTCCTCGTCTTTCCCGGATCCAACCGCGAGCGCGACATCGCCTATGCGCTGGAACTGACCTCCGGCGTCAAGCCGACGCTCGTCTGGCACGCCGACAGCGAATTGCCCGCCGGCACCGATCTCGTGGTGCTGCCGGGCGGCTTCTCCTACGGCGACTATCTGCGCTGTGGCGCCATCGCCGCCCGCGCCACGATCATGGACGCGGTGCGCCGGCATGCGGCGCGCGGCGGTCTCGTGCTCGGCGTCTGTAACGGCTTCCAGATCCTCTGCGAGGCGGGCCTGCTGCCGGGTGTGCTGATGCGCAATGCGCAGCTGAAGTTCATCGCCCGCAACGTCCATCTGCGGGTCGAGAGTTCCAGCACCCCGTTCACCCGCCGCTACAATGCGGGGGCGGTGATCGAGGTGCCGGTGGCCCATGGCGAGGGCAATTTCATCGCCGATGCCGAGACGCTCAGGCGGATCGAGGACGAGGGCCGGGTGCTGTTCCGCTACTGCGACGCCAGCGGCGCGGTGACGCCCGCCGCCAACATCAACGGCGCGACCAACGCCATTGCCGGGATCGTCTCGGAGAACCGCCGGGTGCTCGGCATGATGCCTCACCCTGAGAACCACGTGGACCCGGCGATCGGCTCGACCGACGGACGCGCCCTGTTCGAGAGCCTGGCCGAGGCGCTGCAGACGGCGTAACCGGCTGTCGTCTGCCTGTTGCATGAACTGCACAACCTGAGTGCGTCCTTCGAGGCTCGCCAGAGGGCGATGCTGCGCATCGCCGGTGCTCTCACCTCAGGATGAAGAGGGTGGTGGGCTGGATCGACGTCGGATGAGGCCAGACAGGGTTGCGCGCCGTGAGCCGGGGGGCAAGACACCACCCTCCTCATCCTGAGGTGCGAGCCTGAGGGGCGAGCCTCGAAGGACGCACCTCGATCGTGCAGGGCAGCCGGCCTGCACGGTAGCGGCGGCCGAGCTCGACCGCCGGCCACCCCCGAGCGGGCTCACGCCGACAGGCGCATGCGCTTGATCATGCTGGTGATGGCCTTGAAGGCATCGCCGATGCCGCCCGAACTGGTCACGTTGAAATACATGGACGGGTCGGTGGCGCAGGCGCGCAGCAGGTTCTGGTTGCCGTTGATGACGCGCACGGTGAACAGCGTGATCCCCGCGGCCTTGACGGCGTTGCAGGCGAGGGTCGTGCGCGGGTCCATCACCGGGGCGGCCATGGTGTTGCTGAAGGGCACGTAGCGGCTCTCGGTATTGTCGCCGTCGGTCAGCAGGATCATGTAGCGCAGGACGTCGGGGGAGGATCCCGTCTCGGTGAAGGGCAGCCCGGACGACATGACGGCGAGGCCCATCTGCATGCCGATGGTGATGTTCGTGGTGCCGACCGGGTTCATCGCGTTGATGGTGGCGCGCAGCGCGGAGAAATTCGTCGTCAGCGGCTGGACCGTGGCCAGCCCGGTGTTGTCGCATCTGACACCGCGATAGCGCGTGTCGCTGGTGGTCGGGGCGGTGTCGGCGATGTCGTGGGGCTGGTTGCGGTCGGTGAGGCAGCCGGTCCAGGCGGTCTGGGTCGTCACGATGGCGGGCGGCAGGCCGGCGCCGTCGAAGCGCATCCAGGCCTCGTTGCGGAAGCTCGTGGCGATGCGGACCTGATTGACGAAGGGCACCACGGCGATCTTGACCTGATCGGTCGAGACGCGGGCCGCCTCCAGCTCGTTGATGAGGTCGATCGCCGCCGTCTTCAGCGCCGTCATCTTGCCGCTGCCGGCCATGGAGCCGGTATTGTCGAGAACGAGGGCGATCTCGATCTTCGGCTCGTTCCAGGAGGTCTTCGACACGACGGTCAGAGGCATGGACGAGACGCCCATCGTCGCGGCGATGGTGGTCTGCAGCGAGCCGGAAATGGCAAGGCGGATGGTGTTGCCGTCGCGGGTGACGCCCAGCGTGCCAAGGCTGAGGTCGGCCGGCGGCGTGAAATTGCCGGCGAAGGCCCTGTTGGCGGCCTCCTGGAGCCCGGCGGGGGAGAGGCTGCGGGAGTCCTTGGCAACCGCCAGCGAAGCGGAATCGAGCGCCGCCTGGATCTGCACCTGCATGCGCGAGACGCGGGTATAGTCGACCGCGGCGCCGACCATGCCGAAGATCGGCAGGGCCGCGATACCGAAGATCAGCGCCACATTGGCGCGGGTGTCGGACCTGAATCGGGACAGTTTCGCCTGCATCTGTGTCGCTCCCGGACAAACGCCCCGTCCGGCGCCGTCCTCCGGGCATCACAGATCAAATCCCGTGCCTCCCGGGGCGTTCCACATCGGAAAGTGTGCTTCGCCGTTGCGAAACGGGGGCGCGGCGGTTAAGTGCATCGCTTGCGAGACGGGCCCCCGGGACGGACGACGGCATGATCCCCAACGAACCGAAGATCACCCTCGAACTGGTCGCCAGCCATGGCCTGAAGCCGGACGAGTACCAGCGCATCCTGAATCTGATCGGGCGCGAGCCGACCTTCACCGAGCTCGGCATCTTCTCGGCCATGTGGAACGAGCACTGCTCCTACAAGTCTAGCCGCCTGCACCTGAAGACCCTGCCGACCAAGGCGCCCTGGGTGATCCAGGGGCCGGGCGAGAATGCCGGTGTCATCGACATCGGCGACGGGCTCGCCGCGGTGTTCAAGATGGAGAGCCACAACCACCCGAGTTACATCGAGCCCTATCAGGGCGCGGCGACCGGGGTCGGCGGCATCCTGCGCGACGTCTTCACCATGGGCGCCCGGCCCATCGCGGCGCTCAATGCCCTGCGCTTCGGCGACCCGGCCCATCCCAAGACCCGCCATCTGGTGGCGGGCGTGGTGGCCGGTGTCGGCGGCTACGGCAATTCCTTCGGCGTGCCCACCGTCGGCGGGCTCGTCGGCTTCCACACGCGCTATGACGGCAATTGCCTCGTCAATGCCATGGCTGTGGGCCTCGCCCGCACCGACGGCATCTTCTACGCCAAGGCGACCGGCATCGGGATGCCCATCGTCTATCTCGGCTCGAAGACCGGCCGCGACGGCATCCACGGCGCCACCATGGCCTCCGCCGAGTTCGGGGAGGGCGCGGAGGAGAAGCGTCCGACCGTGCAGGTGGGCGACCCCTTCGCCGAGAAGCTGCTGCTCGAGGCCTGCCTTGAGATCATGGCGAAGGACTGCGTCATCGCCATCCAGGACATGGGCGCGGCCGGCCTGACCTGCTCGGCGGTGGAGATGGGCGCCAAGGGCGATCTCGGTGTCGAGCTGCACCTGGAGAACGTGCCGACCCGCGAGCCCGGCATGACCGCCTACGAGATGATGCTGTCGGAGAGCCAGGAGCGCATGCTCATGGTGCTGAAGCCGGAGAAGGAAGAGGAGGCCAAGGCCATCTTCCGCAAGTGGGGGCTCGATTTCGCGGTAATCGGCCATACCACCGATACGCTGCGCTTCGTCATCAAGCACAACGGCGCGGTCATGGCCGACCTGCCGATCAAGGAACTCGGCGACGAGGCGCCGCTTTACGACCGCCCGCATGTGGCGAGCCCGGTCCTGCCGGTGATCGCTGCCGAGAGCGTCGCCGCGCCGCTGTCGAACCGCGCCGCGCTGCTCAAGCTGATGGCGACGCCGGAACTCGGATCGAAGCGCTGGGTCTACGAGCAGTACGATTCGATCATCCTCGGCAATACCGTGCAGCGGCCGGGGGGCGATGCCGCCGTCATCCGCGTCGAGCACGGGCCGAAGGGCCTTGCCATGACCTGCGACGTGACGCCCCGATATTGCGAGGCCGATCCGGTGGAGGGCGGCAAACAGGCCGTGGCGGAGGTCTACCGCAACCTGTCGGCGGTCGGCGCTCGGCCGCTCGCCATCACCGACAACCTGAATTTCGGCAATCCGGAGCGGCCGGAGATCATGGGCCAGCTGGTCGGCTGCATCCGCGGCATCGGCGAGGCCTGCCGCGCCCTCGACTTCCCCGTCGTCTCGGGCAATGTCTCGCTCTACAACGAGACCCAGGGCCGGGCGATCCTGCCGACGCCGACCATCGGCGGCGTCGGGGTGCTCGACGATTTCCAGGCGAGTGTCGCGATCGCGCCGAAACATGCGGGCGAGCAGGTCTTCCTCGTCGGCGCCACGCAGGGCTGGCTCGGCCAGTCGGTCTATCTGCGCGACGTCTGCGGCCGTGAGGAGGGCGCACCGCCGCCCGTCGATCTCACCGCCGAGCGCCGCCACGGCGAATTCGTCCGCGCGCTGATCGGCGAGGGCCTCATCAGCGCCTGCCATGACGTATCGGACGGCGGGCTCGCCGTGGCGCTGGCGGAGATGGCGATCAGTTCCGCCATGGGCCTGACCGTCGAGAGCCTGTCGCACGACCTGCCGGCCCACGCCTTCTGGTTCGGCGAGGATCAGGCGCGCTACGTCGTCTCCATCCGGCCGGAGGATGTCGAGACGCTGGCGACGCGCGCCGCCGGTGCCGGTATCGAACTGACGCGGCTCGGCGTCACGGGCGGACCCGCGTTGACCCTGCCGGGTGAGGAACCCATATTGGTAAAGGACTTGAAGGATGCCTTCGAGTCGTGGTTCCCCGCCTTCATGGCGCGGGCCGCCTGAACCGGAGTACGCGTCCCATGCCGATGGCTGCAGCCGATATCGAGCGGATGATCAAGGAAGCGCTCCCCGATGCGCGGGTCGAGATCAAGGACCTGGCGGGTGACGGTGACCATTATGCCGCCACCGTCGTGTCGGAGGCTTTCCGCGGAAAGTCCCGTGTGCAACAACATCAGCTGGTCTATGCCGCCCTCAAGGGCAAGATGGGCGGCACCCTCCATGCGCTGGCGCTCACCACCGGCGCGCCCACCTGACGTCTTGAGCGGCCCTTGACGCCGCGAGCGAGAAAACCAATGACCACAGCTCACGACAAGATCGATGCCGAGGTGAAGAACAACGACGTGGTGCTCTTCATGAAGGGCACGGCGCAGTTCCCGATGTGCGGCTTTTCCGGCCAGGTCGTCCAGATCCTCGACTATCTCGGCGTGCCCTTCAAAGGCGTCAACGTGCTCGACGCCGACGATGTACGCCAGGGCATCAAGGACTATTCCAACTGGCCGACCATCCCCCAGCTCTACGTCAAGGGCGAGTTCGTCGGTGGTTGCGATATCGTGCGCGAGATGTTCCAGGCCGGCGAGTTGCATGAGCTGATCCATACCAAGGGCATCGCGCACACCAACCACGGGTAACTAATCGGCAATCGGCAATCGGCAATCGGCAATCGGCAATCGGCAATCGGATAGTCGAGCGCTTTCGCTCCTGTTGTCTCTGACCGAATGCCGGTTGGCGCGGCTGCGGACAAAGTTTTGCCGCTCCTGCCCGCTCCTGTTAGGCTCGAGCCCGGACAATCGGGCCCGTGCGGAGCAATAGACTGATGCGTTTGGGAGGCCGGCGATTTCTGTTGAGCCTCGCCATCATCGGCGCGGCTGTCTGCCTTGCGCTCGGTATTTCGCTGCCGATCATCCGCCTCACCAAATACGTGTTCTGGACTACAGAGCACTCGCTGCTGTCGACCGTCGAAGTGCTGATCGCCGACGGGCAGACGTTCCTCGGCGGCACGGTGCTCATCTTCTCGATCGTGCTGCCTGTCCTGAAGCTGCTCTACCTGCTGCTCGTGTCCACGCTGCCCGCGGCCGAGATCACACGCCAACATAGCCGCCTCAAGGCGCTCGAATGGCTCGGCAAGTGGTCGATGCACGACGTGCTGGTGCTGGCGCTGACGATCTTCTTCATCAAGGCGCAAGGGATCTACGACGCGGCGAGCCTGAGCGGCGTCTATTTCTTCACCGCCGCCGTCGTGTTGATGATCTTGTCCTATGCGTGGCTGCGCACCGAGGGGCTCGCGGCCCTCGGGGAGCCCAAAACGCAAACGGTGATGACGAAGCCGCTCTCGCCGTTCCGCAACTTCGTGCTGAGCTTCCTCATCATCCTGGCGACGGTGTTCTTCGCGCTTGGCATCATTCTGCCGGTGATCCGCTTCACAACCGTCTACGTGTGGACCAACGAGCACTCGATCGCGACCATCATATGGGCGCTGTTCGAGAACCAGGAGTACTTCCTGACGGTGGTGCTGTTCCTGTTCTCTATCTTCTTTCCGTTCTTGAAGCTGTTCTACCTGCTGACCCTCGTCACCTCGCCCGACATCCCGCCCGAG